>JBJOQO010000004.1:0-108002 GCA_046049865.1 Pseudomonadota bacterium | reverse complement strand
GGCTGCGGCCAGGGTGGTGGGGAACTCGCTCATCACGGCACCCAGTTGCACCGCTTCTTCCACATGGTCGGTGGTGGTGTCGTCGTGGGTGGCCAGGGCCACCTGGTGGGTGCGGGCGAAGTCGGCAAACCAGGCGCGGTTGGGCTGTGCAAACTCCGCCTGGCGCTGCGGGGCAATGCGCACTTCTTCGTCAAACTGCGCATCGCTCCAACCTTTTTTGCCGGTGTAGTAGATGCGCGCATGTTCAATGTTGGACCATTGGCGCTGTCCCGGTGTGTGGTCCATCAGCGAAATCAAACGCAAACGTGCATGGTGGGCAAAGGGCTGGAACAGCTCGCGCGCGTTGGGTGCAGGCAGTTCGCAGCGCACGTGGATCAAGTGGTCCGCCCGCAGCACCTGGGCGGCTTGTAGCGCATCCAGCACCCGAAGCAATTCACTTTGGTCGCGGGAGCGAAAACCTTCGCCATAGGGGTCGCCCACACCAATGGCATCCAGCACGGTGGTGATGCCCACGGACGCAATTTCGGCGTCGTGGGCCTGCACCGCACTTTGCATGGGGAAGTTGACTTTGGGGCGCGGCGTGACGTGGCGCTCCAGGTTGTCGGTGTGCACCTCGACCAAACCGGGGAGGAGGAAATCGCCCTCGCAGTCGATGGCGCTGGGGTCTTGGCTTGTGCTGCTGTCGATGTCCGTGATCAGACCCTTGACCACACGGACCGTGGCGTGGGGCAGGACTTCGTTGCGCAGGACCACACGGGCATTGGTGTAAAGAACGTCGGACATAAAGTGCCTTGGCTTTTTGATGGGTCAGCGCCAGTTCAGCCCACCCCGTCCCCCTCACCCCAACCCTCTCCCCCGAGTACAGTGGAGAGGGAGCCGATAAGCCCCCTCTCCCACTGGTGGGAGAGGGTTGGGGTGAGGGCGGCGTGGGCCATTGCTAGGCTGGGTGACTATTGGGCTTCATGATTGAAATCCACACAGCGGTGAGCGACCGCATCACGCACTTCTTCGTCGTGGAAGATGCCCACCACCGCGCTGCCGCGCGCCTGGGCTTCTTGGATCAATTGGATCACGATACGGCGGTTGGCGGCGTCCAGCGAAGCCGTGGGCTCGTCCAGCAGCAACAGCGAGGCGGGCTGCACCAAACCACGTGCAATGTTGATGCGTTGTTGTTCGCCGCCCGAGAACGTGGCGGGGGGCAGCCCCCACAAATTACGCGGCACATTCAAGCGCGAGAGCAGCTCGGCGGCTTGCTGGCGTGCTTCTTTGAGCGCGACTTCATGGGTCGCGTCATCCAAGGGGTCCGCCGTGGTGTCGGTCATGTCTGTGTTCGCCGATCGCGGTTTCGACAGTACACGCTCGGCCACCACATCCAAGGCGGGTACACGCGGCAGGGCGCGCAAGAACTGGCTCACATAGGCGATGTGGGAGCGGCGCAGTTGGATCAAGGTTTGCGGGTCGGCTGCGGCCAAATCCAAGGCCGCTTCTCCTGGAACTTGCAACCACATTTGTCCGGCATCCACGCTGTAGCTGCCATACAAACACTTCATCAACGTGGACTTGCCTTTGCCGGAGGGCCCCACCAGGGCCACACATTCACCTGCGGACACGTCGAGTGATACACCACGCAGCACCGGCAATTGCAGGCTGTCGCGCAAATGCAAGGTGAAAGTTTTGTGGACGGAACGAACCGACAACACGGAATTCATGGTTGGCTTCATGCGTTCATCTCATGCAGACACCACGGACGACACCAAGAGCTGGGTATAGGCATGCTGCGGATCGTCCAGCACCCTGTCCGTGAGGCCTTGTTCAACGATCTCGCCTTGGCGCATCACCAAAGTGCGGTGGGCCAAGAGGCGGGCCACACCCAGGTCATGGGTGACGACCAGAACCGACAAGTGCAGCCGCGCCACCAAGAGGCGTATCAGGTCGAGCAGGCGTGCTTGCACCGACACATCCAAACCCGAGGTGGGTTCGTCCATCAAGACCAAACGCGGCCGCGTCACCAGGTTGCGAGCGATCTGCAGGCGTTGGCGCATACCGCCCGAGAAGGTGCGGGGCGAGTCGTCCATGCGGGCAGGCTCCAGCTCCACTTTCTCCATCCACTGTGCAGCCGTGCCGCGCAACTGGCCGTAGTGGCGTTCGCCCAAGCCCATCAGCCGCTCAGCCACATTGGCCCCGGCACTCACATTCATGCGCAGCCCTTCATGGGCATGCTGCTCTACAAAACCCCACTCGGTGCGCGTCAGCACACGCAGCTCACGTTCGGCCAGGGCATGCACATCCACCCGCTCGCCAGAACGTTGTTGGTAGTGCACCTGGCCCTGCTGCGGCGCCAGTCTGGCGGCAATGCAGTTGAGCAAGGTGGATTTGCCCGAGCCCGACTCCCCCACGATGGCCACCACCTCACCGGCAAACAACTCAAAGCTGGCTTGTCGCACCGCCCACTGTTCGTTGCGGTGGTTGGGAAAGCGGTAACCGAGGTTCTGCACCGCCAGCAGGGGGTGTGAAAACGCCGCGTTCATGTCAAAGACTCCAACTTGTTTTCGGCATGCTCGGGCATAGGCTGCACCAAAAAACTCACCCCATGGCGCTGCAAACCCAGGTGCTCGTAAAACGCATGGGCCGCATGGCGTTTGAGGTTGGACGACAGCGCGAGTTTGTAGCAACCCTGCTGCCGCGCCATCTCCATGGCGGCGTTCATCAGTGCGCGGCCGATGCCTAAACCTTGCGCGCTCTCGTCCACCGCCACGTCTTCCACCACCATGGAAGGTTGGCCGCCGTGGGCCAACAAAGGCAAGACAAAAAACGTGAGCGTTCCCACCGCCAAACCGCGTGCCTCGGCGAGCAACACCACACCACCGGTCCGCTCCAGGCGGGACCACAAGGTGGCACCCGCGTGCACATCGTTGTCGCCAGGGTTGTCGATGCCAGACGACTCATAAAGGCGGAGCACCTCGGGCCAATCGGCCACGGTGGCTGGCCTGATGGTCAATGCAGCAGGAACCAGGGCTTTGGTGGACAAACTCATGTCGATTTCTCCTGCTGCTCTTTGCACCAATCACTGTCAGAACAAGCCCAGAGTGTTTGCCCATCGTCCAGCACCATCTCGTCCAGGTAACTGGTGGTGCAGCCGCACAGGGCGCAGGCGTGGCCTTGGGGCTCGATGCGGAAGGGGTGGTCGGCGAAGTCCAGGCTTTTCACATCGGTGTAGGGCGGCACCGCATACAGGCGTTTTTCACGGCCCGCGCCAAACAACTGCAGGGCCGGGTTCTGGTGCATCTTGGGGTTGTCGAAACTCGGGATGGGCGAGGGCGACATCACATAACGGTGGTTCACCAGCACCGGGTAGTCGTAGCTCACATCAATGCGACCCCAGTGGGCAATGTCCTCATACAGCTTCACATTCATCAAGCCGTATTCAGCGAAAGCATGCAGCTTGCGCGTCTCGCCTCGGCGTGGCTCCAGTTTGTAAAGCGGTTCCGGTTGAGGCACCTGGTACACGAGGATTTGCGATTCGTTCAAAGGCCGCTCTGGAATGCGGTGCCGGGATTGAATCACCGTGGCATCCACCGTGCGCTCGGTGGTGGCCACACCCGTGGTGCGTGCAAAAAACTGCCTGATGTTGACGGCGTTGGTGGTGTCGTCTGAACCCTGGTCGATGACCTTGAGCACGTCGCTGGCACCGATCACCGCTGCCGTCACTTGAATGCCGCCGGTGCCCCAGCCATAAGCCAGCGGCATTTCACGCGAGCCAAACGGCACCTGGTGGCCGGGGATGGCCACCGCCTTGAGCAAGGCCCGGCGGATGGAACGTTTGGTGTTCTCGTCGAGGTAGGCGAAGTTATAGCCATTCATGGAGGCACCCGCGTTCGTGCTGAGATTGTCAATATTCACCGCAGCTTCTTGCTTCTCCCGCACCCCCTCACCCCACCCCTCTCCCCCGGGTACGGTGGAGAGGGAGCCGAAATGCCCCCTCTCCCACTTGTGGGAGAGGGCTGGGGTGAGGGTCTGGGCTGGTTGAGTCATGGCGAAGGTTGTTGGCTCAACGGGTCGGGCTGTTGCGCGCGCAACCCCCGTATCAACTGCAACTCCGACTCAAACGTCACGTAGTGCGGCAGCTTCAAGTGCTGCACGAAACCCGAGGCTTCCACGTTGTCGCCATGGGGCAGCACGAACTCTTGCATTTGGGCGGGGCTGGTGGGCAGTTCATCAAACTCTTCAAAACGCAGCACCCGGTCCACCAGCGACATCGCCATCGCTTTGCGTTCACTGTGTCCCAACACCAGGCCCTGGCCGCGTGTGAACTGTGCGGGCTGGGTGCTGCTGCCGACAAACTGGTTGATCATTTGGCAATCGGTCAGCTCGATCTCACCAATTTCAATCGCAAAACCCAACTCTTCCGGAACGATTTCCAGCGGCACCGCACCATGGCGAATCTCACCCGCGAAGGGGTGGCTGTTGGCATAACCGCGTTGCGTGGAGTAGGCCATGCCCAGCACCCAGCCCTCATCGGCACGCGCCAGCATTTGCAGCCTGGCCGTGCGCGGCAAGGGGTAGACGGGCGGGTCGCGGGTGATGTCCAGCGGCTCGGGGTCGCCCTCGGACGGGTGGCAGGCTTCGATCAAACCTTCTGCGGTCAGTGCGTCGATGGGGTTGTGCAAAGGCTCGCACGGGTCGGCGATGTTGGGCCGCGCTTCAGCCGCCGAGGAATTCAGCGCTTGCTGCAGCCTGTCCTGCATCAACCCGAAGTCCAGCAGGCGCTGGGTGTAGTCAAAGGTGGCGCCCAACAACTGTCCGCCGGGGATGTCTTTGAAGATTCCACTGACACGCCGCTGCGCCCGCATGCGCCGCGTGTCCACCGGCTGCGTGAAACCAAAACGCGGCAAGGTGGTGCGGTAGGCGCGCAGCAAAAACACCGCCTCGGTCACATCCCCCAAAGCCTGCTTGATGGCCAAGGCGGCAAGCGATGGGTCGTAAAGCGAGGCCTCGGCCATCACACGGTCCACCAGCAAACCCAGTTGCTCGCGCAGTTGTTGCACCTGCAATTCGGGCACGGCGGCATCACCACGGCGTGCGGCGTCGAGCAAACGTTGTGACGCGGCAATGGCCTCCTCACCTCCCTTGACTGCGATGTACACGAGCTACTCCTCGATGACGATGTGCGTGCTGCGCGGAATCGCTGCCACGGTCTGGTCGCAGCACAAAATCAAATCAATGCCACGCGGGAACAAGGTCTGCGCTTGAATGCGGGCCTGCCAGAAATCGGGTGGCACGTCGCCCACCACCAAACGCTGCACGTCTTGAATGCCGGGGCCACGCAACAAGAGACCGCCGGGCTCGCCCGCCTTTTGGCTCAGGCTTTGCACTTCCAGAATCAGGGTGCTGCTGCGCTGCGGGGTTTCATCATTCCCCAGGTCCAACACCGACCACCAATGCGCAAACGCATTCGCACTGCTGATGACCACAAACTCGGCCTCATTCACCCGTTCGTCATCGTCCACCAAACGGGTGGCCGTGTGAAAACGCAAATAGTCTTGCAGCGCGTCGCGGTGCCAAAACGGCCCCAGGTGCAAGGAGGTGTCGGCATCGAGCAAGGTCAAGAGCACGGCATTGAGCGCCGCGCTGATGCCCGGCGCTTGCAGGCCCTGGCTGGCTTGCGGCGGCAGCACCTGCAACGACCCCGGGCGTGACATGGCCTGCAGCACGGCACGAAACGTTTGCTGCGCGCCCGCCACCGGCGACGCAAACCCGGGCGCGATGTCGGCCAAATTCATGCGGCCTCCGACTGCAAGGTGAAAAAGCGCACGCGACTGGTTTCAGTGTTCGCACGCTCCGCTTGTTGTTTTTGTTTCATGGCCTGTTGCAGCGGTTCAACCACGGACGACCACAACAGCCCATGCAAGGCCGGCAGTTGCAGCAGCGCGTCCATCTGCGCCACCACCAGGGCATGTGCACTGTTCAAACCCATCACATGGCCCACCCCCGCCACAGCGGCGTGGCTGGGGCCCGGCGCGTGCCGCACCACACAGCGGGTCACGGTGACTTCGCCGAGGTTGTAGCGGTCGCCGGTATTGGCGAGCCGGGCTCGCACCATCATCAAACCGGCCTCAGGTGCACGCAGCACATCAAACGCATGGTCCGCCACGATGGGGGCGGCCAAACGGGTCAACTGGTCGGGATTGGCCGCTGCCAACACACGCAGCGCCTCGGCCCGTCGCTCGGGCGTCATGGGGTGTTCGGTGGAACGTTCGGCAGCGCTTGTCATGGGCGTGTCATCTAGACGACTTTAAGATGCACGCATTCTGAACTTCTTGTGTGACGGTTTCTTGACGTACTGGCCTTCTTCGCAAATTCAACATGCCCACGCCCAGTGATCCACCCCAACGCCTGTGGGCGCAAATTGCACACACCCTGCGACAAGACATCACCCAAGGCCGCTTGAAGCCCGGCGAGCGGCTGCCCAGTGATGTGCAGCTCGCCGAACAATTCGGCGTGAACCGCCACACCCTGCGCCAAGCCGTGCAGGCCTTGGTTCAGGAAGGGCATTTGCGTGTGCAACAAGGCAGTGGCACCTATGTGCGCGAGCTGGTGCTGGACTACGCCCTGCAGCGCCGCACCCGCATGACACACAACCTGGCCCAAGCCGGCGAGGCCGCCCAGCGCGAGCTATTGCACCACCAGGTTCAAGCGGCGGGTGAGTGGGCCCAACTTTTGCAGCTGTCCAAATCAAACAAGGTGGTGGTGTTGACCACCCGAGCCAGCCTGCGCGGCCGGCCCATCGGCCTGGGCACCACGGTGTACCCCTGCCCGCGCCTCATCGACATGCCCGAGGCCTTTGTGCGCAGCGGCTCTATCACTAAGGCCCTGCAGTCCTTGGGCGTGCTCGACTATGTGCGCGCGCAAAGCACCGTGTCCTGCCGCTTGCCCACCAGCACCGAGGCCGACCTGCTGTCCCGCCCCGCCTCAGAGCCCGTGCTGGTCGTGCAGTTCCAAAGCCGGGACACAGACGGCCAAATCGTGGAAGCCGGTCGCACCCTCTTCGCCGCCGATGCGGTGCAACTCACCGTGGACCACGCGGCATGACAACATCGAATCAACAACGATACGCGCTCTACTTCGCACCCCTTGCCGACCACCCCTTGTGGGTAGCCGGATGCACATGGCTGGGACGTGATGCGCAAGCAGGCAAAACACTCACACCGCCCGCGCGACCCGAAGTCAGCACCCCCTGGCGCTACGGTTTTCATGCCACGCTCAAAGCACCTTTGCGGCTCCAACCCGGCTTGACGGAGAACGATTTCCTGCAAGCGGTGCAGGCCTGGGCCTCACAACAAGCGGCGTTTTTAATGCCAACCCTAGAAGTGGCCGAACTCGGTGACTTCCTGGCCCTGCGCCCCACCACACCCCCAGCAGCTGACCACCCCCTGCGCCGCCTGGCCGACGCCTGCGTCCTGGAACTCGACCCCTGGCGCGCCGCACTGACCGAGGCGCAACAACAGCGCTACCTTCATCCCCACCTCACCCCCAGTCAACGTGGCCATGTGGAGCGCCTGGGGTACGCCCATGTGCTGGAGGATTGGCGGTTTCATATGACGTTGAGCAATGGGTTGAGTGCGCCAGAGCGGGCTGCTTTGAAGCCGCTGGCCGAGGCTCACTTCGCGCGTGCGCTGGGTCAGCCGCTGTGGTGCAATGAGTTGTGTGTGTTCACCGAGCGGGCTGCCGAGGCGCCGTTCTTCCTGACGCAACGATTTGCGATGGGAGGCACCCCGTTGTCCCAACCCTAAGCGTCGTGGCGGCGCGTGCGCCAGTAGCCAGGCTTCTTGGAGAACGGGGCGAGAGCAAGGACATACACCGTGCTCTCTCGTTCGATATAAACCACTGAAAAGGGAAACTTCTTCGGGTAGTAGCGACGCGTGCCGTACTTGTAATTGCTGCCCATCGCCGGAAACTCTGAGGCCAGCGCCACAGCCTGCTCGACCGCGCGGACAAAACGTTCGGCCAAGGCTTGACTGACCTGGTTGTAGTAAAGCGTTTCGTGTGCGATTTCGGCCTTGGCCTCGTCGTGAAACTGTACTGGTTTCACTTAATCATGCGGCGGACTTCCGCGAATACTTCTTCAGCGGGGATGAGCTTGGCCGTTCCGTTCTCGATCTCGGTGATGCGGCGTTTGATCTCCACGTCCCAGGCGGCCTCCACCTCTGGATCTTCCTCATGGACGGTAGCGAGCAATTCCTCGGCGAGCCACACCCGTTCCTCGGGTGAAAGAGCGAGCGCTTTGCGAGACAGTTCTTCAGCGAGTGCAGACATGTGGGCCTCCGAAGACCGAAGTGTAGCGGGCGCTGTGGGATATATGGCGGCGGAAGATGTGCATCGCGCTACCACGTGGCTATTTGCAGTCTCTAGGAGGCACCTCAATCTTTCCGGCGAAAACGCCATCTCGCGTGCGATACGCGTACTCAACCGTTACGCCGTACTGCACAAGTGTCTGCATACCAGGATGTGTACATACGAACTTCACAAGTTCAGGCCGCTTTCGCTGAAGAAACCTTGCACTGTTGATGTCCTCAAGAGATGCAGCAAGGGTGTAGTTGTACGTGAGCGTTGGCTTGACGGGTGATGCTGAGATATTCTCGATGCGTGTCACTGAATCGATATTCATGGGCATATCTTCGTTCGCTACTCTCGCTACTTTGGACAGAGTTTCTATGAGGGAAGCGTGGGTAGGCTTACCGTCGGGGCCCGGAACACTTTTAACAATCAACTCACCAAAGGCCAACCCTATGCCGACCCGACTATTGTCTGCACCGCTCGCAGATGCGGACACGAGCGCAAGGGTAAGCAAGAATGTGGAAGATAACGCTCTCATGGTGGCCTTACGACTGTGTTGATTCGCGGGTTCAACCTGAATTGGATCGTTGCCAAATCTGGCACAAACCGACTGAGCGACGGGACGGACACAATACGCAGAAGCATAGCGCAGGGCTCGCCAAGACCCATTGACAGGCCCTGACAAGCTGCGGATTTAACCGCATCGGGGGCGTGATTCAAAGTGATGTGCGACACGATCCTGGTGCAAAGACACGTCATTCCCGCGAAAGCGGGAATCCAGTGGGTTGAGATCCGCAATAGGTTAGGAACGATTCAACTCGTTGCATTGCCTGGATTCCCGCTTTCGCGGGAATGACGATGAGAGGGGATGGCGTCGCATTCATTTAAATCGCAATCCGAAACGGGGTCAACCACGCTACTCCGCCACCCTCATCATCCCCTCCCCCATCCTCACCCGTGCCCCCGCCACCACATGGGGCAGCAGTTCAAACCCCTTGGGTGCAAACACAATGATGGTGGAGCCATGCTCAAACCAGCCCATCTCTTGCCCTTTTTGCAGCGCGGCTTGGCAGGGGATTTCATTCGGGCCCTTGTAGCGCAGGTGCAGCAGCACGTTCGCAAAATGCAAGCGCATGCTGGCGACCAGGATGGCGGCGACGGGGACGAGGGCGATGCGGTGCCCGCCTTGCAACAAACGCATGTTGACCACCGCTCGTTCGTTGCGGCAAAAAAGTTTTTCTACCCGCTTCAGCGCAATCGGGTTGACGTTCCAGGTGTCGCCGCTCAGATAGGTCACATGCTCCACCACGCCGTCGTGGGGCGCGTGAAAGCGGTGGTACATGGCCGACGTTAAACGCAGGGTGACGTAAACACCGTTTTCAAACGGGGTGGTGTCTTGGCTCGGGCCGAAGAGTTCTTTCAGTTCGTACGGAAAACCTTTGGCCTGGAAAACTTGCGTGCCATTCACATGGCCACAGCTGCCTACGATGCCGTCGCTGGGGCAACACAGCAATTCATCGGCGGTGTTGATGGGCCGGGCACCGGGTCGCAACTCTCGTGTGAAGCAGTCGTGCAGGCTGGCGTAGCGCTGGGTTTTGGCTTCGCTCAAATCGAGGTCGGTGAAGAGCCGCCACAGGGCAATGCTGGCCCGTGCAAGCCAGGGTGAGCGCAGTTTGCTGAACCAACCCATGAAACGCGTCAGGGCGATGCGTGGCACGCGGTTGGTGAGCAAAAAATTGATGTCTTCGTGTTGAAAGATGCGGCGCAGTGTGTTCATTTTAAAAATTCATTTCATCATCTTGTCAATTGAGGAGGCTACATAAGGGGTTGGACTTCCAACACCCACTTCATGAACGAAACCTTGATGCTTTCTTCTATCGCTTGGGCCACCGCCTTGCTGGGCACCATGGCTTGGGCCTTGCCCCGTGCCAAGCAGCGCTTGGACCTGTCGCGTGCCAAACACCGCTCGCTGGCCGGGCATTCGCGCATGGCCAAACGTGTGGCGTCGTTGATTCCGGGTTATGCCTTTGACGAAGACCGGTTTTTCAACTCCGACGGTGCGCCGGCTGCACTGGTTGAAAAACGCCGCGCCGGTTTTGCCCAACTGGCGGCCACGCTGGGCCAGCGCCATGCCAAGTCGGTGGCCATGACGGTGGAGGCGCGCGACTCGATCTCTGACTTGCAGTTCACCGGCAACTACCGCGTGCCCTTTCAGTACAGCCCCTATTTGCGACAGCATTTGAAAGTGGGCGGCTTTTTGCAAGCGTCCACTGGCGTGCAGGTGCAAGACCTGGACGGCCAAAAACTGTACGACCTCACCGGCTCTTACGGCGTGAACCTGTTTGGTGTGGACTTCTACAAAAGCTGCGTGGACGAAGGCATCAGCCGCACCCGCGACCTGGGGCCTGTGCTGGGCGCTTACCACCCCTGCGTGCTCGACAACGTGTACCGTTTGAAAGCCATCTCGGGGCTGGATGAAGTGTCCTTCCACATGTCCGGCACCGAAGCCGTGATGCAAGCGGTGCGCCTGGCCCGTTACCACAGTGGCCGCAAAAACCTGGTGCGGTTTTGCGGGGCTTACCACGGCTGGTGGGAGGACGTTCAGCCTGGCCCCGGCAACCCCTTGCCCCCACGCGAAACCTACACCCTGCGCGACATGAGCGAACGCAGCCTCCAAGTGCTGCGCAGCCGCAACGACATTGCCTGTGTGCTGATCAACCCACTGCAAGCCCTGCACCCCAACAGCGGTGCGCCGGGCGACTCGTCTTTGGTAGACAGCAGCCGCCGCGCCCACTTTGACCGCGAGGCTTACACCACGTGGCTCAAACAGTTGCGTGAGGTGTGCACCGAACGCGGCATTGCGCTGATCTTCGATGAAATTTTTGTGGGCTTTCGTTTGGCCCCGGGCGGTGCGCAGCAGTACTTTGGCGTGCAAGCCGACATGGTGACCTATGGCAAAACCTTGGGCGGTGGCCTGCCCGTGGGCGTGGTGTGCGGCCGTGCGCACTGGATGAAACGTTTCCGCGAAGACCGCCCCGCCGACATTTGTTTTGCGCGCGGCACCTTCAATGCCCACCCCTATGTGATGGGCGCGATGAATGTCTTTTTGCACCGCCTGTCGTCGGCCGAGGTGCAGGCCATGTATGAAGGGGCGGACCAACGCTGGGATCAACGTGCTGCGCAACTGAACCAGGCGTTGCAGGACGCCGGTTTGCCGGTGCGTGTGGCCAACCTGCAAAGCATTTGGACGGTGCTGTACCAGGAGCCCTCGCGCTACAACTGGATGCTGCAGTTTTACTTGCGCGAACATGGTTTGGCGCTGAGTTGGGTGGGCACCGGGCGTTTCATCTTTAGCCTGAATTACAGCGACGACGACTTCAATCAAGTGCTGCAACGTTTCGTGGCCGCCGCGCAAGACATGCAGCAGCACGGTTGGTGGTGGGCTGATGCGGCTCAAACCAATAAAACCATACGCCGAAGCATCTTGAAGGAGATGTGGGCCAAGGGGTTGTGAGCAGGGCTAGCGCAACAAAAAGCCCGCGTGATGATGCGGGCTCTTTTTTGTTGACAGCGTTTTAATGGTTGCGCACATGCACCATGGGGTCGATCAGCTCGCCGCGCAGCAAGTAAAAGGGCGAGCGCCAGTACAGTTTGATGTCGTGGAAAGGGTCGGTCAAAATTTTGCTTGCCCACACCAAACCCGTGGCCAAACTTTGTTGCACCCACAGTTGCAATACGCGGAACAACAAGCCCGCAACCCCCAGCGCCAACCAGGCCGTGCCCACATCGTGGATGAAACCGTTGAAATCAAGGGCGGGGTCAATCAACCCAAACAAGGAAGGTGAAAGCCACAAAACGAGAGGGATCAACACCCACACCGCCATCAGCACAATCTTGCGGCGAATGTTGTAGCCAATTTTGATTTCTTCTTTGTGCTCGTCGGTGGCTTGGTTGACTTCGTCGTAACCACGGGGTTCAAAGAAAAAGTGCCCGGCTTGGCGGCTGGTCATGGACACACACCAGGCCAGCACGGCGGCCATGGCAGGGTCCACCAACAACAAACCGTAAGCAATCACAAAACTCACTGCGCTCACCAAATGCAGGCTTTGGTTGATGCGGCTGTGGTGGTAGTAGCGGTGGTCGTCCCAACGCTGCACGGCTAACTCTTTGAAGTAAGCTTTCACGGCAATCCTCGGTGTTAATCCAGCCCACGTGCGGTGGATGTCGGGGCTGTATGTCGCGATGGTGACGGTGGCAGATGAAGCTGCTGTGACGTTTGTATGACGTGAGCGTGTCAAACGCGGACTCTTCCGCGTTGTCACCAATTTGTCGCGTATCTAATGCAGCATTCCGAACATGGACATTCCAGCACCCCCCGGCATCTTGGTGGACAACTACCCGGCCGTGCATCGGTCGCTGCGAATCGCGGTGGTCACAGAAACCTACCCACCGGAAGTCAATGGCGTGGCCATGACGATTGCCAAAGTGGTGGAAGGTTTGCACCACCGCAACCACGACGTGCAATTGATACGCCCCAGACAAGACAAACAAGAGTCCGGCGACCGCAGCGTGCGTTTTCACGAGGTGTTGATGCGCGGCTTGCCCATTCCGCGTTACCCGAATTTGCGCATGGGCGTGCCCTCCAAACGTTCGCTGGTGCAGTTGTGGGCCGTGCACAGACCCGACGTCGTGCACATTGCCACCGAAGGCCCTTTGGGCTGGTCTGCGCTGCAAGCAGCCCACCACCTGAAGCTGCCCATCAGCTCTGACTTTCGCACCAACTTTCACGCCTACAGCCAGCACTACGGCATTGGCTGGTTGCGCAAGCCCATCATGGCCTACTTGCGCAAGTTTCATAACCGCACCCACTGCACCATGGTGCCCACCGAGGCGCTCAAACGCGACTTGGAGGCCTGCGGCTTGCGCCACCTCACGGTGGTGGGGCGCGGCGTGGACACGCGTCAATTCAACCCCGCGCGTCGCAGTGAACCGCTGCGCGCCTCATGGGGCGTGGCGCCACAAGACCTGGTGCTGGCCTGTGTGGGGCGTTTGGCGCCAGAAAAAAACCTCGACACCGTGGCCGACGCCTTCGATGCCGTGCTGGCACGCGAGCCACGCGCGCGTTTGCTCTTGGTGGGTGATGGGCCGATGCGTGCAGTTTTGCAAGCGCGTTACCCGAGCGCCATCTTTGCAGGCCAGCGCAGCGGCGACGACTTGGCTGCCCACTATGCATCTGCCGATCTCTTTTTATTTCCCAGCGTGACTGAAACCTTTGGCAACGTCACCCTAGAGGCCATAGCCAGTGGCCTGCCCGTGGTGGCCTACAACTATGCGGCGGCAGCGCAATTGATTCAGTCTGGCGAGAACGGCGTGACCGTGCCTTTCGCCCAGCAGGCCGCATTTGTGCAGGCCGCGTTGCTGCTGGCGCAAAACCCTTTGCAACGCCAATCCATGGCCGCCGCCGCCCGCCACACCGCCAGCCAATGGGACTGGGACCGCATCGTGGCGCGTTTTGAAGGTGTGTTGCAAACCGTGATTCGCCAGGCGGACCAACAACCTGGCATGTTGTTTCCCGCCGAGGTACAGCCCCACACTTGATGCGCCTCACGTAGGCGGCGTTGGCCGCAACAAGGCCGCTCGCAAGTCGCGCTGGCGCTCGCGGACCATCAGCAACGCCATCGCCAGGCCAATGGCCACTCCAAAGACGGTGATGAAGGTGACGACGGACATGTCAGCGGCCAACATCAGGGCGTACAGCCCCAACATCACCAGCACGCTCGCGTTTTCATTGAAACCCTGAACCGCAACCGAACGCCCAGCACTGAGCAATTGGTAACCCCGGTGCTGCAGCAAGGCATTCAGTGGCACCACCAGCAAGCCGCCCGCTGCACCCACCAACACCAAGAGGGGCAGCGCCACCGTCAAGCTGCGGCTGCTGGCCACCGCTGCAACCAAGCCGCCGAGCAACACACCCACACCCAACAAGCGGTGCGCCTGATGCAGCGGCACCCACCGGCCCGCCGCCCCAGCGCCCACCACCACCCCCACCGCCACGGCCGCTTGCAAATAGGCTGCTTGGTCTAGTGGCAAATAAAGCACGTCGGCCGCCCAGCGCAACACAGCGAACTGCAAGGTGGCACCGAGCCCCCAGAACAAGGTGGTAACGGCGAGCGACAAACCACCATCCCGGTCTGCCCACAAGGTACGGTTGGCTTGCCAAAACTCGCGCACCAGGGTCTGCGGGTGTTGGTGGCTGGGTGGGTAGGTTGCCCCGCTGTCGGGCACGCCCAGGTTGAGCACACCCGCCACGGCGTAGACCAGCAACAAACCCATCAGCGAGCCGCTGTAGACGCTTGGCAGCGAGTCCGACCAAACGCCCACCAAACCAAACTGCGCCAGGCACCAAGGGCTGACCAACAAGCCGCCAAGCACCGCACCGAGCAGCGCGGCGCCCACCACAGACACTTCGAACCACGCGTTGGCCGCCACCAGTTGATCAGGCTGCACCCATTCCGTCACCAAGCCGTATTTCGCCGGCGCATAAATCGCTGCGGCCAAACCCACCACCGCAAATGCCAAGGCCGGATGCCAGCCACCGAGTAAACCCAACACGCCCACGGCCTTGAGCCCATTCATCCAGGCCATCAAGCGCGCCTTGGGAATGGCATCGGCGATGGGCCCCACAAAGGGCGCGAGCAGCACATAGGACAGGGTGAAACCCAACTTCAGCAAGGGTGCCCACCAAGCGGGAAGCCCTTGTTCGATCAACAGGGCGATGGTGACGATGAGCAGGGCGTTGTCTGCCAGCGCGGAGAAAAACTGCGCGCCGATCAAAAGGCCCAGTCGAGGCGGAAGTGGTCGACCGTTTTGCGCACTGGGTGCGAGAGGCATGAGGGGGTCGATGATGGCGATGCGGCGTATGTTGGCATCGCTGCATGACGGCGCTGTGAAAGCTGCGCGACCCTGGGCTTCAGTCCTTCCAGCCACCCCAGTTCAATGTCGGCGGCGAGGGCTCCCAAGGTGACACCGGGTAGCGCGCCAAATCGGGGTACAGACGACTCCACAGCATGGCCACGAGTGCGAGGCAACCCACCCCCAGCAACACAGGGTTCCACAAGTGCGACCAAGTGGCGTGCACGTAAATCATCAAGATGGGGTTGGCGCCCGCCGGTGGGTGCACGGTGCGGGTGAGCAGCATGAAGCACAAGGCCAGTGATGTCGCCAGGGCATAGACCGGCAAGGCGTCACCGAAAGCCTGGAAACACGCGATCCCGATCAAGGCACCACCCAGATGTCCGCCAAACAGGGCGCGAGGTTGCGCGGCTGGGGCCCGCGTCAATCCGAAGAGAAAGATGGTGGAGCCGCCCAAGGACGCGAGCAGAAAACTGTTGTGCAGTGGGCCGACCACCCACAAGGCCGCACTGATGCCGACCGCGGCACCGAAGACGCACCAAACCAAACGGCACATGGGGCGTTGGTGCCAGGCGCGGCCCGCCACGGGCTCGGTGGTTTTCCTCACGGCGGGGTGCTTTCTGCGTTGGATGATCCCAGGACGCTGTGATTGTCCTGCCCCAATTCCGGTGCCAAACGTGTGATGGCCCCGGGCGTGAGGCTGAGTTTGGGCACGATGCCGGGCACATCCAATTGCAAACCATCTGCCGTGGTGATTTGCTGAATCATGCCGCGCGCGCGGTAGTGCGGATCTTGGGCAATGTCTTGTGCGGTGTAGATGCGGCCTGCGGGCACTTGCGCAGCCTCCAAGGTGGTGAGCACATCCGCCACGCTGCGGGTTTGGGTCCACGCGCCAATTGCAGCGTCAATTTCAGCGACACGCGCGACACGGCCTGCGTTGCCCGCAAGGTCTGGGTCCAGCCCCAGGTCGTCTCGGTCCATGGCATGCATCAGCCGTTTGAAAATGGAGTCGCCATTGCCCGCGACCAGCACCCAGCCGTCTACACAGGGGTAGGCATTGCTCGGTGCGATGCCCGGCAGCGCACCGCCCGCTGGTTGGCGAATGGCACCAAAAGCGCTGTACTCGGGCAGCAGGCTTTCCATGCAGTTGAACACCGCTTCATACAGCGCCACATCCACCACCTGGCCTTTGCCTTTGGGTGCGTCGGGACTGATGCTTTGGTGACGGTGCTGCAAGGCCATCAAGATGCCGATCACGCCATGCAGGGACGCCAGCGTATCGCCCAAACTCACGCCCATGCGCACCGGCACACGGCCGGGTTCTGCTGTGAGGTGACGCAGCCCACCCATGGCCTCGGCCACGGCAGCAAAACCCGGGCGGTCTTTGTAGGGACCGGTTTGGCCGCAACCGCTGATGCGGCACATGATGAGCCCTGGATTGCTGACGCTCAGGTCTTCATAACCCATGCCCCATGATTCCATCACGCCGGGCTTGAAGTTTTCGATGAGGATGTCGGCTTCAAGGATGAGAGCGCGCACGATGTCGCGCGACGCGGGGTCTTTCAAATCCAGTGCCACACTGTGTTTGTTGCGCGACTGCACTTGCCACCACACACTCGTTCCGTTGTGCAGCAAACGCCATTGGCGCAGTGGGTCGCCACTGCCGGGCGGTTCAATCTTGATGACTTCAGCGCCAAAGTCGGCCAAGGTTTTCGCAGCAAAGGGGCCGGCGATGAGCTGGCCCAGTTCGATGACTTTCAGTCCATGCAAGGGGCCCATGCGCCCACCTCCGGTGTCAGTTGGATTGGCTTGCCTCGTGCACCGCCATGGCCACAATGGCGCTGATGGCGCCGCGCGCCTGAGGGCTGTTGTGCCAGCAGGTAGAGCCCATCATCTGAGAGATTTGTTGGGTGATGAACAAAGGGTCTTCATCCACCAATTGCGACAACGACGAGTAACCCATTTGCTCCAACCGCGATATCACGGTGTCACCTACGCCCTTGAGCGCGCGCATTTTGATTTTTTCAGGCTCGGTGAATGCCATGGCTCTTCACGCCGCCTTCTGTTCCAACAAGTAGTTCGCCCCTTCATACTGCCCGAGCACCTCGGTCAGGTACGGCAATACGGTGAGCAACTCATCGTGCAAGGTGTAGGGCGGGTTCAAGATGAACATGCCACTGCCCGCTAAACCAAAACCTTGTGAATCAGGCTGCTGCACCGTCAGCCGCGCATGCAACCAGCCTTTGGGTGCCAGTGCTTCCAAACGTTTGGGCAGTTGCGCCGCTTCCAGTTTTTGCACCTGCGGGTACCACACCATGTAAACACCTTCGGCGAAACGCTCCAGGGCAGCGCGCAGGCTGGCCACCACACGGCCATAGTCTTTGTGGCCTTCGTAACTCGGGTCCATCAGCACCACGGCGCGGCGGCTTGAAGGGGGCACCTGGCCCTTGAGGCTGTCAAACCCGTCAAGCTGCTTCACCTCCGCCCCACGCTGCTCGGCCATGTAAGACTCCAAAATCCGGAAGTCGGTGGGGTGCAGTTCGAACAAACGCATTTGGTCTTGCGGGCGCAGCAGGGACCGGGCAATGGCGGGCGAACCCGGATACTGTTCCAGCTGCACGGCCACCTTGCCAGCAGGCTGGTCGCCGCCGGGGTTGAACTGGCGCACCAATTCCAAGTAGTCAGCCACCGCCGCTGGCATGGCCTCACGCTGCGCGGCGTCCATCGCCCAAAGACGGCCTATGCCTTCTTCGTACTCGCCCTTCTTTTGCGCGTAACGCCCTTCCAGCGAATAGCCCCCGGCACCTGAGTGCGTGTCCACCAGGCGATAGGGTTTGTCTTTTTGATTCATGTAACGCAGCACCAGGGCCAAAACGGTGTGCTTGAGTACATCGGCGTGGTTGCCCGCGTGAAAGGCGTGTCGGTAGGCGAGCATGGGGGGCAATCTCCAGAGGGGTCGGTGGGTATTGTCTTATGGGCGGCGTGATAGCCTGACTCACCCACGTATTGAGTGCAAAGAAGAGAGAGGGGAAAAAATGACGACCGTGAAGAGGGCGCATCAGTTCATGGATCGCCAGGGGGCAGGGATTTTGGGAGTTGCCATCGTTGGCATGGTGCTGTTGGCATTGGGGATGTACTGGATAACCGAAGTCCGTTGGCAACAGGTTTTTGGTGTGGTTTGGTTCCTTTGTATTGTTGCTGCCCTTTTCACAGTCCTGTCGCGCATGGGGTCCCGTTTTCTGTGCCCGGACTGTGGTGGCGCTGTAGGGGCCCCGCTGGAAACCGACGCCAAACCGGGAACGCCGTTGCTGCGGCACTGCAAGAAATGCGACGTGCTTTGGCAGGTCGGTGCAGTGCCGGACTGACTGCCGTCACCCGCACGATTCGCAAGTTGCCGTTCTACCGCGCCCGGCTGCGAAACAGCTCCGGTATGCCGACCTCACGCGGCCCCGGAATCAATTCAAAACTTTCGCCGGCCTGAATGCGCCCCGGCACCCGCACCGCCAAATAAAACCCGCACCAGCCGCTTTGCACCATCAATTTCGTGGCCTGGTTGAAACCCATGGCAGCGTTGAATTTGAAGCAAGGTTGGCGCGGCTCGCTCACAGCGAGTTCGCAGTGTTCGAAGCGCAGCAAGTCGCCCACCCACACTTGGTTTTCGAGCAAACCCGACAGGGTGAGGTTCTCGCCCATGGCGCCGGGTTGCAAAGCTTCGTCCCATAAACCCACCTGGGCCTGGGTGCGCACGGTTTGCCAAAAGGGGTAGTGCTCGCTGGGGTAGGCGTAGACGGCTTTGGACAGGCCGCCGTGCACCGTGAGGTCGGCTTGTTCGTCGCCCTGCAGGCCCATGGGGCCCACCTCGACCAGGCCGTCAACCTTCTGTTTGTAGATGGCCGTGAGCACATCCCTGCCGTGGATGCGCACGGTTCTGGCCGTGGCGCGGTTCACGGACAGCAGTTGCCGCGGTGGGGTCATGCGCTGCGGTAGCCGCGCTGGCCGGCGACGACACGCCGCCCGCGCCCGCCCGCAATCCAATTGACGAAGAGCTTGCCTGCGGGGTGGTTAACGCGGAAGGAACGCATCACGTGCACGGGCATGTTCAACTTTTGGTCGCCCTCTACCAGCACTGCATAGCCGCTGCCACCGCCTTGCGCCATCCAGGCGCCTGCTTCCACGAGCATGCAGGCCTGTTTGTCTTTGGCTTGGCTGATCATCGTGGCGTCGCCCGTGGGTGGGAAGTGCCAGGTCGGATCCGGCACGACTTCCGCGGCTCGCCACAAGGCTTGTTCCGCGAGCTGGCTTCCTGAGCCGGGGCTGCCGCTGATGAAGGGTACTTGCGCTTGTGACAGGCGCTGCAGGGCCAAAACGATGTCGCGTTTGGCATCCAGGGCTTTGGCCAGGGCGGCGGGGCCAACCAGCAACAAGCCGCCGGTGGCGATAGCACGCCTGTCGTGCACCAGACCCTGCTTTTCAATTTGCGACTCTAACCAACTCACATTGGTCAATGCGGCATCCATGTCGCCCAGCTCGGTGGCCTCCAGCATGGCCAGTGCGGGGCCACTGGTCAGGTTGACGGCGACGCCAGTGTCCACCCCAAAGGCCCGCTGCAGTGCCCGCGCCAAGCCCGACTTCATCAAAGCGTCGTCCACCCCAAGGCGCATGGGGTCTTCGAGCGACTGTTTTTGTGCCGCACGAGCTTCGTTGGTAGCCAAAACAGACAAAGCCCCCGCCAAAACCAGGGATCTGCGGTGAATTTTGTTTGAGGAATTCATATGGTGACGATACCTCTATCAACGCGAAACGATCCTATGCATGGGGTCATGCAAGATAAACATGACCCCCTAACATCGGGTGGTTACAAGCGAATTACACTGATTTCACAATCACCAACCCGCCGCGCTGGCCCACCCTCAACCAGCCGCCATGATGCCAAATTGATCCCCACTGGCGTCAAGTTTCGGGTGAACACGAGGGATCGGCACAGGCGTTGCAGCGCCCTTGCTGATCCCACAGATTTTTGACTCGACTGGAAGCACCATGAACCGACCCGTGATGGAGGGCTTGCGCTTGAATACGCCCGCTACTGTTCGCCATACCCGCTTGATCGAATGGGTGGCCCAAATGGCTGCCTTGACCGAAGCCAAGGATGTTTACTGGTGCGATGGCAGCACCGCCGAATATGACCGCCTGTGCGCCCAATTGGTCGCGGCCGGCACGTTCAAAAAACTCAACCCGGAGCTGCGCCCCAACAGCTATCTGGCTTGCAGCAGCCCGAGTGATGTGGCTCGCGTGGAAGACCGCACCTACATCTGCAGCGCCAAACAAGAAGACGCTGGCCCCACCAACAATTGGATGAATCCCGCCGAGATGCGTGCCTTGCTGCAAACCGGTGACAAGGCTTTGTTCAAAGGGGCCATGCGCGGCCGCACCATGTATGTGGTGCCCTTCAGCATGGGCCCATTGGGCTCACCCATCGCCCACATCGGCGTCGAGTTGTCGGACAGCCCCTATGTGGCCGTCAACATGAAAATCATGACGCGCATGGGCGCCAAGGTGCTGGACGTGCTCGGCGAAGACGGCGAGTTCGTGCCCTGCGTTCACACCGTTGGGGCGCCGCTGGAGTCGGGCCAAAAAGATGTGTCCTGGCCGTGCAACACCACCAAGTACATCGTGCATTACCCCGAAACCCGTGAAATCTGGAGTTACGGCTCCGGCTACGGCGGCAATGCGCTGCTGGGCAAGAAGTGTTTCGCGCTGCGTATTGCCAGCACCATGGGCCGCGACCAGGGCTGGTTGGCCGAACACATGCTGGTGCTTGGCGTGACCTCGCCGGAAGGCAAAAAACACCACGTCGCGGCGGCCTTCCCCAGCGCCTGCGGCAAAACCAACTTCGCCATGTTGATCCCCCCTGCGGGCCTGAATGGTTGGAAGGTCACCACCATTGGCGACGACATTGCCTGGATCAAACCCGGTGCTGATGGCCGCCTCTATGCCATCAACCCCGAAGCCGGTTACTTTGGCGTGGCCCCGGGTACCAACACGCTCACCAACTTCAACTGCATGAACAGCTTGAAGCGCGACGTGATCTTCACCAACGTGGCCCTGACCGATGAAGGCGACGTGTGGTGGGAGGGCATGACGGACACCCCTCCGGCCCACCTGATTGACTGGCAGGGCAAAGACTGGACCCCCGCCATCGCCAAAGAGACCGGCGCCAAAGCGGCCCACCCCAATGCCCGCTTCACCGTGGCCGCCACCAACAACCCGGCGCTGGATTCGGCTTGGGACGATCCCAAGGGCGTGGCTATTGACGCCTTCATCTTTGGTGGCCGCCGTTCCACCACCGTGCCTTTGGTCACCGAAGCCCGCAACTGGGTCGAAGGTGTTTACATGGCTGCCACCATGGGTTCCGAAACCACCGCCGCGGCCGCAGGCCAGCAAGGCGTGGTGCGCCGCGATCCCTTCGCCATGCTGCCCTTCATGGGCTACAACATGAGCGACTACTTCCAGCATTGGCTCGACCTGGGCGCCAAACTGCAAGCCTCGGGTGCCACGCTGCCCAAGATTTACTGCGTCAACTGGTTCCGCAAAGGTGCCGACGGCAAATTCGTGTGGCCTGGTTACGGCGAAAACATGCGCGTGCTCAAGTGGATGTTGGAGCGCGTGGAAGGTCAAGGCCAGGGCGTGGAGAACATTTTTGGCGTCACGCCCACCTACAGCGACATCACCTGGACGGGTTTGAATTTCACGGCCCAGCAGTACGAGCAAGTCACACGCATCGACGCTGCCGAGTGGAACGCCGAGCTGCAGCTGCACACCGAGTTGTTCACTCAACTGGCCTACCATTTGCCGTCGGCGCTGACACAAGTGCAAGCCAGCTTGCAGGCCCGTTTGTCAAAATAAGAAAAGCGTTATTGCTACCACGCCTGAGCCCTGCAAAAGCAGGGCTCTTTTTTTGTGCGCTGTCACGGCGGCGTCATGCCGTTAGAGTGCGGGCATGATTCGTTTGGTGTACTCGGCGCCAGAGGCTCCTGTTGCGATGCAGGGGCTGCGCATTTTTGAACGTGGTTGGTTGTCGGCCAACAATGTCCTGTTGCTGGGTGAGCCAGACCACCCGGGCGCGGCCCTGATTGATACCGGTCATGCCGCGCATGCGGATCAAACCGTGGCCCTGGTCAAACATGGCCTGCAAGGCCAAGCGCTGCGATGCGTCATCAACACCCATTTGCATTCCGACCACTGCGGCGGCAACGCCGGTTTGCAGCGCGCCTTCAGCGCGCCGGTGTTCATTCCGCCTGGTGGTTTTGAAGCGGTGCGGCGGTGGGACGCCTCGGCGCTGAGCTACCGCGCCACGGGGCAAACCTGCGAGCGTTTTGAGGTGCACGGCAGCTTGCGGCCAGGGGAGCATTTTTTTTGGGGTCATCGGCGCTGGGACATTCTGGCCGCGCCAGGGCACGACCCCGATGCCATCATGTTGTTCGACGACGAAAACAGGGTGTTGATTTCCGGTGATGCGTTGTGGGAAAACGGATTTGGTGTGGTGTTCCCCGAGCTGGATGGCGAGCATGCCTTTGATGACGTGGCCGCCGTTTTGCAGCAGATCGAAACGCTGAATGTGCAGTGGGTCATTCCCGGCCATGGCGCACCCTTCACCGATGTCACCGTTGCCTTGGCCCGTGCCAAGAGCCGCTTGGCGCGGTTCCGTGCATCGCCCTCAGAGCATGCTTTGCATGCTGCCAAAGTGCTGCTCAAATTTCATTTGCTCGAATTGAACAGCCAGTCTCTATCGGCCTTGCACCTTTGGGTGGGCGACACCACTCTCATGCGAAGCATCTGGGAGTCTTTGGGGCGGCCGCATGCCAGCATCCACCTGTGGTGCGATGACTTGGTGCAAACCCTGGTCGAACGACAAGTATTGCTACTGCGTGATGGCGTGGTGAGCAACCCCAGCGTGCCCATGTGAGGCCATGCGCGTGAAATTGTGAGCAACTGTGAGCCAAGGTCATTGTCGGCATTGAGTTTGCATGACATCTGCTGTTTCTCGCTTCCCTGAATGTCCTGACGCTTTGTGGCGGTTGCCACCGCAGTCTTTGTTTCGATCTCTTACAAGATTGACGTTGCTGGGCAGTGCTATCGGTTCAAATCCGGGGCCATGCCCGCGACATCGCCTGTGCAAACCCGTCGTGGACGCTTGTCGGAATGTGTGCAGTTCAAGGATGCTCTGGATCACTTTTGCGAGGCTGTGTTGCCACAGTCCGCAAGGCGTTTTGCAGCGCATCCTCATAGTTAAAGAAGGCAGTCAATATGCGTGTCAATGCTCCTTGGATACATGGCCTGTTTGTGGCAGTCGCAGCGGTAGGCTGCGGAGGTGGTGATACCGGGTCTGGAAGTGCAGGTAGTTCTTCTTTCCCAGCACCGGCACCAGCGCCCAGCGTCACCGTGTCGTCCTCACCTGCACCTGTGAGCGTGACAACTCCGGCGCCCACACCGGCACCCATGACGCCTGTGGTGGTGACCATGACGCCGGCCCCCGCGCCTGGAGCGACGCCAGCCCCCGCTCCGGGACCTGCACCTGCTCCCGCACCGAGCCCGACCCCAACCCCAACCCCAACCCCAACCCCAACCCCAACCCCAACCCCGCCGCCACCGCCACCGCCACCGCCACCGCCACCTCCGCCCGCGCCGCCGCCCGCTCCTGCCGTGTCCCAGCGTAATGCCGTGCGTTTGGCCGAGCAGGCCACCTTCGGTGCAACCGAGGCTTTGCTGGTGGACATCAAGTCCAAAGGCGTGGATGCGTGGGTCGCTGAACAACTGACCTTGAACACCTCGGCCTACACCGCAGGTGGGGGAGATGGCATCCACAAGGTCACCAGCAAAACCGATGGTTTTTGCGACCTGCCGGCCAACGCGGGCCCGCAGTGTTGGCGCGACAACTTCTCGTCGCAGCCCTTGCTGTGGGACTTCTACCGCAATGCGATGGACAGACCCGACCAACTTCGTCAGCGCGTGGCTTTTGCCTTGCAGCAAATTGTGGTGATCAGCAACCTGGAAGTAGAAGGCACCTACGGGATGCGCTACTACTACAACACCTTGTTGCAAAACGCTTTTGGCAACTACAGGCAAATCCTCAAGAAGGTGTCTTTGTCCCCCGTGATGGGCGACTACTTGAACAACGCCAACAACAACAAGTCTGCGCCAAACGAAAACTACGCGCGCGAGCTGCTGCAACTCTTCGCCATCGGCACCTGTGAGTTGAATATCGATGGCAGTTTGAAGGGCGGTGCATGCGCCCCCACCTATGACAACGACGTGGTGCGCGAATACGCCTATGCGCTGACAGGGTGGACCTACCCTGCTGGCGGCACCTCGGGCTGGGGTTGCTACCCAACGGGGGCTAATTGCCGCTACTACGGGGGCGATATGGTGCCCGTGGACCAATACCACGACAGCGCCCCGCGCAGATTGTTGTCCGGCGTCACCTTGGCGGCCGGACACAAAACCGATGCCGCGCTTGAGCGTGTGCTGGACAGCCTGATGACGCACCCCAATATCGCACCCTTCATCAGCAAACAGCTGATCCAACATTTGGTGGTGAGCAATCCAAGCCCGGCTTATGTCACGCGCGTAGCCACGGCATTCAACGCGGGCAAATTCGGTATTTTTGGAACCGGACAAAAAGGCGACATGGCGGCTACGGTAGCGGCCATCTTGCTTGATGCGGACGCCCGCAGCACGACGGCTTCGTCCACGGGTGGCCGCCTGCGTGAGCCGGTGCAAATGTTCACCGGTGTGTTGCGTGCCATGAAGGGCAGAACCGACGGTGACGCGCTGGGCTACTGGTGGGGCGCCGACCTCAAACAAATGGTCTTCAGGCCGCCTTCAGTGTTTAACTTTTTCCCGCCCGACTACCCGGTCGCCAACACAGGCAACCTGGTCGGCCCGCAGTTCGGTATTCACAGCGTGAATTCCGGCTTGCAGCGACTGAACTTCCTGACCTATGTTTTCGATTGGAACGGTTCCAATCCAGAGGCCAGTGTGCCCAATGCCGTGGGTACCAAGGTGGACTTGACTTCTTTCTTGGCTGACGCGCCCGACGCAGCAAAGCTCGTCGACCGAATTTCGCTAATGGCCTTGGGTGCTCCCTTGCCCACCGCGGCGCGCACCAAAACTATCGAAGCCGTGTCGTGGTGGACATCCTCCAGAGACGCCACCAACTGGCAACTCAACCGAGTCAAGGCCGCCGCCTACTTGGTGTTTGCTTCCCCCCAATACCAAGTTTTGCGCTGAGGTTGTCATGTCTCATTCACACCGCCATCTACACCACCACGCACACCCCTCACGCCGATCCTTCCTTCGCCACGCCTCCACCTTGGCCGGCGCACTGGGCTTGGGCAGCACAGGCAATTTGTTGTTGGCCTCTGGCGCTGCGGCGCAAAGCGACTACCGCGCTTTGGTCTGCATTTTTCTTTACGGCGGGAACGATGGCATGAACACCGTCATCCCCGCAGAAGTGGCCACGCATGCCCAGTACAGTGCCGTGCGTGCGGGCTTGGCCATACCCAGGGCAGAGCTCGTGGCCATGGACGGCAAGCTGGGGTTGCACCCCGCGTTGTCGGCCTTGTCCACGGCCTGGAACGCCGGACATTTGACACCTGTGGTGAATGTGGGGCCGCTGTATCAGCCGCTGACCAAAGCCCAGTACCAGGCCGCACCTTCCAATTCACCGCTGCGACCTGACGGGTTGTTCTCCCACTCCGACCAGCAAATTCTGTGGGAAACCGGCACCAGCGATTCGCTCGAGCGCACCGGTTGGGGTGGCCGGGCCTCGCAGCAAATCGGCACCACCAACCCGGTGATTTCCGTGGGCGGGACGGCCCGTTTCGGCACCACGTCGCTCACCGCACCTTTGGTGCTGCCCGGCCCTGGCGCCACCTTTGGAGCCAATGGCCTACAAGGCACCGATTTGAACTGGGCCCCGAATGCCGCACGCAAAGCCGCGATTGACGCCATGTACAACCCGGCGCAAGAAACCGTGTTGGCCGACGCCTATGCCAAGATTCACCGCGATGCGTTTTCAGCGTCAACCCGCTTGGGGCCCATTGTGAAAATGCAGCCCGGTGACAGCGGCGCATCGGCGGCGATCAACGCAGGTTTTGCCCCTTTGATCGCCAACGGCAAAGTGAATACTGGCATTGGCCAGCAGCTCTATCAAATTGCCAAATTGATTGAGGCGCGGGCCACGGTACAAGGCAGCCGCCAAATTTTCTTTGCGCAAATTGGTGGCTTTGACACCCATGCTGATCAAGTCATCACGGGCACACCCAGCCAAGGCGCCCATGCGCGTTTGCTCAAGCAGGTGGGCGACGCCATGGCCGCGTTTTACGCCACCATGAACCAGCTCGGTTTGGGCAGTTCAGTCACCGCCTTCACCCAAAGTGATTTCGGCCGCACCTTCAAACCCAACAGCAGCACCGGCACCGACCACGCCTGGGGCAACCACCACCTCGTGCTAGGCGGTGCGGTCAAAGGCGGCAAGACTTATGGCACCTACCCCGAGCTGGTGCAAGGCGGTGTGAATGACGTGAGCAATTCCGCCACCTCAGAAGGCCGCTGGATCCCCACCACCTCGGTGGATCAATACGCCGCCACGCTATTGCGTTGGTGGGGCGTTCCTGATGGCCAACTCAACGCCGTGCTGCCCAACCTCGCCAACTTTGGCGCGGCACGGAATGTGGGGTTTGTGTAGGAGCCGCTCAGCTCTGTACTGAAGGCGCTTTTGACGCAGGCAGCGTGACCAACACCTGCGTGCCTTCACCCAGCACGCTTTTTACCGTGAGTTGACCGCCCAGCGACTCGGCAATGCGGCGGGAAATCACCAACCCCAGGCCCACGCCGGGGATGGACGTTCTTTCTTTGCCCAAACGCTCAAAGGGACGAAACAGGCCTTCAATTTGCGCCGGCGTCATGCCTAAGCCCGTATCCGCCACTGTGAGTACCACGCTGCCTTCAGCGTTTTGCTGACACACGATGATGACTTTGCCATCTGGCTTGTTGTACTTGATGGCATTGGAGGCCAGGTTCAACAGAATTTGGCGCAAACGGGTCTCATCGGTCAGCAGTTCAATGCCAACGGGGCATTGGTTGACCAACTGCACATGGCGGTTTTGAGCCTCGGTTTGCAACAAGGCAATCACGGTGCGCACTGTATTTTCCAGCGTGACGTTTTGCAGGTGGAGTGAGAGCCTGCCCGCAGTGGCTTGCTGAATGTCCAGCAAATCATCCACCATGGCCGTGAGGTGGTGCCCCGCGTTGACGATTTGCTCGACAAAACGCGGCAGGTCACCGCCAGACTGACCATGTTGCATTTGCAGCAATTGGGCGAAACCGAGCACTGCATTCAAAGGGGTGCGCATTTCGTGGCTGACCCGGGCCAAAAATTCGTCCTTGGCCTGGGACACCAACTCGCTGGCCTCACGCCGCATGCGCTCGGCGGCCAACTCTGCCAGTCGTTCGGCGGAACGCTTTTGTTCGGTGAGGTCGTGCACTTGGTACAAATAACAACTCGGCAAGCCCTGCTCTTGCAGCAAGGACACGCTGACCAAGGCCCATAGAACTTGCGGGGGTGACCCGATCAGGTAGCGCTTTTCAAACTGCACCACCTTGGCATGGCCGGTTTGCAGCGCACCCAGTTGCAGCAGCTCGTGCGCTTGGTCCTGATCGTCTGTCACGCTGGCATGGGTTTGTGAAAGCAGCTCGTTTTCGGGTTTTCCCAACAGTTTGCAAAACGCTGCATTGACCTGCAAGAAACGCCCTGCGGTGGACAGCAAGGCCATGCCCAAGGGGGCGTGGTTGAACACGTCGCGAAAACGTTCTTCACTGGCGCGCAGACGGGCCTCGTTATCCAGGCGAACTTTGGCGTCCCGCAGTATCACCACGGCGCCCATGGGTTGACCCGCCTCGTCGTCAATGGGTGCAACCGATGTGTCAACGGCGATTTCTTGTTTGTCTCGTCGTTGGAGCAATCGCCCCAACTGAGCACCCACCACCTCGCCACTTTCCAGAACGCGTTCAACGCCGCTGTGTGCTGGACTGGGCTGGCCGTCCAAGGTTTGCTCAGCAAAACGCAAGATGTCGTTCACCTCGTGGCCCTTGGCTTCTTCTTGTGACCAACCTGTCATGGTTTCGGCGGCCAGGTTCAAGAAACGAATGCGTGCATCGGCCTCGGTGACGATCACGCTGTCTTGTACGCAGCGTAAGGTGCGGGCAAACCAACGCTCCGATTCTTTGAGCTGGCGCTCCATCGTGGCCTTGGCCAAGGCCACTTCGACCACGGCGCGCAACTCGCGAATTTGGAAGGGTTTGGTCAAGTAGCCATAGGGTGCTGTTTGTGCAGCACGGTCCACGGTTTGGTTGTCGCTGTAGGAGGTGAGGAATACCACGGGCGTGCCCAGTTCACGGGCCACCGTCTGGGCGACCGAAATGCCGTCCATGTCACCTTTGAGGCGCACGTCCATCAAGATCAATTGCGGGCGGTGTGAGCGGGCCAGGGCCAGGGCTTGCAAGCCTGTGGCGGCAGTGCCCACCACCGTGTAGCCCATGTCTTCGAGCTGGGCTTGCAAGTCCAGGGCCACCACCGCTTCATCTTCAACAATGAGAATGGAGGAATTCATCGGTCTGGGTCCTGCTGGGTTGCTGGGAAAGGGCCGGAGGTCAAGCCTCGCCGCAGTCTACAAGCTGACCCGCCTCCTGAAAGAAGGATTTGGACCGGAATGTGCGCCCTTACAGGGTTAGCCCGCATGTTTCACCAGGTCGCTTTCCTATGCCCCGCAACACCTCATGAATGCTCACTTTCTTGGCTTCGAGTGCCAAATCCAATTTGCACCGAGCGCTACACACCCGATTGAGCCGTGCTGCGGCGCGCTAGCTGCGTTGCTCCTCCTCGCGGGCACGAGCCCGCAGCGTCGTCTCGCCTTGCCAGCGCACCGCATCACAGCCCACTCGGGCGCGTCCCTGGTGAAATATGCGGGTTAGCCGTTTCCTTTCGGCCACAAGGGCAAAGGAGGTCGCTTTTCCATCGATCAAGCACGCCATCCCTGTGCTAAAAACATTCTGCGGCCCGTGCTGACGGTGTCGTATTCCTACGCCTTACTCCCTTTAGAAGGATCGTGCCGTGAGCGAAAACATCCATGTCCTCGTGGTGGACGACAGCAAAGTCTCCCGCATCATGTCCACCGGTTTGCTGCGCAAGCTGCTGCCCGGGGTGCAAATTGACGAAGCGTCCAACACCGACGAAGCCCGCGCCGTGCTGGCCTCAAAACCCGTGCAATGGTTGCTGCTGGACCACAACATGCCGGGCATGACGGGGCTGGACTTGGCCGAGTCGCTGCGGGTGGAGTACCCCGCCCTGCGCATTGCCTTGCTCACGGCCAATGTGCAAGAAACCATACAAAGCCGCGCCGCTGCGATAGCGATCGACTTCTTTCGCAAACCCATCAGCGAGGCGGTGCTGAAACAAATCATTGAAAAACTCTCAGGCCAAGCGGCGGGGGCCAGCGCATGATTGTCCTCACCGCGCTGGAAAAAGACGCCCTCGCCGAGGCCTTCAACGTGGCCCTCGGTGCGGCCAGCGCCACCTTTGCCGAGGTGGTGCAAACCGAGGTGCAAATGTCGGTGCCGGCCGTTGACTTGCTGACGCGCGAGGAATTGATCGCCAGACTGGCGTCGCTCCCCGACAGTGCAGCCAACCGCAAACTCGTTTCCATCGCCCAAGACTTTGCCTCGGGCATCGACATTGAAACCGACGCCGTGCTGCTCTTTCCCCACCAAGCGAGCCTGGAAGTGGTGCGACGCATGCTCGGCGAACATGTGGCCGATGTGCAAGACATCACCGAGCTGGAACAAGATGCCTTGTCCGAAGTGGGCAACATCATCATCAACAGCTGCATGGGTGCGTTGGCCGACATGTTCGGCGTGGAGTTTCAAGGCTCTTTGCCCAAGGTGGCCAGCAGCGAGGTGGATCAACTCGTGAACCACCTGCATCCGGGAGAAGCCACGTTGCTCGCGCAAATTTCCATGACGCTGCGGGCCAGCAATGTCAGCGGCATGGTGATGTTTTTGATGAACGTGCCCTCACTCGAAGCCTTGGTGGTGCACATGCGAACCTATTTTGGCTTGGATGAAAACGGCCAGCAAAAAGTGAGCTGAAGGCATGCACCACCTGTGGAACCACGTCGATTTCGGCCTTGCGCTGCTGGATGCGCAAGGCCGCGTGGTGGGTTTCAACAACTGGTTAAGCAACCACTCCCGTTTGTCGCAGAGCCCGATGGGTTTGATGCTGAATGAGGTTTACGGCGCGGACGTGAACGCGCGCTTGTTGGCCGCCGTGGGGCAGGCCTTGACGCGTGGCCATTCCAGCCGTCTGTCATCGGCTTTGCACCCTTCACCCTTGCCGCTTTATTCCAGCGAGTCCGACGTTGAGCGCATGCGCCATGCGGTTGACATCTTGGCGGTGTCGTCCGAAGCCGATGGCCGCCAGTGCCTGATACAAGTGCGCGACATGACCGAGAGCTTGCGCCGCGAAGAGTTGCTGCGCCGACAGGCCAGGCAGTTGCAAGACAGCGAGCAGCGCCTGGAAGCCATTTTGAATAACGCCCCGATTGGTATGGCTTTGAGCGATACCCATGGCCAGTGGACCTATGTGAACCGCGCTCTGTGTGGGATGCTGGACCAACCGGCCGAGGCCCTGTTGCATCGACCCGCCAGCGGCCACGTGGCACCGGAGGACTTGCTCCGCCACGAGGACTTCGAGCAGTCGTTGTTGCACGGTGAAGTCAAAGCCTCACAAATCGAGAAACGTTGGATCAATCGCAGCGGCAACCGGGTGTGGGTGCGCGTGACCGCCACGCGGGTGCAAGACGCAGCGGGTGAGCAGCCCTATTTGATTCAACAGATCGAACCCATTGACGACCGCAAGCGCAAAGAAGCCGAGATTGCCTCCAACCTCAGCGAGAAAGAAACCCTGCTGCGTGAGGTGTACCACCGGGTGAAGAACAACTTGCAGGTGATTCAAAGCCTGCTCAACCTCAAACGCAACAGCGTGGCCGACGAAGCCGCGCGGCTGGCCTTGGCAGAAACCGCCGAGCGTGTTCGTTCTATGGCCTTGGTGCATGAAAAGTTGTACCAATCGAACCAGCTCTCCGCGATTGACTTGGCCGACTACCTGGGCGACTTGGTGGCGCAGTTGCAAGACGCTTTGGGCACACGCAACCGTGGCATCACCGTGCTGCTTGATTTGCAGCCGGTGGAAGCCGACCTGAATGCGGCCATTCCTTTTGGCTTGATCGTCACCGAGTTGTTGTCCAACTGCCTCAAGCACGCTTTTGTGGGGCGTGATGAAGGTGTGGTGCGCATTGAGCTCAAGCCCCAAGCGGATGGCGCACGTTTGGTGATTGAGGACAACGGCGTTGGTTTTTCTAAAGAGCTGGATCTGCGCGGGGGCAAATCACTGGGACTCAAACTCGTGGACAGCCTCATCACCCAACTCGATGGTGAACTGCATGCAACGGTAGGGCAGGGAGTGCGTTTTGATTTGTTGCTGCGGCGCTTGTCGTCGCGGGGGCCGCAGAGCACCTTCTGAAGCGGCCATTGCCACGGTCATGGTCCTTCGACAAGCTCAGGCCGAATGGGATTGATGTGTTTGTTTGCGGGTCGGCTTCAAGCTTTTGTTGGACCCCGCGCCTGTTCCATCAACCACCGTGCCACTTCCTGGAGCGGCAAGATTTTTTGTGCTGCTTGCAAGGCTGCTGCTGCCGCAGGCATGCCATACACCGCGCTGGTGGCTTCGTCTTGGGCGGCCGTGCGGCCTCCTGCTTGTCGCATGGCCAGCAGGCCTTGTGCGCCGTCGTCACCCATGCCGGTCATGAGCACGCCGATGGCTTGCGGGCCAGCGGCCTGGGCCACCGAATGGAATAGCACATCGACCGAAGGCCGGTGGTAGTTCACAGCGGCAGTGTGCGTGATCTCTACCACCCAGCCTCGTGGCAATGAGCCGCGAAGCAGCATGTGTTTGCCTCCCGGGGCGATCAGGACGCGGCCGGGTGCGACCGCATCACCGTCTTGGGCTTCACGCACATCGAGCTGGGGCATGTCGTGGTTCAGTTGTTGGGCGAGGCTGGCGGTGAACTCGGCCGGCATGTGCTGCACGATGAGCAAACCCGGCAAAGGCGGTGACAAACGTTTGAGCACCTGCGTGAGCGCTTGGACGCCGCCGGTTGACAGGCCCATGGCGATGACTTGACGGGCCATGTGTTCGCTGGCCCCTGCCGACGAAGGCACGGCGTTGGGCAATGGCACCGCTGGCAAGCTGCCACGACATGGCTGGGCCTTTGCGGCTACCCGCACCGCATCCACCAGGGCCTGAGCCACTTCGGCCGCAGGCAGCAACACCCCACCAGAACCTGGTTTGCCCACCACGGCCACCGCGCCTTCGTTCATGGCTTGAATCGCGATGGCGCGGCCGTTTTGCGTGAGTGAAGAGCACATCACCACGGGGGTGGGGCGCTGCGCCATCAGCTGTCGCAAAAAACTCAGGCCATCCATGCGCGGCATGTCAATGTCCAGCACGATGACATCAGGGTTCAGCACTGGCAGCAAAGGCCAGGCCTCAATGGGGTCGCTGGCGGCGGCCACCACCTGCATGCCTACTTTGCTGAGTTCACCCGTGAGGTGGGCGCGTGCCACCGCCGAGTCGTCAATCAGCATGACGCGGATGGGGGCTTCGCTGTGGGGCGAGCGGGTGTTCATGGCGGGTTCGCCGTGGTCGGCTGTTGGCTGCGGCAGGTCACCTGCCCACTGCTCAAGTGCAAACTGACATTGCGCGGCCAACGCCCGCCCACATCTTGGCTCACCAACCGTGCGCCGCTGCGGCCCAGCGCCGCCAGTCCGGCTTCCACGTTGCGCTGCGCAATGTCAAACACGCTCGGCACAGGCTGCGATGCGAGGCTGTTGGCTCCGCCGAAAAACCAGGCTTGGCACGCGGCCAGGGGGGCACCTGCACGGGCCATCATTTCGGCCACCATCTCCAGGGCCTCATCCGCATACTGGCCATCACGTGGCATGCCTTGTGAACGTGTGCGCCCTGGCAGCAGGTAGTGGCACATGCCGCCCACCTCGGCTTGCGGGTGCCAAAACACCAAGGCCACACAAGAGCCCAACAGCGTGCGCACCGTGTGCCGTCCTTGGCCCACATAAAACTCGCCCGGCATCACCAGGAATTCATCACGGCCTATGTCGTTGGCGCCCATGCCGTCAGGCCCTCTCATACACAGCGGGCGAGCGGCTGCGAAGCGGCAGGCCCAAACTGCTCAGTGACTCGGCATGCCCGGTGAGCAACACCCCGCCCGGTGCCAAGGAGCGCAGCACCCGCAACACAATGCGGTGGCGCTGCGCGTCGTCGAAGTAAATCAGCATGTTGCGCAAGAAAATGACATCGAATGGCCCCGGGGCAGGGCCGTCTTCATTCAAGTTGAATACATCGAATGTCACCGTTTGGCGCAAGCCACCATCCATCAAGAAGAGGCCTTCGTATCGCCCTTCTCCTTTGAGCGCAAAACGCTGCAGGTATCCCGGAGGGAAGCTGCTTGCCTGCGGCATGGGGTAAACCGCACGCCGCGCTCTGGCCACCATGGTGTGCGAGATGTCGGTGCCCCAGACCGACCAGCCTGTCGGGCCCATCGCATCGGCCAGCACCATGGCAATGGTGAAAACTTCCTCGCCCGAAGAGCATGCGGCACTCCACACCTTGAGTGGCCGCTTGCGCTGCGGCTGTTGGGCCCAGCGCGTTAAAAATTCGAAGTGTTGGGCTTCACGGAAAAACTGGGTTTCGTTGGTGACCAGCGCATCCACCAGCAAGGCCAAAGCCTTGGGGTCGCGCTGGGCCAGCAGTGTTTGTACTTGTTCGTTGAGCCCATCACCGTGCTCGCCGAACAACCGCCGTAAGCGGCCTTCGACCAGATCAAGCTTGTCGGGCCCCAGCGCAATGCCGGTGCAGGTTTGAAAGTAAGCCGTGACCGCCTCGAAGCAAGGTCGTGACAAACGTTGGCTTATTGAGTTCGTCATAAATCTCGACACTCCATACCGTTCGGGCTGAGCCTGTCGAAGCCAGCGCGTTCCTCGGTGCAAAACTTCGACAAGTCCTGTCCTGAGCGCAGTCGAAGGGTCAGTACGAACGGATTTTTTTTGTCATGTTTTTTGAAAACGGCAATAGAAATGCGGCCATGTCAGCGCTGTGCGCTTGACAAACCACTCCCCGTTCGCCCTGAGCCTGTCGAAGGGTTTCTATGGGTGTACGCGCAGGCTTCGACAGACTCAGCCCGAACGGTGTAGGGTGTCATGTTTTACGAAACCCTCAATAGCCGCTGGGCACACACCTGCTCGGCATGGCTCTCAATCGCCGCAGATAACTCGCCGCTTGCCAGCACCTCGCCCATGTCCAGGCCGAGCACAGGCTGGTTGCGCCAGCGCAGCACCTGGCTGATGAAACGCGAGGGCAGTGGATTGCCAAAGAGGGGGACTGCGTCCAGTTGGCCGGGGTCCACTGCCGTGATTTCGAACACCCTGTCCACCCACAAACCAAGGGCTTGTGAGCCACCCAGTGCCGCATCTTCCGACGACTGGGTATTGAAAACAAGCACACTGGCGCGCCGCCCAGGGCGACCCCCCGTGAGCCCCAGGCGCAGGGCCAAGTCGATCACGGGCAAGGCCGAGCCTCGTAAGTTGATGGCCCCACGCACCCAGGCGGGACTCAAAGGCAAAGCGGCCATGGTGGGAGCACGCAAAATTTCACGCAAACCCGCCACCGGCAAAGCCAGGGTGAGGCCGCCCACCTCACAGCACAACCACTGCAATAGACGTTGCTCGCGGCCTTGCAGCCAAGTTGGCGGCGGCTGGGTTTCTGTGTCGGCAACCATGGTCAGAATTTTTTGAACTGTGACTCGTCCACCGCTTCGCCGTCCGCGAGCAGTGCCCCACCCATGCGGACCATCGACCCTTGCGCGGGCAAATCAATACTGCGTGCTGGCCTTGCCATGGTGCCCGCCGTTTGGTGTGCACCCCAGTTCCCGTTGTTCGCTGCGCCGCTTGGCATGTAGGTTGATACCTCGGGCTGGGCAAAGCTGGTCACCGCGTTCACCTTGAACCGGCCAATCAAGGCCAACATCGACTGTGCCTGGCTCGACAACTCTTCTGACGTGGCCGCCAGCTCTTCCGAGGCCGATGCGTTGTGCTGGGTGGTGGTGTTGATTTGCGCCATGGCCTGGTTCAGCTCGCGCACGCTGGCGGTTTGTTCGTTGGATGCGGTGGCAATTTCACCGACCAAGGTGGATGTATTGGAAATAGAGGGCAGCATTTGCGTGAGCAGCGAGCCCGCCCGTTCGGCCTGGCGCACGCTGTTGCTGGTGAGTTCGGAAATTTCTTCAGCGGCGGTTTGGCTGCGTTCGGCCAGCTTACGAACCTCACTGGCCACCACGGCAAAACCGCGCCCGTAGTCGCCCGCCCGCGCCGCTTCAATCGCGGCATTCAGGGCCAGCAAATTGGTTTGGTAGGCAATGTCGTCCACCAGCTCAATTTTTTGAGCGATGGATTGCATGGCCTTGACCGTCAAGGCCACCGCCTCACCGCCCTCGCCGGCTTGTTTTGCAGCCGTGGTGGCCACGGCATCGGTGGCCCCGGAGTTTTCGGTGGTCTTGCGTATGGAGGCCGCCATTTGCTGCAGGGCCGACGACGTTTCTTCAATGCTGGCTGCTTGTTCTGAGGCCGATTGCGACAGCGTTTGGGAGGTGGACGACACCTGCCCCGCTGCCGTGGTCAGTTGGTGCGCGCCGGCTTGCACCTCCAGCACCACCGAGCGCAACTGCGTGCGCAGGTTTTCAAGCGACTGGCCTACCTGCGCGAACTCGTCCCGACCTTCGACATGAATGGGCAAAGACAGATCCTGGCTCGCCAGGCGAGCCGTATCTGCCTGCAAGAAGCCAGTGGCACGCCGAACGGAATACCGCATGGCCAATAGCAGGTAAAGCGCCAGCAGCAAGCCCAGGCCACTCAACCAGGCTTGCCGGTTGCGCTCTTGGGTGAGGCGACTTACCCGCGCAGTCAGCTCATCAACCAACGTCGTGGTCAAGCTTTGGTTAAAAGCCACCAAACCTTCGACAGCTTTGGTTCCGGTGGCGAAAAAGGCAGCGGGGTCCGAGGAGGTTTTCCCAGGCGAAGTGAGCGCACGGGAGGCTTCCAACAAGCGGTCGATGGCCTCTTGTGCTCCTGCCAACTTGTCTTTGATTGGAGCTCCTGCATGGGCCAAACCCGCTGCACGGCGTTCAAACCCAAGTTGGTTGGCTTGGGCGTTGTCGATCAACCCTGCCACGGTCGCCGCCTGCGTGGCGTTGATTTCACCTGTGGCCAGTGCGCCAGCGCCGTACCCGCGCAGGCGAGCCAAAGACTCTGCCCATTGCGAGCCCACGTTCACACTGATGTCCATCATGTAGTAAGAGATGGTTTCGGGGTCGAAGAGCAAACCCGAGCGATCAGCGGTTTGAAACACCATGGACTGCAAATCATGGATGACAGTCGTATGGGCCTTGAATACCGCTGCAGGCACACCCTGTGCTTCTTTCACTGCCAAGCTTTGAAGCACCTCGCGAACTTTTTTCCAAGGAAGCTCCAAGTCGTATTCGCCATCGGTCGTCACCAAGGTTTGGACTGTTTCCATTTGGCTCAATAGCTTGGCCTGGGTGGCAGCGCGTGGTGCGACGCCGGCCACATTGCCCCCCAAAACAATGTTGGTTTGCCCTCTGTGCAACTGGGTTAAACGAATCAACTCCAGTAGCTTGTCAACGTCTTGGGCACCTCGGATCTCACCTTTTGCAAACGCCAAATGGGTGTTGGCCTTTTGCAAACTCGCCGCCAACAACACCACAAGCGGAATGATGAGCAGCAACGCCATCATCAGCACCTTGCTGCTGAGGTTCAAATGCGACAACAAAACATGCGCAGGACGAAAGACAACAGGCACGCGGTGGTCAGCGGTGGGTGTCATGGAAGAGGCTCCTCGTTCTTGTGAACTCAATGTGGGCGTGGGATGGAAAAATCAGGCGGGAACAGTCAAGCGGTTGTCGTGGCGTTGGGTTTGCCGATGCAGCAGGTCTTGAAGCACGCCGACATCAAGCACGGTGGCTACAGTCCCATTGGCCAAAATGGCGGCCCCGCTGAACAGGCGCAGGCCGCTGAACACGGCACCCAATGACTTGATCACGACTTGCTGCTCGCCCATCAGCCGATCGACCAAAAGGCCCAACCGCAAACCCCGTGCACGCACCACGATCAAGCTGCGGCGCTGGCGTTTGACGCGATTGGTTTCACTGGTGGCTGGCGCTCCGTCGGCGAACAAGAGCCGCAAATCGACATAGGGCATCACTTCATCGCGCAGCGAAAACGTGCCCACGGTGGCCTGGCTGTGGAGCAAACATTCGGGCGGGGTGTTGATGCATTCCAGCACCGCATCCAGCGGCAGCAGGTAGGGCTCGCCTTGCACCTGCACCCAAAACGCATTGAGCAGGGCCAGGGTCATGGGCACACGAATTTGGAAACAACTGCCTTGGCCGGGCTCGCTTGAAATGAGCAACTCGCCGTGCAGTTCATCGACATTGCGTTTGACCACATCCATGCCCACGCCGCGCCCGGAAATGTCGGTGACCTCGCTGGCCGTGGAAAAACCGGGCAGGCAAATCAGCCGCAGTACTTCGTCGTTGCTGAGCTTGGCGTCAGCCGCAACCAAGCCGCGCTCCACGGCACGTGCACGGATGCGCTCGCGGTCCAGGCCTCGGCCGTCGTCCCTCACTTCGATCACCACGTGGCCGGCATCGCGGTAGGCCGACAGCGCAATATGGCCCTTGGCCGGTTTGCCTCGGCGTAGGCGTTCCTCTGCGGGTTCAATGCCGTGGTCCATGCTGTTGCGAATGAGGTGGACGAGCGGGTCGGCCACGGCCTCCACAATGGCGCGGTCAATTTCAGCGTCGCCGTCGGAGGTGAGTAATTCCACCTCACGGCCCAAACGTTGCCCCAAGTCGTGCACCAAACGCGGAAAACGCGCGAACACCTCGGTGATGGGCACCATGCGCAAATTCAGCGCATCTTCGCGAGCCTGACTCATGGAGGCCTGCACTTGTTGGGCGGCATCGAGCAAACTGCTGCTTCCGCTGCGCAGGGCTTGTTCATGCACCAACCCGACCGAGGTGGACACTTCAGCGATGCGCTCAATGAGTTCATCCAGCTTGGCAGCGCCCACGCGCACCTTGGTGCCTTCTTGATGCGACTTATTGTGCGTGGGCAAGGACGTGCGGTTCGGTTCGAAAGCAAGTTGCACGGTGCCTGCGGTAGTGGGCGCGCTAGCAGCCAACAACCTTTCGCGCACATTCAAGCCCATCTGGCTCCACAGCCGCAGCAGGGCCTGGGTTTGCTCGGGGCCTGCGCAGCGTTTATCCAGCAAGTTTTGGTAGTCCGATGGGGGCGCATTCAAAGGCAGCAGCGACCAATTACCGATGGTTGCCCAGGGCTGCAATGTGGTTTGCAGCAAGGCTCGGTCTTGTGGTGACTCCAGCAAGGCTTCAAAGCCCCGCTGCCACTCGTTGCTGTGCGCTTCGCTTGGCCACCAATTGAAACGCCCCAGTTCACTCGTTTGTTGCCAAATGGCTTCTTGATGCGGCGAAGGCACACCGCCTGCATGGGGCCGCCAAGAAAGGTGCCAAACCCAGGCCATGTCAGCCTGCGCCGCGTTGGAGTCACTGGCAGAAACACACATCGTTTCAATCTGTTCGCCCAGCGATTTCGCCAACTCCAGGGTCTGCGTTGTTTCGCCAGCGCACAGTTTTTTAATCAAATCATGGGCTGTCAGGAGCAGGGTTTTGGCTTGCTCGGTGGGCAGCCAATGAGCGCCCCGCAGGCCGTCCAGGTAGGACTCCACCTGGTGCGTCAAACGCACGAGCGCAGCCATGCCAAAAATGCCTGCCGAGCCCTTGATGGTGTGCACCGCACGAAAAGCATCGTCAGCCAGCGCTGTCAGTTCTTCGGGCGTGTTGCCCGGACTCAAACGTAATATCGCTGCCTCCAACTGCGCCAGCATTTGTTCGGCTTCACCGACGAACGCGGCGCGAGCCATGGCTTCAAAGTCGTCGCTCATCCAATGCGCTCCGAAACAGGTTGCAAAAGTTCGGCTATCGGTGCGGGGCGGTGCAGCAAAAAGCCCTGTGCATAGTCAGCCCCCATGTCACGCAAGCGTGCCAGTACCTCGGGGTTGTCCACAAACTCGGCCACGGTTTTCATGTTGACCACCTTGGCCACGTCGATGAAACAGCGCACGGCCGCTTCGTCCAGTGGGTCGGTCACCAAATCGCGCACAAACTGGCCGTCAATCTTGAGGTAGTCCACGGGCATGGATTTCAGATAGCCGAACGACGAGGCCCCAGCACCGAAGTCGTCCAGTGCGGTTCTAACGCCCAGCTCGCGAAGTTTCTCGATGAATTGGCCCGCGTCGGCGAGTTGGGTGATGGCGGCGGTTTCGGTGATTTCAAAACACAAACGGCTGCAGATGTCAGTCCCTGCTTCGGTCAGCATTTGCAGCGCCCATTGGTGGAAGCTGCGGTCACCCACGGACTGACCCGACAAATTCACACTCAAGTTCCCAATCAAGGACAACACCGGAATGCTGCGCAACCAGGTCACGCTCTGGCGCAACACCCAGCGGTCGATGCGCGAGGCAAGGTGAAAACGTTCGGCTGCCGGCAAAAATGCGCCTGGAGGAATCAAAACACCGTCTGTGCCGCGCATGCGCAGCAACACCTCGGCGTGTAAGCCTGGTGTCGCCAATCCCAAGGGATCAATGCGCTGGGCAAACAGCTCAAACAGGTTGTCATCCAGTGCTTGTTCAATGCGGGTGGTCCACTGCACCTGGCCATCCCGCGCAAGGCGGGCTTCATCGGAGTCAAACCAAGCATGCACACGGTTGCGACCTGCCTCTTTGGCGGCATAACAAGAGGTGTCGGCGGCCTGCATGGCAGCTGCGGCGGTGGTGAAGTGGTTGGTCAGTGGCACGAGGCCAATGCTGGCCCCAACGCGAAAGCGCCGCTCGCCATGCACGTAGCGGAAGTCGTTCATGCGGTCGCACACCTGTTGTGCCACACGCTGCGCTTGGTCGGATTTGCAGTGCTCCAAAATCACCGCGAACTCGTCGCCACCCAAACGTGCCACGGTGTCGCGGTGGCGAACGGCTTCTTGCAGGAGTTTGGAAATTTGTTGCAGCAACTCGTCGCCTGCCGCATGCCCGCAGGTGTCGTTGACGATCTTGAATTGATCCAGGTCGAGGAAGAGCAAGGCATGCTCGCCGCGCTCGTCGCCAGTTTTGTCGAGCAAACGTTGCAGCCGGGTTTCAAACTCGCGCCGATTGACCAGCGCGGTCACGTCGTGGAATACCAGCACCACGCCCAGTACATCGCCCTGCGCATTGCGTATCGGGGCGGCCGAGTCTTCAATACCGAACTCCTGGCCCGAACGGGAAATCAGCACCGTGTGGTTGGCCAAGCCCACCACCTTGCCTTGTTCCAAGCAGGTGGTCACTGGATTGACAGCCACTTCCCGGGTTTCTTCATTGACGATGTGGAATACCGTTGCAAGCGGTTGCTCCCGGGCTTCATGGCTTCCCCAACCAGTCATCTGTTCGGCGACGGGGTTCAGCCAGGTGATGCGGCCTTGGGCATCGGTAGTGATGACTGCGTCGCCAATGGAGCGCAAAGTGACTTCCAGGAGTTCGCGCTGCTCGGCCAGGGCGGCGGCCAAGGTGCGTGGCTCGGTGATGTCCCAATTCACGCCCACCATGCTGACGGCCTGGCCTTGGGCGTCACGGTGGACGCGGCCCGAACCCCGCAGGTGGCGCAGCGTGCCGTCGGGCCAATGAATGCGGAACTCGGTATTGAAGGCCTCGCCCGTGTCGATGCTGCGCTGCAAAGCCATCTCGGTGGCGGCCACATCGTCCGCATGCAGCGCATGCGACCACAGCTCGTAGGTGGCAACGCCCTTGGACTGTGGCAACCCGTAAAGCTGGAACATTCTGTCGTCCCAAAGTAACTCACCGCTGACGATGTCCCATTGCCAAACACCAATGCCGCCGCTTTCAGTGGCCAGGGCGATGCGCTCCTTGGCGTCTTGCAGCGCCAAACGTTCGTTCACCCGCTGGGTCACATCTTGGAAAGCACCGACCAGGCGCACGGCCTTGCCGTCTACCCGTTCGGATGAGCCTACCGAACGCGCCCAAATTTTTTGCCCATCGGCACGAATCAGGGGCAACTCGAGATCCCAATCCTGTGCGTCCTCCAAGGCGCGTTGAACGGCCTGCTGAACCACAGAGCGCGCCTCTGGCGCGTAAAAACCGATGCCTTCTTCAAAGGTCGGTTGATGGTCTGGATCAACGCCATGGATGCGGCAGGTCTCGGGCGACCAATGGACTTCGCATTGCAGCAAGTCCACCTCCCAGCCGCCCACGCCGGCCATCCAGCCGCTGCGCTCCAAGAAGCTCTGGCTTTTGCGCAACTCTTCTTCTTGGCGTTTGCGCACCGTGATGTCCTGCCGTGTGCCAAACACTGTTTTCGGGCGCATGCCAGGCCCCCAGGCCATGACCTTGCCCACGTCCAGCACCCAAACCCAATGCCCGTGGCGGTGGCGCATGCGGATTTCGGTTTCAAATTTTTCGCTGTGGCCATCCAGGTGCCACTGCAGCATGTTCGGGATATGTTTCCAATCGTCCGGGTGGGTATGGGTGGCCCAAGTGTCGGTGGAGGTGGGGCCCAGCTCATGCAGGCTGTAACCCAGCATTTGCGCCCAACGTTCGTTCAGGCGCAACTCGCCGGTGGTGGCTTCCCACTCCCAGGTGGCCAGTTGCGTGCCGTCCAGAATATTTTCCAAACGCTGGCGCTCCAGCGCCAGCGCACGCTCGGAGCGTTTGCGTGCGGTGATGTCCTCCACGACGCCCAAACCTTGCACCATCTGGCCATCGGGGTCGCGGTCTTGAATAGCAGACAGCAGCACGTCGATCACCTCGCCTGACTTGGTGACCATCTGCACTTCAACGTTGTCGTAGCGCCCCTGTTGAAGAAAGGCAGGCAGCGCTTCTGTCTGCACCCGCTGGCGAGAGGCGGGGGTGAGGAAGTCGGCGGACGGGCGACCGATGACTTCGTCGCGCGTGTAACCCAATTTGGCCAACCAGTGGTCGCTCACGGTCACCAAGCGGCCCTGCTCGTTGATGGAGTGCATCATCGCGGGCGTGGCTTCATACAAGCGGCGCAGGCGTTCTTTGCTGTCGGCCAGTTTGATCAAAGCGGCGTGGCGCAAGGTCACGTCTTCCACCGAACCAATGTAGCCCTGCACCATGCCGTCAGACTCGCGTACGGCACGTGCGGTGGAACGCACCTGTCTCACCTTGCCCGAGGGGTGCAAGATGCGGAACTCCATGTTGAAGTCCATGTTCTTTTCGGCGGCCCGTTGCCATTGTTCATACACGGCCCCTTGGTCGTCGGGGTGCAGGGTTTTGCTCCAGCCTGTGCCCAGGCTCTCGTCCAGGCTCAAGCCATAAATTTCTTGCCAGCGCTGGTTGGTGTAGGTGCAGTGTCCACGCGCATCGGTGTGATAGACCCCGAGAGGCGAGCCGTCGCTCAGGGCACGAAAACGCGCTTCGCTCGCGGCAACGGCAGCGTTTGTTTGCGCCTGCTTGCGCAGGGCACGCCGCCCCTCCAGCGCTTGGGCGGCCGCCAGGGCCAGGCAGTGCAGCACCTCGCGCTGCATGTCGTTGAGCTGGCGGGCTTGGCGGTCAATCACACACAAGGTGCCCACGTGGTGGCCGTCACTCAAGACGACAGGCGCGCCCGCATAAAAACGAATGTCGGGGCTGCCGCTGACCAAGGGGTTGTCGGCAAAACGCGGGTCCGCCAAGGCGTCTGGTACTTCAAACAAGGCGTCGCCCAAAATCGCATGGGCACAAAACGCCACATCACGCGGAGTTTCCAGGGCACCTGGCAAGCCAATGTTGGCTTTGAACCACTGCCGCTCCGCGTCAATCAGGCTGATCAGTGAGATGGGCACCCCGCAGACCAAGGAGGCGGTGCGCACCAAGGCGTCGAACTCGGCCTCAGGGCCGGTATCGAGTACATCGAGCGCTCGCAGCGCCGCCAGGCGCTGAGACTCGTTGTCGGGCAGGGGAGCACTTTGCATGAAAGCAAATTTCGGAGGTGGGCGCAGAGGACACAATGACGACCATTATGTGAGTGGCTGCTCGGCTCTTTATCTGTCGAACAACGGGCTAAAGCTGTGTTTTTTCTGAACCCGATGGGACTTGCAGCGCTATCGGTTTGGTTGTTTCAGGCGCTGGTGACCTGCCTGACAGCACGCGCCCATCCCGACAACAATGCGGCGGCTTGGTCTGATGGCATCTGGGGTTCAAATCGGCGGTCTAACTGCCACAGCGCCGCCAGCTCCGTGGTGCTGCGATACACGCCGCAGGCCAACCCTGCCAACCAAGCGGCCCCCAAGGCCGTGGTTTCACTCACCTGCGGGCGCAGTACGGGAATGCCCAGCAGGTCGGCCTGAAACTGCATCAGGCTGTTGTTGCGGCTGGCGCCACCGTCCACACGCAACTCGGTCACGGGCGCCAGGCCAGCAGCCTGCGCATCGCGGTTCATGGCCATGAGCAGTGCGGCGCTTTGAAAGGCGATGGACTCCAGTGCCGCGCGCGCGATGTGGGCGCTGGTGCTGCCGCGGGTGAGGCCGAGGATGGCACCACGCGCATCGGCTTGCCAGTAAGGCGCGCCCAGCCCGACAAACGCAGGCACCATGACGACACCGCCGCTGTCCGGCACGCTGTCGGCCAGGGCTTGCACTTGCTCGCTGGACTCAATCACTCTCAAGCCATCACGCAACCACTGCACCACCGCACCGCCCATGAATACACTGCCTTCCAGTGCGAACTGCGGTGCCATGCGGTCAACTTGCGCCGATTGGGTGCTGATGAGCCCGTGCTCGGAGGTCACCACCTGCTCGCCGCTGTGCATCAACATGAAGCAGCCGGTGCCATAGGTGTTTTTGGCCATACCGGGGTTGAAGCAGCCTTGACCGAAGAGGGCACTTTGTTGATCGCCCACCAAGGCACCAATCGGAATGGCTGCGCCTAACAACTCGGGCGCGGTGTGGCCATACAAAAAACTGGATGGGCGCACCACTGGCAAGACCTCGCGCGGTATGTCGAGCAGCGACAGCAACTCCTCGTCCCAGTCTTGCGTGTGCAGGTTGAACAGCATGGTGCGCGAGGCATTGCTCACATCGGTGGCATGCACCCCTGCGCCACTTTGACTGCGTGTGAGCTGCCACAGCAACCAACTGTCCACCGTGCCAAACGCCAAATCGCCTTGCCGTGCCAAGGTGCGCGCGCCCGGCACATGGTCGAGCAGCCATTTGAGTTTGGTGCCCGAAAAATACGGATCGATCACCAGCCCGGTTTTGTCCCGCACCAACTGCTGCAAGCCGCGCGCGCGAAGTTCGGCGCACAGTGCTTCGGTGCGCCTGTCTTGCCACACGATGGCGTGGTGCAGTGTCTGGCCCGTGTGCCGGTTCCACAGCACGGTGGTTTCACGTTGGTTGGTGATGCCTATGGCCGCGATGTGTTCGGCACTCAACCCTGCTTGGGCCAGAGCATCTTGGGCTGTGGCGAGTTGGCTGCTCCAGATCGCATCCGCGTCGTGCTCCACCCAGCCGGGCTGCGGAAAAATTTGTCTGAACTCGCGCTGTGCCGTGGCCACGGGGTGACCCTTGAAGTCGAACACGATGGCGCGGGAACTGGAGGTGCCTTGGTCCAGGGCGAGCAGGTGAGTGGGTGTCTTCATGTGTGGCATCCGTGCAAAAGGCGGCACCGCATTGTTGGCCTTGTCCCAGGGTTGCGGATAGGGGGCATCCCCGGGAGGCGCAGCAGCGAACTTGCGGTGAGAATCAGCCCCCATGAGCACCCAACCCATTCTTGATGTGTGGCCCAGCGATGCGCGGGGTGATGCGCGTTTTGATGTGCTTGTGGTGGGCGGCGGCATCAACGGCGCGGCCATATCGCGTGACTTGGCGGGCCGCGGTTTGAAGGTGGTGCTGTGCGAGAAAGACGATCTGGCGCAGCACACCTCGTCCAGCAGCACCAAACTCATCCACGGTGGCTTGCGTTATTTGGAGCACCGCGAGTTTTTGCTGGTGCGCAAAGCCCTGGCCGAGCGCGAGGTGCTGCTCAAAAGTGCGCCCCACATCATGTGGCCGCTGCGTTTTGTGATGCCGCACGACGACGGCATGCGGCCCGCCTGGATGATTCGTCTGGGTTTGTTTTTATATGACCACCTGGCCCGCCGCGAGGTGCTGCGTGATTCGCGCGGCGTGAACTTGCGCAAACACCCGGCTGGCGTGCCGCTCAAGCCGCGCTACACCCAAGGTTTTGTGTATTCCGACGGCTGGGTGGACGATGCGCGTTTTGTGGTGCTCAATGCCTTGGATGCCCACGAGCGCGGAGCGCAGGTGCTGACACGCTGGGCATGCACACGCGCCGAGCGTGGGCCCAGCGCCTGGGCTGTTCAGCTCACCGCTGCCTCGGGCGAGACGCGATCGCTTCAAGCCCGCGCCGTGGTCAATGCAGCCGGTCCATGGGCCGCGCAGTTTCTGAACCAACACTGTGTTGACACCGTCCGCCCCGGTACACCACCGCGCAAGCTGCGTTTGGTCAAGGGCAGCCACATCGTGGTCAAGCAGCGATTCACCCACGACCACGCCTACATCTTTCAAAACCCCGACCAGCGCATCATCTTTGCCATTCCTTACGAACAGCACTTCACGTTGATCGGCACCACCGACGTCGAACACCTCGGGCCACCGGGGGACCTCACCATCGACCCGTCCGAGATCAACTACCTCTGCGAACAGGCCAGCCGCTATTTTGAGAAACCGGTGCTGACCAGTGATGTGGTCTGGCACTACAGCGGTGTGCGGCCTTTGCTGGATGAAGAGGGCGGCGGTGCGGATGGAAAACGCGGCAAATCGGCCAGCCAAGTCACCCGTGACTACGCGCTGGAACTGACGCAAGACGGTGCGCCGTTGCTGTCGGTGTGGGGCGGAAAAATCACCACCTGCCGCAAGCTCGCGGAAGAGGCCGCCAACCTGCTGGCCCCACTCTTGGGCGCAACCCAAGGCGCTTGGACGCATCACAACGCGCCGCTGCCGGGTGGTGACCTGAGCGCCTGGATCCGCGAGGCCCACCGTCCCGACACGGACTTTTCTCGCTTTGAACAAGCGCTGGCGCAGAAGTACCCCTCCCGGCCTCGGGCCTTGCTGCACCGTTTGGCGCGGGCTTATGGTTCGCGTGCTGCCGTCATCTTGGACGGCGATTTAGGCAAGGCGGTGGCAGGTGATTTACACGAAGGTGAACTGCACTATTTACACGCCCACGAGTGGGCGCGCTCCAGCGACGATGTGCTGTGGCGGCGCAGCAAGTTGGGTTTGCATTTGAGTGAGCCGCAGCGGGAGGTGGTGGCGGACTGGTGTCGGGTGAATTGGGCAGCTTTGTAGGCGACTTGATCAGTGTTTCCTCAACGATTCAAACTGACAGACACCAACAAACATCCCAGAAAGACAAGTCCCATCCAACGCCAAACCCAAACATTCATTGACCTGAAGTGCTCAGGCCGACGGTGGGCGACCCAGGCGAACAGTGGCAGGCCCAGCAAGCCACATTCCAACAGCAGATTGCGCCAAAAATAAACATTGCTCCAGCTCAAATGCCCCGCACTGGGCAAGACACCCCAAGGTGAAGCCCATGCCGATGTGCTCAAGGGCCACAACAAGGGAAGAGGTGTCACCCCGACCCAAAAGTCGAGCAACAAGTGGGAGCAGCTCGCCGTACTGAGAGCCACGAAACTCAAACAGGGGTTTTGCTGCTGCGCGATACCGCGACGCCATCGGCTCGTTGCCAACCAGGCCAAGCCGCTCAGCAGCAAACAATAAGCCAGTGAATGTGTCCACCGAGGTTGTGTGCTGATTCCCCAGCCCCACCACAGCAGGTAGTCTGCGTCGGGTGAGCATGCCAGCAGCACCAACACGGGCAGCGCCACCCACAAGTCGCGGCGTTGCTGCTGGGGGGGTGACAGCGCGATGGCAATTCCAAGGCAAGCGTGTCCGAAAAAGGATGACATGGCGAACGTAGGTTTATTGAAAAGATCAAGTGCTACCGGGGAAGCGCTGAACAAGTTCCCAGGCCTGTCGCTTTGCACTGGGACAGCCCAGGAGGTTGAACAAACCTGGGGGCGCCCCGACGTTTTCTCATGAAACATTCGAGCATCTGGCGGTGTCGGTGGTTTGGGTGCCTATGAACTGCACCGACGACTTGACCGACACCCGGTTTCAGGGCGAATGGGACAGGCGCTACTTTTTCTTGGCACGTCGCTCAGATTGGTAGGCCTTGCATTCCTGCTCCACCGTGGCGTCGCTGGATGCCTGTAGGCCAGCATAGATGGCGCAAGGACGGGCGAAGGCTTCCTCAGGCTCCAGGTACCAGTAGGGCGGCTCCGGTGAGCAGATGTACATCTCTACCACGGTCCAATTGCTGCCTTTCTTTTTGGCAACGACCCACAGAGATTTATCCAAGTTGGGGTCGCAGTCTTTGGCTTTTCGCCAGTCCATCACTTGGCCCTCTTGCGCCAACAACGATCCAAAAAGAACGGCCCAGCCTGCCTCATGGTTGAGAGTGTGTACCTTGAACCGCACGGGCTGGCCCGCTTGTCGACTGGCTTCAGGTCGAATGGCATTCAAAAAATCTTTGCGCTCGTCTTGGCTCATTGCCAACGTCGAGGAACAGGCGAAGGCGCACAGGGCAGTGCATATCAGCGTTCGTATCATCAGAACCTACCGAAACATGGGGTGGCTGTACTTTACCCATGGCCTGCCATCTGCGATGGTGCGTGGGGAAATTCACAGTGACTTTCACGGTTGCAGCGAATTGACTTTGTTCTCGCCCCCGCCACTCTCGCGACGCCGAGCAAACGGTAGCCACTGGCTATCAGAGCCACGGTACGCCAGCCGGAGAACCTCACCGCGCCGTATACCCGCCATCAATCACCAACTCCGTCCCGGTCACAAACTTGGCCTCGTCGCTGGCCAGGTAAACCGCGCCCCAGGCGATGTCGTCGGGCTCGCCCATGTGGCCCAGTGGGTGCATGGCGCCGACGGCTTGGCGTGCGGCCTCCAGGTCGGGGGCTGAGCCCAGGTGCTTTTCCACCATCGGCGTCCAGATGAAGCCGGGGTGTATGGAGTTGACGCGGATCTTGTCTGCTGCATATAGCAGCGCATCGGTTTTGGTCATCAAACGCACTGCGCCTTTGGATGCGTGGTAGGGCGGCACATCGGGGGCGCTGACCAGGCCGTAGATGGATGAGAGGTTGGTGATGCTCCCACCTCCAGCTTGGCGCAGGTGGGCGATGGCATGTTTGGTGCCGAAGAAAACGCCCTTCACATTGATGTTTTGTACCCAGTCCCATTCAGCTTCTGTGATCTCGTGGGTGGGTTTGTTCACACCGGCCACGCCGGCGTTGTTCACCACCGTATCGAGGTGACCAAAGTGCATGGCAACTTGGTCGAACACGGTTTTCACCTGAACTTCATTGCTCACATCGCAATGCCAGTACTCGGCCCGCAGGTCGCGGGCTTGCAGGGCATGGGCCAAGGCCTGACCGGGTGCGTCCAGTTGATCCAGCAACGCCACGGCAGCTCCTTCTTCGGCCATGCGGGTGGCCATGGCGGCACCGAGGCCCAAAGCAGCGCCGGTGACGATGGCGACTTTTCCTTTTAAGCGGTTCATGGTGATCTCCTGATAGTGATCCCTTGATGAGACTGCGTTTCGTCGGCGGATGGTTTGACATGGATCAAGTGCGCAGCGCTGCGATGGGTCAGGATCAAGCTCCTATTTCGAAAGGACAGCGCCATGGAATCTATCTGTCAACGACGTTTGGCCGCCTTGTTTTGCAAAGCCGCAGGTTCGTTCGCTTACGCACAGACGCCGCCTGATGGGCGGGTGCCCAATGCGTCGGTTCTATTGAGCCTGACATCAACCACCGCACCAGCGAGAACACAGGGGACTCGGCAGGAACCTTGAAGGCACCACAGGCAGATGTCGCCGTGGCCGAGCTGAAGTGGGTTCGGTATTGCCATTCAACCGTCTTGCGCCGAGATCACACACCATGGAGTTCAAGGACTACTACAAGGCCCTGGGGCTGGATCGTTCTGCGAGCGAGGAGGAGATTAAAAAGGCTTTTCGTCGCCTCGCACGCAAGTTCCACCCGGACCTCAACAAAGCTGCGGATGCATCCGCGCGCATGCAAGCGCTCAACGAAGCCTACGAAGTATTGGGTGACAAAGAGAAACGCGCAGCCTATGACGACGTCGCGCAGGGCGGGACCAGCGGCTCCGGCTTTGAGGCCCCTCCCGGCTGGGAAAGCGGTTATGAATTCAGTGGCGGTCCGAGCGACTTCAGCGATGGCGACCACAGCGCGTTCTTTGAAGCTTTGTTCGGTGCCGCACGCCGCAGCCGATCCCAGGGCGCGGGTGGGGGTATGGGTGCGGGCGCACAACCCGCCCGGCAAGGTCAGGACCACCACGCCAAGATCACCGTGCCGCTCGAAGATGCCTTTCACGGTGCCACGCGCACCATCACCTTGCAGCGGCCCGAGCGTGGCCCACTCGGTCAGGTCGAACTGCAAGCGCACAGCCTGCAAGTGGCCATTCCCAAAGGCATTCGTGCCGGGCAACATATTCGTTTGCTGGGGCAGGGTGCGCCAGATTGGGGTGATGGGCCGCCAGGCGACCTCTACCTGGAAGTGGCCTTCGAACCCCACCCGCGCTGGCGTGTGGACGGACGCGATCTTTACGCCAACTTGCCCGTCACGCCCTGGGAGGCCGCGCTTGGCGCCACCATTGAGGTACCCACACCCGACGGTTTAGTGGAGATGAACGTGCCACCAGACTCCCCCACGGCCCGCAAACTGCGGCTGCGCGGGCGCGGCATCCCAGGGAATCCGGCAGGCGACTTTTATGTGGTGCTGGAGGTGGTGCTGCCGCCAGCGCACACCGAAGCGGCACGCGCCGCTTACCGTCAAATGGCCCGGGACTTGGCCTTCGATCCACGGCCCAAGGAGGGCGTTGCATCATGAACACCACCACCGTGCTCATCGGGGTATGCCTGAGCGACGAACACACCCTCGATCTGGAATCTTTTGCGCGGGCTTGCGCCAGCGATGCGGACTTCATTCGGCAGTTGGTCGATGAGGGCCTGCTGCAACCCATGGCCAGGCTCAACGACTGGCACTTCGCGGCACAAGAGATCGCCCATGTCCGCCGTATTCGCCGACTGCAGCACGCTTTCGACCTCAACCTGCAAGCGGTCGCCGTCATGTTGGATTTGATGGAGCACAACGAACGGCTGCTCAGCACGCTGCGGCGTGCGGGCTTGCCCTGCGATGGGTGAGCCATGCACAACACCGCACCCGATCAACCGTCATCAAGGAGAAGACCATGCTGTTGACCGAAGAGTTGAACCATTTGCACGATTTGCACCAGGCCGGCGCGTTGTCCGACGAGGAATTCACGCGCGCCAAGGCGCGCTTGCTGGCGGACGTTTCGCCTTCCAGAGGTGATTCACCCCATCAGCCATTGGCTGCACTGAACGCGCTTCGACGCAGCCGCAGTGACCGCTGGATAGCCGGCGTTTGTGGTGGCATTGCTGCAGCGACAGAGATGGAGCCTTGGCTGACCCGCCTCTTGTTCTCCGTGTTGTTGTTGTTTGGTGGCGCAGGTTTTTTGCTTTACTTGTTGTTGTGGTTGTTCGTGCCCAATGAGTAGGCCATTGCCCATGGATGCCGTTGAGGTGATGCCCACTCTCGCACCAACGCAGGCGGGCAGCGATGGCCACGTGGGTTTGTCGACCACGCAGGCCACTGAGCGACTGGAGCAAGAAGGCAGCAACGAACTGCCCGGTGGGCAGCGGCGAAGCAGCTGGTCCATCGCGGTGGAAACCTTACGAGAACCCATGTTCTTGCTGCTGCTGGCCGCAGGCACGCTTTACGTGGTGTTTGGGGATCTGCAAGAGGGCCTGAGTTTGTTTGGTGTGGTGCTGGTGACCTTGGCGCTGACCCTGTACCAAGAAGGTAAAACCGAACGCGCCATTGAAGCCTTGCGCGACTTGACCAGTCCGCGCGCCTTGGTGGTTCGGGGTGGCCAACCGCAGCGCATTGCAAGCCGGGATGTTGTGCGGGGTGACCTGTTGCAACTGAACGAAGGCGACCGGGTGCCCGCCGACGCCTGGTTGCTGCAAGCCAACGGGCTGCGCGTCGACGAATCGCTGCTCACCGGCGAGGCGGTGCCCGTGGACAAAACGGCATCGCCGGCACCGGCCTGGGTGTCGTTCGACGCCGCAGCCGCTGACGCCCAAAAAGAGTTGCTGAGCACGCGCTTGCAACCCGGCGGTGATCAGTTGCCGACGGTTTACGCCGGGACGCTGGTGGTGCAGGGACAGGCGCTGGCCCGTGTCATCGCCACCGGCGCGCACAGTGCCATCGGCCGCATCGGCTCGGCGCTGGGCCAGGTGGTGGCTGAACGCTCGCCATTGCAAAAACAAACCGCGCTCCTGGTTCGCAACCTGGCCCTGCTCGCCTTGGCCTTGAGTGTGACCTTGGTGGTGGTGCATGGTGCATTGCGCGGCGACTGGTTGGAGGCGCTGCTCGCTGGCATCGCGCTGGCCATGGCCTTGTTGCCGGGCGAGTATCCGGTGGTACTGACGGTGTTTCCCGCCCTGGGCGCGCGCCGCCTGGCGTGTGAGGGTGTGTTGACCCGACGCATCAACGCCATCGAAACACTGGGCGCCACCACGGTACTTTGCAGCGACAAGACCGGCACCTTGACCGAGAACCGCATGACGGTGTCGCACCTGGTGACCGGTGGTGTGGCGCTGGATGCAACGTTGGCGGTGGCGAGCATCACAAACGATGAGTTGCCCGAGGCCTTCCACACCTTGGTGGAGTACGCCATTTTGGCCAGTGTGGCAGAGCCCTTCGACCCCATGGAGAAAGCATTTCACGAACTCGGCCAACGGTTTTTGGCGCAAACCGAACACCTGCACCGGGATTGGCGGCTGGTGCAAACCTATGCGCTCACCCCCGCTTTGCGTGCGATGTCGCATGTGTGGGCCTCGGATCAAGGCGGCGTGCAAGTGGTCGCTGCCAAGGGCGCACCCGAGGCCGTGGTGGATTTGTGCCACCTCGACAGCGCCACACAAAGCCGCATTGCGGCGGCGGTTGACTTGCTGGCCGCGCAGGGCCTGCGTGTGCTGGCGGTGGCCGAGGCCAGGTTTCAAGGCCGTGATTGGCCCGCCTGTGAGCATGACTTTAATTTCACCTTCATTGGCCTGCTCGGTTTGTCGGATCCGATACGCCAACAAGTGCCCAGCGCCATCGCCGAGAGCCACGCCGCAGGCATTCGGGTGCTGATGATCACGGGCGATTATCCCGCGACAGCCCGTGCCATAGCGGCCGAGGCGGGCCTCTTGACCCGTGGGCAAGGAGCAGCGCAAGAGGTGCTGTCTGGCGACGACATGGCACAGCTCAGCGATCAAGCCTTGCAGCAGCGCCTGGCCCATGTCAGCGTTTGCGCACGCATTGCGCCGGAACAGACGCTGCGTATCGTGCAAGCCCTGAAAGCGCGGGGCGAGGTGGTGGCCATGACGGGCGATGGCGTCAATGATGCACCCGCGCTGCGTGCAGCCCATGTGGGCATCGCCATGGGCGGGCGCGGCACCGATGTGGCGCGTGAGGCGGCCTCACTGGTGTTGGTGGACGACGACTTTTCTTCCATTGTTTCTGCGATACGTGTTGGGCGGCGCATTTTTGACAACCTGCGCAAATCCATGTCCTACCTGTTGGCCGTGCATGTACCGATTGCGGGCATGGCCTTGCTGCCCGTCCTGCTGGGATGGCCGGCGCTGCTCTATCCCATGCACATTGCCTTTTTGGAACTGGTCATTGGTCCTGTCTCCTCCGTGGCGTTTGAGAACGAACCCGCAGAAGCTGACGTGATGCAACGCCCGCCGCGTCATACCAAGGCCGCGCTCTTCGGTGGCCGCACCTTGGGCTTGGCACTGCTGCAGGGGCTGGGCGTGCTGGCCCTGGTGGTGGCATCTTTCGTCTGGGCAAAAACGGCGTTGTCCGTTGAACAGTCGCGGGCTTTTGCCTTCACGGTGCTGGTGGTATCGAACCTGATGCTGATTTTGTGCAACCGCTCCATGTCGCAACCCCTGTGGATCTCACTGCGCAACCCCAATCGCAGGCTGTGGATGGTGCTGGGCTTCACCCTGGTGATGTTGTTCACCGCTGTGTGTGTTCCGTGGGCACAAGCGGTGTTGCGTTTTGCGCCGTTGCCGCCGGTGGTTCTGGCCATCGCGGGCGGTCTTGGATTGCTCAGTGCGGTGTGGTTTGAGCTGATCAAAACGGTGCGAGTACGAACCTGAACTTTCTTGGACACAGACCGGCGATCACCGACAAGGGGCTGGGCCTGTGGTTGGCACGGATTCACGAGTCGAGTCAACCATTTGTTGATATCGATCAAAGCCCCCCATCCAGGCCCAGCGAAGATGGGGAATCTGTCTCAACTTTCAGGTTCGAACCATGATCAAGATAGCTCGGTGTCATTTCTGCTTTCGCAGCGCATTCAAGTGGGTGGTGCTGTTGACCGCATGGCTGGGGTCGGCGCTGCCACTGTCGGCCGAACCACGCGCCCAGCCCGTGCCCGGTGACTACCGGCTCATTGATGGCAAGGTGGATCGCGGCACCTACACCGGCTGGCGCATCTTCCACACCACCTGTTTTGCCTGCCACGGTGTCGGCGGTGTGGGCACCGATGTGGCGCCGAATTTGGTGGAGCGTGTGCAGCAAATGACGCCCCGCGCTTTTGCCACCAAGGTGCTCACGAGTTACCGCATCGTGCCGCCCATCAGCGGTACCAACTCGGACGATAGCGCCGCACTGCGCGAGGCCATGCTGCAAGACATCATGCGGCGCGAGCGCGGTGTGGGTGCGGCCGTTCGCATGCCCGCATGGGAGTTGGACCCAGAGGTGAATCCCCATGTGCTCGATTTGTTCGCCTACCTGTCAGCACGTGCCGATGGGCTCGGGCCAGGCAAGCCGGAGTTGATCGCACCGAAGCAAAAAAAGCGCTGAGTGCGCGGCCCAGCACATGGTCTTGTCCGCAGGGGGGGCTATTCTTGAAGATCACCTTTTTAGGGGCCGCTGACACGGTCACGGGGTCCAAGCATCTGGTGCACATCAGCGATCAATGCATCTTGCTCGGCAGCGCCAAACTGCAGGAGGAAGACGCACCCCGCGCCACCAAGTTTGGTTACTCGCGCCACCACGAGGTCTTGCCTCTGTATGGTGTGGCCAACGCCAAACGGGCCATCGCCAAGAAAACACCCATCCCAGCGGGGCGGGCGTTGCGCTTGGGCTCGGATGGGTTGTTGCTGCTACCGGTGAACCACTTGTTGGGGGCCTCGGCGGTGAGCCTGCGGTGTGGCGATGAAACGATGGCGTTCTCGGCTAACGAGGTCTGCGGTGAACCGGCCGCCGCCAATGTTTTGCCCAGGCGCATCAAACACGAACTCGGTTGGGCGGTGCGTGTGCCGGAGCACCTGGCCACCGAGCAGGCATGAGCCCCATGGCGACCAAGCGCTTTCATGACCATGTCATCCGGGGGTTGCGCTGCGTCCCCAGCGATGCAGTGCACGCACACGTCATCGAACAACGCTGGCGTTGGCCTACGGTCTTGGCCCTGGCGGGTACGGTGCCGGCGTTTTACTTGGAGTTGTTGCAGGAGGCGACGCCTCTTTTGGCGCAGTTCGCTTACGCCGTGGCGGCATCGATCCTGGTCGCTGCGCTTCTGCACACCGCTTGGCATAGCAAGCACAGTGCCGAGCACCGCAAGAACAACCTCTTGGATCTCGTGTTGGTGCTGGGCCTCTTGGCGGCGGCCTGGCTTCCACCGAGCAGCGGATCACCGGCTGCATTGACACTTCGGCTCGTCGTGGCGCTGATCACGCTGCTGCGCATGGTGTGGGCGCTTCGGCACCTGCTGACCCGCGGAGGACTGGTCTACTTGTTGCTATCGGCAGCCATCGTCCTGGGACTGTGCGGGGTCGGCTTTTGGTGGTTGGAACCTAAGGCGCTGACCTTGGGAGACGGTCTGTGGCTGGCGTTCACCACAGCGGCCACCGTGGGTTATGGCGATTTGGTGCCATCGACTGCCGCGTCCAAGATTTTTTCCGTCTTTGTGATGATGCTGGGGTTTGGTGTGCTGTCCTTGGTGACGGCGGCCATTGCCACACGCTGGATCGAAACCGAAGAGCGCCTGATTAAACGCGAAATCTTGCGCGACATGCACCACCAAATGGCGATACTGAGTCAAGAAATCGCCTCGCTCAGGCGTGATGTGATGTTGACAACCGCGGTGAAGGCGAACGTGTCTGCGGACGTGCGGCCAGATCAAGACTGACTTCACCATCGGTTGACGGTTCCGTTTGAGGCCAACAAATTGCCGCGACGCCTGACTTCATTGCTCGTTGGTGACATGACGAATTTTGACCGTCAACATCGTCATTCCGTGCAAGCAGCTGGTGCAGTTTCGCGAAAAGCGCATCTTGCCCGATGGCCCCTAAGCCGAATGCAAACCCAGCAGTCGTGCGATGGCGGCTTGTGTCACTAAAACGTTCAATGGCTTCACCCAATATTCCGTGAAGCCCGCCGCCAGGGCTTCTTCTATGTCGCTGGGCATGACGTCCGCCGAAACCATCACGGCGGGAATGTGGGCCAGCCGTGGGTTGGTGCGGAGTTTGGCCAGCAGTTCCAGCCCGTTGGTGTCGGGCAAATGGAGGTCCAGCAAAAAGAGGTCAGGCGGTTCAGCCGTGGCCAGCGCTTCTGCGATCGCACCCGACTCGGCATCGGTGCAGCGCACGCCTGGCAGGGCCGCCAAGATGCCGTGCATCACCACCACATTGACCGGGTTGTCTTCGACATACAGCACGTGCAAGGCCTCACGGCCATCATGCAGTTCCATGAAGCCTGAATGAGCGGTGCGGGGGCTGGGCCACTGCGCCACGGGCCGCTGGCCAGTCACGGTGGCAGTGGCGCTGCTCAGGCGCAAGGTAAAACAAGAACCTTTGCCGGGCTTGCTGGTGACTTCCAGGTGCCCGCCCATGCGCTCGGTCAAACCTTTGGTGATGACCAAACCCAAACCAGACCCTTCGGCTTTGGTGCGTTCGGCACCCAACCGGTTGAAAGGCTCGAACAAATGGGCACGCTGCTCGTCACTCAAGCCCAAACCACTGTCCAGCACGGCTAAGGCCACACCGCTGTTGTCGCGCCGTGCCCGAACCACCACATCACCCTCGGGCCTGTTGTATTTGATGGCGTTGTTGAGCAGGTTGACCAGACACTGCAGCAGCTTTCGTCCGTCTGCCAGCACCCAAAGCTGGGGCTCCAAGTCCAAGGACAGGCTGATGCCTTGTTCTTGGGCCAGCAGCCCAACGAGGTCGGCTGCCTCTCGCACCAAGGGCTCCAAGCAAACCGGCTCCACCACCAGCTGAACGGTGCCGGACTCGATGCGCTCGATGTCCAGCACCTCATTGATGAGTGCCAACAGGTGGCGGCCAGCCGAGTCAATGTGGCCCATCTGTGCCTGTTGCCGCCGGTTGAGGCTCAGCTCGGGGTCGTGGGCCAGCAACTGTGCGAAACCCAGCACCGCATTCAGCGGGGTACGCAGTTCGTGGCTGACACGGGCCAAGAATTCGCCCTTGAGTTGGTTGGCCCGCACGGCAAGTTCTTTGTCGCGCGCGAGGCCCTCCATGGCATGACGCTCGCTGACGTCCGACAAATACCCGTGCCAGAGCACGTCACCATTGGCTTGCGGTTGAGGTCCGGCACGCCCCTCGATCCAGCGAACCGCGCCATCCGAACCGGGCACCCGAAACTGAAAATTCCAGCGCTGAAGCAGCGTGGCAGATTCTTGGATGCTCTCATGCAAGCGCGGCAAGTCGTCGGCGTGAATGCGGTCAAACACCGCCTGAGCGGACAACTTAGCTTGCGCGGGTGTGACACCAAACACATCTTGCAAAACGTCGTTGGCGTAAGGAAAACAAGCCGTGCCGTCGCGGCGTAGCAAAAACTGGTAAATCACGCCAGGCACTTGTTCGACACTGCGCCGTGCCCGCAACAATTCATCTTCCAATCGTTTTCGATCGCGAATGACCAGCACAACAGCCACGTTGCGCGCACCGGACTCATGAAGTTGGCGCTCTACATTCAACAGAACAGGCAAATCGGTGCCGTCCCGGTGCCGCATCACCAAATAGGATTCGGCCACCCGGCCCCTGAGCTGCAACGTGGCAACCAGTCCTGTGAGGTAAAGAATTCGGGACGCGGGGTCAGGAGGTCAGACAGGCTGCGACCCAATACGCTTGCGGCGCTGGTTTCGTCACCCGTGGCCGCCGCCTGGTGTCCCAGCAAACAAAGCATTTCTCGATTGGCCGCCAGCAGACGTCCGTCGTCGTCAAAACACAGCAAACCACAGGGCAGCTGGTCTGCGCGGAAGAACGAGTTTTCGGGTTTCAACGCAGGTGGTCGGCCAGGTATTGATCGAGCACACCGATGAACTCCTCGGGCTCGCTCATGTGGGGGCAATGCCCGGTGGCTTTCATCACCTTCAACTCACTTCGAGGCAGGTGGGCGTGCATGTATTCACCCACTGCCAAGGGCGCGATGGCGTCGTCAGTGCATTGCACGATCAAACTCGGCGTGGTGACCTGTGGCAAATCGGCGCGGTTGTCCGCCAAGAAAATGGCACGGGCCCAGCGCAGCGCAATAGCGGGGTCCATGGCGCAAAAGCTCGCGCCCAGGGTTTGTTTCAGTTGCGGCCTGTCGTTGTTCTTCATGATGACGGGGGCCATGGCATCGGCCCAGCCCACGAAGTTGTGCTCCATCATGTCGAGCATGCCTTCAATGTCGGCGCGGTTGAAGCCGCCCACGTAGTCTGGCGGATCGTTGATATAGCGCGGCGAGGGCGCCACCATCACCAGATGCGCGAAGCGCTCGGGTTGCGACACGCTGGCCAAAGCCCCGACCATGGCGCTGGCCGAGTGGCCCACGAACACGGTTTGGTTTAAGTCCAGCGCTTCGCAAATGTCCAAAACGTCCTGCGCGTAGCCACTGAGTGTGGCGTAACGCTGGGGGTCGTAAGCGCTGGCGTCCGAGTGGCCTGAGCCGATGAAATCAAACAGCACCACCCTGAAACGATCTTGGTAGGCGGGTACTACGTCGCGCCACATGGTCTGGTCGCAGCCAAAACCATGCGCAAACATCAGGGTGCGGGGCCCACTTCCGAGTTCCGTGATGTGGTGACGACGACAAATCGTTTCGCGCAACGTGGTCATCGTGGCCACCCCAAGTGAAATTCGGGAAATAAAACCCCACATGGCTTGGGGAAGAGGGGGAAATATACCCTTTGGCGTATGCCTCTGGATAAAAAAGTTGATGTCGTTCTGCGAGACATTTTTAGCTTTTGACTGTGGGCGTGCGGTGTCTTTCTGCTGCCCAGCGGCACACTCTGGGACAATTTGGGAATGAGCTCAATCGAACTGCAAGAAACCGTGGCCCAGATGGGCCGTGCCGCCCGCATCGCCAGCCGCCAAATGGCGGCCGCGTCTACCGCCTCCAAGAACCAAGCCCTGCTGGCCTTGGCCCGCTTGTTGCGTGAACCGACCGTTGCTTTGCAAGCCGCCAATGCGCAAGACATTGAAGCGGCCCAAACGGCGGGTTTGGCTGCGCCCATGGTGGACAGGCTGCGACTCACCGACAAAGTCATCGCCACCGTCGCAGAAGGCTGCGAACAAATTGCCGCCATGCCTGACCCCATCGGCGAGATCACGAATTTGCGCCGCCGCCCCAGCGGCATCAGCGTGGGCCATATGCGGGTGCCCATCGGTGTCTTTGGCATGATTTACGAGAGCCGTCCCAATGTGACGATCGAGGCCGCATCGTTGGCCATCAAAAGTGGCAACGCCTGCATCTTGCGTGGCGGCTCGGAGGCCATTCACTCCAATCTGGCGCTGTGGCGTTTGGTGCAGGCGGCTTTGGTGGAAGCCGGTCTGCCGGCCGACGCCGTTCAGTTGGTGCAAACCACAGACCGCGCCGCGGTGGGCCATTTGATTGCCTCGCCTGAGGCGGTGGACGTGATCATTCCGCGTGGCGGCAAGGGGTTGATAGAGCGCATCAGTGCCGAGGCCAAGGTGCCGGTGATCAAACACCTGGACGGCAACTGCCATGTGTATGTGGATGCCCAAGTGGATTTGGCCTTGGCGCTCAAGGTCACCGACAACGCCAAAACGCAAAAGTACAGCCCCTGCAATGCGGCTGAATCGTTGTTGGTGCACGCGGCCGTTGCCCCGCGTTTTCTGCCGGAGATCGGCGCGGTGTTTGCCGCCAAGGGCGTGGAAATGCGGGTGGATGCGGCATCAAAAAACTGGCTCCAAGCGGTGCCCGGCGCCAAGCTGGTGGATGCCACCGAACAAGATTGGTCTGAGGAGTACCTCGCACCCATCATCAGCATCAAGGTGGTGCAACACTTGGACGAGGCCATTGCCCACATCAACCAGTACAGCTCGCACCACACCGACGCCATCCTGACCGAACACCACCCGAGCGCCATGCGTTTCCTGCGCGAGGTGGATTCCGCCAGCGTGATGGTCAATGCCAGCACACGTTTTGCCGATGGTTTTGAATACGGACTCGGTGCCGAAATCGGCATCAGCACCGACAAATTCCACGCCCGCGGCCCGGTGGGGCTGGAGGGGCTCACCTCGATGAAGTGGGTGGTGCTGGGGCAGGGTGAGGTGCGGGGCTGAATCGAGCTGGTGCAGCCATGACCACCACCCAAGTCATTTCGCTGTGGATTGCCGCCACCTTGGTGTTCTGGAGCCTCGGGGCGTACAACCGTTTGGTGCGTTTGCGCAGCAACATCAACCAGCGTTTTGTCGTGGTCTATGAGCAGCTACAGCGCCGCCATGACCTGTTATTGCGTTGGGCGCAGGCGATGGAGCCCTGGCTGGAGCACGACCCCAAAACCCTGGAGACACTGCGTGGCTGCTGCAACCAATTGCAAGCTGCTGCCGATCAAGTGCGGCTTCGCCCGAGCGCCGCCCGCCGCGTGGCTGCCTTGCGTATTGCCGAGGATGGTTTGGCCGCTGCACGCAGCCGGGCAGTGGCCGATATGCCCGCCCAAGTGGACCGAATTTTGCCCACCGCCACCGCCTTGGGTGCGAACGCCGATGGTGGATTGGCCATGCCGGTGCTGCAGGAGGAGTTGACCACCGCAGGCGGATTGCTGACCCTGGCGCGCCAACAGTTCAATGATGCGGTGCAAGACTACAACGACGCCATTGAGCAATTTCCGACTTGGATCCTCGCTGGATTGTTTCGTTTTCGATCCGCCGGCGTGTTGTGACGCTGGCGCATAAGCAAATGGAAAATCCGGCTTTGCGTCAACGCAGTCAGCGGCTACATTGCGGGGCCGCCACTGTGCGCGCCTGAACATTGACCCCCTCCCATGGAGATGCCATGCCCCACCGATTTTTGTTCGCTGGCTTGATCGCCACCGCGTTTTCCTCAACGCCTGTTTGGGCTCAAGACGCCAACATTTTGCGCATCAAAGCCCTGGCTGCCACCTGCGCTGCCTGCCACGGTACTGCTGGACGTGCGATCGAAGGCGCTGCCGTGCCCGGCCTGGCAGGCTTGCCTGCGGCTTACATGGTTGAACAAATGAAAGCTTTCAAAAACGGCAGCCGTCCTGCCACCGTCATGCACCAGCTGGCCAAGGGCTACAGCGACGCTCAAATTGAACAACTCGCTGTGTACTTTGCAGCACAACCGCGCTGAAGGATTCATCATGCAAAGACGATCATTCCTGCAGTCAGCCAGTGCCATCAGTTTGTTGGGTTTGGGTGCCTGCGCTTCCACGTCATCCCTTCCCTCCAAAGCCCGCGTCTTGGTGGTTGGGGGGGGTTACGGTGGGGCCACGGCGGCCAAGTACATCCGCCTGCTGTCAGACTCCAAAATTGACGTGGTGCTGGTGGAGCCCAATGCGAGTTTTGTATCCTGCCCCATCAGCAACTTGGTGCTGGGCGGCAGCAAAACCTTGGAGGACGTGACCCGCTCCTATAGCGACCTCACCAAAGCCCACGGCATTCGGGTGGTGAAAGACTTTGTCGTCAGCGTGGACACTGCCAAAAAAGTGGCCGTGCTCGCATCCGGCCCTACCATTGCTTACGACAAACTCGTGCTCTCTCCCGGCATTGATTTGATGTGGGACAGCGTGGCGGGTTTGAAGCAGGCCCACAGCGACGGGAAAATTTTGCAGGCCTGGAAAGCGGGCGCAGAGACCGTGGCCCTGCGCCGCCAGTTGGAGGCCATGCCCGATGGTGGCGTCTATGCCCTCACCATTCCTGAAGCCCCTTACCGCTGCCCACCCGGGCCCTATGAACGCGCTTGCCAGGTGGCGAGTTATTTCAAAGTGGCCAAGCCCAAGTCCAAGGTGTTGATCCTGGATGCCAACGCCGACGTGACCTCCAAACCTGGCCTCTTCAAAAAGGTGTGGGCCGAGCAGTACGCGGGCATGGTGGAGTACCGGCCCCAGCACAAGGCCACAGCCGTGGATGGCAAAACCAACACGGTGAAGTTCGAGGTGCAAGACGACGTCAAAGCCGATGTGCTCAACGTGCTGCCCGCACAGCGCGCCGGCAGCTTGGCGGTGCAAATGGGTTTGGCCAATTCCAACGCGCGCTGGGTGGGTGTGAACTACCTGAACTTTGAAAGCACCGCCGCCAAAGACGTGCATGTGCTGGGCGACGCCATTCAAACTGCGCCGCTGATGCCCAAGAGCGGCCACATGGCCAACGCCCATGCCAAGGTCGCGGCGGCGGCCATCGTGGCGGAATTGAGCGGCTGGGAGGTGAACCCCGCGCCCCTGCTCACCAACACCTGCTACAGCTTTGTGGATGCGGCCAACGTCATCCACGTGGCCAGCGTGCATGAGTATGTGGCGGCGGAAAAAACCTTCAAGACCGTGGCGGGCTCGGGCGGTGTTTCCGCCGCCCCCAATACCCTGGAGGCCGTCTACGCTTGGAACTGGGCGCGAACGATTTGGGCGGACAGCTTGGCTTGATGGCGCTGGCGCAGACGGTCTTTTGTGCGTTGTTGCACGGTTCGACTTGCAAGAACGCATGAAAGATTTGTCGGGCCAGTGCGACCTATAAGCCAATCCCGTGCTTTTAGGAGCTTTTCATGACCCGCCGTAACCTGCTTGCCCTGTTGTCCACGCTGGGTTGGCTGCCCGCCAGCTCCATGGCCTCGCCCACAACAGCTGCAAGCGCGACCGCAGCCTCGCCCACCATAGAGCCTTTGAAACTCACCGACGCCCAGTGGAAGCAGCGCCTGACTGCCGCGCAGTACCAGGTGCTGCGCCAAGAAGGCACAGAACGCGCCCACACCAGCCCCTTGAACCAGGAGAAACGCAAAGGCATTTACCGCTGCGCCGGTTGCCAGTTGCCCCTATTCACCTCAGCGATGAAGTACGACAGCGGCACCGGCTGGCCGAGTTTCCATTCGACCCTGCCCGGCGTGTTCGGTACCAACACCGACTTCAAAATGGTTTACCCGCGCACCGAATACCACTGCATCCGATGCGGTGGTCACCACGGCCATGTTTTCAACGATGGGCCTGCGCCGACGGGCAAACGTTATTGCAACAACGGTGTGGCACTTGAATTTGTGCCGGAGGCTTCCACATGAAAAACATCTCTTTGCAACGACGCGTCTTCGCCCATTGGGCCGCCTTGGGCACTGCCGCACTGCTGAGTGGCTGGTTGCCCGCGGCCCATGCGCAAGCCGCGCCCACCGCAACAACACCTGCTGCCACCAACACCGCCAAGGCCATTTTTGCTGGCGGCTGCTTTTGGTGCGTCGAGTCCGATTTCGACAAAGTCGATGGCGTACTCTCCACCACCTCGGGTTACATCGGCGGCAGCACAGTCAACCCAACCTATGAGCAGATCTCGTCCAAAAACACCGGCCACGCCGAAGCGGTTGAAATCGTGTTTGATCCACGCAAAGTCAGTTACTCAGCTTTGGTGGAGCGTTATTGGCGCACCATCGACCCCACGGTGAAAGACCGCCAGTTTTGCGACGTCGGTTCGCCCTACCGCACCGTCATTTTTGCGGTGGACGACGAACAACTCAAAGTGGCGCAAGCCTCACGCGCAGCGCTGGAAAAGACCAAACCCTTCAAAGATCCCATCGTCACCGAGATCGTCAAAGCCACCACCTTCTACCCCGCCGAGGGCTACCACCAGGACTACTACAAGAAAAACCCGGTGCGCTACAACTACTACCGCGCCAGTTGCGGGCGAGATGCGCGGTTGAAGGTTTTATGGGGTGACAAGGTGGGGGGTTGAGGCAGGTTTGGGAAGATCTGGTTTGAGGCTCAGTGATAGTCCTCTTCGCGTTGATGCCTCACAGCCAGTACCACCACGGTCGATGGACTGGCTATTTCGTACAGCGCCACATAACCGGTGGCTCCAAACGGAATGATGAGTTCGCGCCGTGTTGAGCGTTGGCTCGTTTTGCGAAAGCTGTAGGGGCTTGCTGCCAGTTGGTTTGTCAACGCCGAACGAATGGCCTGGATCGCCTTGTCGGCCAATTCGAGGTCTTCAAGTGTTTCGGCGCGGTCCAGCAAGAAGTCGAACAAGCGTGCCCAGTCGTCGTCCGCTTCGGGGCTGAAAAGAACCTCGAAGTTCATCCGCCGAGTTTTTTGCGTTTGGCGTCCAGCTTGGTCTGCAACTTGAGCAACACAGCCTCGGCTGGAATGGCCGCACCGCTTTGTTGGAAGTTTTCCCAGGCCACCTGGCCGCGCTCGTGAAAGCGCGTTTGCACTCGGCGGAATTCCACGGCGCTGCGAACCGAGGCTTCTACGAACTCGGAGATGGTCTCTCCCTGGTGCAGAACGCCTTCGAGTTCGGTGCGCAGTTCTGGCTCAACACGCACCTGGGGAATGACGGCTGTCTTCATGGACTTCAGTGTATTGCATTTGCGTTGCGCAAGGCAAGTTGCGTGCGACCATCAGCGTTTGGGGCACAAGCCAAGTGGTTGAACTTCTAGGATCTCAGATCGTCCACCTTCAGCCCCGTTACCCCTTCCCCATCACCGCCGCCGTCGCCACCAACTCTTCAAACAGCGCCATCGACACCGCACCCGACACCGCATAGGGGTCCAGCGTGGCGGTCTCGGAGTACTTCAGCAACAAGGCGGGGTTCAAACGTGCCAGGTTGACTTCACCCATGGACCAACCGGCAAAACAGCGCTCGTTGATTTCTTGGTAGCTGAGCAGCACCACATCGCGGTGGCGAGCGTCTGCGGCGATGCGGTTGTAAAGCGCGCTGACCGCATTACGTCCACCTTCGAGCACCTGCAGAAAAATACCTTCTGACAAACACAATACCCCGGTGACCCCCGACTTGGTATTGTTGGTTTTGGACTGCGTCATGATCGCAGCCAATGCGGCGGCTGTCATGGTGTCACAGGCGCGACTGGCGTAGAGCAAACGAACAAGCATGGTCAGTTCCTATCAAGTTTTTTTGCTGAGCAGGGATAAAAACTCGCGGCGCAAGTTGGCGTCTTTCAAAAACGCGCCTCGCATCACGCTGTTGGTCATTTGGGTTTCAGAATCTTTCACGCCGCGCCAGTGCATGCAAAAGTGATCAGCTTCCATGACGATGGCCAGGCCGTCGGGCCGAACGCGCTGCTGCAACTCGTCCGCCAGCATCGTCACTGCTTCTTCCTGAATTTGTGGGCGGCTCATCACCCAATCACAAATGCGGGTGTACTTGGACAGGCCGATCAAGTTGGAATGTTCGTTGGGCAAGAGCCCGATCCACACCCGGCCCATGATGGGGCACAGGTGGTGGGAGCAGGCACTGCGCACGGTGATCGGGCCCACGATCATCAGCTCGTTCAAGCGCGAAAAATTGGGGAATTCGGTGACGTCGGGAATGGGCACATAACGCCCACGGAACACCTCGGTGACAAACATTTTTGCCACACGTTTGGCGGTGTCCTGGGTGTTGTGGTCGTTGGTGGTGTCGATCACCAGCGCATTGAGTACCTCTTGCATTTTGGCCTGGACCTCGGCGCGCAATTCGTCCAACTCTCCCGCTTCAATGTGGGCAGCGATGTTGTCGTTGGCGTGGTACCGGCAGCCGCTGCTGACCAGCCGATAGCGGATGCGCTGCGAAGCGGGCATCTTGGCCAATTCGTCTTCGCTTTTGAACATGGAGGGGCTGTCGTCGGGCATTCCGTGCTTTCTTGTGCTTCTGTCTGGGAGGCTGGCAAGGTTAACCGACACAAGGCAAGCGCGTGATGACGAACCAAACTCGCCCTTAGACTGCCGGGGTGCATTCCCATCATCCCAAAAAATCGACCCGTTCCCCGCCTGGCAGCGTTTTGCCGCTGTCTACCTTGTTAGGCCATACCGCCGACGCGGTTCAAGCCGTGCTGGCTGGGCGTTCACTCACCGAGGTTCTGGGCCAATGCCCCAGTGCCGCCAGGGCAGGCACCCAAGCACTGAGTTTTGAGGTGCTGCGCCGGCTGGGGTTTGCCCAGGCCGTGCGGCGTTTGCTGGCCCCGAAGAACCCGCCTCCCGCGCTGGATGCGCTGTTGCTCACCGCCTTGGCCTTGTTGGCACCCGAGGCAGAATCAGACAGCCCTGATGCGCCAAGTGAACGCTACGAACCGCACACCCTGGTCAACCAAGCCGTGGCTGCGGCACGAGCTCGGCAGGCGGCAAGCAGCGGTTTTGTGAATGCGGTGTTGCGGCGGTTTTTGCGCGAACACACCCACATCGTTCAAAGTGTGATGCAGCAACCCGTCGCTGCTTTCAACCACACCGCCTGGTGGATCACCCGTTTGCAACAAGACTGGCCCGAGCATTGGCAGGCCATGCTGGCCCACAACAACCAGCGTGCGCCCATGACGCTGAGGGTCAGCAGTCGCCACGCCACGGCAAAGGACTATTTGACGCAACTGCAGGGCATGGGCATGGGCGGAACCATCGCAGGCGCACAAGCCATTGTGTTGGACAAACCCTGCCCGGTGAACCAATTGCCCGGGTTTGACCTTGGCCATGTGTCGGTTCAGGACGCTGCCGCGCAGTGGGCCGCGCCTTGGCTTTTGGGCCTGGATGCGGATGCGGGCCAGCCGCCGCTGCCACCACTGCCCAAGGGGGCCCGGGTGCTGGACGCCTGCGCCGCGCCCGGCGGCAAGACCACCCATTTGTTGGAGCTGGCCGATGTGCAGCTCATGGCCCTGGATCAAGATGCATCACGCCTGTCTCGGGTGGGTGAGAACCTGGCGCGTCTGGGCCTGAAAGCCCATTTACAGGCGGCCGACGCCAGCCAGCCCAGCGCCTGGTGGGATGGACAAATGTTTGACGCCATTTTGTTGGACGCCCCGTGCAGCGCGTCGGGCATCGTTCGCCGCCACCCCGACGTGCGTTGGCTGCGCCGGGAAACCGACATCGCCGCGCTCGCGCGCATCCAGGCCCAGTTGCTCGACGCTCTGTGGCCCCTGCTTAGCCCCGGCGGCCGTTTGCTCTATTGCACCTGCTCGGTCTTCAAAGCCGAGGGCCAAGACCAGATCGACGCATTTTTGCAACGCCAAAGTGGTGCCTTATGCCTGCCCCACGCCATTCGGCCCGGCCACCACCTGCCCCTGCACGACAATCAAAGCCAGCCTGAAAAAACCAAAACTGATGCCCAAAACCCCTCAACGGCAACGGGCGCCGACGGATTTTTTTATGCCTTGTTGATCAAAACGCAGTCCACAGCCTCGGGGGTTCAGCCACCCTGAGTGTCACCAAACAACCCGCCGCCCAAAGCCCAGACAAGCTCCATGCTCGCTTGCCCCCTCGTCAGCGTACAAACGATAGAACCAGGGCGGCGGTGGGCCCCGCCAGCTTGGGCGTTGGCGCTGCTTCTGGTTGTTGGCCTGTGTTTCGGGTGGTGTGAGCCCGTTCGGGCGCAAAGCACATCGTCGGGTATTGAGCTCAGCAACGTGGAGGTGACCCGGGGTGACGACGGCTTGGCCTTGAGTTTTTCGGTGCGTTTTGAGTTGGCGCGGCTGCTAGAGGATGCTTTGCTCAAAGGCACCCCGCTGCACTTTGTGGCCGAAGCCGACTTGATTCGTGAGCGCTGGTACTGGCGCGACAAACGTGTGACCCGGGTCACGCGCACCTGGCGCCTGGCCTACCAGCCCCTGGCCCGCCAGTACCGGGTGAGTTTTGGTGGCTTGAACCAGAATTTCGATAACCTCAGCGACGCCCTGGCTGCCATGCGCCGGGTTAGCAGCTGGAAATTGGCTGAGTTGCGGGACGTTGAGGACGGTGCCCGCCACTACATCGCGTTCAGCTACAAGCTGGACACTACCTTGTTGCCGCGGCCCATGCAAATCGGCATCAGTGGCGTGCCCGAGTGGAATCTGCGGCTTGAGAACACGGTGCGGTTTGAGTAGCGCCGCCGGTTAAGATCGTGACCAAAACATCGCGTTGGATGTGGATCGTCTCCCTGGTGGCCACCTTGGGCACCGGCTTGGTGTTGGCTTTTTTGCTGGCCGTGGCCACCAACAACCGCGACTTTTACGAGCGCCACTATGTTTGGCTTTTTTGGGTCAATGTGGCGGTTGCAGCGCTCTTGGTGCTGGTTATTTCGATCACCGCGATTCGGCTCTGGGTGCGTGTGCTTCGGGGCAAGTTTGGTAGCCGTTTGTTGCTCAAGTTGGCAGCGATTTTTGCCCTTGTGGCCGTGGTCCCGGGCGTCCTCATTTACACGGTCAGTTTCCAGTTCGTTTCACGCAGCATCGAGAGCTGGTTTGACGTCAAAGTAGAGGGCGCGCTGGATGCCGGGTTGAACTTGGGCCGCAGCACGCTGGACGCCCAGGTTGACGAACTCGCACGCAAGACCCGGCTTGCTGCGGAGCGTCTGGCTGAGTCTGGTGGTCCCGTGCAACCTCTGCAGTTGGAGCGAGTCCGGGAACAACTCGCGGCACAGGGCATTTCGGTGGTGGGATCGACTGGCCAGGTGCTGCTCAGCATGGATTCGGGCGGCATGACCTTGACGCCCGACCGCCCCGCTGCATCGCTGCTGCGCCAGGCCCGAAGTTCTCGCGTGGCCAGTCAGATTGAAGGCTTGGAAGATGATGCCAGCGTTGCTGCCTCCGCCACAGGCGTCAGCTCGCCCACTTCTCCCCGCATCCGGGCCTTGGCATATTTACCCACCACCAACGTCGATCTTCGCCAGCAAGACCGCTTTCTCTACGTGACCCAGTTCGTACCGCAGTCGATTGCGGCCAACGCCTTGGCCGTGCAGGCCGCCTACCGCGAGTACCAGCAGCGCAGCCTGGCGCGTGCGGGCTTGCGCCAGATGTACATCGGCACCTTGACGCTGGCATTGGTTTTGGCGGTGTTTGGCGCGTTGCTCTTGGCGGTGATGCTCGCCAACCAATTGGCGCGGCCCTTGTTGTTATTGGCCGAGGGCATGAAACAAGTGGCCCAAGGTGACCTCAGCGCCAAACAAGTTTTTGCGTCGCGCGATGAGCTCGGCGGCTTGACCCGCTCCTTTGCTGACATGACGGAGCAGTTGTCCGACGCACGTGCCCTGGTTCAACGCAGCGTGGCGCAAGTGGAGGGCGCGCGTACCAATCTGCAAACTATTTTGGACAACCTCACTGCGGGGGTGATCGTTTTCGATCGACATGGTTTGATCGACACCGTCAACCCCGGAGCGACAAGGATTCTGCGCCTGCCGCTGTCGGTCTACCGAGGCCGCGCCCTCGGAGAAGTGGCCAGCCTGGAGGCTTTCGGCTTGTCCGTGCAGCAGCGTTTCGAAACACTCGCCACCCACCCCGAAGCGGGTGAACGTGACCAGTGGCAAGACTCCTTTGAATTGCAGTCCACCACACAGCCGATGCAGCACCTGGACGGCCCAGAGCGCGATACCCTGACACTTTTGGTACGCGGCGCACGCATGCCCAATGGCGCCAAGTTGATCGTGTTCGATGACATCACCGAGGTCGTTTCCGCGCAGCGCAGCCAGGCCTGGAGTGAGGTGGCGCGGCGACTGGCCCACGAAATCAAAAACCCGCTCACGCCCATTCAACTCTCCGCCGAACGACTGCAGCACAAGCTCGAAGCGAAACTGGAGGGCGCAGACCAAGCCATGCTGGTACGCGCCGTTGCCACCATCGTCAACCAGGTGCAGGCCATGAAGACCCTGGTCAATGAGTTTCGCGACTATGCCCGCTTGCCAGCGGCGCAGCTCAAAGCCATCGACCTCAATGCATTGGTCAATGAAGTACTGTCGCTTTACACCACCCAGCAGGAGGCCGGTCGATTGCGTTTTGAGCTGGCTGGTGAGTTGCCCATGATTGAAGGTGACACCACTCAGTTGCGCCAAGTCATCCACAACCTGGTGCAAAACGCACTGGACGCAGTGGCCGAGTTGCCACGTGGCCGTGTCATTGTCCGCACCGAGCTGGCGCGCAATGAAACGGGGGCAGTACGCGCCGTTCGTTTGCTTGTGGCGGACAATGGTCCGGGTTTCCCAGAGAGTGTTCTGCGTCGAGCGTTTGAGCCTTATGTCACCACCAAACCCAAAGGAAAGGGCACCGGACTGGGTTTAGCGGTGGTGAAAAAAATTGCCGACGAACATGGCGCACGCGTGCGTTTGACCAACCTCTTGGGTGCCCAAGAAACCGACAGCGAAGGCCCCGCGGTAAGGGGCGCGCAAGTTTCGTTATCATTTTCAAAGTTTGCTGCCGTTGGCGTTGCGGCAGACAGCAGTGAAAATCACACAGGTTCTTCCCCTTCCACCGCCGCCGCGCCACCCGATGCGCGGGCACTCTGAGGTTCCATGGCCACTATTCTTGTTGTTGACGATGAGCTCGGCATCCGCGCTTTGTTATCTGAAATCTTGACCGACGAAGGCCACTCCGTCGACCTGGCGGAAAACGCCGCCCAAGCCCGCGCCTACCGCGAACGCGTGAGGCCAGACTTGGTGCTGCTCGACATCTGGATGCCCGACGTGGATGGTGTCACCTTACTCAAAGAATGGAGCGCCAGCTCGCAGCTCAGCATGCCTGTCATCATGATGAGTGGGCATGGCACCATAGACACGGCGGTTGAAGCAACCAAGTTTGGTGCAGTTGCCTTCTTGGAAAAACCCATCACCCTGCAAAAACTGCTGCGGGCGGTCGAACAAAGCTTGGTGAAACCTGCGCCGCGCGTCCTGGCATCCCCACCGTCGTCCCAAGGCGCGTTGCCCGTGATTTCCGGGTATGCCCGCCCCGACAACTCGGTTTTTGTGGATGCAGTGGTACCCAACCACAGCACAGTTCATCTGCCACAGCCACCCGCCGGGCCACAGCCCGAGCAAATGTTCGCGCTCGATCGACCACTGCGAGAAGCGCGAGACGCCTTTGAGAAAAGTTATTTCGAGTTTCACCTGTCTCAAGAAAACGGCAGCATGACGCGTGTCGCCGAAAAAACGGGGTTGGAGAGAACCCACCTCTACCGCAAACTCAAACAGCTCGGCGTCGACCTGACACGCAATAAACGCGGTTCACTGTGAGTTGCTCATTTCGCTTCTTCTGAAGCAGCTCCAGGTCTTGCTATAATTGCGGGCTTGAGGCCTGGTAGCTCAGTTGGTAGAGCAGCGGATTGAAAATCCGCGTGTCGGTGGTTCGATTCCGCCCCAGGCCACCAAATTGTCATAGAAAGCCCCGCACGGTTCGCCGTTCGGGGCTTTTCCATTTTTGGCCCGCTGAGTTGCTTGGACTGGTTGCAGAAAGACATCACCTTGCTGCACTCCACACGCGGGGGAGCTACGGCCGGGGTTCGGTCATGGCAAAGCGACAGGCGCAAGCTGCTCAACCCAGATCACTTCACAGGCACCCGCACCTGAATCTTCGCGTGTCAAGGAGCTGACCCATTGCCAGCCTGATGGCTTGCTGACGTTGATCAGCTGGCCTGATAGTTGGATCAACTGTCCTGGACGCACTTTCTTCAACGCTGCCTTGACCGCTTCGTTCGCGGGAATGAGGTGCATGTTGGCGCTGGATCGGATGATCTGCTCCGGCGCAATGGGCGGTGCATCTTCATAGCGCCAAAAGTAAAAGCGGTTGCTCTGGCTGATAGAAAGCTGTTGGTAAATACGAGGATCGGACATCTGCCCCCAACCAAACACCAAATCGGTGGGTGAAAGCTCCGCTTCTGCATCCAAACGGTAGTCTTTGCGTGCCAAGACCCGTGCCCGCATGTCGAATCGTGCAGAGGGCGTGATCGTGAAGCCTTGATACTGAAAAGCGGGCGCGCTGGTGTTCGTTTGTGCTGGCTCGGCCGGAGCGACCACACCTGGCGGTATGTCGGACAGGGGGCGCGTGCTGTACCAGCTCCACGCTCCCCACGCGCAGGCCAGTGCCAAAACATATTTGACCAACTTCATGAGTCAACTCCAGCGAACAAGGCCGGGGCGGCAGCAGCTCATGGGAAGACTGCTGCAAGTGGCTTTATGCGACCGGGCAATAGCGGCATTTGTCGCCGCTGGCGGGCCGTTCGACGGCCACCGCACACAGTCCGCTCACCCGGGGCGAAAGCTGCTTAAAGATGTAGACACACAAGTTTTCCAGTGTGGCAGGCCCCAGGCCAGCCACTTCATCCAAAAAATGGTGGTCGAGCTGATCCCGCACCTGCGCAATCGCAGCGCGCACCTCGGCCAGATCGACCAACATACCGGTGTCAGTGTTGACTTCACCGCGCAAAAAAACCTCGGCATGGTAGGTGTGGCCATGGATGCGTCGGCTGCCTTCAGCCTCTACCTTGCGGCGCAGGGTGTGGGCGGATTCAAAATAAAAACGTTGACTCAACTCGCAGAGCATCTGGCCTGTCCTGTGGCGGTGTGGGGCGGTTTATCGGATTCCGATGACCTTGTGGGTTTGTACGCTCAAACGCCACTGAGGGTGGGCTTGGCAGTAGGCGATCGCAGCTTGGGTATTGTCCTGCTGATTCGGGCCGTCCATGGGCTGCAGGAAAAAGTGCTGGAAATCCCATGACAACAATTCGGTGGGATCGATCCCGTTTTGCGGGAATACCAACTTCAGTTCCTGCCCGTGCTGCTGCACCACAGGCGCACCTGCTTTGGGGCTGACGCACAACCAGTCGATGCCTGCGGGTGCAGCCACGGTGCCGTTGGTTTCTACCGCCACTTCAAATCCTTGATCGTGCAAAGCATCCAGCAGTGCGCGATCCACTTGCAGCAACGGTTCACCACCGGTCAGCACCACAAAACGGCGCTGCTGCGTGATGCTGTGTGTGGCGCTTGGCCACAACGATGCGATGGCCTGCGCGAGCGCGGCCGCTTGCTCAAACTTGCCGCCACCGGTGCCGTCGGTGCCGACAAAGTCGGTGTCGCAAAAACGGCAGATGGCACTGGCGCGGTCACTCTCACGGCCACTCCACAAATTGCAACCTGCGAAGCGGCAAAAAACCGCAGCGCGACCAGCTTGGCCGCCTTCGCCTTGCAGGGTGTAGAAAATTTCTTTGACGCTGTACACGTTCGGAACACTCAGCCCAGCATTAAAGGGTCGGTACGCCCCCAAACTTGCGGGCGTTTCATGAAACTCTCGTAACCTTTCGAGCGCAAGTCGCAAGCAGGACAGTGGCCGCAGCCGTAACCCCATGCGTGACGTTGACTGCGGTCGCCCAAGTAACACGTGTGGGTGTGCTCCACGATGAGTTCGTTGAGTGGGTCACCGCCGAGCGCGTGGGTGAGGGCCCAGGTCTGTGCTTTGTCCAGCCACATCAATGGGGTTTCAATGGTGAGCCGTGTATCCAGCCCCAAACTCAGCGCGACTTGCAGCGCTTTGAGCGAGTTGTCGCGGCAGTCTGGGTAGCCAGAGAAGTCCGTCTCGCACATGCCGCCCACGAGCACACTCAAGGAGCGGCGGTAGGCCACGGTGGCCGCAAAGCCCATGAAGAGCAGATTGCGACCCGGCACAAAGGTGTTGGGCAGGCCGTTGTCGCGCATTTCAATGGCGCGTTCTTGGGTGAGGGCGGTGTCCGAGATTTGCCCGAGCAAGGACAGATCGAGTTCGTGGTCGGGACCCAACCGATTCGACCAAGTTTGAAAACGCTGGCGCAATTCGGCACGAACGACGGGCCTGCAAGCCAGCTCGACGGAATGGCGCTGGCCGTAGTTGAAGCCGATGGTTTCAACATACTCATAGCGGTTCAGCGCCCAGGCCAAACAGGCGGTGGAGTCTTGGCCGCCGGAAAAAAGCACCAGGGCGCGTTGGGGAAGGATCAGGCTCATGGGGTCTACGCCGATTTGGTCACGAGCTCAAAGTGCTCAACCACTGGAGGTGCGGCGAAAAAAGGCCCGACGATGGCGCGCCACTGTGCGAAGAGGGGGCCTTGGCGGAAATCCACGGTGTGGTTTTCCAGGGTTTCCCAATAAATCATCAAGACATAACGCTCAGGCGACTCGACACTTTTGTTGACCTTGAAGCCGTGAAAACCTTTGGCCTTGGCAATGACGGTGTTGGCACCATGGGCGATGGCCACTTCAAAAGCCGCTTGTTGGCCGGGCTGGATACGGATGTCGGCGTGCTCAAGAATCATGGACGGCCTCGCTTGAAATAAAGAGCGCTATTGTCGCTTGGCCCGAGCAGGAAGAGTCGCAGGGTCAGCCCCACAAATCCAGGGGTGGGTCAGTCACCACTGCACGCAGGATGTCGCTGCGTGCAATAAAACCGGTGACGGAGCCGGCGTCGTCGGCCACGGGCAGCCCCGGCAAGTGCCAACGCAGCAACGCCTCGGCGACCCGGCGCAGGTCGGCGTCCAGGCCGACGCTGGGCACGGGGGTCCACATCAACTCGCCCGCCGTTTGCCGCCAAAAAGCCAACCAAGCCGCCGGTGCGCTCCCTGGGTGAGGCAGCGCGTCACCCTGCATCATGTCGGCCTGCAACAGCAGCCCCACCAATCGTTTTTGCGTATTCAACACCGGGGCTTGGCGCACGCCGCTGTCGGCCAAGAGCTGCCACGCGTCTACCAAGGGCATGTCGTCTGGCACGCTTGTGACGCGGGTGCTCATGACATCAGCCACTCGTGTGAGCGGGCGTTTGGTCGCCTGCGCTGGCTGGTGGCTTGTGCCGAGGTTGGCATAGGCGGCCAGCGCCGACTGTGCGGATCCGGGTGTTGCGCTGAAGCCCCTGGACGGGTCGCCGGTTCGACCTTGACCGATGTGAACGAAGTCGTGGTCGTCGTACAACCGGGTTTGGTCTGCGGTTTCTTGTTCGGAGCCCGCAGGGGACACGCCGCGCAGCCGGCTGGCCGCGCGCACCGGTGCCACGTCACGCAGTTGCTCCAGCGTGCCGCTGACCACACGACCCGAAACACTGAACACGGCAAACATGGCCGCAGCATAACGCGGTGGCCGCGCATCGACGCGGTCTGGGTACCCGATTGGCAGTGCGCAAGGTGATTTCATCAAATTGATCGATTTCAGAAAAAACTCCTTGATTCATTCCACGCGCTGCCGATATCTGACTGGAGTCCCAAGAAAGTCTCACTTCAAGGCCCCTTACCGGGCTCAAGTGAGCCTCTGTGCCCGCCGATAACGAGATACCGACGCCCTTGCCTGCTTTATTTGCCGCACTGCCCGCACCATGAAAGACACCCAATCATTGCCCTTGGTCGATGTCGCTGCTTTGCAGGTGGGCATGTATGTCTATTTGGAGCTGGGCTGGATGTCGCATCCATTCCCGCTGTCGCACTTCAAGATTGCCACCCCGGACCAAATCAAAACCATCCAGGGCCTGGGCCTCAAACAAGTGCGTTGGTGCGCGGCGCAGAGTGGATCCGAGGATGCGGGACATTTGCCCGGTTTGACCAGCGCGCCCCACGGATCGCCTGCATTGAACGCAGTAGATACCAGTGCCAAAACAGCAGATGTCGCGCCCGTTTTGCCCTTGACCGCCGAACAACAGAAAAAGAGCGATCTGGCGGCGCAGCGCGCCAGCCTGGCTTTGTGCGAAAAACAATTCACCGAGGCGGCCCGTGAATGTCGGCGCATGAATGAAAGCGTACCCACCAATCCAACCCAAGCGGGTGAGCAGGCGCTAGCTTTGTCGCGCGCGCTGCTGGACAAAATGGCTGGGGCGCAGGAGATGTCGATTCGTTTGCTCAGCGATGCAGCCGGTGACAAATCCTCAGCCCATGCGGTGAGCGTGAGTTTGTTGTCGCTCTTGCTTGGCCGGGCTTTGGGCTGGAGCGAGGCCGACTTGATGGACTTGGGTGTGGGTGCCCTGACCCACGACATCGGCAAGCTGAAAATTCCTGAGCGCGTGCGCGCCAGGCAGGAACATTTTTCGCCCGCTGACTTGGCCCACTACCAAGACCACGTGGCCCATGGTGTGCAATTGGGGCGCAGCATGGGCCTGTCGGCCGCCGCGTTGACCGTGATTGCTCAGCACCACGAAACGATGGACGGCGCGGGCTTCCCCAGCCGTACCAGCGCGGATCGACTCAGTTTGGCCGCACGTTTGGTGGCCATCGTCAACCGCTACGACAACCTGTGCAACCCGCACATGCCTTCTCACGCACTGACTCCGCATGAAGCCATGGCGCTGATGTACGCCCAAGGGCAGGCCAAATTTGATACTGGGATGCTCAACGCCTTCATCAAAATGATGGGCGTGTATCCACCGGGCTCTTTGGTGCAGCTCAGCGACGAACGATTTGCCATGGTGGTGGCCGTGAACTCCAGCCGCCCACTCAAACCCTGTGTGCTCGCTTATGAACGCAAAGTGCCGCGCGATGAAGCGTTGATTGTCGATTTGCAACAGCTCGGTGATGTCAGCATCCGCCGCAGCCTCAAGCCACTGGGCTTGCCGCCTGAGGCCTTGATTTATCTGTCGCCGCGCCAGCGTGTCGCCTACTTCTTTGAGCCGCTTCGTGAGGTGGTGCCCACGGACACCCGAGTCAAGGAGGCCGCGTGAGCGATCTCTCCGAAGCGCGTTTTGTGACGCAGCCGCCATCGGCCATCGCCCCACCCGCGATGGCCTTGGCCATTGTCAACAGCCTGCGCGACGCGGTGTGGTTGGTGGATGCGCAAACGCTGGAAATCGCGGTAGTGAACGCTGCCGCAGCAGACATGCTGGGGGTGAGCCCTGACGAGCTGCTGGGAGTGCGCATGACGGCACTGGCTTGCACGCCTGAGGATGTTTGTTTCTGGGACGCTGCAATACAAGGCCACACCATCGGCTCGAACGACCAGGTCGTGTCCGACACCTGGTTGCGCCGGGCGCACCGTGGTGAAGACGGCCATGGTCAGGAAACCATTCCGGTGACGCGTCAAATTTCCCTGCTGCAGTGTGACGGTGCGTCGCCTTACTACTTGGTGGTGGTACGCGACCGCAGCGCCCACATGCGGGTTGAAGATGAACTGGAGCTGCGCATTGCAGAACTCGCGGCCACGCTGGAGTCCACCGCAGATGGCATTTTGGTGTTGGACCTGCACGGCCGCATTCGCAATTTCAACCAAAAGTTTTCTCAGCTGTGGAACGTGCCTGGCGAGTTACTCTCGCGCCGTGACGACGAAGCCATGCTGGACTGGATGCGCCGCTGCGTGGCCGAACCCCACAGCTACGTCAGGCGATTGAACACCATCTGTGAAGACGTGGGCCTTCAAGGCAGCGATGTGCTCAACCTCAACGATGGCCGAGTGCTCGAGCGAATGACACTGCCTCAGTGCTCACGTGGCCGACCCATTGGACGGGTGTTCTCCTTCCGCGACATCACGGAACAGGTCGAGGCTGCACGTCGCATCGACACCCTGTCGCAGACGGATGCGCTCACCGGCTTGCCCAATTTGCGTGTGCTGGGCGACCGGGTCGACTTTGCCCTGGCCATGGCCCAGCGCGACGGCACCCCATTTGCGCTTTTGTTTGTGAACCTGGATCGTTTCAACCATGTGAACGAAACCTTGGGCCACGGTTTTGGTGACCGTGTGCTGTCCCAAGCCGCCGAGCGCCTCAAGGGCTGCCTGCGGCAAGTGGATACCGTGGCCCGCTTGGGCGGCGACGAGTTCGTGCTCTTGGTTCACCAGGCGGATGCCGGTGGTGCCGCTGTGGCTGCTCGCCGCGCCATCGAAGCCATGCAAGAGCCTTTCACCTTGGACGGCCTGCGTTTCAATGTGACCTGCAGCATCGGCATTTCCCTTTACCCCAACGACGGTGCCAGCATGGACGAGCTGCTGCGCCATGCCGACGCCTCCATGCATGAAGCCAAGGCGGCGGGTCGCGGCAACTTTCGTTTCCATCGCCACCAACCACAAGGTGAAGATGGTCAGCGCCTCACCCGTTTGCGCTTGGACCATGCCATGCGCCAAGCCTTGGCCCTGGGACGTTTCCGTTTGCACTACCAGCCGCAAATTGACATGCACAGCGGCGATGTCGTGGGTGCAGAAGCCCTCATACGCTGGAACGATCCTGAACTGGGGCCGGTCTCGCCAGCAGACTTCATTCCCGTGGCGGAAGAAACCGGATTCATCGTGGCCATAGGCGATTGGGTGATGCGCGAAGCCATACAACAAGCGGCGCAGTGGCACCGCGATGGCAAACGCATCAACATCAGCGTGAACGTGTCGGCGCTGCAGTTTCAACAACCCGAGTTCGTCGACGAAGTCGCCAAGGCATTGGCCAAACACCAACTGCCCGCGGAGTACTTGGAGTTGGAGCTGACTGAGTCCATCCTGATTCAAAACGCTGAGGAAACCTTGCAGCGCTTGAGCCAGCTCGCCGCCTTGGGCGTGAAGTTGGCCATTGACGACTTTGGCACCGGGTATTCGAACCTGGGCTACCTCAAACGTTTCCCGATTGGTCGCTTGAAGATCGACCGCAGTTTTGTGCGCGGCTTGCCCGGCGATGAAAGTGACGCCGGCATCGTCAACGCCATCGTCAACCTCGGCCATGCGCTGCACATGCAAATCGTGGCAGAGGGTGTCGAAACCGAAGCGCAGCGTGTATTCCTGCAGTCCTTGGGCTGCGGCCAGTACCAGGGATTCTTGTTTGCCCCGGCCCTGGACGCGCTCACTTTCGATGCCCGATTGGCCAGCCACGTGGCGCAGCACGCGGGCGGCGGCGGTCCTTCACACGTGCGTTTGGTGCACGGATAGCCCGCATGTGACCGGGGGCGCGCCCAGGCCCCACTGGATTTGGGCATTGAGGCCAAAAAACTGAGCATTCATGCGGTACTGCGGTGCCTTGGAGCGCGACCTGGTGGAAGTTGCGGGCGATGTCGACGGATGAATCAGCGGCCCGACCGCAAGAAGACGCCCCTTTTTTCAAGGCGATGGAATAAAAGCTGGTGTAGCGGTGTTTACCGTGATGCAATCCACCCACTTTTATTGGAGTATTCATCATGCGCACACTGTCCCTCACCGCCTGGGCCTTCGCTGCCCTGTTGGCCGCTGGTTGTTCCACCATGGAGCCAGCTGCCCCCGCCAAAGTCAGCGACGGCGTTTTTGTTGGCAGCAATGGCATGACCCTTTACACCTTTGACCGCGACGCGACAGGCTCCGGTAAAAGCGTCTGTAATGGCCCCTGTGCTCAAAACTGGCCGCCCTTGATGGCTGCTGCGGGCGCTGCGACGAGTGGCGACTGGGCCGTGGTGACACGCGACGATGGCAGCAAACAATGGGCCTACAAAGGCAAACCTCTTTATTTCTGGGTGAAAGACCAAAAGGCGGGTGACCGCACCGGCGACGGTGTGAACAACGTTTGGCGCCTGGCCAAACCTTGAGTTTCCACCGCGAGGTCGGCCCATGGGCGTTGAAGACACCCTTGCCCATTTGCCGGCCTTGCGGCGTTATGCGCGCCTGCTGACGGGCGACGCCACACGCGCAGACGACTTGGTCCAGGACACCCTGGAGCGTGCCATGCTGAAGTGGTCGCTGTGGCAACCGGGTTCCAACCTGCGCGCCTGGCTGCTCAGTGTGATGCACAACCTTTACCTCAACCACCGCCGCGACGCCCGGCTGGATGACGCCAGTGTCTGTATCGACGATGTTCCCGAAGCGGGCTACGAGCCCTGGGCTCAAGTTGGCGAACGGCTGGACATGCAGCAAGCGCTGCTCACACTCGCGCCCGCGTCTCGCGCCGTGTTGCTCTTGGTCACCGTTGAAGAACACAGTTATGCCGAGGCCGCGAAAATTCTGGACATTCCCATCGGCACGGTGATGTCGCGCTTGCACCGCGCTCGCGAACAATTGCGTTCGAGTTTGCAGCCTGTTCCATCAACGTCTGTGCCCAATTTGTTGTTGGTGAAACGATGAGCAGCCATCCCTCCCCACCTCAAGGCACCGTGGATGACGTGACGTTGCACGCCTATGTGGACGGTCAGCTACCACCCGATGAGCTGCAGGCCGTTTGGCATTGGTTGGCCAACCATCCTGAAGATGCCCTGCGTGTTCAACAGTGGCGAGCGCAAGCAGCACAACTCAAAGAACTCCACGACAACTTGGAACTCGGTGAGGCGCCCGCTGCGTTGCTAAGGCCCGTGTTGGCCACCCAACGCAAAAGCTGGCCGGGTTGGACCCTGGCGCTTGTGGCCTCGATGCTGCTGGTCGTGGGCGCTACAGGTGGATGGTGGTCAGCGACCGCGCGTCAGACGCCAGGGCCTGAGCTTGTGGCCTTGCCTTTTGTGCGTGAGGCCATGGTGGCCCATGCGGTGTATGCACCCGAGGTTCGTCATCCGGTGGAGGTGGGGGCTGCTGAAGAAGCGCATTTGGTGCAGTGGCTCAGCCGCCGCTTGAGTGCGCCGCTGCGTGTGCCTTCACTGCAAACACAAGGCTTTCGGCTCTTGGGTGGGCGGTTGTTGCCTGCTGATACGGGGCCAACGGCGCAGTTCATGTACGAGGACGCACAAGGCCGACGTCTGACGCTGTACCTCACCCACTTCCCTGTTGACCGCCAGCCTGCTGAGACCGCGTTTCGATCCAGCAAAGAAGGCACGGTGGAATCTTTCTACTGGGTGGAAGGGCGTTTTGGCTACGCGCTCAGCGGCGCGTTGCCGTCTGCCACGATGGTGGGATTGGCCCGCGAGGCTCACGCGCAGTTGTCGCGTTGAAGCCGTGTTGGTATCGGATCAGTAAGTCCGCCCACCCTTGAACTGCGCATGCGTGCGCCGAACGAGGGTGGCGGCTTTGCCCATGGCGGCAAACGAGGCCCCGGCGTGGGCGTGGCAAATCGCCAGGCCCAGCGCATCGGCGGCGTCCTTGCCGGGCAGACCGGGCAGTTGCAGCAGCCGCTTCACCATTTCTTGCACCTGCTCTTTGCGTGCGTGACCGTGACCCACCACGGCCTTTTTCATTTGCAGTGCGGTGTATTCCGCCACCGGCAAATCACCCGAGACCAAGGCCGTGATGGCGGCGCCGCGCGCTTGGCCGAGCAACAAGGTGGACTGCGGGTTGACGTTGACGAAAACGATTTCCACCGCCGCGCAAGTGGGCGCATAACGGCTGCAAACCTCCTGCACACCGTCAAAAATAATCTTTAGTCGGCTGGGTAACTCGCCCAAATTGGCGGCACTGGTTTTGATGGTGCCGCTGGCGACGTAGTGCAGCTTGGAGCCCTCGGCTTCAATCACGCCAAAGCCTGTGCAGACAAGGCCGGGGTCGATGCCCAGAATGCGCTGCATGTTGGGGCCTAAACGCCAAAATACCAGCGCACCGCGTGGAAGAACACGGGCGCTGCAAAACAAAGCGGTGCCACGCGGTCCAGCAAACCCACCGCGCCAGTGACCGAGGCTTTGCCGCCCCAGTTGCGCACACCGGCGTCGCGTTTCAGGGCTTTCATCACAAACTCACCCAAGGTGCCGCAACCGCCCGCAATGAAACCCATCACCAAGGCGGGGATCGGCTTGAAGGGCGTGGCCCAATACAGCGCGGCGCCCACCACAGCGGCGGCCAGTGCCCCCGCCCACCAGGCACGCCAAGAAAAGGACCGACTGATGGCGCGTGCCGCAGGTCGGCGCCGCAAAATTCGGGTGGCCAACTCTTGAACCAATTGGGCCACCGCCACCACGATGACCAGATAAAACACCATGAACGCGCCGCGGTCCACGTAGTTCGGCAAACTCAATAACAAAAGGGCTGGCGCATGACTCATGCCATAAATACACACCATGATGCCCCATTGAATCTTGGCCGTGCGCTCCAAAAAACGCTGCGGGTCGTTGCCAAAGGCGCTGACCACGGGAATGGCCAAGAACACATAAACCGGAATAAAAACGGTGAAGAGGTCAAAGTTTTTGTTGCCCACCAGCGCAAACTGCGCGGGCAGCACCACGAAAAAGGCCAGCAGCAAACTGCGGTGGTCGGCACGCCGCGTGTGGCTGAGGGTGATGAATTCGCGAAAGGCCAAGAAGGACACGACAGCAAACAGCAGCGTGGCCACCACCCCACCCAAAGCCCAAGCCACCCAAAACAAGCCCGCGCCGATCCAGACCGCACGCAAATCACGTTTGGTTGCTTCGTGCGATTCACGCTGCTCTTGCGTTTCTAACCGCAGGCTGCGCCAAAAAAGCGCGAAGGTGGCCAATACCAGCACGCCGAAGAGCGAGACAAACAGCAGCGCCACTTGCTGCGATACGGTGAGGTCGCGTAGTGCCCCCATCAATCCACCTCACGCAAGGCGATGACGGCAGCGCGTGCGCGTGCCAAGAAAGCGCGTTTGTCTTCACCCGACTCAATGCGCAGCGGCGCGCCAAACGTCACCGAACACAGCAGGGGTACCGGCACCACCTCGCCTTTGGGCATCACACGCTGCACGTTGTCGATCCAGGCCGGAATCAATTGCACCTCGGGAAAAGCCTCGGCCAAATGGAAGAGCCCGGCTTTGAAAGTGGCAGGGTCGGCTTTGTTGCCGCGTGTGCCTTCGGGAAAGATGACCAAGGAGTCGCCATGGCGCAGCGCTTCCATCAATGGCTCCAGCGGGTCTTCATCGGCACTGCGTTCGCGGCTGACATACACCGCGTTGAAGACCTCGCGGGTGATCCAGTGTTTGAGTTTGGACGAGGTCCAGTAGTCGCGCGCCGCAATTGGCCGCGTGGTGCTGCGCAATTCACTGGGAAGGGCGGCCCAGATCAATACCCAGTCGAAGTGGCTTTGGTGGTTGGCGAAATAAATGCGCTGTTCGGCTTTGGGCGGGCAGCCATACCAATGACCTTGCGCGCCTGTGATCAGGCGGGCCAAGGATGACAGCAGGAGGCCGACGGCTTGGGCAAGGGACATGGGGGCGAATGGTAGCCGGTGGCCGTCGGCTGGCGGCTTCTTTTTGGTTGCTTGCGGTTGAGGGTTCTTGGCGCTCCTTGCACCGCGTCGGGATGTGCGCCCGACAGCGCAGTAACTTTTCTTTGCTTCGCCAAAGAAAAGTCACCAAAAGAAAGGCGACCCCGGTTCCGAGGCCCCGGAAATACCGGGGCTGCCTTGCGCTGCTCGCGGGAGGCGGGAAGTTCAGAAACTCGCCCTGCGGGCTCAGACATCTGAACTTCTATTTCCGCCTCCCGCTGCGCTGCTCAGCTCGTCTCAAGGGCCCCGAAAAGCAAACACCACTCGGCTCGCGGCGCATCGCCTGGAACAAAGGTGGGGACATCACCGCGATGTTTGGCGCAGCCAAACGAGCCGACTGCTGGTGTGCGCTCTTGGGGTCCCCGTGGGAGGCGTCGAGCAGCGCAGGGCAAGACGGAAAAAGAAGTTCAGATGTCTGAGCCCGCAGGGCGAGTTTCTGAACTTCCCGTCTTGACCGAGCAGCGCAGAGCAGTCCCGGTACCCCGGGACCGCCGGATTCGGGGTGCCCTTTTCTTTGCTTACTTTCTTTTGGGCAAGCAAAAGAAAGTGAGTGCGCTGTCGGGCGCACATCCCGACGCAGTGCACCGCATCACCACTCTCCGCAAAACAAAGCAAAAAAGCGGTGCAGCACTGCCGCCTCAGTGCCTGAAGTGCCGCACCCCAGTCAGCACCATCGCAATGCCGCGCTCGTTGGCGGCCGCGATCACTTCATCGTCACGCACCGAACCACCCGGTTGAATGACACAGGTAGCACCGGCGTCGATCACCACATCCAGGCCGTCGCGGAAGGGGAAGAAGGCGTCGCTGGCAACGGCGGAACCCTTCAAGGTGAGGGAGGCGTTTTCGGCCTTGATGCTGGCGATGCGGGCCGAGTCGATGCGGCTCATTTGACCTGCGCCCACGCCCAGGGTCATGCCATTGCCGCAAAAGACGATGGCATTGCTTTTCACATACTTGGCCACTTTCCAGGCGAACATCAAATCGTCCATTTGCGCGGGCGTGGGCTGTACGGTCGTCACGACTTTCAGCTCGCTGCGCGACACCTCGCGGTTGTCCGCGCTTTGCAGCAACAGGCCGGAGCCGACACGTTTGGCGTCCATGGCGTTGCGGCCTTGTTTCCAGCTGCTGGTGGCATTTCTGTCCACGCCGTCGAGGGAGATTTTCAGCACGCGGGTGTTGGCTTTGGCTGCGAATACCGCGAGTGCTTCGTCGGTGTAGCTGGGTGCAATCAAGACTTCAACGAATTGTTTGGCAACCAACTGCGCGGCAGCCAAGTCCACCACGGTGTTGAAGGCGATGATGCCGCCAAAGGCCGAGGTGGGGTCGGTTTTGAAGGCTTTGCTGTAGGCCTCGGCCGCGTGCGCGCCCAACGCCACACCGCAGGGGTTGGCGTGTTTGACGATGACGCAAGCGGGTGTGTCGAAACTCTTCACGCACTCCCAGGCTGCATCGGCATCGGCAATGTTGTTGTAGCTCAGTTCCTTGCCTTGCAATTGCACGGCGGTGACGAGGGAGCCGGGTGCCGGGTGCAGGTCACGGTAGAAAGCCGCCGCTTGATGCGGGTTCTCGCCGTAACGCAGGTCTTGCAGTTTGATGAAGCTGCCGTTGCTTTGGCCGGGGAAGCTACCGCGGCTGCCGTTCGCTTGGAGGCTGGACAAGTAGTCGCTGATGGCGGCGTCGTACTGGGCGATGCGGTTGAAGGCGGCCACAGACAGCGCGAACTTGGTTTCTTTTTGGATGCCGCCGGACTTCAGTTCAGCCAGCACCTGGGCGTATTGCGAGGCGTCGGTGACTACGGCCACGTCTTTCCAGTTTTTGGCGGCAGAGCGCACCATGGCCGGGCCACCAATGTCGATGTTCTCAATCGCGTCTTCCAAGGTGCAACCTGGCTTGGCGACAGTGGCCTCAAAGGGGTAGAGGTTGACCACCAACAAATCGATGGGCGAGATGTCGTGTTGTTCAATCGCCGCGACATGCTCGGGATGGTCGCGCCGCGCGAGCAAGCCACCGTGGATCATGGGATGCAAGGTTTTGACGCGACCATCCAGCATTTCCGGAAAACCGGTGTGGTCGGCCACCTCAGTGACGGGCAGGCCCGCTTCGCTCAAGAGCTTCGCGGTGCCGCCGGTGGACAGCAGTTGAACGCCAAGCTGGTGCAGTTCGCGTGCAAAGTCGAGGATGCCGGTTTTATCGGAGACGGAGAGTAGGGCGTACATGGTGTGCTTTCAGTGCAATTGAAAAACGCTGTCAACGGGCGTCCCACTGTCCGTCATTCCCGCGAAAGCGGGAATCCATTCGGTGGCACGGTCAACACAGCGGGTCGTTGGAGGCAGTGTTTGGATTCCCGCCTTCGCGGGAATGACGCAAAAAAATCAACCGCGAAAATGAAACCTTACTTCACCAGCTTGTGCTCCACGAGCTTACGCCGCAGCGTATTGCGGTTGATGCCCAACCACTCGGCGGCGCGGCTTTGGTTGCCTTCGGCTTTTTTCATCACGACATCAAGCAGCGGTTTTTCCACGACCTGAAGAATCATGTCGTACATGGCACTGGGCTCGACGCCGCGCAGGTCTTTGAAGTAACCCTCCAAGCTCTCGCGGATGCACTCTTCAATGTGTTTTTTGTTTTGGTTGCTCATGGCAATGGTCGGGTTCTAAAAATGTCAGGCTTGCAGCAAGCCAAGGGCATCATTCGCGGCGCTGACTGGTGTGAGGGATTGCGTTTGGGGCAACAAATGGTGGGAGTCGGCCAACTGATCGAACCAAAGACCCAATCGGTGCAACTGCGCGCTGCTTGAGTCCAGCAAATTCATCTCATCGCGGAACAGTTCACCACCAGGCAGGCCACGCACCGCCCAGCCGATGTGTTTGCGGGCAGTTCGCACGCCGGTGTGTTCACCGTAAAGGCTGTAGTGGTCATGCAGGTGTTCGATCAGCCAAGCCTTGGCCTGCAACACCTCGGGGGCGGGCAGGTGCTCGCCAGTGGACAAGAAGTGGTTGATCTCGCGGAATATCCAGGGGCGGCCTTGCGCGGCGCGGCCGATCATCACGGCGTCGGCTTTTGTGTAGGCCAGCACATCGCGTGCTTTCTCAGAACTGTCAATGTCGCCATTGGCCACCACCGGAATGCGCAAGGCGGCTTTCACGGCTGCCACGGTGTCGTACTCGGCAAAACCTTTGTAGCCTTGTTCCCGGGTGCGACCATGCACGGTGACCATGGCGACGCCAGCGTTTTCTGCTGCACGGGCCAAACCCAAAGCATTACGTTCTGCATCGCACCAGCCGGTGCGCATCTTCAAGGTGACGGGCACCTTGTGCGGCGCGCATGCGGCGACCACGGCTTCAATGATCTGAAGCGCCAGCGGCTCGTCTTGCATCAAGGCCGAACCTGCCCATTTATTGCAAACCTTTTTGGCGGGGCAGCCCATGTTGATGTCAATGATCTGTGCGCCTCGATCAATGTTGTAAGCAGCCGCCTCGGCCATCATGGCGGCCTCGGTGCCGGCAATTTGCACTGAAATGGGCGCGACTTCGCCGTCGTGGTTGGCACGGCGGCTTGTTTTGAGCGAATTCCACAGGTCTTTGCGCGAGGTCACCATCTCGCTCACCGCATAGGCCGCGCCCAGGCGCTTGCACAGCTGGCGAAACGGTCGGTCCGTCACCCCTGCCATCGGGGCAACAAACAGCCGATTGGCCAACGGGATGTGGCCGATGTGCAGGGCGGTCATGACAAGCGGGGGGAGGGGGTTGCCTAAAAAGGAGGCAGGAGTATAGCGGTGTCGGGCCACAGGGGCCACCCATAATCGGGTGCATGACTGCTTGGATCGAATCTACGCTTGCCGCGCTGCTGGCTGCCCTGGCTTTGCCGCAATTTGGTTTGTCCACCGTGTTCGTGGTGGCGTTCATCTCGGCCACCTTGTTGCCGATGGGCTCAGAGCCCGCGGTGTTTGGCCTGATCAAACTCAACCCCGAGTTGTTTTGGCCTGCAATCCTGGTGGCCACGGCGGGCAATACTTTGGGTGGTGCGGTGAGCTGGTGGATGGGGCTGGGGGCGGAGAAGGTTTATGAGCGCACCACCGGAAAAACCGCCGAACACCGGGCGCTGGCCTGGTTGCAGCGGTTTGGTCCCAAGGCGTGTTTGTTGTCCTGGTTGCCCGTGGTGGGTGACCCCCTGTGTGCACTGGCGGGTTGGCTGCGGTTGCCGTTTTGGCCATGTGTGCTCTACATGGCCATCGGCAAATTTCTGCGTTATGTCACCATGACTGCTGCGCTGCTGTGGGTGTTCCCCGGGCAATTCAACCCTTGACCTTGGTGCGTTTGGATGTTGGCCGTGAGGCCACTGGCAACGCGGCCTCCAAGTCGCCCAGCACCGCCTCCAACTGTTTCACGGCGGCACCGACGCGCAGCGAAGTTCCCTTGGCCTTGGTTTGAAACGGACGCGGTTTGCGCCTTTTTTCCAGCAAATAGCGGTGCGGGTCGTCTAGCACGTCTGCGTCTAAAGCCACACCATGCTGGGCCAGCAGGGGTGCCAGGGTGGCGCGGCGCTGGCGCAACTGCTGACGGGTTTGCTGGTAAGCATGTTCGGCCAACTCGCGGCGCTGCGTGTAGCTGAAGGTGTTGGCCAAAAAAAGCTGAGGGTCGCGGTGGTCCGGCTCGAACAGCACGATGGTGGTGTCGGGATAGCTTTGTTCATACCCTTTGAGGCCTATGTCCAAACGCGAATGCACCAAGGTGCGGAAAGTTTGTGACAGCACCACAGGCAAACCTGCTTCCACGAGTTTCGGGATGCGCCCGCGCCCTTTGGAATGCCGGTGGTGTTGTGGGGGCAGGTTCGAGTCTGTGCTTGCGGGTGCACTTGAGTCCGCGCTTGGGTCTGCGCTTGCGTCCGCGCTGGCGTCATAAGGAACCAAAGGATTCAGACAAATAAGCAGGTCCAAGCCTTGCTCCAGCAGCACCGACGCATGCAGCGTCTTTTTGAGCACACCATCCACATAGTGATGGCCGTTGATTTCAACGGGTGGGTACAGGCCAGGCAAAGCGGCGCTGGCTTGAATGGCCTTGGAAATCGGCACCGCATCCAAGCCTGGCAGGCCGAAGGGCACACTCTCGCCGGTGTCCAGGTCGGTGGCCACCACCACCAACTGCCGCTTGAGCTCGCGGAAGTCGTTGCTGCGTCCGGGCAGGGAGAGCAAGCGGCGAAGTTGCGTGTCTATTGCGTCGTTCGAAAACAAGCCTGTGGGCAGGGCGCGCGCGACGCGCTCAAAGCCGGTGGCAATGGATCCGCCCGAAGCCAGGTATTCAAACCAAGCCTGGCCCATCAACATCGGCAACTGGGCCAAACGCTGCATGATTTCTAACCAGGCGGGTTGCAACAGCAACGATGGCTCAAACACATCGTGCGAAGGACCCACATTTTCAATGAAGGCATCACATAACTCGCGTGGGCTCAAGCCGTTGGCCAAACCGGAGGCGATGAACCCCCCCGATGAAACGCCGACATATCCTTGCAGGTCGTTGAAATCGATGCCTTGCAAGGCATCGTCCAAGGCGCACATGGCGCCTATTTCATAGATGGCGCCCAGTGGTCCACCCCCCGCCAAGGCCAGGCCGATGCGGGGTGTGGCGGACGGCTTTTTGCGGGCCCTGGCTGCCATCGGCTTCAGGCAGCCTTACGAGCGGTCTTCTTGGCTGCGGGTTTGGCGGCTTTTTTTGCGACGGTTTTGGTGGTGGTTTTTGCAGCGGTTTTAGTGGCTGCGGCAGGTTTTGCCTTGGACAACTGCGCCACCTGTTTGCTCAACGCGTCAATGCGCGCGATCAGCACATTCACGTCTTTGGCCGAGGGCACGCCCAGTTTGTTCAGCGAACGCGCCACACGTTCTTCAAAAATCGATTCCAGCTTGTCCCACTGCTGGCCTGCTTTGGCACCCACTTCACCGGCCATGCTGGCCATGTTGGACACTTTGCTGGTGACCTCGGAAATTTTGCCTTCGGCCACAGACTGTGTCTTGCGCTGCAATGACACACCTTCTTTCACCAAGGTTTCAAACACCTTGCCGCCTTCGGCCTGCGCCTTGGCGAAAGCGCCCATGCCAGCCAACCAAATTTGTTGGGCTGACTCTTTGACGGCTCCCGCCAGGGCGCTGTCAAAACCGGATTTGCTGCTGGCGGCTTGTTTGTCTGCCATCTGTTTGAGTTTTTTGACCATGGTGAAAGTCCTTTGCGGTGGGGGTGAACACGGAAACAACTGGGGCGACTATAGGCAGCGAGACTGGAGGGTGCACCCTAGATTTCTAGTGAGATCTTTCTATAAACCGTTTGACGCACTTGGGGTAAGCGCTCAGCGTCAAATGCGAAATTTGGATGAAGAATGCGGGTCTACCAAAGCGCCGACACAGGGCGCACAACAGCACAGGAGTACCCCCATGCACTACTTCGTCACCGGCGCCACCGGTTTCATTGGCAAACGTCTCGTTAAAGCCTTGTTGCAAAGGCGCGGTGCCACGGTTTACTTCTTGCTGCGACCGGAAAGCCAAGGCAAGGTGGCCGAGTTGTTGTCTTACTGGGGCACCACGCCGGCGCGTGCAGTGCCAGTGCTTGGGGACCTCACCGCCAAGAAACTCGGTGTGTCGGCCGATGACATCAAAAAACTCAAGGGCAAGGTGGACCATGTTTACCACTTGGCGGCGGTGTACGACCTGGGTGCAGATGAAGAAGCCCAGGTCAAAGTGAACATCGATGGCACGCGCAACATGGTGGAGCTGGCCAAGGCCATCGACGCCGGCCATGTGCACCATGTGTCGTCCATCGCTTCAGCGGGCCTCTATGAAGGCGTGTTCCGCGAAGACATGTTTGAAGAAGCCGATGGTCTGGACCATCCCTACTTCATGACCAAACACGAAAGCGAAAAAATCGTTCGCAAAGAATGCAAGCTACCTTGGACGGTGTATCGCCCCGCCATGGTGGTGGGCGATTCGCACACCGGCGAGATGGACAAGATCGACGGGCCGTATTACTTCTTCAAACTCATCCAGCGCATGCGCCAGTTGCTGCCGCCTTGGATGCCCAGCATTGGTTTGGAGGGCGGGCGCATCAACGTCGTGCCAGTGGATTTTGTGGTGGGTGCGCTCGACCACATCAGTCACAGCAAAGCGGAGCTGAACAAAAAATGCTTCCATTTGGTGGACCCACAAGGCTACCGCGTGGGCGATGTGCTGGACATCTTCAGCAAGGCTGCGCACGCGCCCAAGATGAATTTGTTTGTGAACGCAGCGCTGTTGGGTTTTATCCCCAAGAGCGTCAAAAAAGGCCTGCTGGCTTTGGCACCGGTGCGCCGCATTCGCAACGCGGTGATGAAAGACCTGGGCCTGCCCGAAGACATCTTCACTTTCATCAATTACCCCACCCGTTTTGATTGCCGCGAAACACTGGCGGCGCTCAAAGGCAGCGGCATCGAGTGCCCCAAGCTGGGCGACTACGCTTGGCGCTTGTGGGACTACTGGGAGCGCCACCTCGACCCCGCTTTGCACATTGACCGCAGCCTGCGCGGCACCGTGGGTGGCAAGGTGGTGCTCGTCACGGGCGGCTCGTCGGGTATCGGCTTGGCGGCGGCCATCAAGTTCGCCGAGGCCGGTGCCATCACCTTGATTTGTGGTCGTGACGAAGTGAAACTCGCGGAAGCGAAAAAAGAAATCCTCGCGGCAGCTGGCAAAGATGCCCAGCTCATCACCTACTCCAGCGACATAGCGGACGAAGCCAGTTGCAAAGAAATGCTGCAGGCCATCAATGAAACCTATGGGGGCGTCGACTTCCTCATCAACAACGCCGGCCGCTCCATCCGCCGTGCCATTGAATCCAGCTACGACCGTTTCCATGACTTTGAACGCACCATGCAGCTCAACTACTTCGGCTGCATCCGCGTCACCATGGGCCTCTTGCCTGCCATGGCCGCCAAACGCAAAGGCCATGTGGTCAACATCAGCTCGATCGGCGTGTTGACCAACGCGCCGCGTTTTTCCGCCTATGTGGCCAGCAAAGCGGCATTGGATGCGTGGACACGCTGCGCATCGAGTGAATACGCCGACCTTGGTATTACCTTCACCACCATCAACATGCCTTTGGTGCGCACGCCCATGATTGCGCCCACCAAAATCTACAACAACGTGCCCACCTTGGCCCCCGAAGAGGCCGCTGACATGATTGCCCAGGCCTGCATCTACAAGCCCGTGCGTGTCGCCACACGTTTGGGCCAAGCGGGCGAATTGCTGCATGCCCTCTTGCCACGCGTGGCGCAAATCGCCATGAACACCAGCTTCCGCATGTTCCCGGACAGCGATGCGGCCAAGGGTGCGAAAGATGGCGCTAAACCCAGCCTGTCACCTGAGGCGATTGCGATGCAGCAGATGATGAAGGGCATTCACTTCTGAATTGAGTGCGGCGCATGCGGGTCAGACCACCCTTGGAGCCACCGCACCAGCGTGGCCGCCAAGCGCTTGCCCCGTAGAATCCCGCCCTCGTTGAATGGATTCACCCTCAGCCAGCCTGACTGGCGACATTCTTCAGTCCTCCACCGTTCGCCCTGAGCCAGTCGAAGGGTCGTGCGCAGCACGACGCACTGGCTTAGACACACTCAGCCGGAACGGAGCTGGTGCATTGTTTGACTCTTGATGGAGCGGATAAAAACGCATCGTTTTTATGTTCCAGATGGTGTGAAACACTGCTCTGGGGGGGTAGAGCTGAAGAGTGTCGCCCAACCAAGTTGCCCAGTATCCAGTCGCTATCTCTGACGCCTTCATTTGCATTCATGCGCACTCCCCACTTGGCCAAAGGCACGGCCATTAATTTGGCTGGGCGGGTGTCCACAGTTCTGGCTGGCTTGTTGCTTTTGGCACTGGTCGCCCGCTTGGGACCGGATGCACAAGGAACTTTCGCGTTATTTGTGGCGTGCGAGTCGGTTCTATTGACTTTGTTCTCGGGTTTTGGGCTTTGGTTGGCACGAGCGCACTCGCAATCTCTTGATGATCCGCCCGCCGCCCTGCGCAGCACGTTGCTGTCAGCGGCTTTGCTGGCCGGCGCCCTGGGGGGCCTCGTTTTGCTGGCGTTGGCGGCAGCGCGACCGAGCCCACCTTATGACCAACTGGTGCTGCTCGCTTTTGCGGCGCCGTTTTTGCTGATTGTTCCCACGGTATCGGGCGTTTGGCTGGGTCGGTCCGAGCTGCTGCCATTGAACGGATTCGCGCTGGCTGCGCCTGTGTCGGTATTGATGGGCATTGCGCTTTGCATGTTGCTGTGGCCGCCGCTGCAGGTGTCTCAGGTTTTGTGGGCCTGGGTGCTGGCCAAGTCTGTTGTCGGGCTGCTCGCCTTGGGTTGGTCGTTGAAGTCGCAGCGCTGGGCACGGCCCGACTGGACCTTGCTCGTGCCTGCGTGGCGCTTCGTCGCCCTGATCGGTCTGACCAATGTCATCAGCCTGCTCAACTACCGTGTGAATTTGTTTTTGGTTGAACGTTTGGACGGCTTGGCTGCTGCGGGCATTTACTCGGTCGCTGTCACGGTTGCTGAGCTGTTGTGGTTGGTGTCGTCTGCCGTGACGACGGCGGTCTATGCTCGCATCGGCGCATCAGATGCACAAGCCGCCGCTGCCACCACTGTGCAAGCCGTGCGTTGGGGTGCATTGGGGGTGCTGCTGGCGTCGCCGCTTTTGTTGGCAGTTGCCTGGTGGGCGTTGCCTGCCGTCTTGGGCGAGGTGTACCGGCCGGCTTGGTGGTACTTGTTGATGCTGTTGCCTGGCACCTTGGCCTACAGCAGTGCGTCGGGAATCTCGGCCTATTTCACCAACCAACGTGGCCAGCCTTGGTTGGCGGGCGGCATTGCGCTGACTTCCATGTTGCTGAATCTGGGGCTGTCTTGGTGGTGGATACCACTTTGGGGTGCAGCTGGCGCTGCGGTGGCTACCAGTGTGTCTTACGGCGTGGCCATTGTTCTTGGTTTGGTGTTGTTCTTGCGGCTGAGCCACCTGCCCTTGCGTGTCTTGTGGTCTAAGCGCCCACATTCACCCGCACAATCTGTGGCATGAGTTTTCATTTTTTACCCAGGCTTCGCCATTGGGCGTCCAGGCTGCGTGCGTGCTTCAACGGGCCGCGTCTGGTGTATGGTTTTGTCTCGAAAGGGGGCAATTTTTTGCCCCACACCCGGGTCAGCAGCAGCACGGTGATCGAAGGCCGGGCGGATTTGACTTGTGCCGACCACGTCTTCATTGGTCATCACAATTTTCTCGATGCCTCGGGCGGACTCACCCTGGGCGAGGGCTGTCAAATCACCAACCACGTGTCAGTGCTTACCCATAGCAGCCATGTGGCGTTACGTTTGCATGGCCGAAGCTACTTTGGCAAGGACAACCCGGCAGGCATGCACAGAGCGCCCACCCACATCGGAGCCTATGTGTTCGTGGGGCCGCACTGCGTGATAGCGCCGGGCAGCCGCATTGGCAAAGGTGCCTTGCTGCGGGCCTACAGTTATGTCAGCGGTGAGGTACCTGCCTTCGCGGTCATGGCAGGCCAGCCCGCCGTGCAAGTGGGGGACACCCGCGAGGGTGATGCGCGCTGGCTGGAACACCATCCCGAATTGCAAGCCACTTACGACGCCTGGGCTCGCTCTGTTCATTAACCCGCATATTTCACCAGGTCGCTCTTCTATGCCCCGTAACACCGCATGAATGCTCACTTTCTTGGCTTCGAGTGCCAAATCCAATTTGGTCCGAGCGCTACACACCCGATTGAGCCGTGCTGTGGCACGCTGGCCGCGTTGCTCCTCCTTGCGGGCACGAGCCCGCAGCGTCGTCGCGCCTTGCCAGCGTACCGCATCACAGCCCACTCGGGCGCGTCCCTGGTGAAATATGCGGGTTAAACCTATGAAGATTCTCTTTTTCGGCGATGCCGACAGCGTGCACCTGCAGCGCTGGGTGCATGAAATGGCCGCGCGTGGTGCGCAGTGCCATGTGGCCACCCGGCGACCTGGGGTTATTCCTGCTGCTGCGTCCATGCACGTGATTCGACCGGGCACCAATTCTGCGGCCTGGTTTTTAGCCTTGCCGGAGGTGCGTTCTTTGACGCGCGCGCTGCAGCCGGACGTGGTGCACGGCCACTACATCACCTCCAATGGCCTGTGGGCTGCTGCGGCGGGCCATCCGCGCGTGGTGCTCACGGCCTGGGGGTCTGACATTTTGTTGACACCGCAAAAAAACAAACTCTGGCGTGCGCTCACCCAGTGGACACTGCGTCGCGCGCAGCTCATCACCGCAGACTCGGACGATGTATTGCAAGCGGTGGCGCGCTACCAGCCGACCGCAGATTTGCAGGAGGTGTCCTGGGGTGCTGACACCGACCGTTTTGTGCCGCCCGCACAAGCACGTTCAGCCCAACCCGTGCAATGCGCGAGCCTGCGAGCGTGGGAACCTAACTACCAAATTGACCGCATCATCGATGCCTACGCACAGGCCAAACTGGCCGAGCCCCAACAGTTGGGTGCGTTGCATTTGCTCGGCGGCGGCAGCCTGGAGTCGGCGCTGCGAAACCAGGTGCAGCGTTTGGGTTTGATCGATGATGTGGTGTTCCATGGACGGCTGAATGAAGACGCCATGCTGGCGGTGATGCAGCGCTGTGCGATCTCCATCAGCTTGCCCTTGAGTGATGCGACCTCGGTGTCATTGCTCGAATCCATGGCTTGCGGTTTGGCGATGTTGGTCTCTGAACTGCCCGCCAATCGCCAGTGGGTGAACGACCAAGGTGGACGTTTGGTGGATGCTAGAAACGCAGCCAACAGCGCGGCCAGCAACGCCACCCGTGACAACGCCCGCATCACCCAGGCCCTGCTGCAATTGGTTCGCTCAGGCGCTCCCGCCTTGAATGCCATGGGCAGCCACAACCGTGCCCTCATCGAAGAGCGTGCGTCGCGCCGTTTGGAGATGGACAAGATGTGGGCGCTCTATCAACGCTGCTTGGCGGCACCGCTATGAACTCGCAGCTGCTGCGCACCGTGTCGGTCATCGTGCCCTGCCGGAACGAGAAAGCGCACATCGCCGCATTTTGTGAGGCGGCCACCGGTCAACAACTGCCTGCGGGTTGGCAGATGCAAGTGTTGATCGCCGATGGTTTGAGCGATGACGGTACGCGGGAGTTGTTGCAAGGCTGGGCGCAGCGTGATACCCGCTTGCAACTCATCGACAACCCTGCACGCATCGTGTCCACCGGATTGAATGCCGCCATCGCCAAGGCCGAGGGCGAGGTGATTGTGCGTTTGGATGTCCACACCCGTTATGCCAGCGACTACATCGCGCGCTGCATTGAGCAGATCGAACAGACAGGCGCAGACAACGTCGGTGGCCCTTGGCGTGCGCGCGCAGCCCGTGCGCACGATGCCACCGGCCTGGCCATTGCCGCTGCTTTCCAGTCGCGCTGGGTTGCCGGTGGTGCACGCTCGCGTGATGTGCGCTACAGCGGCTGGGTTGACACCGTGTATCTGGGTGCTTGGCCCCGCGCCACCTTCACCCGCTGGGGCGGCTTTGATGAAACCTTGGTGCGCAACCAGGACGACGAACACAACCTGCGCATCACACGCGGCGGTGGGCGCATTTGGCAAAGTGCGGCCATCGAGTCGGTGTACGAACCGCGCTCGTCCATCACGGCCTTGTTCAAGCAGTACCTGCAATATGGGTACTGGAAGCCATTCGTCATGCGCAAGCATGGGCAAGCTGCAGCGTTGCGCCACCTCGTGCCAGGTTTATTCGTGGCGCTGCTCGTTTTGTCTGTCTTGCCCGCCGCCTATGGCCACGGGGCCCTGCTGGAGTTGCTGTTGGCGCTGTATGGCATGGCGGTGTTGCTGGCCTCAGGGTTGATTGTGGCCACAACCCAACCCGCTTTGGCTGGGTCGGCGGTTTGGCGACTGCCAGCCGTCATCGCGGCCTACCACCTGGGTTACGGCGCGGGTTCGTTATGGGGTTGGCTTGACGTGTTGCGTGGCAAAAAAACCGGTGGTGGCGGGCTTGATCGTTTGACGCGCTGAAGGGCACACCATGGATGCCACCCCCACCCCCCAACCGGATGACGAGACCGATGCCGTGCGCGCGCGGTATGCCCGCCGCGTTGACGCATCACACGACTGGCGTTACCACCGCCTCAACCCCGCCGCTTTGTGGCCCGCGCAGGAACGCGAACGTGCCATGGCGCACCAACTCTTGCGCCATGTAGGGGGTGACCTGACGCGGTTGGCGCACTTACGGGTGCTCGAAGTTGGCTCGGGCACCGGTGGCAACTTGCTCGACCTGTTGCGTTTGGGTTTGTCACCGGAGCACTTGATGGGCGTTGAGCTGTTGCAGCAGCGTCATCAAACCGCGCGCGCCTTGTTGCCTTCTCCGGTTCAACTTTGGCAAGGTGACGCGCTGGCGCTGGATTTGCAGGACGCAAGCTGCGACCTGCTGCTGCAGTCCACCGTTTTTTCATCCTTGCTGGACGACGCCTACCAGCAGCGCCTGGCCACTCAAATGTGGCGTTGGCTCAAACCGGGCGGCGCGGTCATTTGGTACGACTTCACCGTGAACAACCCACGCAACCCAGATGTGCGAGGTGTGCCACTGCGCCGCGTGCGTGCGCTGTTTCCGCAGGGTCAGTTCCACACGCAACGCCTCACCTTGGCCCCGCCTTTGGCCCGTGTTGTCATGAATGCCCATCCAGCGCTTTACACCGCGCTCAACGCCTGGCCTTGGCTGCGCACCCATTTGTTGTGCTGGATTTCCAGGGTCTCTTGACACACAAATCGCCCTCGCGAATTGTGTCTGTCAACAGACCCCAAACCCTGGTCTACAATCATCAGCGCATCAAAACATCACGTCATCCATCGAGGGCCACACCATGCGCACCACACTTGATATCGACGACGACCTTTTGGCCGCGGCCAAAGAGATGGCTCGCCGCGAACGCTCCACGGCCGGCGCAGTGGTGTCGCGCCTGTTGCGGCGCTCGCTCACGGGGGGTGGCGTTGCCGCCGCGCCGACAAAAAGCCCGCGTGCCAGCGTGGCGGGTTTTCAGCCCTTTGCGGCGCGCCCTGGTGTGGTGGCGACAAACGACCAAGTTAATGCGCTGCGGGACGCAGAAGGCATCTGACGCAGGCTGCCACACGATATGCGCGCCCTGCTGGATGTGAACGTGCTTGTGGCCTTGCTCGATGCAGGCCATTTGCACCACCGCTTGGCCACTCAATGGATGCAGGCCAATGCCCGCTTCGGCTGGGCTTCCTGCCCGCTGACGCAAAACGGTTGCCTGCGCATCATGTCGCTCACGTCTTACCCCAACAGCCAGCCTTTGGCGCGGGTGGCGCAGCAGTTGGGTGTTGCCACAGCCCACCGCAGCCATGTGTTTTGGCCCGATTCGGTGAGTTTGCTGGAGGCAGATCGCCTGCGCTGGGATCGCGTGCTCACCTCGCGCCAAATCACCGACGCCTATTTGCTGGCACTGGCCGTGGCGCAGAGCGGCCGCTTGGTGACTTTTGACCGCGGCATCGCGGTTGAAGCGGTGCCTGGCGCGACAAAAAAGCATTTGTTGACTTTGGATTGACGCCATGCCCGCGCCTTCACTGCCCTTTCTTCCCTTCGCCTTACCGGAAATCGGTGACGACGAAATCGCTGAAGTGATCGACACCCTGAAATCCGGCTGGCTCACCACCGGACCCAAGGCCAAACGATTTGAGGCCGAGTTCCGCGACTTTCTTGGCGATCCGCATTTGCACTGTTTGGCCGTGAACTCCGCCACCGCTGGGTTGCACCTCGCGCTTGAAGCGCTGGGCATCGGCCCGGGTGATGAAGTCATCACCACCACCCACACCTTCACCGCCACCGCCGAAGTGGTGCGTTACTTGGGTGCTGACGTGGTGCTGGTGGATGTGGACCCGGCTACCTTGTGCATCGACGTGCAAGCGGTGGAAGCTGCCATCACCCCACGAACCAAAGCCGTGATGCCGGTGCATTACGCCGGGTTGGCTGCCGACATGCCTGCGTTGTTGCGCGTCGCCAAAAAACATGGCCTCAAAGTCGTGGAAGACGCGGCACATGCCTTGCCCACCACGAGCTGCGGCCAGTTGGTCGGCACGCTCGGCTCCGACGTCACCGTCTTCAGCTTCTATGCCAACAAAACCATCACCACCGGTGAGGGCGGCATGGTGGTGACCCGCGACGCGGATCTGGCCAAACGTATTGCAGTGATGCGTCTGCACGGCATCAGCCGTGATGCTTTCGACCGCTTCACCGCCAAAGTTCCAAGCTGGTACTACGAGATCGTTGCGCCTGGCTTCAAGTACAACCTGACCGACATCGCCGCCAGCCTGGGCCTGCACCAGCTGAAGAAGGCCCGCACTTTCCAGCAGCGCCGTGCAGATATCGCTGCGACGTACAGCGCGGCATTCGCCAATCTGCCTGTGCTGACACCGCCGGTGCCTGGCAGCAGCGGAACCCAGCTTGAGGACACCCACGCCTGGCATTTGTACGTGCTGCGCCTGAAAGACGAATGCGCTTTGTCACGCGATACCGTGATTGAACGCCTGTTTGCCCTGGGCATCGGTTGCAGCGTGCACTACATCCCACTGCACCTGCAGCCCTATTGGCGCGACCGCTACCAACTCACCCCCGAGCAGTTTCCCCACAGCCACCAAGCCTACGAGCGCATGCTGAGCCTGCCGCTGTATTCCAAGATGAGCGATGGGAATGTGCAGCGCGTGGTGGATGCAGTGCACCGCGTGTTGATGTGACGTCTGTTCTATTGCACAACGACCATGCTCAAGCGACTGTTTGACTTGGCTGTCGCCAGCGTGGCCCTGCTGTTGCTGGCCCCACTGCTGTTGCTGCTGGCCATGTGGATCAAACTCGACTCTCCAGGCCCCGCACTCTTCCGCCAAGAGCGCGTGGGACGCGGCGGGCGGTTGTTCCGCATTCGCAAGTTGCGCACCATGACGCACGATCCCAGCCATGAAGGCCCAGGCATCACGGTGGGGAAAGACGAGCGAATCACCCGCGCCGGTCAATTCTTACGCCGCAGCAAACTCGATGAATTGCCCCAACTGCTGGACGTGCTGCAAGGCCACATGAGCTTGGTCGGCCCGAGGCCCGAGTTGCCGCAGTATGTGGCGTTGTATCCGGCCGATCTGCGAGACAAAATTCTGAGTGTTCGACCCGGCATCACCGACTTGGCGTCGATTGAATACCGCAACGAAGGTGAACTGCTTGCCGAAGCGGCCGATCCCGAGCGCCAATACCGCGAGGTGGTCTTGCCAGCCAAACTCAAACTGGCCGAGGCCTATGTCGATCAAGCCTCGCTCACGTTTGATATGAGGCTGATTTGGCGAACAGTTAAAACCGTATGGGTGACGTCGTTGGATTAAAGGATGGCTTCTCAATCCTCCAACTCCGCCTTGGCCATCTCCACATCCAAACATTCGGTCGCGTCCAGCGGCTCGCAGGCGGCGGCGTCTTCGTAGAGTTTGGTGGCCTCTTTCATTTTCTTTTCGCCTTCCAGCATCACGAGGCCATTGGCGTACTCGACCATGGCGATGGCGGAGGTGGGGTTGAGTTTGAGCGCGGTTTTGAACATGGACAGGCCCGCGTCTTTGCTGGCCCCTTGGGTGCGGCCCAGGAGGGAGCCGACTTTGTCGATCACCTCGGCGTGAAAGGCGCCCAGTGCAATGTGCGCGTCGGCATGTTTGGGTGAGAGTTCAATCGCCATTTCCAGTGCCGTTTTGACTTTGCTGCCCAAACCCTGAGACAAGGCCTTGGCCACGCTGATGCCTTGGCTGTAACGGCCCAAGGCGTAGGCCAGAAAGTAGTGTGCGTTGGCGTTTTGCGGCTCTTGCGCGACCTGGGCTTCGGCGCGTTCGGCCACTTCTTGGAAGAGGGCGAGTTTGTTTTTCTCGCTCTTTTCCAAGTAGTTGGCGTATATCGCCTGCGCTTTGTTGGCCACCGTCACGCCGGCTCCGCCCGCTTTCAAACCGGCTTCGGTAGCCTTTTGGAATTCGCCCGCGTGGAACAAGGCCCAAGCGGCCAGCACCTTGTCGTCCTTGGGGACCGGCTCGGCATCACCTGCATGCAAACGCGCCCATTTTTTCTTCAAGGTCGCGGCGTCGTACACGTAGGCGGCGTTGTCGTAAGGAAAAGCTGTCCACTTGGCCATGGGCTTGTCTCCATCTTCAGGGGTTTGAATAGTTACTCGCCAGCTGCGACAAATGTTGGCGCTGCTGTGGGTTGAGATAAGGGCTGAGCAAACTCAGCACATGAAAAGCGCCGCGCAGCATGGCTGCGGAAGCATTTTCTGCTTCCAGCGCACGGCGCGGGTCCCGCACATACTCAAAACTCAACCAATAGGTCAGCACCACCACCATGGCGGTGGCCACGGCCTCGCTGTCTTCGGGTTCACTTTGCAGTCCGCCGCCGGCCTTCAAGCCACTCAGCAACTCGCGCACCGCTTGCGATTTGTTCTTCAGCACAAACTGAAAATGGGTTTCCAGGCGGCGGTTTTTGCTGAGCAAATCGTTCAGGTCGCGGTACAAAAAACGGTACTGCCAAATCAGCTCAAACAGCATGTGAAAGAAGAGCCACGCGTCCTCCACATGGCGCACGCCGCCCGAGGCCTGCAGCAGCTCATTGAGCCGCGCCTCATAGCGGTCGAAGAGGCTGTTGATCAACTCGTCCTTGGCTGGGTAGTGGTAATACAAATTGCCGGGGCTGATGCCAAGCTCCGCCGAAATCAAGGTGGTGGAGACATTGGGTTCGCCGAAACGATTGAAGAGGTCGAGCGTGACCTCCAGGATGCGCTCAGCAGTACGGCGAGGTTTTTTGGGTGGGGCGGGCATGGCGCCACCCTATCACCAAGTGAGGGCGCAGCCTATCCAGGTTGACCACAGATTTGTCATTTCCGCCGGCGCGGGAATCATGGGTATGGTGCCTATTCATTGACCACTCCGGTGCAACAAAGCGGGCTCGTCCCTACAATCTGCCCCTCCATGCAACAGCCCACCGCCTCCCCCGCCGTTTCTTTTCGCCGCGTCAGCAAAACCTATCCGGGTAGCAAGGGTGCAGTGCATGCGCTGAGTGATGTCAGTTTTGACATTCAAGCAGGAGAATTCTTCGGTCTGCTCGGCCCCAACGGCGCTGGAAAAACATCGCTCATCAGCATCTTGGCGGGTTTGTCGTCCGCATCCCAAGGCCAAGTCACGGTGCATGGCCACGATGTGGTGAGCGACTACGCGGCCGCACGCCACACTTTAGGTATCGTGCCGCAGGAGTTGGTGTTCGACCCGTTTTTCAGCGTGCGCGAGTCGCTGCGCATTCAAAGCGGCTATTTCGGTATCCGCAAAAACGACGCGTGGATCGACGAGCTGCTGCACCACCTGGGGCTGTCAGACAAAGCCGACGCCAACATGCGCCAGCTCTCAGGCGGTATGAAACGCCGCGTGCTGGTGGCTCAGGCCTTGGTGCACCGTCCGCCCGTCATCGTGCTGGACGAGCCCACGGCCGGGGTCGATGTGGAGCTGCGCCAAACCTTATGGGGTTTTGTCGCGCGCCTCAACAAAGAAGGCCACACCGTGCTGCTCACCACCCATTATTTGGAAGAGGCTGAAGCCTTGTGCAGCCGCATCGCCATGCTCAAAGCGGGCCGCGTGGTGGCGCTTGACACCACCTCGGCCTTGCTCGCAGGCCGCGCCAGCACCATGCTGCGATTCAAGATGGATGCTGCTGTTCCGGAGGCGCTGCAAGCGCAATCGCGGGTCACGGGCCGCATCGTGCAAATCAAAGCCCACGATGCACAAGAGGTGGAAACCGTGTTGGCCACCTTGCGTGCCGCTGGTTGCAAACCCGAAGACCTGGAGATTGGCCGCGCCGATTTGGAGGACGTCTTTCTAGAAATCATGCAAGACGCCCCCGCCGTGGAGGCGACGCCATGAATATCGCACAAGCCCTGTCCGGCACCTCGACCCTGTTGTACAAAGAAGTACTGCGGTTTTGGAAGGTGAGCTTTCAAACCGTGGCGGCACCGGTGCTCACCGCGGTGCTGTACCTGCTGATTTTTGGGCATGTGCTCGAAGACCATGTGAAGGTCTACGAGAGCCTGAGTTACACCAGCTTTTTGATCCCTGGCCTCGTGATGATGAGTGTGCTGCAAAACGCCTTTGCCAACAGCAGCAGCTCGCTCATCCAAAGCAAGATCACCGGCAATTTGGTGTTTTTGCTGGTCACGCCGCTGTCGCACTGGGCCTGGTTTTTGGCCTATGTTGGCGCTTCCGTGGTGCGCGGTGTGGTGGTAGGGGCTGGGGTGCTGTTTGTCACGTCCTGGTTCATGCCGTGGTCGTCACTCAGCAGCGCGCATTGGCCATGGGTGCTGGTGTTCACGCTCTTGGGCGCGGGCATGATGGGCGCTTTGGGTTTGATCGCAGGACTGTGGGCGGAAAAGTTTGACCAGATCGCCGCGTTTCAAAACTTCATCATCATGCCCATGACGTTCTTGTCCGGCGTGTTTTATTCCGTGGGTTCACTGCCGCCGCTGTGGCAGCAGGTCAGCCACTTCAATCCGTTTTTCTACATGATCGACGGCTTTCGCCACGGCTTTTTTGGTGTGAGTGATGTGTCGCCCTGGTTCAGCCTGGCCGTGGTGTCCATCAGTTTGGCTTTGGTCTGCGGGTTGTGCCTGCATTTGCTGCGCACGGGTTACAAGATCAGGCACTGAGCATCCCTGCAGAGTTCACTGCCACTAACCGTCCGCTTCCTTGTTACGGAATCCATGACTACGGGACTCAGAAACACCGTCAGCGTCGCAGTCGGATCAAAGTATGGGCCTCGCTCTGCTAGGTGGATCGTGTCTTACAGCGGGATGGATACTTACGTTTCAAGCGCGGCGATGAGAAACGTGCGTGTGAGTTTGCATGCCAGCGGACAGTGGCATGTCAAGGTTAATTCTGGCAGCGTTAAATCTCCTCCCGTGGCGATTTCAAATGCTGCGGACACACCTCCCCAAACTTACCAAATAGGCTTGCGCATCTTGATTCCTGACCGATCATTGCGTCCTGCCAAAAACCCTGATTCAACTAGCGTTCCGGACAAGTGGCTAGAGCGCCCGCCATACGGCGGCGTGAGCGAGTTAGCTTTCATGACTTGGAAATGCGCTGGCTACCAAGAAGAATGGCCTGGGGCATCGATAGGAACCGAGCTCCTCTATGCCATGAAGATTCAGTCAGACGTTCTTCACCTGATTCTTCTGAGGCAATTGAGCGCCGATAGCTCTTTGGCAAAGCTTATAAATGAATTTGATTTAGCCATCGTGAAACAAGTGCAAAAGGACGGTTCCGCCGCGAAGAATGGGAGAGGTGTTCAAGTTCGCGTTCCGAAGGACGGGGGGCTAATCCTGCAAGAGTACTCGTTGGATCAAAGGCCGCAACGGTTTTAACAATGACACACCTGGACGATAATGGTTGCACTATGGCAGACCAGAACACCAACCCCACGGCTTCCGACGTCCAGCACTTCATTGCCCAAGGCCTGGCCTGCGAGCACCTGGAAGTTGAAGGCGATGGCCGGCATTTTTTTGCCACCATCGTCTCTAGCGAGTTTGACGGGGCGAGCCGTGTGGCCCGTCATCAGCGGGTTTACAAGGCCCTGGGCGATAGAATGCGCGAGCAAATCCACGCGCTGTCCATGAAGACGCTGACCCCCTCCGAGTGGGCTGCAACGGCAAGCGCCGTTGCAGCTTCTCAACCCACCGCCGCCCACCACCACTGAACCGTAGCCGCAGTTTGCACTGCGGCCCGGGGTGTGGGCCAGTGCCCCGCATCCGTGGTCGTTCCGTGTGCTGCACCCCAACCGATGGACAAATTACTCATCCGTGGTGGCCGCCGTCTTGAAGGCGAAGTCATCATCTCTGGCGCCAAAAACGCGGCTTTGCCCGAGTTGTGTGCCTGCTTGCTCACCGCCGAACCCGTTCACCTGCTGAATGTGCCCCAGCTGCAAGACGTGAACACCACGCTCAAGCTGCTGCGCAACATGGGCGCCAAGGCAGAGTTTGATGTGACTGACGCCAGCCACATCACCCTGAACGCAGGCACCGTGACCTCGCCCGAGGCGCCTTACGACTTGGTGAAAACCATGCGGGCCTCCATTTTGGTGCTGGGGCCCTTGCTCGCGCGTTTTGGCGAAGCCACCGTGTCGCTGCCCGGCGGCTGCGCCATTGGCTCGCGCCCGGTGGACCAGCACATCAAAGGCCTGCAAGCCATGGGGGCGGAGATCACCGTTGAGCACGGTTACATCATCGCCAAGGCTGCAAAACTCAAAGGTGCCCGCATCACCACCGACATGGTCACCGTCACCGGCACTGAAAACCTGCTGATGGCCGCCACCTTGGCCGATGGCGAAACGGTGCTGGAAAACGCCGCCCGCGAGCCCGAGGTGGTGGATCTGGCCGAGATGCTGATCCAAATGGGCGCCCAAATCGAAGGCCATGGCAGCAGCCAAATCCGCATTCAAGGCGTGACCAAACTGAACGGCCTGGACGCCACCCGCGCCCACCACATCGTGCCCGACCGCATTGAAACCGGCACCTTCCTGTGCGCGGTGGCCGCCGCCGGTGGCGACGTGGTGCTGCGCCGCACGCGCGCCGACCACTTGGATGCGGTGATCGAAAAACTGCGTGAAGCAGGCGTGGGCATTGAGGCTGGGTCAGACTGGATCCGCGTTCGCATGCACGACCGCCCCAAGGCCGTGGGTTTTCGCACCAGCGAATACCCCGCTTTCCCGACCGACATGCAGGCCCAGTTCATGGCCCTGAACTGCATTGCCGATGGCGCTGCCAAGGTCACCGAGACCATTTTTGAGAACCGTTTCATGCATGTGAACGAACTCGTGCGCTTGGGGGCCAGAATTGAAGTGGATGGTCACACGGCCGTGATGCATGGCGTGGACAAATTGTCGGGCGCCATCGTCATGGCCACCGACCTGCGCGCCTCGGCCAGTCTGGTGATTGCGGGACTGGTGGCCAGCGGCGAAACCGTGGTGGACCGCATTTACCACCTCGACCGTGGGTACGACCAAATGGAAACCAAGCTGCGCGGCATTGGCGCGGACATCGAGCGTGTGAAATGAACACCATCACTTTAGCTTTGTCCAAAGGCCGCATCTTTGAAGAAACCCTGCCACTGCTCAAAGCTGCTGGCATTGAAGTCACTGAAGACCCGGAAAAATCGCGCAAGCTGATTTTGGCCACCAACCAGCCCCAGGTGCGGGTGGTGTTGGTGCGCGCCAGTGACGTGCCCACCTATGTGCAATACGGCGGTGCCGACCTGGGTGTGGCGGGCAAAGACATCTTGATTGAACACGAAGCCGCCCATGACGGTGAAAGTGGTGGCCTGGTTCAACCGCTGGATTTGCAAATCGCCAAATGCCGTTTGAGCGTGGCGGTACGGGCCGACTTCGACTACCCCGCCGCCGTGAAACACGGCTCGCGCATCACCGTGGCCACCAAATACACCCACATGGCGCGCCAGCACTTTGCGAGCAAAGGCGTGCACGTTGACTTGATCAAACTCTATGGTTCGATGGAGTTAGCCCCGCTGACCGGCCTGGCCGACGCCATCGTCGATTTGGTTTCTACGGGCAGCACCCTCAAAGCCAACCATTTGGTGGAGGTGGAAGAAATCATGCCAATCTCCTCCCGTTTGGTCGTGAACCGCGCTGCGCTCAAACTCAAGAGCGAAACCATTCGGCCCATCATTGATGCGTTTGAGCGGGCGATTCGCAAGTAGACATTGAATTTAAAACCATGAGCGCCATGCCCCCTGTTCTGTCCAGCATCGCCATTCGCCAACTCGCCACCACAGCGCCTGAGTTTGAGGCCGAGTTCAAGCGCGTATTGCATTGGTCTGCCGACACTGACAGCGCCATTGAGGAGCGTGTGGCGAGCATCTTGGCCGATGTGCAGCAGCGCGGTGACGCAGCCGTGCTCGACTACACGCAGCGGTTTGATGGCCTGCAAGCCGACTCCGTCGCGGCTCTGGAAATTTCGCAAGCCGAATTGCAAGCCGCACTCCAGGCCATCACCACCGAGCAGCGCGATGCCTTACATGCAGCCGCCGAACGTGTGCGCAGTTACCACGAGCGCCAATTGGAAGCCTGCGGCAAGTCGTGGCAGTACCGCGATCAAGACGGCACGCTGCTGGGCCAAAAGGTCACGCCACTCGACCGCGTTGGCATTTATGTGCCCGGCGGCAAAGCGACGTATCCCAGCAGTGTGCTGATGAATGCCATACCAGCCCACGTGGCTGGCGTGGGCGAGATCATCATGGTGGTGCCAACGCCTCAGGGGGAGCGCAATCTGCTGGTGTTGGCCGCTGCGGCGGTGGCGGGCGTCCACCGCGTTTTCACCCTCGGCGGCGCACAGGCCATAGCCGCCTTGGCCTATGGCACCGCCACCATCCCGGCGGTCGACAAAATCACCGGCCCCGGAAACGCCTATGTGGCCAGCGCCAAACGCCGCGTGTTTGGCAAGGTGGGCATCGACATGATTGCCGGCCCGAGCGAAATTTTGGTGCTGGCCGACGGTACTACCCCTGCCGACTGGGTGGCCATGGACTTGTTCAGCCAGGCCGAACACGATGAACTGGCGCAAAGCATCCTGCTGTGCCCAGACGAGGCCTACATCGCCGAAGTCAAACAAGCCATCGACCGCCTGTGGGCAGACATGCCGCGCCGAGACGTCATCCGTGCCTCATTGGAAGGCCGGGGCGCGTTGATCCACACCCGCAGCATGGAAGAGGCCTGCGACATCAGCAACCGCATCGCGCCCGAGCACTTGGAAGTCAGCTCCCGCGACCCCCACCGCTGGGAGCCACTCTTACGCCACGCCGGTGCCATCTTCTTGGGTGCTTACACCAGCGAAAGCCTGGGGGACTACTGCGCCGGCCCCAACCATGTGCTGCCCACCTCCGGCACAGCGCGGTTTTCATCGCCGCTGGGCGTGTACGACTTTCAAAAGCGCAGCAGCTTGATTGAAGTGAGCGCCGCTGGTGCGCAAGCCTTGGGGCAAATCGCTTCGGTGCTGGCCCACGGCGAGGGCTTGCAAGCGCATGCGCGTGCGGCAGAGATGAGGCTTAACTCCAAGAGGGAAAAGTAACCCATGCGCAAGCTTTGGTTGCCAATAATCCTGATGCTCGCCGCATTCCTTGCTGGAGTCGCTGTTGCTGCAAACGGATACTGGTTTCAGCCCATCGTCACGCTTTCTGTTGTGAACAATTCGGGGCAGAAAATCGAATCTCTGGTTGTCACTTACGCTGGCGGTGCTGAGGGCAGCTTGCTAATCCGAGACAGAAAGCCCGGACAACGAACAGTCATCCGTTTCTTCCAAGGCGGGGACGGCAGTTTCAACCTGTCTACGACGCTTGCGGATGGGAAAACACTCAAGAGCGTCGGCTCCTATGTTCAGCCAGGGTATTCGTTCGCTATAGATATTGGAAGCGATAGCGTAAATTTGAAACAGACTTCAGCCTTTAATCTTCGCTGACCCCGACTGCATCGTGACCAACGCCCGCAACGTCCCCTTCACCTCGGCCAGCTCGCGCTGCTGGTCGAGCACGATGCGCTGCATGCCTTCCAGCACCTTGTCTTGCTGCGCCACTTTCTCGCGCAGGATGGCCACACCCGACAGCCGGTCGAGGATTTCTGCGACCAGGCCGCTCATGCAGGAGAACCGGCCTTGATGGATTCAATTTGCGCGAAGAAGAGTTCAGCACGGCGCTGGCCTTGGTCCAGCGTGGCATTGATGGCGTCTAAATCGTCTTTGGTGCGGCGTGTGGCCAGGTCGAGCAAGTCCAGGTCCGACAGCGTGATGCCCGCTTTGTACAAATCAATCGCCGAGCGCGCTTCCACGGACAAGTTGGTGCCATTGGTCTTGGCTTGTTTTTCCAAGAATTTGCGTTGGGCAGGTTCCAGGTACAAATTGGTGAGCACGGCAGTCATGGGAATCTCCTTGAAGTGGCTATATACTATATGTTATGTAATG
>JBJOQO010000003.1:0-114409 GCA_046049865.1 Pseudomonadota bacterium | reverse complement strand
CGCCATAGCCCAGGCTATGACTCCTCGTCGCGCCTAGCCCTCGGGCTTGTTGGCACCGCGATCAACCGACATTTGAGACCCGAAACGACACTAGACCGGCCACCCCATGTCCCAATACTTCGAAGTTCACCCCGACAACCCCCAGCCGCGTTTGCTCAAACAAGCCGTGCAAATTCTTCATGGCGGTGGTGTGGTAGCCATACCCACTGACAGCAGTTATGCCTTGGTGTGCCACCTGGACGACAAAGCCGCCGCTGAAGGCCTGCGCCGCATTCGTGGGGTGGACGATAAACACCACCTCACCTTGCTCTGCCGCGACCTGAGCGAACTCGCGAACTACGCCCGCGTGGACAACCAGCAATTCCGCTTGATGAAACTGGGCACGCCGGGCCCCTACACCTTCATTCTGGAAGCCACCAAAGAAGTGCCGCGCCGCCTGTCGCCCCCCTCAAGGCGCACCATCGGCTTGCGTGTGCCCGAGCACCGCGTCACGCAGGAACTTCTGACCCTGATGGGCCAACCCTTGCTCGCCACCACCTTGATCGCCCCAGGTGAGACCGAGCCCATGAACGAGCCGCAAGAGATTCGCGCTTTTTTCCAAAAACAGATTCAAGCCGTGGTGGATGCAGGCGCCTGTGCCATGCAGGCCACCACCATCGTGGACCTCACGGGCGACGAACCAGTGCTGGTGCGGGTGGGGCTGGGTGATCCCGCCGCACTGGGGTTGACGCCCCTGGATTGAGGCCAGCTCAAGCGGCGGCTTACTCCCCCAGCCCCGCCATGAAAAATTTAATCAACCCTTTGGCGGCAAACCCCACGAGACCCAGCCCGAGCCCGAGCAACAGCACAAAGGTGCCAAAACGTCCCGCCTTGGACTCACGCGCCAGCTGGATGATGATGAACAGCATGTAAAGCATGAAGGCCGCGACCCCAAAGGTCAGGCCGAATTGCGCAATTTGGGCTTCGGTGTAGCCAAACATGGTGCTGGGCGGGGGTCAGAAGGTGCGTGAACGCAGCAACTCGTCTGGGGCGGCGCTGACCAAATCGCGGTAAGCATGCCAACTGGCATGACCCAACCACGGCATGACCACCACCAAACCCACCATCAACGTGGCCATGCCGAGCAAAGTGAGTGCAGCAATCAACACCGCCCACAAGGCCAGTGGCACAGGGTGGGCCATGACCACGCGCCAGCTGGTGAACACCGCCCCCAACACACTCACCTTTTGATCCAGCAACATGGGCACGGCCACCACGCTGGAAGCGAACACGGGAGCGGCCAACACCGCGCCCAGCACCAACCAAATTTCAAATAAATGGCTGCTCTCGTCAAGCACCACCCAACGCAAAAAATCAAGTGGCCGTTGAACCGGAACCGCAGAAAACGCGGTGACCAAGGCGGCTGAGGTCAGCACCCAGCCTGTACCCGCCAAAGCCAGCAAGAGGCCAAACACCACCAGTTTGCGCTGCCCAGGCCGCCAAGCACGCAGCACAGTGAGCCAACTGGGCCGATTGCCAAACTGCAAAGCGCGGCTGATGGCGTAAAGGCCCGTGGCCAAGATGGGTGCCACCAACAAAAAGCCACTGAAGGCACCGGCCAGGAGCCAGAACCGATCTCGGGCAATGTAAAAAATCAAGCTCCCACCCAGCGACAGCAGCACACCATGCAGCAGCGACAAAACGGGGCAACTGCACAGGTCTGACCAACCGCGCGCCAACCACCCCAGGGGGCGCAAGGTCGGTATGTCGCGCAAACCAAAACTGCGTGTTTCTTGCAGAGCTTGTTGGGTGCGTTTATTGGACATCTGCTTCAATGCTGACAGCACGAGACCCTTGAAGCCTTGACCCAGGTCAAGCCCCGCTGGCAATCGCCGCCGTCACCACGATTTCAATGCGGTAGCCAGGGTTGGCAAGTTTGGCTTGCACCGTGGCACGCGGCGGCGCATCACCCGGCGCCACCCAGTCGTCCCACACTGCATTCATACCCGCAAAGTCAGCCAAGTCGGCGAGGAATATTTGTGCCATCAGGATATGGGCTTTGTCGGTACGGGCTTCGAGCAGCAGCTTGTCAATCATGGCCAGCACTTGGGTGGTTTGGCCCTTGATGTCTTGGCTGAGGTCCTCAGGCACTTGGCCCGCGAGGTAAACCACATGGTTGAAGATGGCCATCTCAGACAGACGGTCGCCGACGTGAAAACGTTGAATCGAATTGCTCATGAATTTCAGTGCTTCTTCTTGGGGTGTCTGGACGGTGGGTGGACAGGGGCAGCAGCCAAGGCAGATGGTTTTTCGGCCTTTTGTCCCAAGCGGCTCTCAGTGCCCGCAAGCAGCTTGGAAATGTTGGCGCTGTGCCGCCAAATCAAGAACAAACCCATGGCACCGGCAACGATGGCAATGGGCCCAGCGTCCCAAATCAAGAGCTGATAAAACGGGGCAAACACCGCCGATACGATGGCCGCCAGCGATGAGTAGCGGCTGAAAAAAGCCACGATGAGCCAGGTCAACAGGGTGGCCGCACCGAGCAAAGGGTTCAGCCCAAACATCACCCCCGCTGCCGTGGCCACCCCTTTGCCACCTTGAAACCGGAAAAAAACAGGCCACAGATGCCCCAGAAAAGCAGCCAACCCCACCGCCGCTGCCGTGCCCTCACCGAGCCCATGGGGAGCACCCCAAAGCACCACGGCCAAAACAGGCAAATAACCTTTGAGTGCATCGAACACCAAGGTCAAGATGGCGGCCAATTTATTGCCCGACCGCAGCACATTGGTGGCACCGGGGTTGCCTGAGCCATAACTGCGTGGGTCGCCCAAACCCATCAAGCGGCTGACGATCACGGCAAACGACAGTGAGCCGACCAGATAGGCCAACACGGCGGCAACAACAGGCAAAAATGGCAGCATGGCAATTCGCGCAGGACACAGGCCGCTATTCTGCCCCGGCACAGGAAACCGGCTGCGCGGCCAACAACAAGGTCAGCACCTCCGGTGACAGGCCAACCAGATAACCACGCCGCCCACCATTGATGTAGATACGCGCCAAATTCAGCACCGAGGCCTCCACATACACCGGCATGGCCTTCTTGGTGCCAAAGGGCGAGGTGCCACCCACCATGTAACCACTGTGTCGCTGCGCAACCTCAGGTTTGCAAGGCTGAATTTTTTTGACCTTGATTTGCCGCGCCAATTCTTTGGTGCTGACCTGGCGGTCCCCGTGCATCAAGATGATCAGCGGCTTGGCGTGCTCATCTTCCATCACCAATGTTTTGATGACGGTGTGTTCGTCCACACCGAGTTGTTTGGCCGATTCAGTGGTGCCCCCGTGGTCCACGTAGTCGTAGAGATGTTCGGTGTAGACCACCCCGGCACGTTTGAGCATTTGGGTGGCAGGGGTTTCGCTGGCGTGGTCTTTGCGGGACATGGCAGACAGGGAGCAACAAAGGGGGAGAGTGGGATCAGAGTGTGCCGCAAGCCTCGCATCAATCCTTGGCCCACGCCCGCCAACGCCCCGGCGACACGCCCGTTTGCATGCGAAAGCGCCGCACCAGGTGGCTGGCGCTGGCCAGACCGCAGGCTTGGGCCACTGCATCCAGCGACCACATGGGACGCTCGCGCAACAAGGTTTTGGCACGCTCGATGCGACGCGCCAGCACCCAGGCATGCGGGGTGACCGAGAACGACTGGCGAAAGGCCAAGGCGAAGTGGTGTTCCGACAAAGCGGCCCAAGCGGCCATTTGCCCAACGGTGATGGTTTGGTGCAAGCAGGCTTCGATGCGCTCCATCACCAAACGCCGTGCGACCGGGGACAAGCCACCACGGGCTGTACGGGCCTGGGGCCGAGTGCTGTGGGCCGCTATCAATTCACCCAGCACCTGGTGCGCCAAGCCATTGGCCTGCAAACGTGCTTGCGGATCGCTCCAGTCGAGGTGCGTCATGGCGAGCAAAGGTGACACCAAAGCCGGTGGGTTGACGAAAGTCAGTTCGGGCAGGGCCACCTCGCGCGGTTCACGGTCGAGCAGGCGCAAAGCCCAAGGCGCGAGTTGTTCGGCCCTAAAGTAAAAATGCAAAAACCGCTGCTCGCCGCCCACCACCCAATGTGACTCGTGGCCGGCCGGCAGCAGGCACAAAAGGCCCGGGGCACCGCGCTGCTTGGGTTGCTCGGCACGGAAGGTGCCCTCACCGCCACTGAGGTAAAGCGACAGCGTGTGGTGGCCCGGACGGTGGTATTGGGTTTCGTCGTTTGCATTGCGCCACAGCGCCAGGTCCAGGCCGTCCCCCAGGCTCGCGCTGTTCAGCAAACTGGCGCGCGACTGCGACAGCGCTTGAAACACGGTGGCTTGGGGCGCGGGAGCGCAAGAGGGTGAGGACTGGTTCACGGCAATGCAGAAGTAATCCACTCAGAAGGCACCGGCAACGCTTGGCGGCCGAGCTCCCGGTTTTCGGTTGCTTGATTTTGCGGCAGCGATGGCATTTGAAACCGCTGCCGCCCGCGGGCAGGACCAACAAATGCCGGTTTTGTGCAACCAGGCCAGCCCTGCAAACCGGATACTGCCCGCACGCCTTGTCTCGCGCTGACGCGCCCTCCCCATGAATCTGTTCCTGTACCTGCTCACCGTCCTCATTTGGGGCACCACTTGGATTGCACTGAAGCTGCAACTGGGTGTCGTTCCCATCGCCTGGTCGGTGGCCTACCGATTCGCGCTGGCTGCAGCAGTGCTGTTTGCCTGGTTGGTGTTGACTGGGCGCTTGAAGCGGCCTCGGGGCATGGCCATGGGGCTGGTCGCGGCCCAAGGACTCTTCTTGTTTTGTTTGAATTTTTTGTGCTTCATGCAGGCCAGTCGTTACATCCCCAGCGGTTTGGTCGCGGTGCTGTTCTCCACCGCCACCGTATGGAATGCCTTCAACGCCCGCGTATTTCTGGGCCGGCCACTGAACCAAAGGGTGCTCGCGGGCAGCGTGCTGGGCTTGTTCGGACTGATCGCTCTGTTCTGGCCAGAGCTGACCCGCCACGACACCTCGGCCCACACCGGCTTGGGCATGGCCTATGGCTTGGCCGGCACCTTGTGTTTTTCAATTGGCAATATGTTGTCCACCCGCTTGCAAGCGACGGGCCACACGCCAGTGGTCACCAACGCATGGGGCATGTTGATGGGGGCGACCGCGCTCACCGTGGGTTGTTTGGTCGCGGGGGTGCCCTGGGCTTTCGAGGCCAATGAGCGGTATGTGGGCGCCCTGCTCTACCTGGCCATTCCAGGTTCGGTGATCGGCTTCACGGCTTACCTCACCTTGGTCGGTCGTTTGGGCCCTGAGAAAGCGGCCTATTGCACGGTGCTCTTTCCCGTGGTGGCCTTGAATGTGTCGGCCTGGGTGGAGGGCTACACCTGGACGGCACCTGCGCTGTTCGGTTTGTTTCTTGTGATGGCTGGCAATGTGCTGGTGTTCAAGAAGCCATCGGTGGGGACGCCGCGCTGAGTTTTCTGGGGCCACTGCCCTTTGAAGTTCAAGCTGTTGGTGGGAGTGCTTTCGAGGCATTGGTGGAGGACAGTCTTGGCGCGATACACCGCGCCGGGAATGCGCCCCGGCTGGCGCCTCACTTTCTTGCTGGTGCAAGAAAGTAAGCAAAGAAGCACCTGAACACCAGCCTATTTGAGCGGAGGTGGCTCAACCAATTGGCCCGGTTACAACGAGTTGTTCGGTCAGTAGCAACAAGCATTCACGGCAACGTTAAAGGCTTGTTCTTCCGTCACTGATTGCCCGCCGCCACTGTCATTCCTGCTCAGGCGGGAATGACGAGCACAGGAGCGCAAACCAAGCGTGAGGCAATGTCTCGAAGAGACGCGCCGAAAACGTCGCCCGAACGCCAGTGGCCACTGGCCGAACCCCAGACCCCACGTCTGTGCTCCAGCGCCAAGCCACCTCTCACCAAATAGGCTGGTGTTCAGGTGTTTCTTTGGTGACTTTCTTTGCACCAGCAAAGAAAGTTACTCGGCCGCCGGGCCGAGACCCGGCGCGGTCTTCCGCAACCGAGGACACACTCCAACAGCGCGTCCTGCCAACCACAGCATCGCACCAACACCCTCACTGCGCCGGATCACGGTGCAACCAGCGAATGGCATCAATCTCAGCCAAGAGTTCGGGCGACAAGGTGGTACCCCAAGCGGCCAGGTTGTCCCTGAGCTGCGCCTGGTTCGTCACACCAATGATGGTGCTGGTGACGCGCCATGAGTGGTAGCAGAACGCCAATGCCATGGCGGTGGGTGTGAGGCCATGGCGGCGCGCCAAAGCGTTGTAAAGGCGGCTGGCTTGCAGCGCCTCGGGGCGGGCCCAGCGCTGCACCTTCATGGAGTCGTACACCGCAATGCGGCCGGGTTTGTCGTGTGGGGAGTCAAAGCCCACCTCGTCGTACTTGCCCGTCAAGGTGCCAAAGGCCAAAGGTGAGTAAGCCAACAGCGCGATGCCTTCCCGGCAAAGCGTTTCATCCAAACCGTTGTCGACCGCGCGGCTGTTGAGTGCATAGGGGTTCTGCACGCTGACAATCTTGGGCAAGCCATGTTTCGCCGCCACACGCACAAACTCGCTCACGCCCCATGGGGTTTCATTGGACAGGCCGATGTAACGCACCTTGCCCGCTTTCACCAACGAGGACAAAGCCTCCAGTTGGGCATGGATGGAGGTGAATTCGCGGTCGTTCGCCGGATCGAAATACAGCGCTCCGAAGGACGGCGCATTGCGGTTGGGCCAGTGGATTTGGTAGAGGTCGATCACATCCGTTTGCAGACGGCGCAGGCTGTCGTCGCACGCGTGCACGATGTGTTCCGGCTTCAAGTCAGTGGCGCCATTTCGGATCCAACCCATGTTGCGCGATGGGCCCGCCACTTTGGTCGCCAGCACCACCTGTTGGCGCACCCCAGGCCGCTTGGCAAACCACTGGCCAATGATGGTCTCCGTCGCACCAAAGGTTTCTGCCTTCGCGGGCACCGAATACATCTCGGCGGTGTCGATGAAATTGATGCCTTGGGCCAAGGCGCTGTCCAAGATGGCGTGGGCATCATCACGCGCCACTTGCTCACCAAAGGTCATGGTGCCCAAACAAATGGGGCTGATCCGCAAGTCGCTGTGGGCTAAAGAACGGTGTTTCATTTGAACCTCTTGAAGCCGGGATACCGTTTGAGATGAGAGACGGCGCCCAGCTTGCCGGGTGACGTCCTCTGCATTGAAGGGTTTGGAGGCTGCGTTCAGCCAGATTTGCACGCAACGCCTTCGAAGTACTTTGGCAATCCGCGCGGACCCCAAAGCTTGACTCGCAGGACAAGAGGCTGGGCGCGATTGCCGACAAACGGAAGTTCAGATGTTCGACCGATCGCTGCGACAAAGTTTTGACCAGTCTCGTGGACTCCTCTAGGGCTACGCCAGAAATAAGATTGGAACTCTACAGATTCCGTGGTGAAGTTCGTGACTCGCAAGATGATTCGGGAGTGTCTTGGGAGTTCCGGCGTATCGTCCCACCAAATGTCTCGGCTCTCAGCCTTAAGATTTTGGAGGCCCCCCGATAGAAAACGATCCCCGTCGCACACTGAGTGCTCCATCCAAACATCACCGAGATTGAATGGGGGCGGAGTTGAATGCACTGGCGCCATCAGACCGACGAACAGCAGGGCAAGGGCGATTTGCATGATGTCAGTCGCCTGACTTGTTATCGGCCGACAGTTTTGCTGCGTAACACCGCCGCCTGCACCCCTCAATCCGGCGGCGCTAGCGGTCTGAAGGCCGCATGAAACTTGTTTTTGCGACATCAACACCATTATTTTTCAGACGCTACGAGGGCGAACCAACTTGATTTGCAGCTCGCAGCCCACGGCTTGCGCATAACGAGCCAGTGTGGTCACTGAAGGGGCGTGCTTACCGGCAGCTTCCAGCCGAGACACCGTGCTTTTGGTCGTGCCCATCCGTTCGGCCACCGCGTCTTGCGTCAAACCGGCCTTTGATCTTGCCTTGAGCATTTGCTTGGCAAGTTCGTACTCCAGGGCGAGTGCCTCGTAAGCCTCGGAAAAGCCTTTGCGCTTGCGAGCCTTGGCCAGAAATGCCTTGTGATCATGAGGAACCGGGGTGTACTTCAGTTCAGCCATCTTGCAACTCCTTCATGCGCTTACGCGCCAACTTCAATTCTTTTTCGGGTGTCTGCTGCGTTTTCTTGATGAAGGCATGCAAAACAACGATACGCCGCCCCACCAAGAAACAATAAAACGCTCGCCCGATACCAGAGCGACCACGAGGCCGAAGCTCGAATAACCCATCGCCGAAGGCCCGCGAATGCGGCAGCCGCAAGTTCGGGCCATGTTCAGTGAGAAGTTCCAAGAGATGCGCGTAATCGGCGAGTACATCCGCAGGCCAACGCTCGATTTCGGCAAGGACACGCCCGTGGAAATAGTCGATATCGAACGGCATGCAGCAGGTTAGCAAATATGCGAACTATTAACAAGTGCTGCGCTGTGACACGCGCAGCCGGCACCGCTTGCGGATAATGCCGGCAACGATCAACCCGTGACCTGATGAACTCTCCCTCACCCTCGCCTTCTCGCCTGCGCAGCCTGTATTCAATCTTCCGCAGCACACGACCTCTGATGTGGTTGCGGTGGGCAGCGCTTGGCTTGCTGGGTGGGATGGTGCTGGGTGCCATCACTCTGGCCGCCACGCTGGCTTGGTTGTGGCCCTCGCTGCCACCGCTGGACAAAGCGGTGAACTACCGGCCCATCCAGCACTTGCAAGTGCTGAGTCACGACGGTGTGGAGCTGGCCCAGTTTGGTTCTGAGCGGCGCATTTTTGTGCCCATCAGCGACATTCCTTTGACGCTGCAAAACGCTGTGCTCGGGATTGAAGACGCACGCTTTCGCAGTCACCAGGGTGTGGACTGGTTGGGTGTGATCCGTGCGGTGCTCGTGAACACGGGCAATGCGGTGGGTTTGGCGGCGGGCAGGCCCCAGGGGGCCTCCACGATCACGCAGCAAGTGGCGCGCAACTTCTTTTTGTCCTCGCGCCGCACACTGGAGCGAAAACTCAAAGAGGCGCTCTTGGCCTGGCGCATGGAGCGTGAACTGTCCAAGGACGAGATTCTTGAGCTTTACATGAACCAAATTTACCTGGGCCACCGCGCCTATGGTTTTGGTGCGGCGGCCCAGGTGTACTTCGGCAAAACGCTGGAGGAGCTCAGCGTGGCCGAGAGTGCGATGCTGGCGGGTTTGCCGCAAAACCCAGCGTTTGCCAACCCCATCACCAACGCAGAGCGCGCACGCAACAGGCAGTTGTTGGTGCTTAAACGCATGCTGGACTTGGACATGCTCACAAAGGACCAATGGAGTCAAGCGCGGGAAGAAGTTCTCCAGGTGCGCAAGCCGTCGCTCGGCACTTCAGTGGCCACCAGCACGCCTGCACTGCGGGCCGACCATGTGGCCGAACTGGCACGCCAAATTGTGTATGCACGCTTTGGCCAAGAGGCATACACACGTGGCCTGAAGGTGACCACCACCCTCATCGCCGCCGATCAACAAGCGGCCTGGAGCGCCACGCGCAGCGCCCTCTTGAGTCAAGACCGACAACAAGCCTGGCGCGGCCCGGACGATTTTGAGGCCCTGCCCGACGACCCAGAACTGGCCCAAGCCGCAGCCGCCTCCGCATTGAAAGATTTACGCGACCACGATTTGCTGCGTCTGGCCATCGTGTTGCAAGCCCACCCGAAGGAGGTGGTGGTGCAACTGGCCAGTGGCGAGGTGGTGCGCATCAGCGGGGACGGCTTGCGCTGGGTGCAGGCGGCCTTAGGCCCCCAAGCGCCCAGCAAAATTGCGCTGCGCCGGGGGGCCATCATTCGGGTGATGCAAAACACAAGCGGTGCTTGGGCGGTGTCGCAATGGCCGCAAGCGCAGGCCGCCTTTGTAGCGCTGGATCCGCAAACCGGCCATGTCCGCGCCTTGGTGGGCAGTTTTGATTTTGCACGCCAGCCCTTCAACCACGCCACGCAGGCGTGGCGGCAACCCGGCTCCACACTCAAGCCCTTCATTTATTCCGCCGCGTTTGAGCACGGCGTGATGCCCGACACCTTGGTCAACGATGCGCCTTTGCTGAACTTGTCCAACCTGTCCGCCGACGACGCACGGGCCTGGAACCCACGTAATGCCGATGGCCAGTTTGATGGCCCCATCACCGTTCGGCGCGCCTTGGCGCAGTCCAAAAACCTGGTGAGTTTGCGGCTGTTGCAGCATGTGGGCGTGGGCCCGGCCAGGCAGTGGCTGGCGCGGTTTGGGTTCGACCTGGATCGCCAACCCGACAACCTCAGTCTGGCCCTGGGCACCGGCAGCACCACCCCCATGCAAATGGCCACGGCCTATGCGGCGCTGGCCAATGGCGGCCATGCCGTCACCCCGGTCATGATCGAGCGCATCACCGATGCCCAGGGCCAGGTATTGTTTGAAGCGCCGGCACCCGCGCCATTCGATGAAAAAAACCGTGTGGTCTCTGAGCGCAACGCCTACCTGACGCGCCAGTTGCTGCAAGAGGTCACCCAAACCGGCAGCGCCGCCCGCGCGCAAAAAGAGTTGCAGCGCCCCGACCTCTACGGCAAAACCGGCACCACCCAGGCAGCAGCCGATGTGTGGTTCGCCGGTTTTCAGCACACCGTGGTGGCGGTGGTGTGGATGGGGCACGACGAACCGCGCAGCCTAGGCAGCCGCGCCTCGGGGGCCAGCTTGGCCCTGCCGGCATGGATCAGCTACATGAAAGCCGTGCTGCGTGATGTGCCCATCATGACCGACGCAGCACCCGACGGTCTGGCACCGCGCCAAGGCGTGTTCGGCCATGGTGAATGGGTCTATGAAGAGTGGGCCGAGGGCGGCGGTGTGCGCAGCTTGGGGTTGGATGCCCCTGCGGATGCGAACGCCACACCGCCAGACGCCCCACTGCTTCCGTCGACAGTTGCCACACCGAGCCCTGCACCCGCTGCGGTAAAACCCCCGACCAAACTGAGTCTTGAGCCCACGCCTTCCATCTATTCAGGCAATTGACACCTTGCAGCATTAAATTCGCTGTCTATCGAAAACCAAAAAAGGAAAAGTTTATGCACCGCATTGTCATCGTGGGAGGCGGCGCTGGCGGCCTGGCTTTGGCCACACAGTTGGGGAAAAAATGGGGCCGCAGCGGCAAGGCCGAAATCACCTTGGTCGATGCGGCACGCACCCATGTGTGGAAACCGCTCTTGCACCAGCTCGCCGCAGGCAGTTTCGACACCCACGCCGAAGAAATTGAATACCTGGCCCAAGCCCGCTGGAACCATTTCAAGTTTCGGCTGGGCAGCCTGGCGGGCATCGACCGGAGAGAAAAACGCATTCAACTCGCCGCCAGCCATGACGACGCAGGCCGCGAGATCACGCCCGCACAAACCTTGGCCTACGACACCTTGGTGGTTGCCGTGGGCAGCCAAACCAACGACTTCGGCACCCTCGGGGCGCAAGAGCACACGATCAAACTCGACAGCCCGATGGCGGCTAAACGTTTCAACGACCGATTGATCAATGCCTGCATCCGCGCCCAAAGCGTGCCGCGAGCGGCGGGTTCAGGACGCCTCACCGTCACCATCGTTGGGGCCGGTGCCACGGGCGTGGAATTGGCGGCCGAGTTGCACGCCTCAGCCCGTGTACTGGCGAGTTTCGGCTTTGACAACATCCATCCCGAAAAAGACCTGCAAATCGTGTTGGTCGAGGCCGCACCGCGTGTGCTGTCCCAATTGCCTGAGCGCCTGAGCACGGCGGCCGTGCGCGAACTGCGCAAGCTGGCGATCGAAGTGCACACCAACGAAAAAGTGGTGGAAGTGACTGAAGACAGCGTCAAGATGGCCAGTGGCAAGGTGATTCAAAGCACCCTCACCGTGTGGGCTGCAGGCGTCAAAGCCAATGCCTTCCTCACCCAGTTGGGCGGGGACGATGTTCTGGAAACCAACCGCTTGAATCAACTGGTGGTGAACAACCAGTTGCAAACCACACGTGACGCGAGCATCTATGCTTTTGGTGACTGCGCAGCCTGCCCGCAGCCCGACGGCAGCACGGTGCCACCGCGCGCCCAGTCCGCCTACCAACAGGCCATGTACTTGAAGAAGCACCTGCCTGCGCTCGTCGGATTGGGAGGACAAACCGCGCGCGAGGCACCGCCCTTCATCTACAAAGACCAAGGCTCTTTGGTGTCGTTGTCGGAGTACTCGTCTGTGGGCAGCCTGATGGGCAGCCTCACCCAAGGGAGCTTGTTCATCGAAGGTTATTTGGCCAAGTTCATGTACTGGGGCCTGCACAAACAGCACCAGCTGGCACTGGGCGGTTGGCGCAAAACTTGTCTGATCACCTTGTCAGAGTTGATTGACCGCACGCACAGGCCGCGCATCAAATTGCATTGAGGCGCTGTTTTTTTGAATGGACGTTGGACGTCAAGCCAAACGACCTGACGTCATCTGCAGCACGCGGTCACAACGCGCTGCCAAGGATTGGTCGTGGGTCACCACCACAAAGGCCGTGCCTTGGCGTTTGGCCAGGTCGAGCATCAGGTCGAACACCCCTTGCGCCGTGCCCCGGTCGAGGTTGCCGGTGGGCTCGTCGGCCAGCACGCAGGACGGGTTGCCCGCGAGCGCACGGGCCAAGGCCACACGTTGGCGCTCGCCACCTGACAGTTCCGAGGGGCGGTGGTCCACACGGTCCCCCAAACCCACCTGGGTCAAGACGTCACGCGCCCGCTGCCGCGCCTGTTGCTGGGGGAGGCGACGAATGCGCAGTGGCATGGCCACGTTGTCCAGCGCGGTGAACTCGGGCAGCAGGTGATGAAACTGGTAGACAAAACCCAGGTGCTGGTTGCGCCACTGGCCTTGTTCTTGCGCATCCATGCGTGCGAAATCACGCTCCATCAGTTTGACGCTGCCCTGCGTGGGCGCTTCCAGGCCGCCCAAGGCATGCAGGAGTGTGCTCTTGCCCGAACCCGACGCGCCGACGATGGCCAAGGTTTCACCGCGTGGCACTTGCAGGTCGACCCCTTTGAGCACGGCCACATCCAGCGTGCCTTCCGTGAAACGTTTGTGCAGGTTGATGGCCTCAAGCACCAAAGCAGACGAGACAGCTTCATTCATAACGCAAGGCCTCGGCCGGTTGCACACGGCTGGCACGCCAGCTGGGATAAAGCGTGGCTAAAAACGCCAACACCAGGGAGATGATGGCAATGGGAACAATGTCGCCACTTTGCGGCTCGCTGGGCATGCGGGTGATGAGGTAAATGCTGCCCGGCAAAAAACTGGTTTGCAACAACCGTTCAATGGCGGGCACGATGACGTCAATGTTGTACGCCACCAGCAAACCCAAACCGACGCCGCTCAAAGTACCGATGACACCAGAAGCCGCGCCCTGCACCATGAAGATGCCCATGATGGAACGGGGACTCGCGCCGAGGGTTCGCAAAATAGCGATGTCAGCGCGTTTGTCGGTGACCGTCATCACCAAGGTCGACACCAAATTGAAGGCGGCCACCGCCACGATGAGGGTCAGGATGATGAACATCAGACGTTTTTCGATCTGAACCGCATCGAACCATTGCCTGTTGGTGCGCGTCCAGTCGCGCACCTGGTTTTCACCGCCGAATGCCACCTCCAGCTCCGCTGCTACTTCGCGGGCCTGGTGCAGGTCCTTCAAGCGCAGTTGCACCCCATTGGGACCTTCGGTGCGAAACAACCTCGCGGCATCCTCCATGTGCATCAGCGCCAATCCGCTGTCGTACTCGTAGTGGCCGGCGAAAAACGTACCGACCACGGTGAGTTGCTTCAGACGGGGCACCACGCCTGCCGGTGTCACTTGACCGCCAGGTGCCACCAAAGTGACTTTGTCGCCCACCTGAACACCCAAAGCACGCGCCAGCTCGTCGCCCAACACCACGCCCCAACCTCCGGGCACCAATTGGGCCAGCGTGGTGTCGCGCAGCTGGGCCGCCAGGTCGGTCACCTTGGCTTCTTCGTTGGGCAAGATGCCGCGCACCACCGCGCCGCGCATGTCGTCGCCCCGGGCAATCAGCGCTTGGGTGGCCACAAAAGGGGCCGCACCAATCACCTGTGGGTTTTGGCGGGCTTTGGTGGCCGTGGCTTGCCAGTCGGGCAAGGCCGCGCCAAAGGGGGCCATCACCTCTACGTGGGCAATGACCGAGAGCATGCGGTCGCGAACTTCTTTCTGAAAACCATTCATCACCGACAGCACGATGATCAGCGCCGCCACACCGAGGGCAATGCCCAGCATGGACACGCCAGAGATGAAGGAAATAAATCCGTTGCGCCTGCCCGCTTTGCCTGAGCGGGTGTAGCGCCATCCAACTTGTAATTCGTAGGGCCAGTTCATGGGGAGGGGATGCTACAGGAGTGTCGGCTGGGTTCACCATCATGGCCGCGTCATTCCCGCGCAGGCGGGAATCCAGTGACCGCATCGAGTCGCATCTGACTGCGCATTCACCACCACCGCCTGGATTCCCGCCTGCGCGGGAATGACGACATCAAACACAGTGGCTGAAAAGTGTTCCGGCCTTCAACGGAAAATCTTTCCAGGCGCAATCGGCCGCACCCTCTTACCATCTGGTCCACCCAAAAACACAGATTCCGGAGACACCCATGCCCACCATCACCAACATTGAAGACCTGCGCATCCTGGCCGAAAAACGCGTGCCCCGCATGTTTTACGACTACGCCGATTCCGGCTCGTGGACCGAGGGCACCTACCGCGCCAACGAGAGTGATTTCCAAAAAATCAAACTACGCCAGCGTGTGGCCGTCAACATGGACAACCGCAGCACACGCTGCCAGATGGTGGGCATTGATGCGGCCATGCCGGTGGCCATTGCACCGACAGGCCTGACCGGCATGCAGCATGCCGATGGCGAAATGCTGGCCGCGCGGGCGGCCAAAAACTTCGGCATTCCCTTCACACTCTCCACCATGAGCATTTGCTCGATTGAAGACGTGGCACAAGCGACGCAAGCACCGTTTTGGTTTCAGCTGTACTGGATGCGCGACCGTGACTTCATGGAGCGCCTCATGGACCGCGCCAAAGCAGCCAACTGCTCAGCCCTGGTCCTGACGCTCGACCTTCAAGTCATCGGCCAGCGCCACAAAGACCTGAAAAACGGATTGACCGCGCCACCCAAACCCACCATCGCCAACATCATCAATCTGATGACCAAACCGCGTTGGTGTTTGGGCATGGCCGGCACCCGCCGCCACACCTTTGGCAACCTGGTGGGCCATGCCAAAGGCGTGAGCGACATGAGCTCGCTGGCCTCGTGGACCAAAGAACAGTTCGACCCGCGTCTGGACTGGAACGATGTCGCCTGGATCAAAAAACGCTGGGGCGGCAAACTCATCCTCAAAGGCATCATGGACGTGGAAGACGCCCGCCTGGCTGCCGACAGCGGTGCCGATGCGCTGGTGGTTTCCAACCACGGTGGCCGCCAGCTTGATGGCGCGCCCTCCTCGATTGCCGCCCTGCCCGCCATCGTTGACGCCGTGGGCCAAGACATTGAAGTGTGGATGGACAGCGGCATCCGCAGCGGCCAGGACGTGCTCAAAGCCTGGGCCCTGGGCGCACGCGGCACCATGATTGGCCGGCCTTTCCTCTATGGCCTGGGCGCGATGGGCGAAGCAGGCGTGACCAAATGCCTGGAGATCATCCACAAGGAACTCGACATCACCATGGCGTTTTGTGGGCACACGGATATTCGCACGGTGGACAAGAAGATTTTGATTCCAGGCACTTCACCTTGAACGCGTGGCAGCGGTGTGCCTCGCCTGACTTCGGCTGGGTGGATAAAACCACCAAGCCAGTGCCACAAGGGCAGCAAACAATGTGTAAGCAACGGCAAACACCCATAACGGCGCGTTGAAGTAGAGCAAACGCTCCAGCCAGTGCTGCACAAAACTCGCTCCATAAGCCACCCCACCCGTCTGCACCCTCAGCCACGACTCCAGCACGGTCAGCGGACAGTACTGCCCCAACCAGGCCTGCGCCGAAATCACCACGATGGCCGCGAGGTGCAAGACGCGGAAAACATAGGCATTGACCCAAGCCCATCGGAGCCAGTTGCCAATGACGATGGCAGGAAGGCCCGCCACGACGAAGACGACGATGGCGAAGTGGAGGAGGAGAACGGTGTCGGCGAGGAAGGAAAACAGCACTGGGGTGGGATGGAGGACTCAACACCCACGATGTTGACAGACCGGACAATCAAAACTCCCGGTGGCTCCAACTGCTATGGAATGAAACCCCCACCCAATCATGGAGCCGCGCGTGTCGGCTGTTTGCTCTTGAGCTGGATGACTCGGCGAAACTCAAGCAGAAGTCGCTTTCGATCCTCGTCCTTCAGCCTTTGCTGACTGGAGGCCAGACGAAAACTACCGCCGCTGGTTGGCACAAAATTTCGACTCGCATCAAGGTTCCCGGATACAACCCACTCTGACCCGGTATCAACAGGCTCGAATGGTGTTCCGCTCATCATTGCTCCGCAGCTCACAAGTGGGGAGATGAGTTCATTGGCATGCACCGAGGGAATCCCGGGTACGGGCCCTTTCAATACCTCGACGACAAGCAACTCGAACACTCCCCCATAGTCACTGTCCGAAACACGTTTGCCAACTTTCGCTATGAAAATGTGTGGAGAGGACTCCACAATTTGGCTGATTGACGGTGCAGGCCCTCGGCAAGCAGATGCTTCACCAAAGACTGCCAACTGCATGATCAGGACAGCGGTGGCGAGGAGTGGAGTACGCGTGGCAAATTGCTTACCGAAATGTCGACTAAAACGTAAGCTTAAACCCCACCGAAGCCGCACTCGTGCGTGGCGTTTCACGATTCACCGCGTAAGACGCATTCAAGCTCCACGCTTTGCTCAAAGTCCAGCGCGCACCCACACCGAACCACGGTTTGTTGCGGTCGTCGCCATAGGTTTCAGCGCCCACGGCCCATTGTTCAGTGGCAGCCCATTCGGCGGCAATGGCCCAGGTGGTGCTGTCGAGTTTGTTCGGGCGGTCGCGTGACCAGCCCAAGTTGGCATGTACCGTCCAGTCGGCTGGCAGGGGACGGGTGAGCACCAAATTGACGGCGGTGGTGTTCAAACGGTAGGAGCCGTCGCCGGGGCCTTTGGCATAGGCTGCACCATAGGCCAAGGTGACCGAGGTGCCGTCCTCGCCACCGTCGATCAAACCGGTTTTGCCCCCCAAGGCCCACGCGTTGGCATGCTCGGACTCGAACTTGCTGCGCGCAAAAGACAGTGCCAATTGGGTTTTGAAACCCACACCGCAACCGACTTGGGTGCTCCAAGCGTTTGCGCTGGACTCACCGCGCGTTTTGGCGCGTGCAGCGAAGGACTCCCACTCGCATTCTTTTTGCGCCAACACACCGGCGTCTTCTGTTGCAAAGGGGCGGCCAGCTTGGGCGGGTCCAGCCGCGACCATCAGGGCGCTGACGCATGCCGTGGCCACCATGGATGCTGACGATGTTGCAAATACTGATTTCATTGTTTATGGACTCCCTCGTTGTTATGAAATGGTCAAAACAGGGGCGTGATTTTTATGTCATCCCCTGCACGGGTTTAAAGGCACTGACGGTTTGTTCCAAAACCCGAGCTTGGTCGGAAAGTTCTCGCGCCACAGCTGCGGTTTCTTCCACGAGGGCGGTGTTTTGTTGGGTCGTATTGTCCAGCTGAGTCACCGTGTCGTTCACCACCATGATGCCGGCGCCTTGTTCGGCGGCGGCGTGGGTGATTTCTTGAATCATGCTGCTGACTCGGCCGACACTGGTCACAATTTCATCCATGGTTGCGCCTGCATCACGCACCAACTGGCTGCCCGCCTCGACTTTTTCGACGCTGGTTCCGATCAAGGTTTTGATTTCCTTGGCAGCTTCTGCACTGCGCTGGGCCAAAACACGCACCTCACCAGCCACCACCGCAAAGCCTCGGCCTTGCTCCCCCGCGCGCGCGGCTTCAACGGCAGCGTTCAAGGCCAAGATGTTGGTTTGAAAAGCAATGCCGTCGATCACGCCAATGATGTCGCTGATTTTCTTGGACGCGACATTGATCTCGTCCATGGTGGACACCACTCGCGAGACCGCTTCGCCACCTTTGGCCGCCACCTGGCTGGCGCTGGTGGCCAATACATTGGCTTGGCGCGCAGAGTCAGTGCTTTGTTTCACGGTGGCCGTGATCTGCTCCATGCTGCTGGCGGCACTTTGTAGGCTGGCGGCGGTTTGTTCGGTGCGTTGGCTCAGGTCCATGTTGCCTGCGGCAATTTGTGCACTGGTGCTGGAAATTTGTTGCGCCGAGACTTGCACTCGCCCCACCACGCTGGCCACCTTGTCGAGAAAACGATTGAACAACGTGGACAACTCACCGAACTCGGCCACGGCCTCGGGCAAACGGCGAGACAAATCACCGTCGTCGCTGTTGAGGTTGCGCACGGCTGCGCGCATGTGATGCAGCGGGGTCATGATGGAGCGAAAGACAAAGAAAGAAAGCATGACCAGGGCCGCCACACAAGCAGCAATCACCAACAAGGTCACGGTTTGGCCGCGTGCCAACTGGCTGTGGGTCTCGGCCTGTATGGCCACGGCAGCAGCTTCAATGGCATCGCCCGATTTTTCAAGCGCGGCTTCGGTAGATTCAAAGGCCTTGTCAAACGCAGCCACAGCGGCATCGGCATCGGCTGCAACCTTGATGGCTTGGGGCAAGGCTTTTGCTTTTGCCATGTAGTTCTGCACCACGGGCAGGGCCTCGGCGACGGCTTTGGTCGCAGCATCAGGAAGCCGATCTTGCGAGGCCAGTTGGATGGATTCGGCCATCTCGGCAGCGTGGGCGTCCAAGTCTTTGGCCGCCGCTTCCAAACCGTTGGTGTCGGACGACAACCAGGCCAAACGAATGGCATAGACATCTGCACGAATCGCGTCGTGCTTCATGTCCGCGTTCATGGAATGGCGAACCGCCGAGGTCGTGGCCGTCAGCGCCTCGGTTGCGGCCCGCGCCTCGGTGTTGTTGGACCATGCCAAAACAGCCACCACCAAGGTGCTGGCAATGCTGATGGCCATGAGGCCCATGAGACGGTATTGAATGGTCAATGTTTTCACAGTGGGGCCCTGGTCGTGTACGCGGGTTGTTTTTCGCATGCGAATATCTTCGGCCACGAAGGCCCTCTCCTAAAGGTCCAATTGCGGCGTTTTTCCGGACATCTTGGTCGGTTGACTGTTTTGGGTGGTCCCAGCACCGCCGTTGGTGCCGGCGAGGGGCAGGGACGCTCAGCGTCATCAGGGCTGTTTGCCGCGTGCGGCTACACTATCGCAAACGCATTTGCATTTGCAACAACGCCATCGCCCTTCATGGAACGCCAGACCCGCCAACAACATGCCGTGCTGCAAGCCATCCGCGACAGCGGGCGCTCGCTGAACCCACAGGAGGTGTGGTCGCTTGCACAGCAGATGGTGCCGCGCATCAATTTGTCCACGGTGTATCGGCAGCTCAAGGTCTTGCTCACACAAGGTCTGGTGGTGCGGGTGCAACTGCCTGGGCAAGCGCCTCGATTTGAGGCGGCGCATTTGGCACGGCCCGCATCCGCTACTCGGCGACGGGTGATTCCCTTGCTTGCGGGCGGCTCGGACACTCAGCCGGCGCATGCGCTGCCCCACCACCATCACTTCCACTGTGTGGCCTGCGAGCAAGTGATTCCGCTGCATGCCTGCCCAGGCGGCATGGAGAAACTGGTGCCGCGCGGTTACGAAGTACAGCGCCATGACCTGACCTTGCACGGACGCTGCCCCACGTGTGTAGCGAGTGCCGCATGAAACACCATGACCACGACCACGCGCACGGCGATCCACACGCCCATGGGCATGAAACGCTGCCCCCTCACCGTCATTCCCGCGAAGGCGGGAATCCAGAGACGGCACCCAACGGCACCCATGGCGCGACACACCACCACCGAATGGATTCCCGCCTGCGCGGGAATGACGGAACTTGGACCGCCGGCTTGCTGATGACCAGCAGTTGGAGCCGCGTCCTGGGCGCATTGGCTTTGATCGCCCTGCTGTGGTTGGCGGTGGCCTGGGCGGTGCTGACGCCATGACTGCAGCCGCCATCACCTTGCACGACCTCACGGTCACCTACAGCCGCCACCCTGCGGTTCACCACGTCAGCGGCGAATTTGCACGCGGCTCGCTCACGGCCGTGGTCGGCCCCAATGGCGCTGGCAAGAGCAGTTTGCTGGACGCCATGGTGGGACGCATACCGGCCGCCAGTGGGCGCATCGACATCGCCCGCGACCTCCAGGGCCGCATCGCCTACCTGCCCCAACAATCCCAAATTGACCGCAGCTTTCCGGTGCGCGTGCTCGACGTTGCACTGCTCGGGCATTGGAGCCGTTTGCGCTGGTGGTCAGGCGCAAAACCCGCGCAACACACCCAAGCCTTGCAGGCCTTGGCCACTGTGGGCTTGTCGGGCTTTGAAGACCGTTGGGTGAATGAAATGTCGGTGGGCCAGTTTCAGCGCTTGTTGTTTGCGCGGCTCTTGTTGCAAGACGCGCCCGTCATCTTGCTGGACGAGCCCTTCACCGCCATTGACGAGCGCACCTGTGCCGACTTGCTGGGCTTGGTGCAACGGTGGCATGCCGAGGGCCGCACCATCGTGGCTGTACTGCACGACCTGGCCCAGGTTCGCACCCATTTTCCAGACGCCCTGCTGCTGGCCCGCGAAGCAGTGGCCTGGGGCCCCACGGGCGAGGCGCTGAGCCCACAGCATCTGGCGCGGGCCCGGGAAATTTCCCTGCACTGGGACAACCATGCCGCGTGGTGTGACCTGCCAGCGCCGTCTACCCAGGTCAGCGCGCCTGAATCGGTGAGATCGGTGTGACCATGACCCTATTTGATGCCCTCATCCAACCCTTTGTCGAATTCGGCTTCATGCGCCGCGCCTTGGTCGCCACCTTGGCATTGGGGTTGGGCAGTGCGCCCATAGGCACACTCTTGGTACTGCGCCGCATGAGTTTGATGGGCGATGCGATGGCACATGCCCTGCTGCCCGGTGCAGCGGTCGGTTTCGCGCTGGCGGGGTTTTCGCTGGTGGCCATGGGCGGTGGCGGCTTCATCGCTGCGCTCTTGGTGGCGCTGCTGGCAGGCTGGGTCACGCGCGTGACCTCGCAGCGAGAAGACGCAAGTTTTGCGGCCTTTTATTTGATCGCGCTCGCGGCGGGGGTGATGATCATTTCCACCCACGGCAGTCCGGTGGATTTAATGCATGTGCTCTTCGGCAGCATTTTGGCGGTGGACGATCAATCGCTCTACCTGGTCGCTGGCGTGTCGTCCTTCACCTTGCTGGCACTGGCAGTGATGCTGCGGCCTTTGGTGGTGGAGTGTTTCGACCCCGGCTTCTTGCGCAACGTGGGCGGGCCCGGCGCGGTGGTGCACCTGGGTTTCTTGTTGCTGGTGGTGCTCAATCTCGTGGCGGGGTTCCAAGCCCTGGGCACCTTGATGGCCGTGGGTTTGATGATGTTGCCCGCCACCGCAGCGCGCTTTTGGGTGGTGGGCTTGGGGCCCCAGTCCCTCGTCGCCGCGTTGATGGCCATGCTCAGTGGTTGGGGTGGGCTGCTGCTGTCCTACCACTTCGATTTGCCGTCCGGGCCTTGCATCGTGATGTGGGCGGGCGGCTTTTACATCGCCTCGCTCTTGGTCGGTCGCCGCGACAGCTGGCTCAGCAGAAGTTTGGTGCAGCGGGCACACCGTGTGGCTTGAACTCAATCAGAAATTACCTCATCAACATGCAAATGAATCGTCGTTTTTCCCTGCCTTGGCTGATCGCGTTGGCCGCGCTTTTCCAAAGCCAGCACAGCCAAGCCGCTGACATCAAACCGCTGCAAGTCGTGGCCAGTTTTTCTATCCTCGCAGACATCACCCGTGAGATTGCGGGCGATGTGGCCGTGGTCACGAGTTTGGTGGCGGCCAATGCCGACGCCCATGTGTTTGAGCCCACACCCAAAGACGCGTTGCGGTTGAAAACAGCCGACCTCGTCGTCGTCAACGGCCTGAGGTTTGAAGGCTGGATGGACCGTTTGGTGAAGTCCTCGGGCTACAAAGGCGCGGTGGTGGTGGCGACCACGGGCATCAACCCCCGTTTGGTTCGCACCTCCGCCGACCCGCATGCCTGGCAGAGCCTCGTGCATGCACAAACCTATGTGAAAAACATTGCCATCGCGTTGTCGCTCGCCCGTCCCGACCAAGCCGCGGCCATTGCGGCGCGTGCCGCCAGCTACAGCCAAAAACTCAAAGCGTTGGATGAGGATGCCCGCGCACAGCTCGCCGCAGTGCCAGAAGCCCAGCGCCGCGTCATCACCTCGCACGATGCTTTTGCGTATTTGGGCGAGGCCTACAACATCACCTTCATTGCGCCCCAGGGTTGGAACACCAGCAGCGACGCCTCAGCCAGCACCGTGGCCGCCGCCATTCGCCAAATCAAAAACAAACAAGCACGGGCCTTGTTTGTAGAGAACATCACCGACCGCCGCTTGATCGACCGCATCGCCAAAGAGACCGGTGTGGTGGTGGGCGGAACTTTGTACTCGGATGCGCTGTCTCTACCGGGCACCGAGGCCGACACCTACCTCAAGCTGTATGCGCACAACCTCAAACAATTGGTCACTGCGCTGCGTTCCAAACCCTGAGACGTTCAACGGAGATCGCCATGAAAAAACACCTGCTCTTTGTCGCTTCTACATTGATGCTGCCCTTCGTCGTTTGGGCGGGCAAAGCCCATGAACACGGCGCCGTCAAACTCAACGTCACCGTGGAAGGCAAACAGCTCACCATCGCCCTGGAGTCCCCGCTGGACGGCATCGTGGGTTTTGAGCGCGCCCCCAAAAACGCCGCCGAAAAAGCGAAAGTAGATGCAGCCGTCGCGCAGTTGCAAGCGGCCGAAAAGTTGTTCAAGGTCGATGCCGCCGCCGCTTGCACCTTGAGCAAAACCACCTTGATGGCGCCGGTCATCGGTGTGGGTGTGGCGGCCCCGGTGGCCGACAAATCAGGGCATGGCGACTTGGACGGCGAATTCATTTTTGAGTGCCAAGACACGAGCAAAGTGCGCCAAATTGACGTGGCTCTCTTTGGCACCTTCCCCAACATGAAGCGCATCGACGTTCAAGCCGCCACACCAGCCGGTCAAATCAAACGCACCTTGCGACGCGGCAGCCAAAGCGGCCCCAGCACCTTGCTGCTGACGAGAGACAAGTGATCCACATCCAGCAGTTGCGCTACCGCTGGCCGAGCAGCCAGCGCGATGTGCTGGCCGATGTGCTAGCGATAGAAAGCCTACACATCCAAGCCGGACGCCATGTTTTTTTGTTCGGTGACAGCGGCTGCGGCAAAAGCACCTTGCTCGGTTTGATGGCTGGCGTGCTCTTGCCTCAGTCGGGGCAGGTGGAGGTGTTGGGCCAAGACTGGCAAACGCGCTCGGCGAGCCAGCGCGACAGCTTTCGTGCCGACCATGTGGGCTACATCTTCCAGCAGTTCAACCTGCTGCCTTACTTGAGTGTGCTGGACAACGTGCTGCTGCCCTGCCGCTTCTCCAAACGCCGGGCCCAACAGGCGTTCGAGGCCTGCGGCAGTGCGGCGCAACAAGCCGAACAGCTTTTGGCGCACATGGGCTTGCCCCGCCCCATGTGGCAGCAGCCCGCGAACGAACTTTCAGTTGGGCAACAACAGCGCGTGGCGGCAGCGCGTGCGCTGATGGGCCAGCCCGACTTGGTAATTGCCGATGAACCCACCTCGGCACTCGACGCGGCACGGCGCGATCAGTTCATGCGGTTGCTGCGCGACCAATGCCGCCAACACGGCACCACCTTGGTTTTTGTGAGCCATGATGAACGTTTGGCGGAGGGCTTTGACGAAATAGTCTCTTTGCCCGAGTTGAACCAAGCCGCGACAAAGGTCGCTGCATGAGCCCGCTCTTCACCCTGGCCGCCCGCAGCAGTTGGAGCCGACGCAGTACCCTGGTCTGGGTGCTGGTGTGCATCGCCTTGTCCACCAGTTTGTTGCTGGCCTTTGAACGTGTGCGCAGCGACATGCGCAGCAGCTTTTTGCAAGCCGTTAGCGGCACCGATTTGATTGTGGGTGCACGCACCGGCGCGGTTCCACTCATGCTTTACAGCGTATTTCGTGTCGGCAGCGCCACCAACAACATCAACTACAGCAGCGTAGAGGCGTTGGCCCAACATCGGGCTGTGCGCTGGGTGGTGCCGCTGTCACTCGGTGATTCGCACAAAGGGTTTCCGGTGCTGGGCACCAACACCGCCTACTTCCAGCATTTTTTGTACGGGGACCAACAAGCCCTCGTCGTCAAAGAAGGCAAGGCCTTCAGTGGCACGCTGGACGGTCTGTACGAGGCAGTCGTGGGCGCGGAAGTGGCCCAAACGCTGGGCTACACCTTGGGGCAGAGAATCACCCTCAGCCACGGCGCAGGCACGGGACCGCTCATCAGCGAACACGCAGACAAGCCATTCACCGTGGTGGGCATCTTGGCCCGCACTGGCACGCCGGTGGACCGCACGGTGCATGTCAGCCTGGAGGCGATTGAAGCCATCCACCTGGATTGGGCCGGTGGTGCGCCCATGCCGGGTGTGGCCATCGCCGCCGAACAAGCGCGTAAGTTTGACCTAACGCCCAAACAAGTCACTGCGGCCTTGGTCGGCCTCAAAAGCCGGGCCGCCGTGTTCAATGTGCAACGCCATGTCAACAGTTTTGAGCCCGAGCCCTTGATGGCCGTGTTGCCCGGTGTGGCACTCGATGAGCTTTGGGGCGTCGTGGGCACGGGCGAGAAAGCGCTGCTGGCCATGTCGGTCATGGTGGGGGTGGTGAGTTTGCTGGGCCTCGTGGCGGTGGTGCTGGCGGGTTTGAATGAAAGACGCCGCGAACTCGCCGTGCTGCGTGCGGTGGGGGCCAAGCCTGCGCACCTATTGGGGCTGTTGGCGCTGGAAGGTGGTTTGGTCACGCTGCTGGGCGTTGTCGCTGGGGCAGCAATAACCACCCTGCTGATGGCCCTGGGGGCACCATGGCTGCAATCCAACTATGGTGTCCAATTGCGGTGGGCCGAGTTCTCGGTGGTGCAAGGTGGCTGGTTGCTGGCCATCTTCTTAGCCGGCCTCTTGGCGAGTTTGTTGCCTGCTTGGCGCGCTTACCGTTTGTCCTTGGCCGACGGCTTGAGTCCACGTTGATTGGTGTCAGGAATTTTCATGTTGTCGCTACGTTTCATCTTCAGCGCTTGTTGTTTGTGCCTGGGCTTGCTGCCCCACCTGGTTGGGGCGCAAAACAATTCATCCCAGACTGCACCCGCAACCGCGCCAGGTCTCTCCCACCCGCTGGGCGGCGCATCAAACAAGCCAGACAAGCCCGTGAGTCGCAGCAGCAAAAAAGGAGAAAAAGCTCCTGCCGCCAACACATACAAAGAAATCCTGTGGGATGACCTGATTCCAGCGAATTGGAATCCGCTCAAAGAATTCCAGGGCATGAACCTCGGGATGCTGAAAGACGGTGACCCCAAAGCGACCGCCTTGCTCAACCGCATGCGCGAAGTATGGGATCAAGCCCCCATCAACGACAAGATGGATGGCGCACTGATTCGTATTCCGGGTTACGTGGTGCCGCTGGAAGACAGCAAAGAGGGCATGAAAGAGTTTTTGCTGGTGCCTTACTTCGGTGCCTGCATTCACAGCCCCCCACCACCGGCCAACCAAATCATTCATGTGCTGCCAAGCCAACCCGTGCGCGGCCTGCGATCCATGGAAGCGGTGTGGATACAAGGCCCGCTGCAAGCCTTTCGCCACGACAGTTTCATGGGTGTCAGCGGCTACCGCATGCAGGCACAGGCCGTGGAGCTGTTTGTTGAAAAAGCGGACAAGAAGGCGCGCTGAACGTTTTTCGTGAGCAACCGCCTTGACGTGCCTTAGCATCACTCCATGATTGAAGCTTCAAACCACTCCAACAAGGTCGTCCGTGGATTCAGCCTCATCGAGGTGATGGTCGCGGTTGGCATCATTGCCATCCTGGCCCTGCTGGCCGTGCCGAATTTCACCGACAGAATTGTGCGCGACCAAATCGTCGAAGCAGCCAAACTCGCCGATGTAGCCAAAGGCCCTGTGGTGGCTCACTGGCTCACGTCGGCTGTGCCCCCCAGCACCGTGCGCAAAATGCCTGCAGACAATGCAGCAGCCGGTTTGCCCAACGCCGACAAAATCGTCAACACCTATATCAGCTCGGTCACAGTAGAAAACGGGGCCGTGCACCTGCAGTTTGGCAACAGCGCCCACGGCGCCATCAAGGGAAAAATCTTGACGTTACGCCCTGCAGTGGTGGAGGACGCGCCCGTCGTTCCGGCATCTTGGATTTGCTCCGCCGCCAAGGTGCCCGACAAAATGACACTCCAGGGCAACGACAAAACCAACATCGACAAGCGTTTCTTGCCGCGTAATTGTTTTTGACAGCACAGTTCAGCGCTTCAAGCGTGGACCGGACAGCCGTTACTCCGACTCTTTCACCATCCGCCCATTGACCGCTTGCAGCGGTCTGGCATTCATCGGATACAGCCGACTGAAGACTGCCACCTGGTAGTCGGAAATTCCAACCGGCTGTTTCATGACCACCCAAAGCACACCCTCTTGGCACGGCGGCGTGGTCATCGAACCCATGAAGGTGATGTAACGCTGGTCTGCGGGCAAAAGGGCCACTAAATCCAGCGGCGCGCGCGCCACTTGCTCCACCCCTTTTTCCAGCGGCAGGTTGTTCCACACCGCCTGCACCACGGAATGAGCACTGCCACGCTCCAGTTGCACGGCGACGACGGCGCTGCGGCCATCAACGTCTTGGTGCACCAAATGCACCGCCATGTCGAAGGCCTTGCCGTTCACATGCACTTCAGAGGGCCGATGGAACTGCAAGTGCTTGAGTTCAAAACGTCGTCCCATCACTTCCATCGAGCTGCCAGGTGCCACCAATACACGCACCGTGCGGCCATCGTCGATGACTCGGAAATCGGGCGCTTGGTAGTGAAACTGCACCGCATCCAATTGCACTTTGATGCCATCACGAACATCGATCGGGCTTTGGCGCTCACCCTTGCCACATGCGGCGTACTCGGGTTTGAGTTCCGCCCAGGCCTCGGGGCCGTTCGCGCCAATGTAGCTCCACAGATGGGCTGGCAAAACACCTGTCGAGCCGTTGATTTTGGTGACGACTGAACTCGCAGCCGTCGAACTTGCTGTACTGCGTGGCTTGACCACGGTCTTCACAGCGGACACCGGTTTGACCATGGCTGCGTCGGCTGTAGGCCGTGCGACCACACGCAACTCGTTGCCATCCTTGGCCTCGGCTGTTGCCATCCGTGCACCCAAACGCGCTGCGAGTTTTTCTTGCAAACGCTCCAGTGGATCCGGTGCGATCGGCACCACAGCGGCAGGGGTCGCCGGCGCAGGGGGGGTGCGTGGGTTGATGCGTTTGTCGGCCAACACATCGTTGGTCGTTGTTTTGGCCGCTGTTGCTGGCTTGGTTTCAGTTGCAGCTGGAACGACAGGGGCAGGGGCCGTGGTTTTTTCCGCCATCGCGGCCATGCAGATGCCCGTCAAGGCAAAAGCCACAGCCCATTGTTTTGCATGACGAAGGCGGTAAAAAACGCTGGTGAACAACATGGAAACTCCGGCAGCGCGCCCCACAAATTGGGCGCATTCGACGGGTTATCGGCAGCACAGCGCCAATCTTGATGCGCCTACAAACGAGGTCTCACCCACCACCAAGAAAGTAGGCCCACGCCCATCATCGAAGCCGAGGTCAGAGCCAAGGCCATCGTCGAATGCATCACCCAGGGCGCCACCACCCCCGCCACCAAGCCATTGACCGAACTGGTGATGCACGCCTGCAATGACGACGCCATGCCGCGCCGGGTTGGCACCACGTCCAGAACCAAGAGCGTGACCACGGGCGTCATCACCGCCCAGCCCATGGCAAAGAGCGCGATCGGCCACAGTGCCCAGCTCACTTGCACCTTCAGGGCGTAATTCAAAACAAGATTGACTGCGGTGGTCGCGGCCATGATGCAAAAGCCAAGGCGAATTTGTTTGGCGGCAGACAACTTGCCCGCCAAACGCCCGGACAAGAAAGCACCCGCCATGATGCCGCTGATCACCAAACAGAAAAACCAAAAAAACTGCTGCGGCTGCAGTTGCAGGTGTTCACCCAAAAAAACCGGAGCCGCCATCACATACAAAAACATGCCGTTGAAGGGCACACCACTGGCCAGGGCCAAGGCCCAAAAACGCGCGTCGGCCCCCAGATCGCGGTAACCGTGCATCAGGTTGCGCACGCTGAAAGGTTGACGCTGCGCTGCGTGCAAGGTCTCAGGCAACCAGCGGTGATTCGCCCACCAAAGCAGCACACCCACCAAGGTCAAAAACCAAAAAATAGCGTGCCAGTTCACATGCACAAACAAGAGGCCGCCCACCAAAGGCGCAATCGCAGGTGCGGCACCAAAGAACAAAGTGATTTGCGACATCACGCGCTGCGCATCAGCTGGGGCATACATGTCGCGCACCACAGCCCGGGACACCACGATGCCCGCGCCGGTGGTCATGCCCTGCATGGCCCGCCAAAACACCAATTCGCCGATGCTGCTGGACAGTGCGCAACCCGCAGATGCCACAGTGAACAAGGCCAATCCCCACAGCACCACCGGCCTGCGCCCGAGGGCGTCGGACAAGGCCCCGTGAAACAAATTCATCAGCGCAAAACCAAACAAATACGCTGACAGCGTTTGTTGCATCTGTACCGGCGTGGCCCCAAGGGACGCCGAGATGCCGTTGAACGCGGGCAAGTAGGTGTCAATGCAAAACGGCCCGAGCATGCCAAGGCAGGCGAGCAGCACCGCCAAGGCCCAGCGCGGACCGCGCCACAGTTCACTGGCGTTGGGGTTCAAAGGCAATAGCCCCTCGGGCACGCACGATCCATCAACCCGCCTGCAGTGCACTGCTGCACAAGGCGACAGCGTCCTCTTCGCCCAATGCATAGGCCTGGGTCACCGTGGCGCGTGCAGTGCAATCCCAAGTGGATACCGGCACAGGCCGGCTGGGTTGCCAATAGCTGCGGCCATTCCAGCGAAAGAGCTGTGGCAAGCGGGGGTAGTGCCGGGTCAGCAGCACCAGCGTCTTGGCTTTTTCTGATTCTGTTTGCGCGGGGATGGGCGCGTTGTCGGTGTAACCACCGTCCAGTGCACCTTGGCCGCCAATGCGGGTCGCGTGCATGAAAGGCGGTGCGGCGGCGGCGGCGGCCAGCAAGGCTTGGGCGGCGCTGGCATCAGCACAGTCATGCAAATCAAGAAAGTCTTGGCGCAAACCCAGCCACTTTGGCAGGCGCGGGTGAATGCTGTGGCTCACATGTTTGTCCACGATATAGGCCACGGTGCCTGCCACCATCGATCCCTGAAGACCCAACCAGCGTGCGGGCCGCGTGAGTGCAACCCGCAGCTGCAAACGCGAGGTTCGAATCGCATCGAAGTTATTGGCGTTCACAAACGACGCCAACCATGCGGGGTAGGTGTGTTGCTGTGCAAAACGCAGCTTCAACTGTGCCAAACCACGCCACTCAAATACGCGGGCGTTGCGCGCAAAGAGGCGCTCACAAGCCTCTAATGCGGCCTTGGGTCCATCGGTCAAAAAAGACGCCGCCATGGCGGCCCCAGCACTGGTGCCCACCAACTGCCTGGGAAGGGCAAAGCCCTGTTGAGTCAAGGTAGACAAGGCCCCGGCTTGCCACCAGCAGCGATTGCCGCCGCCCGCGAACACCAAGGTGTCCAATGCCGTCCAGTTCAAGCGGGTCAGCGCTTGGATGTCTTTCAAAGATTGCTCCATCAACAAAACAAAAATGTGAAGCAAGCCGATAGGCCGGATTCTGTGCAGCCCGTTGTTCTTGCGAACGCCAGGCCGTGACCGCCATTCCTCTGGGCCGTGCATCACTGCACGGCTCGGTGCTACCTACCCGCCAGCTCTGCGGAGCCACATCAACGCTGGCCTACTTGGTATTGCTGCGCGTAGAGATTGCCCGTTTCACCTCATGCGGGGCTTGGCCCCGCATGAGGTGCTATGCGACCCACGGCTTGCGCCGTGGCCGGGCGGCTTGCGCCACCCGGGGAACCCGCTTGCGCGTGTTCCACATAGACCACCCTTGTTTGGGAGCCCCACACGAACTCGTCTCTGTTGCTCTGATCCTCACCTCACGGTGGACAGCCGTTAGCTGCTACGCTGCCCTGTGCAGTCCGGACCTTCCTCCAGTGCGCCCTTTCGAGCCTTGCACCAGCGGCGGTCTGGCTTGCTTCACAGGGGGATTATCGCCGGGGAAAAATGCGTGGCTGCGCCGCACCGATAATCGCCCCCCATGTTCTGGCATCAACTCGACCGCCTCCTCGCACGTTTGCGCCCTCACCGTCAGCCCTTGTCGCTGCTGGTCGATGGCTTTGTGATCGCCCTGGCTTGGAACTTCACGTATCTCTTTCGTTTGGGTTTTGACCGCTGGTTCAGCGCCAGGCCCAGCTACGACCACTGGGTGATGCTCGCGGTGGTGCTGCTTTATTTGTTGGTATTCAAGCTGGCCGGGATCCCGCGCGGCATGTGGCGTTTCTCTGGGTTTGGTGAGGTACAGCGACTCGGTTGGGCCTGCCTGTTGGCGGGGGCTGTCGCAGCCGTGGCCGTGCTCATGGCCCAGCTCACCAAGGTGCCGCGGGCGGTGTTGGCACTGCACCCCTTGATGGCCTTGATGGGGCTGTGCATGGTGCGTTTGCTCTACCGCATGTTGTACGAACACGCGCGCGCTCGCATCACCGGCGGTGAGGGCGAAGTTCGACGAGCCATCGTGCTTGGTGCTGGCGAAGCCGCACGCTGGTTGATGCCTGGGCTGCATCAACAAGGCTGGACCGTGTTGGGTTTGCTCGACGACGATCCTGCCAAACGGGGGGCTCGCGTGCTGGGTGCGCCGGTGCTCGGCACGTTGAATGACCTGGCGCGAGCCGAGGTGAGGGCTGGCGCCACACACATCATCACGGCCATGCCAGGGGCCACCTTCTCGCAGCGTCGCCGTGCGATTGAGTTGGCCACCGCGACCGGCTTGAAGGTGTTGACCGTGCCGTCCATGGCGGAGCTGCAGCGTGGCGGTGCCGAAATCGAACGCGTGCGCGCCATCGAGCCAGAAGACCTGCTCGGCCGCGAACCCGTCGCCCTGGACGAAGCAGGCATCGCTGAGATGATCAGTGGCAAAACCGTGCTCATCACAGGCGCTGGTGGCTCCATCGGATCCGAGCTGTGCCGCCAAATTGCCCGTTATGGCCCTGCGCGTTTGGTGCTGTACGAGTTGAGTGAACTCGCGCTGTACCAAATTGAACAGCAACTCAGTGAGTCACATCCCCAACTGCCGCTGATCAGCTTGATGGGCGATGTGAAAAACCTGGCCCACTTGCGCGCCACTTTTCAAGCACAACGACCGCAACTGGTCTTCCACGCAGCCGCCTTCAAACACGTGCCGCTGATGGAAAACGACAACGCCTGGGCGGCGGTGCAAAACAACATCCTGGGCACCTACAACGCGGCCATCGCTGCCGCCGAGGTGGGGGCAGAAGCCTTTGTATTGATCTCGACCGACAAAGCCGTCAACCCGAGCAATGTGATGGGCGCAAGCAAACGCGCCGCCGAAATGGTGCTCTCCCACCTGGCCACGCAAAACCACCCCACCCGTTTCATGGCCGTGCGTTTTGGCAATGTGCTGGGCTCCAGTGGCAGCGTCATCCCCAAGTTCAAAGAACAAATCGCCAAGGGTGGCCCGGTGACCGTGACCCACCCGGACATCACGCGTTACTTCATGACGATTCCAGAAGCCTCCCGCCTGGTTTTGCAAGCCGCAGCACTGGCAAAAACCGGCCAGGTCTATGTGCTGGACATGGGCGAGCCCATCAAAATCGTGCAACTGGCGCGGGACATGATTCGTTTGTCAGGCCACCGCGAAGAGGACATTCAACTTGTATTCACCGGACTGCGCCCAGGAGAGAAACTGTTTGAAGAGTTGCTCTCTGACGCCGACCTAACGTTGCCATCTGCCCACCCCAGACTGCGCATTGCGCAGCTGCATCAGCATGCAGGTGCCGAGTGGATGACAGCATTGATGGACTGGTTGTTCAGTGACGAGGGACTGCGACCCTCAGCCCGGCACCGAGAGCGCTTGGCGGATTTCGTCGCGGAGTACCGGTTGCAACAAGGCAAGCAGTCCCCGCTACCCTGACTCAGCGCGGCAATTCGCTTTTGCCCATGAGGTGTTCGTCCACCGCACGCGCTGCCTGGCGGCCTTCGCGGATGGCCCACACCACCAAGGATTGACCACGGCGCATGTCACCTGCGACAAACACCTTGTCAACATTGGTTTTGTAGCCACCGGCCTCATCGGTGCTGGCGCGGGCGTTGCCTCGGGCGTCTTTGTCCACGCCAAAACTTTCAACCACGCTGGCCACGGGGCTCACAAAACCCATGGCCAACAGCACCAGGTCGGCGGGCAAGATTTGTTCGCTGCCTGGCACCTCAGTCATCTTGCCGCCTTGCCACTGCAAGCGCACCGCCTTCAGCGCCTTGACCTTGTTTTTGTCTTTGCCTTCGCCAGCGATGAACTCTTTGGTCGCAACGGCGAACTCGCGCTCGCAGCCTTCTTCGTGGCTGGAGCTGGTGCGAAGTTTGGTGGGCCAATAGGGCCAGACCAAGGGTTTGTTTTCTTGCTCCGGGGGCATGGGCAACAACTCAAACTGCGTGACGCTGGCAGCACCGTGGCGGTTGCTGGTGCCCACGCAATCACTGCCCGTGTCACCACCACCAATCACGATCACATGTTTGCCATCAGCGCGGAGCTGGTTTTTCAGTTTGTCGCCGGCATTGACTTTGTTTTGCAGCGGCAAAAACTCCATCGCATAGTGCACGCCTTCGAGGTCACGACCTGGCACGGGCAAGTCGCGCGGCTGCTCAGCGCCACCGGCGAGCAGCACGGCATCGAAGTCGGCTTTGAGTTGATCGGGAGAGATCGTCTCTGTCGACCAGTTGGCAACCGTGCTCTTGGCACCCATCGCACCGATCAACACGCCAGTGCGAAACTGAACACCTTCGGCTTCCATCTGCCTCACCCGGCGGTCAATGTGGGTTTTTTCCATCTTGAAGTCGGGAATGCCATAACGCAGCAGGCCACCCACGCGGTCGTTTTTCTCGAACACCGTCACGTCGTGACCCGCACGCGCGAGTTGCTGTGCGGCAGCCAAACCTGCCGGGCCTGAGCCCACCACCGCCACCTTCTTGCCCGTCTTGACCTTGGGCGGACGAGCTTGCACCCAGCCTTCGTTCCATGCACGGTCGATGATGGCGTGTTCGATACTTTTAATACCAACCGCATCGTCGTTCACGTTGAGCGTACATGCTGCCTCGCAAGGCGCAGGGCAAATGCGGCCGGTGAATTCGGGGAAGTTATTGGTCGAGTGCAAAACCGCAATCGCGTTTTTCCAGTCGGCCCGGTACACCAAGTCGTTGAAGTCGGGAATGATGTTGTTCACCGGACAGCCGCTGTTGCAAAACGGCGTACCGCAGTCCATGCAGCGCGCGGCCTGCACCTTGGCATCGTCTTCCTTCAAACCGATGACGAACTCTTTGTAGTTTTTGACGCGCTTCTGAGCGGGCTCATAGCCCTCTTCCAGCCGCTCGTACTCCATGAAACCGGTGACTTTTCCCATGATGTTTGACCTGCTCGTTGAACTTTGTTCGGATGACGCTTGTTGACCTCACCCCCGTGGATACGGTTGGATGAGGGTGCTGAGTGGCGGACTACTTGGCCGCAGCCACCTTGGTTTTCTTCTCAATTTTGTCCGTCGCTTTGGCTTTGCTCAACGTGTCGTCCGCCGCTTTCGCCGCATGCAACTCTCCCAAAGCCCGCTTGTACTCGTTGGGGAAGACCTTCACAAACTTGGCACGCGACTCGGCCCAGTGATCCAGGATGTGACGCGCACGCAATGAGCCTGTCCACTTGTGGTGGTCTTCGATCAGTTGACGCAGCAACGTTTCGTCCGCTTTGCCCTGATGCCAAACGGCGCGTGGAACAGACGCTTCCTGTTCACCCACAGCCAGCACTTTCTCCAAGCTAACCATGCTCGTATTGCAGCGAGTGGAAAAGTCTCCGGCTTCATCGAACACATAGGCCACACCGCCGCTCATGCCGGCCGCAAAGTTGCGGCCAGTTTCCCCGAGCACCACGACGGTACCGCCCGTCATGTACTCGCAGCCATGGTCGCCCGTGCCTTCCACGACCGTGGTCGCGCCCGACAGCCGTACCGCAAAACGTTCACCCGCCACACCCCGGAAGAAGGCTTCACCACTCGTCGCGCCATAGAGCACCGTGTTGCCAACGATGATGTTTTTGGTGGCGTCGCCACGGAACTCCAAACTCGGGCGAATCGCGATGCGCCCACCTGACAGGCCCTTGCCGGTGTAGTCATTGGCGTCACCGATCAAATAGAAGGTGATGCCCTTGGCGAGGAATGCGCCATAACTTTGACCCCCCGTGCCTTCCATCTGAATGAAGATGCTTTGGTCAGCAAGTCCTTCCGGATGGCGTCGCACCAACTCTCCCGAAAGCATGGCACCCACAGTGCGGTTGACGTTGCGCACCTCCTGCATGAACTGCACCTTCTCACCGCGCTCGAACGCGGGCAGGCATTTTTCAATCAGCTTCACGTCCAGCGCACGCGCGAGGCCGTGGTCTTGTTCTTCGACTTGGCGGCGCGGCACTTCGGCGGGAGCCGATGGCAGGTGGAACACGCGGCTGAAGTCCAGCCCTTGCGCTTTCCAATGGCTGATGCCCTTTTTGGTGTCCAGCAGGTCAGCGCGGCCAATCAAGTCGTCGAACTTTTTGATGCCAAGCTGGGCCATGATTTGACGCGCTTCTTCAGCGATGAAGAAGAAGAAATTCACCACGTGCTCAGGCTGGCCTGTGAACTTGGCGCGAAGCAGCGGGTCTTGCGTGGCCACGCCCACTGGGCAGGTGTTGAGGTGGCATTTGCGCATCATGATGCAGCCTTCCACCACCAGCGGTGCGGTCGCAAAACCAAACTCGTCCGCACCCAAGAGGGCACCAATCACCACATCGCGACCGGTTTTCATTTGGCCGTCGGCCTGAACGCGGATGCGGCTGCGCAAGCGGTTGAGCACCAGGGTTTGCTGCGTTTCCGCCAAGCCCAATTCCCAGGGCGTGCCGCAGTGTTTGATGGAGCTCCACGGCGACGCGCCGGTGCCGCCGTCGTGACCCGCAATCACCACGTGGTCGGCTTTGGCTTTGGCCACACCCGCAGCAATCGTGCCCACGCCCACTTCCGACACCAGCTTGACGCTGATGCTGGCACGCTGGTTGGCGTTTTTCAGGTCGTGGATCAACTGGGCCAGGTCTTCAATCGAATAAATGTCGTGGTGTGGGGGCGGGCTGATCAGGCCCACACCGGGCACCGAATAACGCAAGAAGCCGATGTAGTCGCTGACCTTGCCGCCGGGCAACTGACCACCCTCACCCGGCTTGGCACCTTGGGCCATCTTGATCTGGATTTGGTCGGCAGACGACAGGTATTCGGTCGTCACGCCAAACCGGCCCGAGGCCACTTGTTTGATCTTGCTGCGCAGTGAGTCACCGGCCTTCAATGCGTAGTCGGCCACGATGACTTTGTCGCCCAGCACCTGCGACACCTTGGTGCCGTCAGCAATTGGAATGCCTTTGAGTTCGTTGCGGTAACGCGCCGGGTCTTCACCGCCCTCGCCGGTGTTGCTCTTGCCGCCGATGCGGTTCATGGCAATGGCCAGGGTGCTGTGGGCCTCGGTGCTGATGGAACCCAAGGACATCGCGCCGGTGGCGAAGCGCTTGACGATTTCAGCCGCGGACTCGACTTCATCCACGGGTATCGCTTTACTCGGATCGAGTTTGAACTCGAACAGGCCGCGCAAGGTCATGTGGCGACGTGACTGGTCGTTGATGAGCTGGGCATACTCCTTGTAGGTATCGAACTTGTTGGCACGCGTGCTGTGCTGCAACTTCGCAATCGCGTCGGGCGTCCACATGTGCTCTTCGCCACGCACACGCCAGGCGTATTCGCCGCCGGCATCCAGCATGTTCTCCAGGATGGGGTCGTCACCAAACGCAGCGCGGTGCATGCGCAGCGCCTCTTCGGCCACTTCAAACACGCCGATGCCGCCGACTTGGCTGGCGGTGCCACGGAAGTACTTCTCCACCATGCTGGATTCGAGGCCGATGGCCTCAAAAAGCTGAGCACCGCAGTAAGACATGTAGGTGGACACGCCCATCTTGGACATGATCTTGGACAAGCCTTTGCCGATCGCCTTGACGTAGTTGTAGATGGCTTTCTCAGCGCTCAGATCCGCAGGGAACTCGCTGCGCATCGCGGTCAAGGTTTCCATGGCCAGGTAGGGGTGAACCGCCTCCGCGCCATAACCTGCCAAGACCGCAAAGTGGTGCACCTCACGCGCCGTGCCTGTCTCCACCACCAAGCCTGCGGTGGTGCGCAAACCTTCCCGCACCAGATGCTGGTGTATGGCCGACAGTGCCAGCAGCGCGGGAATCGCCACATGGTCGCGGTTCATCTGGCGGTCACTGATGATGAGGATGTTGTGACCGCTCTTGATGGCGTCCACGCTCTCCGCACACAAAGAAGCGAGTTTGGCCTCCACGCCCTCGTCACCCCAAGCCAATGGATAGGTGATGCGCAACTCGTAGCTCTTGAACTTGCCCGAGGTGTGTTTGTCGATGTGGCGCAGCCGCGCCATGTCGTTGAAGTCGAGCACCGGCTGGGGCACTTCCAAACGCATCGGCGGGTTGACCGCGTTGATGTCCAGCAAATTGGGCTTGGGACCGATGAAGGACACCAACGACATCACGATGTTTTCGCGGATCGGGTCGATGGGTGGATTCGTGACTTGCGCGAACAACTGCTTGAAGTAGTTGTAGAGCGGCTTGTTTTTGTCCGACAACACGGCCAAGGGCGAATCATTGCCCATGGACCCAATGCCCTCTTCACCTTGCTGCGCCATCGGGCTCATCAAGAACTTGATGTCTTCCTGCGTGTAGCCAAAGGCTTGTTGGCGGTCGAGCAAGCTCTCTGGAAAGACATGGCTATCAGGCACAACAGGCAGCGAGTCAAGTTTGACGCGCACGCTTTCGATCCACTGCCGGTAGGGCTTGGCCGAGGCGTATTGGTTTTTCAACTCTTCATCGTCAACGATGCGGCCTTGTTCCAGGTCGATGAGGAACATCTTGCCTGGCTGCAAGCGCCACTTCTTGACGATTTTGTTTTGAGGAAAGGGAAGCACGCCAGATTCCGAAGCCATCACCACGATGTCGTCATCGGTGACGATGTAACGCGCCGGGCGCAGGCCATTTCGGTCCAGCGTGGCTCCGATCTGGCGACCATCGGTGAAGACCATGGCGGCAGGACCATCCCAAGGCTCGAGCATCGCGGCGTGATACTCGTAGAAAGCACGGCGCCGCTCGTCCATGGTGGTGTGCTGCTCCCAGGCCTCGGGAATCATCATCATGGCAGCGTGGGCCAGTGGGTAGCCCGACATCGTCAACAGCTCCAGCGCGTTGTCGAAAGTGGCCGTGTCTGACTGGTGTTCAAAACTGATGGGGTAAAGCTTTTTCAGGTCGTCGCCCAACACCGGCGACTTCATCACACCTTCGCGCGCACGCATCCAATTGAAGTTGCCTTTAACGGTGTTGATTTCACCGTTGTGGGCCACAAAACGGTAAGGGTGGGCCAGCGGCCACTCGGGGAAGGTGTTGGTGGAGAAACGTTGGTGCACCAAGGCCAAGGCCGAAGTTGCACGCGGATCGCTCAGGTCTTTGTAGTATTTGCCCACCTGGTCAGCCAACAGCAAACCTTTGTAGATGACGGTGCGGCAGCTCATGCTGGGCACGTAGTACTCACGGCTGTGGGTGAGCTTGAGTGCTTGGATCGCCGCCGACGCTGTCTTGCGAATCACATAAAGCTTGCGCTCCAGCGCATCAGGCACGATCACATCGGGACCACGACCGATGAAAATTTGTTTGATGATGGGTTCTTTGGCCCGCACCGTGGGCGACATCGGCATTTCCGAATCCACCGGCACATCACGCCAGCCCAGCAGCACCTGGCCTTCCGCTTTGACGGCACGCTCCAACTCCTGCACACAGGCCAAACGCGAGGCGTGTTCTTTGGGCATGAAGATCATGCCGACGCCGTATTCGCCAGGAGGCGGCAGCTCCACGCCCTGTTTGGCCATCTCCGCGCGGTAAAACTCGTCGGGAATCTGAATCAAGATCCCCGCGCCGTCGCCCATCAGCTTGTCGGCCCCCACCGCGCCTCGGTGGTCCAGGTTTTCCAGAATCTTCAAACCCTGTTCGATGATGCTGTGGGCCTTGACCCCTTTGATGTGGGCCACAAACCCAACGCCGCAGGCGTCGTGTTCGCCGCTGGCGCGGTAAAGACCGGACTGCGTTTCAGTCTGCAGTTCGTGCGTGCTAGCGGAAACAAGGGTGGACAGCGTGGGTGAGGGCTGATGCATGACGCGCTCCGGCAGGGCAAAGAAATTGAGACCGGAAGAATACTGCGATGCAACATCATCGACAAGCGAAATTAAATGGGGTCAGACTCTATTAAATGCCACCCCGATTTGGTGTCGAATTTTATTGGGGTCAGTCTTTATTGGGGCGATCACTGCGCGGACGCCCTTGCGCCAGGGCGCTCAGTCGCCTCTCGGTCAAATCGCTCAAAGCGGCTATGAAGCCGGCTGAACCCAAAACCCACCCCTTCAATACAGCCGCTTCAATTTGTTGGTGCAAGGCCGGAGCCTGAAGTTGGTGCACGCTGTCCCGGTAAGCCGCTTCTCGCTCAAAAGGAGTGTTGCCCAGCTTCCAATGAAACGCGTGTTCGGTGATCAAAGGGTCCGCATGTTTTCCCGCGTGGTGCGCGGCGCTGGACCAGCGGTAGTCGCTGGCGACGAGACACTCACCCGCCCATGGCGCGGCCGTCTCCACAAACTGAACCGCCGCCAGACCAAAGCCGTGAGGGTCGATCACAGTGGCACGAAACCGCCCCTCCCAAAGCACCCCCACCCGCTGGTGAACGCGGTTGTAAGCGGCCCCAAACCGCCGCCCCTGCGCTTGCATCAGGCGACTGAGCGATTGGGCATGGCCTGGCGTCAGCAGCAACAGCACTTGGCTCGGCAACAAGGCATAGGCGTGTATCAACACCTCGTGCTCACGCACGAGATCGCGCAGAGCCGCCAAGTACAGCTCGGCGTCGGCATCAGACCGAAACACCGGTATGCCGCCCGCGCTGCGCTGAATCAGCAAATGCAGCTGCCCCGGCACGAGCAGACGCGGCAGGCGGGCCATGTGACTGCGCCGTCAAAACACCTGGCGACCGGTGAGTCGCAGGTGCTCCTTGAGTGCGAAACGGTCGGTCATGCCCGCCACATAGTCGGCCACCGCACGGGGCAAATCCGCTTGTTGGGCGAAATAGTCGGGAAGGTCTTGCGGGTGGTTCAAGTAACGCTCAAACAGCTCGCCAACGACCAACTTGGCGCGTTCCGTGGTGTCCGTCACCTGGGGGTGGCGATAGAGTTTGTCGCGCAGGAAACGTTTGAGTTGCAAACTCTCATCGCGCATGGACACAGAAAATTGAACCAGCACCTGTTTGGCAGCGCGCACCTCGTCCACGTTGGAGGGCGCGGCAGCTTCAAGCGCCAGCCGCGTGTTGTCTGTCACGTCATACACCTGCGTAGACAACATTCGGCGAAGGGTCTCAGACAGCAGCCGGCGCCCCTGAAGCTGCGGATGGTCCAGCAAGGTCTCGCGCAAAAAACGCTCCACCAGCGGCACTTCAGTGAGTTGTTCAAGCAGGATCAGTCCAGAACGCACACCATCGTCAATGTCATGGGCGTTGTAAGCAATCTCGTCCGCCAAATTGCACAACTGCGCTTCCAAACTCGGCTGGCCACCGGTCAAAAACCGCTGGGCAACGCCGCCCGGATCGCCATCGCACAGACGCCGTGCATGCCGAGCCGAACAATGCTTCAAGATGCCTTCACGCGTCTCAAACGTGAGGTTCAGGCCATTGAACAGCGGATAGCGCTCCTCCAGTTCGTCCACCACACGCAGGCTTTGTAGGTTGTGTTCAAAGCCACTGCTGCCGGCATCCGCCCGCTTCATGGCTTCGTTCAGCGCGTCTTGCCCGGCATGGCCAAACGGTGTGTGGCCCAGGTCGTGCGCCAGGGCGATGGCTTCGACCAAATCTTCATTCAACCGCAAGGAACGTGCGATGGAGCGGCCGAGTTGGGCCACCTCCAGCGAATGCGTGAGCCGGGTGCGAAACAGATCGCCCTCATGGTTCAAAAAAACCTGGGTTTTGTAAACCAAACGACGAAAAGCCGAGCTGTGAACAATGCGGTCGCGGTCGCGTTGGTGGTGATTGCGCGTCGGCGCGTCCGCTTCGGCAAAACGCCGACCACGGCTGCGCTCGGGGTGGCAGGCCCAGGGGGCCAAAACGGCAGTCGTCATGAACAATGGGGCGAAAAATCAAGCAACACAGGCTGCCAGTGTCTCTCGAACCAGCGCATCTGGAACCGGCCGCATCGACGCTCGGCCCATGGACTCAATCACGACAAATCGGGTCTCACCGCCCTCGGCTTTTTTATCCACCGCCATCAGATCCAAATAGCGGTCGGCGCCGAGGTCCGGCCCCTTCACAGGCAAACCCGCTCGCGCCACCAAGTCGCGCATGCGGTCCACAAAACTCGCGGGCATCAAACCCAGCCGCGCCGACAAATCGCTGGCCATCACCATGCCGCAGCCCACGGCCTCGCCGTGCAACCAATGGCCGTAACCGAGGCCCGCTTCAATCGCGTGACCAAAGGTGTGGCCAAAGTTCAGGATGGCACGCAGGCCACTTTCACGTTCGTCCTGCCCCACCACCCAGGCTTTGATTTCACAGGAGCGCTTGACGGCATACGCCAGCGCCTTCACGTCACCCGCCCGCAGCAGTTCCAAGTTGCCGTCGAGCCAATCCAAAAAAGCACCATCCGCGATGGGCCCGTATTTGATGACCTCGGCCAAACCGGCACTCAACTCGCGCGGCGGCAAGGTGGCAAGCAGGGCCAAATCACACACCACGCGCTGCGGCTGATAAAACGCGCCGATCATGTTTTTGCCTGCCGGATGGTTGATGGCCGTTTTGCCGCCCACCGACGAATCCACCTGCGCCAGCAAAGTGGTGGGAACCTGAACAAAAGGAACGCCACGCATATAACAAGCGGCGGCAAAACCCGTCATGTCGCCCACCACACCACCCCCCAGTGCGTAGAGCATGGTTTTGCGGTCACTGCCATCTTGCAACAAACGATCAAAAATCAAATTCAAGGTCGCCCAATCCTTGTGGGCCTCGCCGTCGGGCAAAACCAAGGTATGGATGCGTTGATGATGCGCTTCCAAGCTGCGCGCAAGCTCAGCCGCATAGAGGGGCCCCACCGTGGTGTTGGTGACGATGAGCGCATCACGGGCGCGAGGCAAGCCTGAAAAGGAGTCAGACTGCGCCAACAGCCCACTGCCGATGGTGATGTTGTAGCTGCGTTCGCCCAAATCGATGGCAACGGACTCAAGGGGGGATAAGGTGGTCATGGCCCCAAGTTTACGCAAGCAAGCCGGCGAACATCGCACTCACACCGCGCGGCAATCACAGATATTGATGCATGCAAGGCGTTCACGACGACCGACCAACGCGCCCCACCACCCCCGCCAGTTCCAATTGCATCAACACCATATTGACCAAGGTGTTCACCGAAGGCCGGCCAGTTTCAATGACAAATTGCGCGGCCTCACGGTACAGCTTGTCACGCTGCCCGTACAGCTCACGCAAACGAGAAAGCGGATCCGCCACTTGCAGCAAGGGGCGGTGGGTGTCGTGGCGCAATCGGCGGAACAACTCCTCGGGGGTGGAATGCAAGTACACAGCAGTGGTTCGGTCCCGCAACAGCGCACGGTTGCCGGGCCGAAGTGGCATACCACCACCGGTAGACAGCACGACGCCATCACTTTGCGCCAACAACGTGGTCAGCGTTTGCGCCTCCACATCCCGAAAGGCGTCTTCACCTTCCCGATCAAAGTAGTCACGAATGCTGCAGCCTATTTCACGCTCAATCACCGCGTCGCTGTCCACAAACCGCCAACCGAGTTGACGCGCCAGCAAGCGGCCCACGGTTGTTTTGCCACCGCCAGGCATGCCAATCAGGGCGACGGTGCGATGCCGCGCCTGGGCATCCATAGGCAATGAATCAGAGGGAGAGTTCGGAAAAGAGGAGGTCACCAGTACAAACCCTAGGTTTTGGCGCTAAATGAGATGCGATGCGAAAACGCCAGTATGCGCGATGCGTGCCAATTTTTTACTGCTGGCTGTGGCCAGTCAGTCACCTCGTCCATTCCGTTCGTCGGCCCACCGCGGCCACTGGTCGCCCCATCGCGGTGCGGCATCCACGCGACAGAAACAAGTCGCTAAGCTGCAACCCAGCGAGAATGTCGCGAACCTCAGGCTCAAGCCACGACCCTGCGCCACAGCCAACAGTTCCGTCACCTTCCCACCGAAAGCAAGCCATGAAATCAACTGCCATTTGTGTTTTTTTGCTGCCCCTATCACGAGCACGCCAACGCGCCTTCACCTTGATTGAGGTGATGATTGTGGTGGCGATCATTGCCATCTTGGCGGCGATTGCACTGCCTAGTTACAACGACTACATCACTCGCGGTCGATTGGTTGAAGGCACAAACGCGTTGGCGGCTTTGCGTGCGAACATGGAGCGTCATTTTCAGGACAATCGCACGTATCTCACCGTCACGGTTGGTGGCACAACCTTCACGTCACCTTGTGGTGCACTACCAACAGTCCCGAACTTCACGCTGTCATGCCCCCCCGCCACCCTAACTGCCGTCACATACGGTCTCACGGCAACCGGGACAGGGCCCTTGTCGGGAATTGCTTTTACGTTGGACCAAGTCAACGCGGCTACTACGACAGTTTCGGGCTCCTTTGCCAGTTGGAGCCCTACTAGCCCTGCCGCTTGCTGGGTCACCAGGCGGGGGCAGACATGCTAAACCGCCAAAGCCTGAAAATTGTCAAGCAAAGCGGCTTCACCCTCATCGAACTAATGGTGACCATCACTCTGCTCGCCATTCTGCTGATGCTGGCCGTGCCTTCGTTCAGCCAATGGTCACGCAACAACCAACTCCGATCCACGGCAGAGAGCCTACAAAACGGACTGCGTTTGGCTCGTACGCACGCGATGACCTCGAACCGGCAAGTGGTGTTCTCTTTGACCAATGCCCAGCCCGCGCCCAATACCACTGCGGTCGCTGGCGGATTGAATTGGACGATTCAAACCATCCCCTTGATTACAGGTGAAGCTGCAGAATACATTCAGGGCGGCAATTTTGCTGGTTCAATCAGCGGCCTCACCATCACAGGCCCAAGTGCGACCCCATCTGTTGCAGCGGTTTGTTTTAACGCGGTTGGTCAACAGGTAAGCAATCCCACACCGGGGACAGGTGTCGCTTGCGTAGCAGCAGGAACGTCCTTTGAAGTCAGCCGAGCCACAGCGGTAGCAGGCCAAGACAGGCCATTGAACGTGAATCTATCTTTCTCTGGCCAAGTTCGCATGTGCGACCCAGCTCGCCCAGCTGGCACTCCCGACTCTTGCACATAGCATCATGAAGCACTCCACTCGTCAATCTCAAAAAGGCGCCACCTTAATTGAAGTATTGGTGGCTATCTTGATCTTTTCTTTTGGCCTTTTGGGATTGGTTGGCCTCCAATCTCGCGCCATCCAGTTTTCCGGAAATTCGGAAGATCGCAACATTGCTGCCTCTTTGGCCGCAGAAGCAGCTGCACAGATGTACACACTACGTTCTGCTACGGCGATACCCAGTGCCGTTGAAACCGCTTGGGTGACCAAGGTGGCCGCTTCTTTACCGGGAGGGCTGGGAGCCATTGGCCCGTTGGTACCAGCCACCGCGACCACCCCTGCCCTGCGCACCATCACCGTGACTTGGCAACCGACCAATTCCACCAACGTGAGCACCTATACGACCGATGTGATGGCCGTGGTCAACGCCTCGGTGCCGCAGCAAGTGCCAACTGTGCCCTGATGCCCAATGGACGTCTATCACCGCGCCAAATAACCAACCCTTTGTCAACCATGAAAACCAGTCAGCTTCATTCGTCTCGTCAGGGAGTTGCACCCGACCAGGGATTTTCTTTGGTGGAGTTGTTGGTGTCTGTCGCCATAGGCTTGGTGGTTACGCTGGCCATCACCAACGTCCTCATCACCAGCAACAGCAGCCAGCGCACCTCCACCTCGCTGAACGACGCACTTCAAACCGGCGCGTTTGCGTCGCTGTCGTTTGATCGTCTGGCACGCAGTGCAGGCTCTGGTTTCATTCAGTCCGCCAACTCATTCGGTTGTTTGATCAACTCAGCGATTGCGCCAGGGCCAGTTCAAATTTTGCCGCCTGCAGCCACTTTACCAGCGCCCTTTGAACGCATCGGTAATATGGTTGCCGCCAATGGAGTGCCCGTGCGACTTGCGCCCGTGGTGATTGTTGATGGGGGGGCAGACGCCACCTTCGGCCAAGCCTCCGACCAACTGATCGTCATGGCCGGCTCCCACGGCTTCAGCGAAGTGCGATTGCCTGCAAAACCGAAATCCACCACGGGCACCAGCACCCGAGTCGAATCGACCTTCGGAATTAGCCCCAACGACTTGGTGCTAGTGACCGACGGGACCAATCCTTGTATGGTCCAACAGGTACTGAACACGGCGGGAAGCACCATTAATTTTGGCAATAAATACTTCGCAGCGGTTGGTGTGCCAGCGACAACCAACTTGGGGGCTTTTGCCACCCATCCCACGACAGCAGTTGTTCCTTTGGGTGCGGTCGGCGCACTGCCAGCAGACCTCGACCCCAATCCACCTCAGTTCTATGTTTATGGTGTGAATGCGGCCCAGGAACTGGTTCGCTACAACTTGTTGGCACCGCCAGGCTCCGCTGTTGAGACGCTGTCTGAAAACGTGGTGAGCATTCAGGCCATTTACGCGACCGGCACAAGCACCGCTTTCTTTCCATCGTCAATATCAGAGGCTTTTGTCCCCGAGACACCCGCAGCACTGACATGGACAACCCCGAGCGGCGCATATGCAGCCACGGGGGCGGCGGGCGGTTTGTTGGATGGTTCGGCTGCATCAAACGGTTTGCTAAGAGGGATCAAAGGTGTGCGTGTGGCGATGGTGGTGAGGTCACCGTTGCAAGAACGAGCGCCTCCGCTTGGAACACCGCCTGTAGCCCCACCATTTTTGGTGATGTTTGCCGACACTGCCACACCGGTGACCTACACCATCCCTGCAGCAGAAAGTAATTTTCGGCACCGTGTCGTTGAAACCATCATTCCACTTCGAAATTTGTGAGCCTGATCATGCGCATCACCAACCATTCACGCGCCCAAATGCAGTCAACCAAGCGCCGACAACAAGGCGTGGTGTTGATTTTTGCCTTGATCGCACTTGGCATCATGTTGCTGGGTGCCGTGGCATTGATCAGCTCGTTCAACACTACTTTGGTGGCATCGGGCAACATCGGATTCAAACGCGACTTGCAGAACCAATCGGAGCGCGCTTTCAACGCAGTGTTCACCCAGTTCGCGGGCGGCGGCGCATTGGCCACTTCTGTTCAACGTGCCAGCAACATTGGCACCCAAAATTACAGTGCAGTGGCATTGGCGACAAACGCACAAGGGATTCCACTGGCATTGTTAGACAACGGCGTTTTTTCTTCCGCGCCGTTGAGTTTCACCATGCCGGATATCAACATACCTGACCGCCAAATCACCATCCGTTATGTAGTGGATCGCCTTTGCCCCCCAAGCGCCGCTGGGCGAAGTGCACAAAGCCTTGCACCCGGCGTTTGTATTTCCGGTTCCGGGGGCTATCCATATGGAAAAGATGAAAGCCACACCAGTGGTGACGATGCCAGCCGCGCAGACTCCGATCGCGCTGTGGGCGCCGGCGGTACCGGACCCGGTGACGCCGGTGTAAGAAGACCCGTGGCTTACCGCATTACCGCCCGGGTTTCTGGGCCACGCAACATCATGTCTTTCTTTCAAACCACGTTCAGCGAACCTCTGTAGTGGGCTCATTCTCAACGTCAATGCTGCTCAACACACTCAGTTTTGAGGTCATCCATGAATAAAAAATTCCTTCTTCGCAACATGTTGGTGGCCTTGGCGATCGCGCCCGTCGCTTGGGGTACTCTCGCACAAACACCCTTGGCCGATCAGCCCGTCTTCACCATCCTCCCTGTGCCAGGCAACTTGGCTCTGGCGGTATCCGTGGAGTTCCCAACAGTCGTCAGCTCGGCACACCCCACCATTGGACTGCCCAACCCGTGGATCGATCAAAACTACGCCAGCACCACCGAATACCTGGGTTACTTTGACCCCGGAAAGTGCTACCAGTACAGCCATTCGGCGACCGAGGCTGACCGTCACTTCTACCCAGTCGCCTTGGCCACCAACCGCACATGCACAAGTGCTTGGAGTGGCAATTTTCTGAACTGGGTTTCCATGTCGACGATCGACACCTTCCGCTGGGCATTGACCGGTGGTTATCGCAAGGTCGATACCGCCCAAAGTGGCGCCACACCAGGGGTGACTTGGCTTGAGAAATCGTGGTCGTCTGATGTGGGCGATGCGAATGCCGAGCGGCACCCCTTCCGCAGGCTCGCAACCGCCGTTGGCGTATCCGCATCAACCCCGTTGGGAACAACTTCCGCTCTGTTTCGGGTACACGCCTTGGGCAACAAAATGTGGGTCAGCGTCAATAACGCCCTCAACGGCGACCCCACTTCTACTACCCCGACAATCTACACCGGAGGAACGCTGACTGATTCGAATGCCATCTACGAGCTCAGCGTGCGCGTCAAAGTATGCGACGCTGCAATTGGTGCTTTGGGCCTGACTGGACTTGAAGCCAACTGTGTTCGGTACGGTACAGCCACTCCCTACACGTACAAGCCTGAAGGGTTGATGCAAAAGAATGCCGAAAAAATCCGTTACAGCGTGTTTGGCTACCTGAACGACCACAGCATCACGCGGGACGGTGGAGTACTGCGTGCGCGTCAGGCGTTCATTGGGCCGATTCAACCGGTGCCGCTTTCGACGAGTGTCGCTAACCCGGTTTCCGAGTGGGATCCCTTGACCGGTGTGATATACGCTAACCCCCGCTCTGCAGACGCAAACACCACAACCACCACATTCACGTCGACAGCCATCACGAACAGTGGTGCGCTGAATTACGTGAACAAATTCGGGCAAATCAACCCCACACTGACCTATGGCTACAAGCGTTTTGACCCGGTCGGGGAGCTGTATTACGCGGCCACCCGGTATCTGAAAGGGTATCCCAACATTTCTGGTTGGACTGAAATGTCCGCTGCCAGTGCAGCACAAAGAAATCAGTTCTTGGACGGCTTTCCTGTGATCAACAACTGGACATGGACAAGCGCAGATCCACCTCCGCCCAGCACATCTAACCCCACCCCGAGCGACGTCCGTGACCCCATTCTTTATTCATGCCAAAAGAATTTCATTCTGGGTATTGGTGACGTCAACACACACGCGGACAAAAACGTTCCTGGCTCCACCAACGCAGGCGGAAGCAACGAACCCACGTCGCCTAGCTTTACACCCGACCCCGTGGCGGCATCCGCAGAGACCACTCGCATTGGCACCATGGAGGGGATTGGGGGCACAGTGAATGGAACCAGCAGCCCGGGCTGGTGTTGTGGAGGTCATAACTCCTTCCTAATGGCCGGTATTGCCTACGACTCCAACACCCGCGACATTCGTGTTGATGACAGCACCAAACCGCAAACCATAGGCAAACAAACCATTCAAACCTATTGGGTTGACGTGCTGGAATTCAGTCGTTACCGGCCCAATAGCCAGTTCTACTTGGCCGCCAAGTATGGCGGCTTTGAGGTACCAACGGGCTACAACCCCAACACCACCACACCGTTGACGCTGGGCTCCTGGTACAACAGCACGCGCATGTCGCCTGTACCGCATGGCGGTGGTGCGCCACAACAAATGCCAGACAACTATTTCGTAGCCGCGCGAGCGGATCAGTTGGTGGCGGGTTTGTCTGCGGCGTTCGCCAGCATTGACGCAAAGATCAATGCCACCACGACCGCTTCGGCCACGGCATTGCCTCAAGTAGCAAGCTCCGGGGACACCAGCTACAGCACGAACTACGATTCGAAAACATGGTCGTCTGATGTCGAAGCAGCGACTGTGGACTTCACCGCCAACCCACCCACCTCTACGCCTCGTTGGAGTTTCCGTGAAAAACTGGCGGCGCAGCTGGGAACCACGGCCACTTCCACAGGCTGGCATTTGAACCGCCGCATGGCCACTTGGAACGACGCGACTGAACAAGGTGTTCCGTTCCGGCTTACCAACCTCAGTCCAACGCAGCAAGCCGCACTGATCACGCCTTGGCGCGGTGGTAGCGATGCCCAGGACTACCTCAACTACCTGCGGGGCGCGAGAACCCATGAATTCACATCGCCCAACTACCGCCAGCGTCCGGCCATCAGCGCCACCAATGCCGACCCCAATTTTGTGGGTGACATCATTGGCTCCAAACTGAGAGTCGTGGGTCGGCCCGCCTCTTTGTTGGCAGACGAGGAGGGATACGATGCCTTCAAAACTTCTAAAGGGCCGGGCGCAATGCCACCCACGGGCCGCAGAACGGTGGTTTATGTGGGTTCCAATGCGGGCGTGCTGCACGCGATCAATGGAGCACCTTATGCGACCTCACCCGGAGGAACGACGCTACCAGGTCAACCCGAGCCAGAGGTAGACCCGCAAGCGGGGCAAGAAATGTTCTCCTATGTCCCTAGCGCCTTGCTCAAAGGAACGAGCAACCCCAGCACTGCTGCAACTCGCGCTGACAACGGCTTGGTGGCATTAGGCAACCCTTCCTATGTGCACCGCTACTTTGTCAATGCCACACCCAAGCAATTTGATGTGGACCTGGCAAAAACGGTGAAAGGCCTGAGCGCGTCACCGGGCTCATGCAAACTGGCGACTCCAACGAACTGGCGAACCGTGCTGATCGGCGGACTGGGTAAGGGTGGGCGCAGTTATTACGCACTGGACGTGACAGACCCCAGCGCCATCACGAACGAAACCGAGCTCGCCAGCAAAGTCATGTGGGAATTCCCACGCGCGAACGATCCACAGGATTCCGCCCTGGCTGACAAAGTCGGGTTCACCTATGGAGAACCCGTGGTGGTTCGCACCGCACAGTTTGGCTGGGTGGTGGTGCTCACCTCAGGCTACAACAGTGTGGATGGTGGCAGCTATTTCTTCTTGGTAGATGTATGCACGGGCTACTTGGTGCACCCCCCTATTCCGACCAAAACGGGGATCGCGTCGGTTGGCATGGCGCATGCATCTGCCTATCAAGTCGAAAGGGAGGGTGGGTACGCCGATGCGCTTTATTCCGGTGATTTGCTGGGCAACGTGTGGCGAGTGGACGTGACACCCACCATGGGCAACTATGCCCCGGCAGAGAGAATCGCCCTGCTGACCGACGGCACGGCTTCGGCCACACCGCAGCAGCCCATCACCACACGTGTGCGCGTGGAATACGACCCCAAAACCTTGGCCCGTTTTGTGATGGTCGGAACCGGTCGGCTCTTGGACATCACCGATGTGAACAGCATACAGAAACAAAGTTTTTATGCCTTTAAAGACGGCAACGTCGTTGAGTTTGATGCCAACCTCCCCAACAACAATTCTGGTCAGGGTTTGTTACGCAGTGACTTCGTCGATATTTCCTCCAACTTGGTGAGCGGTGCCACTTTTACCAACCAGAAAGGGTGGTTGATTGATCTTGGTGCCGTAGGAGACGGCACCGTCTATCCCGGCGTGGGCTGGCGCATGGTGAGCGACTCCACGGCGCTTTTGGACACGGGACGCCTGTTCTTTTTTGCGCTGCTTCCAGATTCATCGGACCCTTGTGTATCCGGCGCGCAAACCGCGATATACGGCGTTAACTTCGGTACCGGAAAGTCGGTGCTGCGTGATGGCACAGGGAGCCTGACGGGGAGTATTCCCATATCCAATCAAGTGGTTGATCTTCGCGTTATCTCAACAGGCGTCAATCCGGCTGGCCCACTGGCGTGTACTGTCAACGGAACTTGCCAGAACATCGGTGTAGAACCTTTGCCCACACCGGCGCTACGTCGCTTGAACTGGCGAGAGATTCCCATCCCGCAATAAGACGTTTTTTGGCTCGATGCGAATTGAAGGGGTGCCTAAGGGCACCCCTTGTTTTTTCAGCCCGAATTGAACCGAAATTTACCCTGCGCTAACTTTAGAAGACGAGGGATCGGGTCAAATGCGCTTTTTGAAGCCCCGTCCCATGGCCATCGCCCTACACGGCCAACTGGTCGTCGCCATCTTCGTCCAACATGCCCAAAGGGGAGGTTGGACTCCAGGCCGTCAGATCGCCATGTCAGGCAGGCAAAGAGCTTTTAAGAGCCCCCATACAGACGTTGCTGTTCCTGGTCTTGTTGCCTCGTGCGCAATCGCTGGCATTGGGCGTGTTGGGCGAATGCCGCTTTCTCGCATTGCTGAGCAATGCAAGCCTGACGGGCGAATAGCCCGAGGTTCGAGCAGGCCTCATTGGGACTCGACGGGCCCTTGGGCTGTGCGACCTCAACTGCCGCAGGAGGTGGCTGAGCAATGGTGACCGACGCAGGTGGGGCCGCAGGTGCCGCAGTTTCAACAGGCGCAGGTGAAACGGACGCGGCGGGTTTTTCCTTGTTTACCGACTTTTTATTCGCTGCCTTAGCCGGTTGGCTTGTGGCACTGGGAGCCGCCGCAACTGCGCTTGCTACAGGTGGCGCCGAAGTTATTTCTAACGTGGGTGCAGCAGACGCAGCGTCCACCACGGGCGCAGGTGCAGTCACAGAAGTCACGCCCGCCTCGTTCGTCATGGCGTCAGTCGAACCATCCCTCCCAAATACCCACCATGCACCCGCTGCCGCGGTGATCAACATCACCGGCAGTTTTTCGTTCATCCTCCCAGACATGAAGCTCGGTCTCAAGCCAACCAAACTTCGAATCTACCGCCTCGATCTCGGAAGGAGTTTGCGCAGTTTGAGGCGCATCCTGCCGCAGTTCGACTTTCGCCCGCGCCGCTTGGGGCGGGGGTTCCTCTGGCAGGTCTAGCGACGGCTTGGGCTGATGTGCGAGCTGCGGCGCCGGTGATGGGTTTTCATCAATGGGAACAAATGACCAACGTTCGGGCACGCCCTTGGTGACCGCCAGCAGCGCCGCTGAAACCTGCAGCGAATCGAGTGGTGGTTGGGGCTCGGGATGGGTCGGAGCATCTGGCGGGCCGGACTCGTCCACGACCAAATCAGCCACGGGTTGGTGCACCGTATCGATGGCTTTTGCTGAAGCCGATGCGATGATGCCAAGTTCTGGCCATGCTGAAGACTGGAAGGCCAGAGCGTGATCCTGCATGGATTTGCCACAGTGGTGGCAAAAATTGGCGGATTCCAGGTTTTCCGTGCCGCAGCCAGAACAAATATTTTTCATTGATCTTTGAAACTTAGACAGTGATGGGCGCGCTCGCACCTCAGCTTTTCACATTGCCCATTGAACCTCCACAACACCTCGTGGATCGCCGCCGGAGGCTTGCGCAGACACGGCCGGAAGGATACCGGGCGCATTCGGCTTTACGACCCAGCTGCCCCCCCAGGTTACGGGGTGCAAGACCCACAAGGTTGACGCTGCCGTGAACAGTTTGGCACTTGCATTGAAGTGCGACATCAGCGGTGGCAACATCGCAGTTCTGCCGCATTCCGATAACATCCAAAACACATGCCCATCTCCCTAGACGGCCAACTGGTGGTCGCCATCTCCTCGCGTGCCTTGTTTGATTTCGAAGAAGAAAACCAAGTCTTCGAAGCCGAGGATGACCGCGCTTACATGCAACTGCAACTTCAGCGACTGGAACACGCGGCCAAGCCTGGCGTGGCGTTTTCGTTGGTGAACAAGCTATTGGCCTTTAACCAAGGCGCCGCGTCGCCCAAGGTGGAGGTGGTGATTTTGTCGCGCAACGACCCGGTGTCAGGCATGCGGGTGTTTCGTTCTTGCCAGCACTATGGCTTGCCCATTCAACGCGGTGTGTTCACACGGGGAGAGTCGCCATGGCGTTACCTCAAGCCGCTGAACGCGAATTTGTTTTTGTCGACCAATGAGGCCGACGTTCGGTCAGCCTTGGGTGCGGGTGTGCCAGCCGCCAGGGTGTATCCCCACTCGGCCCGTGCGTCCAGCGCCCACCCGCATGAGGTGCGCATCGCGTTTGACGGCGATGCGGTGCTGTTCTCCGACGAAGCCGAACAGGTGTTTCAAAGCGCTGGCCTGGACGCATTTCAAGCCCACGAAAGGGACAGTGCGGGCAAGCCTTTGGCGGCAGGCCCGTTCAAACCCCTGCTGGAAGCCTTAAAACGTTTGCAGCATGAACCGGCTCAAGCCATGCGGCTGCGTACCGCTCTCGTCACTGCGCGCAGTGCACCAGCCCATGAACGCGCCATCCGCACCTTGATGAATTGGGACATTGAAATTGACGAGGCCATGTTTTTAGGTGGCCTGCCCAAAGGCACCTTCTTGCGCGAGTTTGAGCCTGACTTTTTCTTTGACGATCAAACGGGGCACATTGAAAATGCGTCGGCCCATGTACCCGCCGGACACGTGGCTTCAGGCGTGACCAACCGCTAAGCCACTCAGGGTCGCAACTGCTGGCGCAAGCCGTCTAGGTCCAGCACCCGCAAGCCGCCGTACTCAATGCGGATCAAGGCCGCGTCTTGCAAATGGTGCAAGGCTTTGTTCACACGCTGGCGCGACAGCCCCACCAAGTAACCCAACTCCGTTTGCGTGATGCGCAACAAGCTGCCCACACCGGGATAGAGCAAGGGGTGAAAAAGCGCGGCCAGGCTGCGTGCCACACGCACATCGGGATCACTCAAGCGGTCAATCTCGCGGGCAGCAATGAACTGCCCCAGTCTTTCATTGAGCTGCTGCAGCACAAAACGGTTGAAGGGAACACTGCGGTCCAGCAACCAATGAAAGGTCTCCACGCTGATGCCGGCCACCGTGCTGTTGCGCAGCGCTTGAACGTCATAACGATAGGCCTCACGCTTCAAGACGGTCCCCTCACCAAACCAGCCCCCGGGCGGCACGCCCGTGAAGGTGATGGGGATACCCATCGCTGTGTCCTTGCTCATCTTGAGCAAACCATCAATCACACCAAACCAATAGGTGGCGGGCTTCCCGACGCGACACAAGAGCTCACCGGTGTGCACCTGCACCACGCGCAGTTCACCCACGGCTCGCTCGCGTTCTTGAGATTGCAGCGCCTGAAGCCAAGGGATGTCGCGCAGTTCTCCGCTGCTCAGCGAGCGGGCACGTTCCGCCAAAGGCGTTGATGGGGAATTGGAGGACATCAGGGAAACACCGGGGAGTGCTGACCCTTGAATTGTCACCACAACGACAACATGGCGTCAAAGTTAAGCCTACATTGCACTCAATCGAGGCGCTGGAAGACAAAGCGCCCACCAGGAGACAGCCATGCAAACCTTTCCCCGTTTGATGCTGGAGCATGCCGCCAAGCGCCCGCAGGCCACTGCTTTGCGAGAGAAGGAATATGGCATTTGGCAGGCGACCAGTTGGGCAGACCTGGCCACCTTGGTGCGTCACCTGGCTTGCGGATTGGCGGCGAGCGGCCTGCAGCGCGGCATGCATGTGGTGGTGGTGGGCGACAACCGGCCGCGCCTTTATGCCACGATGTTGGCAGCGCAATCGCTGGGGGCCATTGCCGTGCCGCTCTACCAAGACGCGGTCGCCACGGAATACGCCTTCCCATTGCAAAACGCCGAGGTCGCTTTTGCCGTGGTGGAAGACCAAGAACAGGTGGACAAACTCCTGGAGTTGCGCGACCAGTGCCCACAGCTGCAACACATTTGGTTTGACGACCCGCGAGGCCTGCGCCACTACAACGAGCCGGGTCTCGCATCACTCGACGCGCTGATTGAAGTAGGACAGGCTCACCACGCCACACATCCGGCCTTCTTCGACCACGAGGTGAACCAGGGCCAGCGCGACGACGTCGCCGCACTCTTTTTCACCTCGGGCACCACCGGCAACCCCAAGGGCGTGGTGCACACCCACGCATCGTTGATGGACAGTGCCCAAGCGGGTGCGCGTTTTGACAAGCTGACGGAACACGAGGAAGTCCTGGCCTATTTGCCCCCGGCATGGATAGGCCAGAACGTATTTTCTTTTGCGCAGTGGCTGGTTTGCGGCTACGTGGTGAACTGCCCCGAGTCGAGCAGCACAGTGAGCATTTGCCTGAACGAGATTGGCCCCACCTATTACTTCGCCCCGCCGCGCATTTTTGAAGGCTTGCTCACCAGCGTCACCATCCGCATGGAAGACGCTGCGTGGATCAAACGGCGCGTGTTCGACCACTTCATGGGTGTGGCCAGGCGCGTTGGCGTGAAACTGATGGACGGTCAGCCCGTGCCCCTTCTCGCTCGCATGCACTATGCCTTGGGCAATGCCTTGGTCTATGGCCCCTTGCGCAACAACCTGGGTTTGTCTCGGGTGCGGGTGGCCTACACAGCAGGGGAAGCTATCGGGCCCGACCTGTTCAGCTTTTACCGCTCCATCGGCATCAACCTGAAGCAGCTCTACGGCTCCACGGAAACCGCTGTGTTTGTCTGCCTGCAGCCCGACCACGAAGCACGCTGCGACACCGTGGGCGTGCCCATCGACGGTGTTGAAATTCAACTCTCAGACAGCGGCGAAGTGCTGGTGAAGTCAGCCGGACTGCTCAAGGGCTACTACAAAAACCCACAAGCCACGAGCGAGGTGCTGAGTGCCGATGGTTGGTACCGCACCGGAGACGCGGGTTTCATCGACCACAGCGGCCACCTCAAAATCATCGACCGCGCGAAAGACGTGGGTCGCCTCAAAGGCGGTGTTTTTGATGCCGCCATGTTCGCGCCCAAATATGTGGAAAACAAACTCAAGTTTTTCCCCACCATCAAAGAAGCGGTGGCCTTTGGAGACCAGCGCGACAAAGTGTGCGCCTTCATCAACATCGACCTGGAAGCCGTGGGCAACTGGGCCGAAAAACGCAACCTGCCCTACAGCAGCTACACGGACCTGGCGCAAAAGCCCGAGGTGTACGCGCTGATTCAAGACTGCGTAGAAAAGGTCAATGCCGACCTGGCCCAAGACGCGCTCTTGGCCGGCAGCCAAATCAGCCGCTTCTTGGTGCTGCACAAAGAATTGGATGCCGACGACGGCGAACTCACCCGCACCCGCAAGGTCAGGCGCGGTTTCATCGCCGAGAAATACCAAGTGCTGGTGGATGCGCTTTATGACGGGAAAACGCACCAGTACATCGAAACCGCCGTGAAGTTCGAGGATGGCCGCAGCGGCAGCGTGGCGGCCGATTTGAAAATTCTGGACTGTAAAACTTTCACTGCGGTGAAGAAGGCCGCCTGAACACCATGGGTCCGCACAACAAAACCATAGGTGATGTGATTCTGCAGGTGCAGAACATCAGCTTGCGTTTTGGTGGCGTGAAGGCGCTCACCGACATCAGCTTTGATGTGCGGGAACACGAGGTGCGCGCCATCATCGGCCCCAATGGTGCGGGCAAGAGTTCGATGCTCAACTGCATCAACGGGGTGTATGCCCCGCAAGAAGGGCAAATCACCTTTCGCGGCCACACCTTCAGCCACATGAATTCACGCCAGGTGGCCAAGATGGGTGTGGCCCGCACCTTCCAAAACCTGGCCCTCTTCAAAGGCATGAATGTGGTGGACAACCTCATGACAGGCCGCAACCTGAAGATGAAGAGCAACCTCTTTCAACAAGCCTGGCGCTGGGGCGCGGCCGAGCGCGAGGAAGTGGCGCACCGCGAGTTCGTCGAACACATCATCGACTTCCTGGAAATTCAGGCCTACCGCAAAACCGCTGTCGGTCGCCTTCCCTACGGCCTGCAAAAACGGGTGGACCTGGGCCGCGCCTTGGCCATGGAGCCACAGGTGCTGCTGCTCGACGAACCCATGGCCGGCATGAATGTCGAAGAGAAACAAGACATGTGCCGTTTCATCCTAGACGTGAACGAAGAATTCGGCACCACCATCGTGCTGATTGAACACGACATGGGCGTGGTCATGGACATCTCCGACCGCGTGGTGGTGCTGGACTACGGCAAAAAAATTGGCGATGGCACGCCCGATGAAGTGCGTGCCAATCAGGATGTCATCAGCGCCTATTTGGGCACTGCAAACGGCTGACCTGCCAATGAATTGCGGCACCCGTTTTCTCTGTGGCCCCCTCTCCCTCTGGGAGAGGGTTGGGGTGAGGGCGGCGCATCGCCACCACCCCTCACCCCACCCTCTCCCCAAAGGGGCGAGGGAGTAAAGCGAACACCATGGGCTTTTTTCTCGAAACAGTGATCGGTGGTTTGATGTCGGGCATGCTTTATGGCCTGGTGGCCCTGGGTTTTGTGCTCATCTTCAAAGCCAGCGGCGTCTTCAACTTTGCCCAGGGGGCCATGGTGCTTTTTGCTGCCTTGGCCATGGCGCGGTTCTCTGAGTGGTTTCCTTTGCTGCTGGGTTTGAACAGCAAGTGGCTCGCCAATGTGCTGGCCTTTGGAGCCGCCATGGTGCTGATGGTGGTCGTGGCCTGGCTGATTGAACGCCTGGTACTGAGCAAACTCGTTAACCAAGAAGGCATCACCTTGCTCATGGCCACCTTGGGCATTGCTTACTTCCTGGACGGTTTTGGTCAAACCTTGTTTGGCAGCGCCATCTACAAGATCGACATTGGGTTGCCGAAAGACCCGATGTTCTTGTTAGACAGCGTTTTCCCCGGCGGCATCTTGGTCAACAAAGAAGACCTCTATGCGGCCGCCATTGCCGCTGCGCTGGTCGTGGCGCTGTCCATCTTCTTTCAAACCACGGCCACCGGAAGAGCCCTGCGTGCCGTGGCCGACGATCACCAAGCCGCCCAGTCCATCGGCATCCCACTGCCCCGGGTGTGGGTCATCGTGTGGAGCGTGGCGGGCTTTTCAGCCTTGGTGGCGGGAATGATTTGGGGCAGCAAACTCGGTGTGCAGTTCTCACTCAGTGTGCTGGCGCTCAAAGCTTTACCGGTGGTGATTTTGGGTGGACTGACCTCGGTGCCTGGCGCCATTGTCGGCGGCCTGATTTTGGGTGTGGGCGAAAAACTCTCCGAGGTTTACATCGGCCCACTACTCGGTGGCGGGATTGAAATTTGGTTTGGATATGTGCTGGTGCTCTTTGTGCTGCTGGTGCGACCGCAAGGTCTCTTCGGCGAAAAAATCATCGACCGCGTATGAAAAAAATACATGATTTTTCGGCGCAGGCTCACTTGGCCTTGGCCAAGTTAAGCGCAGCGGCCGAAGCCAAAAGATCATTGATCGCGTTTAAGAACCACGTCTTCACTCGCCCCCTCACCCCAGCCCTCTCCCAGAGGGAGAGGGGGCAAACACTCCGCCTCCCTCTGGGAGAGGGTTGGGATGAGGGCAGGTCCGTTGGCGCACAACCTGTTGTCGAATAGAAGATCCATATGTTTTACAGAGAAAACGGCCAATTCAAAACCAGCTACAGGGCAGACGCTCAGGTCTTCCCCATAACGCAAGACCGCATCGCCATCGGTTTGTTGCTGGCCTTTGCCGTGGTGGGTGTGCCCTTGCTCGCTGACGAATACGTGTTTCGCGCCTTGTTGATTCCCTTCTTGATTTTGTCGTTGGCCGCTTTGGGCCTGAACATCCTCGTGGGTTACTGCGGCCAGGTGTCTTTGGGGACCGGCGCCTTCATGGCGGTGGGCGCTTATGCGGCCTACAACTTCTCGGTGCGCGTTGAGGGCATGCCTTTGCTGCTGGCCCTGCTGCTGGGCGGGGGCTGCGCCACCTTGGTGGGCGTGCTCTTTGGTATTCCGTCCTTGCGCATCAAGGGCCTGTACTTGGCAGTGGCCACCTTGGCGGCGCAGTTCTTTTGCGACTGGGCTTTTTTGCGCATTTCCTGGTTCACCAACAACTCGTCTTCGGGCTCGGTGTCTATCTCCAACATGAGTGTGTTTGGAATTTCCATCAACACGCCGCTGGAGAAATACCTGCTGTGCTTGGGCTTCTTGATCGTCTTTGGAGTGGCCGCTAAAAACCTGGTGCGTGGCCACATTGGACGCGAGTGGATGGCGATACGCGACATGGACGTCGCTGCCGCCGTGATCGGCATACGGCCCGTCTATGCCAAGCTCAGCGCGTTTGCGGTCAGCAGTTTCATCGTGGGGGTGGCCGGCGCACTCTGGGGATTTGTGCACCTGGGTTCATGGGAGCCCGCTGCCTTCTCTATCGACCGCAGCTTTCAGTTGCTCTTCATGGTCATCATCGGCGGGCTGGGTTCCATCATGGGAAGCTTCTTTGGCGCGGCCTTCATCGTCTTGCTTCCCATTTTCTTGAGCCAAGCACTGCCCGCATTAGGCAACCTACTCGGCATCAACATCACCACGGCCGGTGTGTCCCATGCCGAGCTGATGATTTTTGGCGCCTTGATTGTTTTCTTCCTCATCGTTGAGCCTCACGGTTTGGCGCGTTTGTGGTCCATAGGCAAAGAAAAAATGCGCCTGTGGCCTTTCCCGCATTGACCAGCTTTTTCAAGACCACTCGAACCGGACCGCACTGACCGGTGAGAGACAAAAACAAAAGAAGTGCAAACAGCTATCCATCCACTGGAGACACGCCATGAAGTTCACATCCATCACCCGCGCTTCCCTGCTCGCCACAGTGAGCAGCGCCGCACTGCTGACCTCCCCTGCCCTGCTGGCCCAAGAGAAGGTGCAGTTTTTCCCCAGCCTGACTGGGCGCACCGGGCCAGTTGCACCCAATGCAACCCCGTTCGCCAACGGTTATGCCGACTACATGAAACTCGTCAATCTGCGCGGCGGCATCAACGGTGTGAAAACTTTGGTGGAAGAGTGCGAAACCGCCTACGCCACCGACAGGGGCGTGGAGTGTTACGAGCGGCTCAAAGGCAAACACGGCGGCGCCACGGTGTTCCAGCCGCTGTCCACCGGCATCACCTTTGCGCTCACTGAAAAAATCCCCACCGATAAAATTCCGATGATCACCTCGGGTTACGGTCGCAGCGACTCCGCCGATGGCGGCGTGTTCAAGTGGAACTTCCCCTTGATTGGCCACTACTGGGTGGCGGGCGACACCGTGTTGCAGCACATCGCCAAAAAAGAAGGTGGCTGGGACAAACTCAAAGGCAAAAAGATTGGCGTGGTCTACCACGACAGCCCTTTTGGCAAAGAGCTGCTGCCCATCATGAACGAACGCGCCCAAACCCACGGTTTTGAGCTGCAACTGCTGCCCGTGCCCGCACCCGGTGTGGAACAAAAAGCCATCTGGTTGCAAGTGCGTCAACAGCGCCCTGACTTCGTGGTCATGCAAACCTGGGGCGTGATGACGGCCACCGCCATCAAAGAGGCTGTGGCCACAGGCTACCCACGCGAAAAAATGTATGGCACCTGGTGGTCCGGCGCAGAGCCCGACCTCAAAGACATCGGTGCCGCAGCCAAGGGCTATAGCGCCGTGATGATGCAACACGGCTCAGAGTTCGACGCCGTGGTGGTCAAAGACATTCTGTCCAAAGTGCATGGTGCCAATCAAGGCACCGGGCCCAAAGAGGAAGTGGGCTCTGTGCTTTACATGCGCGGGGTCGTGGGTGCCATGCTGGCGGTGGAAGGCGTGCGTGCCGCACAGGAACGTTTTGGCAAAGGCAAGGTCATCACCGGAGAACAAGCCCGTTGGGGTTATGAGAACCTCAACCTGACCCAGCCCAAGCTCGACGCACTGGGATTCAAGGGCGTGATGCGTCCGGTGTCCACCAGTTGCGCCGACCACATGGGCTCGGCATGGGCGCGTGTGCACACCTGGGACGGCGCCAAGTTCACTTGGAGTTCAGACTGGTTGCAAGCGGACGACCAAATCATTCGGCCCATGGTGAAGGCGTCGGCGGATAAGTACGCAGCCGAGAAAAAGCTCACGCGGCGCGCACCAGCGGATTGCCAGTCTTGACCCACAGCAAAGAAACTTCAAAGCGAACTGTGGTGATGCCAAGCCAAGCCCGTCATTCCCGCGCAGGCGGGAATCCAGCGGTGTGGGCCGAGCATCACCTCGATTTCTCTGCACCGCACTGGATTCCCGCCTGCGCGGGAATGACGGTGTTTGAATTTAATTTGGTGGGTCACGCATGAGCGCCAACATCCTCCTCAACGTCAACGGCATTGAAGTCATATACAACCATGTCATCTTGGTGCTCAAGGGCGTCTCGCTGCAGGTGCCCGAGGGTGGCGTGGTGGCGCTGCTGGGTGGCAACGGTGCGGGCAAAACCACCACCCTGCGCGCGGTGAGCAACTTGCTGGCTGGCGAGCGGGGTGAAGTCACCAAAGGGTCGATTGAACTGCGTGGCGAGCGCATTGAAAAACTCTCGACCGCAGACATGGTGCAACGCGGTGTCATTCAGGTCATGGAAGGCCGCCACTGTTTTGCTCACCTGACCTTGGAAGAGAACCTGATGACGGGCGCCTACACCCGGCGCGATGGAAAAGCCGCCGTGGCACAAACACTGGAGAAGGTTTACAACTACTTTCCCCGACTCAAAACACGCCGCACCTCGCAGGCGGCCTACACCTCGGGCGGCGAACAACAAATGTGCGCCATTGGCCGCGCCCTGATGGCCAACCCGCGCATGGTGTTGCTGGACGAACCCAGCATGGGCCTGGCACCGCAAATCGTGGAAGAGGTTTTTGAGATCGTGAAAGACTTGAACCAACGCGAGAAGGTCACCTTCTTGCTCGCCGAACAAAACACCCACATGGCGCTGCGTTATGCCGACTACGGCTACATCTTGGAGAACGGCCGCATCGTGATGGACGGGGCGGCCAGCAGCTTGCGCGAGAACGAAGATGTGAAGGAGTTCTACCTCGGCATGGGCAAGAGCAGCGATGACAAAAAGAGTTTCAAAGACGTCAAAAGCTACAAGCGCCGCAAGCGCTGGTTGGCCTGACGGAGTGGTTCATGGTCGACGACTTTTTCGCCCTGCCGTCCTTCAAACCCGTTGACGCCTTGCAGCAACTCAAGCGGCATGTGCGCGATTTGCGGGTACTGACTGAAAAGGGCTCGGGTTTTGAGCTTCAAGGTGTTGCCGTGCTAGACCTTCACGTACAGGACGATGCGATCACCGCACGCATCGCCAGACGCCGCTCGCAGCGCAGCGAGTGGGATGTTCAAACCCTAAAAAGCAGTGCCGACGTTCGCAAACTGCAAGACGACATCAAACGCCGGTTGTTGCGCTGGGTCGACGAAGATTGAAGAGGCCCGTTGACCATGACACCCGCACTGAACCCAAGCGACTACTACGACCTGCTAGAGACCCGCTCCCCCGAAGAGCGTGAAGCGGCGTTGATGCAGCGTCTGGCCAAACAGGTCCAGCATGCCAAACAGCACGCCCCCGCCTATCAACACCGTTTTCATGGCCTGCACACCGAAAACATCAACACCCGTGCCGCCCTGGCGAAATTGCCCGTGGTGCGCAAGCACGAATTGATGGAGAGTCAACACGCCAGTGCTCCGCATGACGTGTTCGGTGGCTTCTCGGCGGTCAGTTGGGGACGCGCCTCCCTACAAACTCAGCGCCCCTTGCGGGTGTTTGCCTCACCCGGCCTCATCCATGAGCCCGAAGGCCGCGCCCCCAACTACTGGCGCATCGCGCGAGCCCTGTTTGCGGCGGGTTTTCGTGCGGGCGACTTGGTCCACAACGCGTTCAGCTACCACTTCACCCCCGCAGGCTCCATGATGGAAACCGGCGCCCATGCACTGGGTTGCACAGTGTTCCCCGCCGGCACGGGGCAAACGGAGCAACAGGTGCAGGCGATACGAACCTTGCAGCCCAACGCCTACACCGGCACCCCCAGTTTTCTGAGAATCATTCTCGACAAAGCGGCCGACATGGGTGTAGCCTTGCCCTCGCTCCAACACGCCTTGGTCAGCGGTGAGGCCTTTCCCGCCAGCCTGCGCGACGACTTGCTCGCTCGCGGTATACAAGCCTTTCAGTGTTACGCCACGGCCGACCTCGGATTGATCGCCTACGAAACATCGGCCCGTGAAGGTTTGGTGCTGGATGAAGAGGTGATTGTGGAAATCGTGCGCCCCGGAACGGGCGAGCCCGTACCCGAAGGCGAAGTCGGCGAAGTGGTGGTCACCACCCTGAACCCCGACTACCCCTTGATTCGTTTTGGCACAGGCGATTTGTCTGCTGTACTGCCCGGCCCCTGCCCGACCGGCCGCAGCAATACCCGAATCCGCGGCTGGCTTGGCCGCGCTGACCAAACCGCCAAAGTACGCGGCATGTTTGTGCACCCCTCCCAAGTGGCCGCCATCGCCAGCCGCCACCCCGAGGTGCAACGCGCCCGTTTGGTGGTGGACAGCGAAACGGCTCAAGACCGCATGACACTTTGGGTGGAAACCGCAGCCTTGGCACAGGGTACCAAGGCTCGCTTAAGCGAACAATTAATTACCAGCATGCGCGAAGTCACCAAGCTTCGAGGGGAAGTTCAGTTCAGCCAATTGGGTAGTTTGCCCAATGACGGCAAAGTGGTGGTCGATCAGCGGCCGGTGGGCTAAGCACGCTCGAAAAAAACGTTGTCAACTAAGTAGTTTCCGTGACCCGCACCCATCTCCGCAGCTTCACAATGTGTCAACACCGGCTCCATTGGGCACGCACGCTGCGTTACGGGTCGGTGCCACAAACATCCAATCAGCGACCGCTATTAACAAGGAGTTCCACCATGAAACGACTGCTTTTGGCCACGGCCGCCATCTTGGGTTCTGCCGCCATGGCCCAGCAATACCCTGAGAAACCCATCACCATCATCGTGCCGTTTGCCGCCGGTGGCCCGACCGACAAAGTAGCGCGTGATTTCGGCGAAGCGATACGCAAGCACATGAACAACCAGCCCATCATCATCGAAAACGTGGCCGGCGCGGGTGGAACCTTGGGAGCAGGTCGCGTCGCCAAAGCGGGGAATGATGGCTACACCTTGCTTTTGGCTCACTCCGGCATGGCAACCGCACCAGCCCTGTATCGCGCGCTCCCTTACAAAACATTGGAAGACTTCGAGTATCTGGGCATGATCAACGAAGTGCCTATGACCTTGATCGGAAAACCATCATTGCCCGCCAATAACTACGCCGAACTCCTGAAGTGGATGGACGCCAACAAAGGCAAGATCAACCTGGCCAATGCGGGCCTGGGTTCAGCTTCTCACTTGTGCGGTTTGATGTTCCAAAGCACGGTCCAAATCGACATGACCACCGTACCCTACAAAGGCACCGGCCCGGCCATGACCGATTTATTGGGCGGCCAAGTCGATTTGATGTGTGACCAGTCGACCAACACCTCAAGTCAAATCGAAGCCGGCAAAGTCAAGGCCTATGCGGTCACCACCACGAAACGTCTGACCACACCTGCTTTGGCCAAATTACCTACCTTGGACGAGTTGGGTTTGAAAGGATTCGATGTCACGATTTGGCATGCACTTTATGGGCCCAAAGGGATGCCCAAGCCGGTGATGGACAAAATCAACGCCGCTTTGAAAACTTCACTGAAAGACCCTGAGTTCATGAAGCGCCAAGAAGCCTTGGGTGCTGTGGTAGTGACCGATGCCCGCGTGAACATGGTTGAGCACAAAAAGTTTGTGGAGGCTCAAATCAACAAACTGGGCCCCGTCATCAAGGCCGCAGGGCAATACGCAGACTGATTCACTGGATTTTTAGTCCCTCGCTCACAAAAAAAGCCACCCTAGGGTGGCTTTTTTGCCTGCAGCGCGCTCACTCACAGATCAAACGCTGTCCTGGTGGGCATGAGCAAGCTCCACGTAGTGCTCCGCGGAATGGCCCAGATGAGATAGTTCATTCTCAGTCAGTGGCCGCACCTGTTTGACCAGTGACCCCATGTACAACCAGCCGGATTCCAGCACTTTGTTGGAGGGAACCAGTGAACCCGCTGCCACCATGACACGTGGTTGAATCACAGCGCCGTCCAACACAATAGCTCCGCAGCCAATCAATATTTCGTCCCCGATGGTGCAGCCATGAATGATGGCCCTGTGCCCGACCGTGACCCGGTCACCAATCACCAGATCGGTGCCGCCATGGTCGTAGGGGCAGGCATGCAAACAACACAAATCCTGAACGTTGCTTTGCGCGCCAATGGTGACCTTGGCACCGTCACATCGAACCACAGCCCCAGGCCACACCGAAGCGCTTTTCACCCAAATCCACGTCCCCGATGATCACGGCGCTGGGAGACACCCACGCCGAAGTCGGCACATGCGGGAATTGGCCCTTGAAAGGCAACAGGTGCTTGGGATGAGCGTCAGTTTGTCTGCGGCGCAGTTGGACCACGGTCGATGCTTCGGTTGCCATCATTTCCTCCTTGATGTTTTGCAGTGATTGCTGTTTTGAATCGGTACGGGAAAAACACTCAAATCGAGAACAAAAGTTTCGCAGCGCTAAGCAACAAAATGACTGCGAATATCTTTTTGAGTAAGAGGGCGCTGATACGCGTGCCCAAACGAACGCCCACAAAAGAACCCACCAGAGATGCGGGCACAAGGCTGATCAATGCGGTCCAATCAATGAACCCCAAACGCCCCGGCGCATCGACGCCCGAGCGCCACGCACTCCACGCAAATCCAAGGCTGGCAAAAACAGCAACAGGCACACCCACCGCCGATGAAATCCCGATGGCCTTTTTGACCGACTCGCCGGTCGAGGTCAAGAAGGGCACCACGATGGTTCCACCACCAATGCCCACCCAGCTAGAAAGCGCCCCGGTTGCCAACCCCGCCCCAGCGGCTGTTCGGTTTGTGAACTCGATGTTCAATCGCGGTTGGACCGCCAACAACATCTGAACCGCCACATAGGTAGCAAAAATGCAAAAAATCACTTTAAGAACCGATCCCGGCATCAGCGCCGCCGTGAACCCTCCAAAAATGGCACCAAATGCCACACCTACAGAGAGCTTCTTCACCTTGTCCAAATCAACATTGCCAAGGCGATGTTGCTGATACGCCGACCACGCCCCAGTGAATGCAATGCTGGCCAGCGATGTGGCCAATGCCACTGCCGTTGCCTCGGAACCCTGGGTGTGTTGCAACAACAGCAAACTTGGCACCAACACAAGCCCGCCACCAATACCCAACAGCCCAGACAGCACACCCGCAATTGAACCGACCAACATCATCAACGCCATCTTTACCCTCGACTTGTTACTGTCCGAATCCTAGCGGTGCCCATTGAATATCACGTTAAATATTCCGATCACTCAAGGTAACGGGTTAAAACCAATGGGTGCGCGGCACAGTGCTGCTTGTAAAAATTAAGCAGCAGCAAAGACCATGCCGCGAAATCAGCGACATGGTCTGGGATCACTCCAACGAGGACTTGAACTTGAAACTCTCACTGAAGCTGGCCGCGTTGGCCATCGTTTCAGCGGCGTATCAGGCACCCGTTTGGGCGCAAATCAAGGTCGGAAAAACCGCTAGGTACTCGGGTACCGCCGCATCAAGCGTCAAAGAAACCGCAACTGGCGCTCAGCTGTACCTTGATCACATCAATGCGCAAGGCGGCGTCAATGGGCAGAAGATTGAATTGGTGTCGATGGACGACAAATTCGACCCGGCGTTGGCCGCCGAGAATGCAAAAAAAACTAATCGCCGACAGCAAGGTGATGGCGTTGTTTTTGACGCGTGGCACACCCCACACCGAGGCCATCATGCCCTTGCTGTCCAATGCGGGCATCACGTTGATTGCGCCCTCTACAGGAGCCATGTCACTGCACAGTCCGGTGCATCCGTGGGTGTTTAACGTGCGGGCCACGTACCAAAAAGAGGCAGAGCACCTCACTCGCCACCTGTCGATCCCCGGAGCTGAAACCGTGGCCGTGATTCAGGTGAACGATTCGTTCGGAGCCGATGTTGCTCCAGGCGTTTTGAAAGTGTTCAAGGAACTTGGAAAACAACCAGCTGCGTACGAACTTTTTGATCGCAAAGCGCCCGATTTCAAGGCCATTGCAGCGAAAGTGGCAGCCGCCAAACCACTTTCTGTGATTTTCATTGGTACGGGCACTGCGGTGGCTGATGGTGTAAAAGCATTACGCGCAGCAGGCTCGAAAGCCACCATCGCCACGCTGTCCAACAACGCCTCGTCGGGTTTTATCAAATCGATGGGTGACAACGCCACCAACATGATTGTGAGCCAGGTGTTTCCTTCCCCGCGCTCCTACAAAGTAGCCATGGCCGCAGAAGCTTCTCAACTGGCCGAACGAAAGAAGATTGCCGAGGTGACACCGCAGATGCTGGAAGGCTTCGCCGCCGCCAAGGTGCTCGTAGCAGCATTGAAGCGCTGCGGCAATGACATCACCCGCAGCAACATCAAGAAAGCGCTGGAAACATTCAACAAGGTGGACATTGGTGGCCTGGAGGTGAGTTTCACACCGACCGACCACACCGGTTTGCGCTTCTCTGAGCTGTCCATCGTGAGCGCTGAGGGCGTGTTCCGCCGCTGACAGGCAGTATCCAACCGCCAGGATAAACAGGTTAATTTAGAGATCGGCCCTGATGATCAGCGGAATTGTCACGGGCCCATCGTTCACCAAATGAACCTGCATGTCAGCACCAAACTGCCCGGTAGCAACAGGTGAATGTTGGATGCGTGCGCGAGCCACCACACGTTCATACAGCGTTTGCCCGAGCAAAGCCGGTGCCGCCCCGGTAAAACTGGGGCGGTTGCCACTGCTTGCATCAGCCACCAAAGTGAACTGACTGACGATCAGCAGCCCGCCCTGCACATCCACGACGCTTCGATTCATCTTGCCTTGTTCGTCGTTGAAGATGCGCAACTTCAGCAACTTGGCGACAAGCTTGTTGGCGATGGCCTCGGTATCCAAAGGCTCTGCACACACCAGAACCAGCAAACCAGGGCCAATTTGACCGATGGTTTGGTTTTGCACCTCCACGCGGGCCTGTGCGACGCGCTGAATCAGCGCAATCATCAGGCCAGCACCACCCGCGCAAACTTGCGTTTGCCCACTTGAACCACATAACTTCCCGCACCCAAACGCAGGCCACGATCGCTGACGACCGCGCCATCAATGCGGACGCCACCGCCATCTACCAAGCGCAATGCTTCGCTGCTGGATGGCGCCAAATTAGCCTGTTTGAGCACAGCGCCTATGCCCAGCGGCGAGCCGGTCAGGTGCACCTCGGGAATGTCGGTTGGAATGCCGCCCTGGGATCGGTTGATGAAGTCTTGCTCTGCGGCATCAGCAGCAGCTTGGCTGTGAAAGCGCGCGGTGATTTCTTTGGCCAGCATCACCTTGGCGTCTTTGGGGTTACGCCCGAGCATGACCTCGGCTTTTAACTCCGCAACGTCACCTTCACTGCGAAAACTCAACAACGGGAACCAGCGCCACATCAGGTCGTCGCTGATGGACAGCACCTTGGCAAACATGTCGTTGGGGGCTTCCGTGATGCCGATGGTATTGCCCTTGCTTTTGGACATTTTTTCCACACCGTCCAGGCCCTCTAACAAGGGCATGGTCAAGATGCACTGCGGCTCCTGCCCTTTTTCTTGTTGCAGATGGCGCCCCATCAGCAGGTTGAATTTTTGGTCGGTACCGCCCAATTCCAAATCGCTTTTCAGGGCCACTGAGTCGTAGCCTTGCACCAGGGGGTACAAAAACTCGTGGACAGAGATAGGTGTGTTGCTGGAAAAACGCTTGGAGAAATCGTCGCGCTCCATCATGCGGGCCACGGTGTACTGTGCAGCCAGCTGAATCATGCCGCGAGCACCGAGCGCATCGCACCACTCGCTGTTGTAGCGAACCTCGGCGCGATCGATGTCAAGCACCAAACTGATTTGATTGAAATAGGTCTGGGCGTTGGCTTCGATTTGTTCGCGCGTGAGTGGCGGTCGGGTCGCGTTGCGCCCCGACGGGTCACCAATCATGGAGGTGAAGTCGCCAATCAAAGGAATCACGGTGTGCCCCAAATCTTGCAGCTGGCGCATTTTGTTGAACACCACCGTGTGGCCCAGGTGCAAATCCGGCGCGGTGGGGTCCAGGCCAAACTTGATACGAAGCGGCACCCCCAGCGCTGCCGAGCGCGCGAGTTTGTTTTGCCACTCGGGCAGCGGAAGCAACTCTTCACAGCCACGTTGGGTGATAGCCAACGCTTGCCTGACCTCGTCGGTCAACGGGTAACTCTTTGATGGATCCGTGCTGGAAGTCATGTTTGTTTTTTTAATGTGAAATATGAAGCCGGTTTCCTTGGTTGAACTCGGGCTATTGCCCACCGCTCAAGAAACCTGGGCCGTTATACTCGGCCCTCGTTTTCGCTAAGGCATGACCTGGTTGTCATCGGGTTGTTATGCCAGCGAAGTCGGGATTGGGCCTGATTTTAGAGGCCCGATGCCGGCCACACTGCAATCCCTGCTTGGGTAGCGTCATCACCAAGCTCGCTGATCGGGCCGCAATGCCCGCACAAGAACTGATGCGGTTGAATTCTTCTGACAGTGCCGATTCATCGGCCACCTTGCACCCCAACCCCACACTGAGCACGTTCGGTCGCTGGGTTCATGAGCATCCCCGGAGCGTTTCGGCCGGCTTGGTTGCGGTGCTGTTTGGTTTTGCCGCGACGGCGTTTGGTTTGTCGCCCCTGGCTCCTGATGCCTCCGACCTGCCCCGGCGTGTGGTGGCTCAAACCTTGCCGACATTGGATCTGGGCCCTCAACTGGCGTTGCTCGCCGACCAGGATTTGCAGCTTTTCCGGGGCGACGTGACGCGGGCCAGTGACACTGCGGACAGTTTGTTCCGACGACTTCAAGTCTCTGACCGCGAGGCCACCGCCTTTTTGCGCAACGATTCCACCGCTCGCAAACTGCTCGCTGGACGCGGCGGCAAAATGGTGCAAGTGCGCACCGATGCGCAAGGTCGCCTGCAAGAACTGGTAGCGCGCTACCACGCCGAACGCAGCGATCTGATAGCCACGCACTTCACCCGGCTGTCGATCCGGACCGATGGTTTGGGCGCGTTCACCAGCACGTCCGAGACCGTTGGCCTCTCGAACCAATGGCGCTTGGGCAGCGGCAGCATCCGTTCGTCCTTGTTTGCTGCGACCGATGCAGCCAACATTCCCGACCCCATCGCCGTGCAGATGGCGGAAATTTTTTCGACCGACATCGACTTTCACCGCGAGCTGCGCAAAGGTGATTCCTTCAGCGTGGTTTATGAAATTCCCACCGCAGACGGCGAGCCCATTTCGTGGAACCAGGGCACGGGACGGGTACTGGCGGCTGAGTTCATCAACAAAGGCCGCAGTTACTCTGCCGTTTGGTACCAAGAAGGAAGTGCCAAAGGTGCTTACTTCGATTTGAATGGCCAAAGCAAACAACGCAGCTTTTTGGCGAGCCCCATGGAGTTCTCGCGGGTGACGTCTGGTTTTGCCATGCGCCTGCACCCCATCTTGAACACCTGGCGCCAACACAAGGGTGTTGACTATGGTGCCCCCACTGGAACCCCCGTTCGGACAGTGGCTGACGGTGTCGTGCATTTCGCGGGTTGGCAAAACGGCTACGGCAACGTGGTGTCCATCAAACATGCCTCAGACAAGTCCACCCTCTACGCCCACTTGAGTCGAATCGACGTGAAAGTGGGCCAAAAAGTGGGACAAGGCGACCACATTGGTGCGGTCGGTGCAACAGGTTGGGCAACAGGTCCCCACCTTCACTTCGAACTGAAAGTGAAGGACGAACATGTGGACCCCATGATTTTGGCCAAGGGTGCAGAAACATTGTCTTTGTCGGGCGCGGCGCGTGTTCAGTTCCAACAATTGGCCCAAGCGTCCAAATCTAAACTGGCCACCGCCCAAACCTTGGGTGAGAACGGCTGGACTGCCGAATAGGTCACGGCTTGAGTCCGTCTGCAATACAGTCCACCGCAGACACTCCAGAGCAAGTGCAGGAGCTTTACATCGGTCTGATGTCGGGCACTTCCATGGATGGTGTGGATTCGGCATTGGTGCAGATGGCCAGCCCGTCAGAAAAAGCTGGTACCCGAACACCCTCGCACCTCACCGTCATCGGGCATGTGCACTGTCCCTACGACGCCGCTTTGGTGGACGAGCTGCTGTCACTTAACAGCGCAGGCCTCAACGAATTGCACCGTGCCGCATTGGCTGCCAACGCCGTGTCCCAGGTCTATGCGCAGGCTGTCCACGAGTTACTGCGAGACACCGGCATCAAAGCTGAGCAGATCACTGCTATTGCGAGCCATGGACAAACCGTGCGCCACCAACCCCGTCTTGCCGATGGCACGTTGGGCTACACGCTGCAGTTGAACCAACCGGCCTTGCTGGCCGAGTTGTGCGGCATCGACGTCATCGCCGATTTCCGCAGTCGTGACGTGGCGGCCGGCGGACAAGGCGCGCCCTTGGTGCCTGCCTTCCATCAGGCCCTCTTCGCTGAGCCAGGCGCAGACCGCGCGGTGCTGAACGTCGGAGGCATCAGCAACCTGAGTTTGCTCAAGCGCGACGGCACTTGTTTGGGCTTGGATTGCGGGCCCGGCAATGTGCTCATGGACCATTGGTGCAAAGAGCACACGGGTGCGCCCTACGACGACGCGGGTCAGTGGGCAGCGCAGGGCCAAGTCAACCAAACTTTGCTCGACGTTTGCCTGAGCGACCCATACTTTGCGCGGCCAGCGCCCAAAAGCACAGGCCGAGATCTATTCAACAGCGACTGGTTGACCCACAAACTGATGGCCGTGGGCCCTGTTGGGTCGCTCAAGGCAAGTGATGTGCAAGCGACCTTGCTGGCGCTTACGGTGCAGTCCATCACCCGTGAATTGCGACGCGCGATGCACGAGGTTCAATCCCTCTATGTTTGCGGTGGTGGTGCCTACAACAAGGCATTGATGTCTGCCCTGACCCGAGCGCTTCCCAGCACCCGGGTCGATACGACCGCAGCACTGGGGGTACCACCCCAACAGGTCGAAGCGGCTGCTTTCGCCTGGCTGGCCTGGGCGCACAAACACCGGGCACCTGGCAATGTGCCCGCAGTGACCGGGGCGAAGGGGCCGCGTGTGCTGGGAGCGCTGTATCCGGCACGCTGATCACACACCGAAACAGCAAATACAAAGAACAAAGGCCACCTTGCGGTGGCCTTATTTGTTTGAAACGCAAAGACTCAGACGGAAAAACTTGAGCCACAACCACAGGTCGTGGTGGCATTGGGGTTTTTGATGACGAACTGGGCTCCTTGTAGATCATCTTTGTAGTCGATCTCGGCGCCGGCCAGGTACTGCAAACTCATCGCGTCGATCAGCAAAGTAACGCCGTTTTTATTCATTTGGGTATCGTCTTCGTTGACGATTTCATCGAACGTGAAACCGTACTGAAAACCTGAGCAGCCACCGCCCTGCACAAAAACCCGCAGTTTCAGATCGGGGTTGCCCTCTTCATCAACCAGCTCCTTCACTTTAGATGCCGCACTGTCGGTAAAAACCAGTGGCACGGGCGGTGCAAGCTCAGTGTTCGGTGTGGAGGTTTGTTCTGCGAGTGCGCTCATGGCATGTCCTTCAATTCAATTTTTCAACAATTCGGTTCACGGTTCAATCAAACATCGGCCGCAGATGCGGCCAACTTCAGCACGGGGGCGGCGTCAGACTTGATCGGGTGCACCTCACCATCAATGGAGGCACCTTGGTGCATTTCAAGCACGCCATAGCTGACATTTCCAACAACACGGGCTTTGGGCTGCAATTCCAAGAGCTCGTCGGAGTGCACCGGGCCCACCACCTCACCGCTGATGATCACATGCCCAGCCTTGACCTTGCCAGTAACGCGGGCATTTTCACTGATCACCAAAATGCTGGCGCCGTCTCCGACCGCGGTTACATCGCCATTGACATGGCCGTCAATGCGCATGCCCTCGGAAAACTTCAGTTCGCCCTGGATCACAGTTCCTTCACCAATCAATGTACGAATTGGCGGCTGTTTTTTTTTGTTGAACATGTGTGCACCTTCGGGGTTGGCAGACTTAGAGGTTGAGAGCTTTTTTTTGCGGGCATCTACAAAAGACGCTCAGCCTGCTATAGCTTGGTGGTTTGACTCGCCTTGACCGCGCCCTGCGTATCAAGCACCTTGACGGTCACGCTTTTTACCACGGCGGCAACGGGAAATTCAATCATCCCCTCCAGTCGCAAGTACTGCTTGAGAACGACATTCGTTTTGGTCAGCGGTGGCACCCATGTCCAGGGTTTGCCGTCCAACTGGCCCGCGAGTGTGAGTTCATAGCGCCCTTGAAACTCGGGCAAGGTTTTTCCAAGCTGCATCAACAGCAGTTGGAACCTCAATTGGCCGGGTGCTTGCGGCTCAAGTTGCAATCCGCGAACCGAAATTCCTTGGTTGTCTGACCCGCTGGAATTCGCAGGCAGTAACCGTTCGAAAAATCCCAAATCAGCCTTCAAGGCCATGGTTTCGGTTTGTGAGGCCTTGAGTTGTTGCACCAAGCTGTCGTAGGAGGCTTGATCAGTTTTCCACTTGCTTTCGGCCGTGTTGGCCGACGAGACCGCAGCGTCACGCTCGGCCTTGAGCTTCTCGGCTTGAGATCGAAGCTCCAGCAACTCCGCTTTGGCGTTTCGATCCAGGCCAGCAATCTCCTTGCCGAATTCAAACGCCCACAATGCCAACGCTGCAGAAAAGCCAAGCATCAAGGCCAGTATGACCCAACGCAACGGCCAAGGCATATGGCTGCGCACAATCATGCGTGGTGCGCTCACTGACAGTCGCCGTCGCAGTAGTTTCCAGCGCATGGTGTAGGGGGAAAAATCTGACGCTCAAACAAAACAGGCCGCAACAAAGCGGCCTGTCGTGATCTGCTCCAAGAGCTTCTTTCGAGCGCTGGTGATTAGCGCTTGCTGAACTGCTTACGACGACGAGCGCCGTGGAAACCGACCTTTTTACGCTCGACTTCACGTGCATCGCGCGTGACAAAACCAGCGTGTTTCAGTGGCGGCTTCAATGCGGCGTCATAGTCGATCAATGCACGGGTGATGCCATGGCGAACCGCGCCGGCTTGGCCCGACTCACCACCGCCATGCACATTGACTTTGACATCAAATGCGGCTTCGTTGGAGGTCAGCATCAAAGGCTGCTTCACCACCATGATCGAGGTTTGACGACCAAAATACTGCTCAACGGGTTTGCCGTTGACAATGATTTGACCCGTACCTTTTTTGATGAACACACGTGCAACCGACGATTTGCGGCGACCCGTTCCGTAATTCCAATTTCCAATCATCACGGTTCCTTAGATGTCCAGCACTTTAGGCTGCTGAGCCGTATGCGGATGCGAGGCACCGGCATAAACCTTCAGCTTCTTGATCATGGCGTAACCCAGCGGACCCTTAGGGAGCATGCCTTTGACGGCTTTCTCAATCGCACGGGTTGGGTGCTTGGCTTGCATGTCCTTGAACTTGGTGGCATGAATGCCGCCAGGATGACCAGAGTGACGGTAGTACACCTTGTCATTGGCTTTGTTGCCGGTCACGCGGATTTTGTCGGAGTTAACGATGACGATGAAGTCGCCGGTGTCGACGTGAGGCGTGTAAATGGCTTTGTGTTTGCCGCGCAAGCGGAGGGCGACTTCACTGGCCACCCGTCCGAGAACCTTATCGGTCGCGTCAATCACAAACCACTCATGCGTCACTTCGGCCGGTTTGGCGCTGAAGGTTTTCATGGTGTTTCGATGAGTTAATCTTGCCCAGTACCACTGCACAGCGCACGGTCGGTACCGCTTCTTTAGAATGGCGGCCTCTTAGGTGGCAACACAGTGGCGCAACAACGCAAAGCTGTTGTTACTCCCCCGAGCACATCAGGGAGAACCGAAGATTATAGCAGCTTCAGGCGTAGATGCGCCATCCGGCAGTTTCCATGACACCCCGGCTGTTCTGCCCCCCCCCCTCCGGGATCATCGAGCAGTCGCGAAGACCACGCCCCGTCAAAGCGAAAGCGGTTTAGAGGTCGCAGACTAGGGTAAACCCGATATGATGCGGCAACGCAGGCTTCTGCCGGAGTCACCACCCCATGGAAACACCAAACTACCACGCGACATCCGATTTGGTTGCGGAATTCGTACCGCTGGAACGCGGGGATGGCGGCGCCTCAAGCCCCCGCCACGAGGGCGACTCAACCCCGCCCTCCAAGAAAGCGCCGCTCTATGAACGGTTGTGGACCTGGGTTCCGATACGGGCATTGGCCCCGCGCCATCGGGACCGTATAGCGGAGCACCTGCTCAGCTTGCCCCCACACGATCTCTATTTGCGATTTGGTTACATCGCGGGCCCAGCCCAAGTTCGAAAGTATGTGGACATGCTGGACTTCGACCGGGACGAGGTATTCGGCATTTTCAACCGACACCTGGCACTCATTGCCATGGCTCATCTCGCCTATCCACCGTCTGGCGCAGGCCGAGTGACCAATCGCATGGCGGAGTTCGGGGTTTCCGTGTTGCCAAGCCGCCGCGGGCGAGGCTATGGGAGCCAATTGTTCGATCACGCGGTCTTGCACGCCCGCAACCGGAACGTCGACGCTCTCTTCATACACGCGCTCTCCGAGAACGACGCGATGCTGAAAATTGCCCGTCGCGCAGGTGCGGTTGCCAAACGACAGGCCAATGAGAGCGAAGCGTGGCTGGCACTTCCCGATGACAACTTGGCGTCACATCTGGAGGAGGCCTTAGCGGATCAGGCAGCCGAACTGAACTACCAGTTCAAAGCGCAGGCCAAAGGCTTGCAGGACCTGGTGGAATCGGCATGGGGCGTGACGCATGACGACACGCGAAAAGCGCAAAACGAACAACCGATCCCGTCCCAGCCCGACAGTCCTGGCTCAACCGAAACAAAAGCCCAACCCACCTCCTCCCAAAAACCTTGACTTGTACCCCCATATTTGGCCTCAATCACCTCGCTTAGGGGGATGTTTTGCGCCAGCATACGAAGTAACATATTGTCACGTTCGGTGAATCAATGTCCGCATGCAAAGTTTGCGATCACTGCGAACCTGTGAGACAGTCCACCACGCTTTTCATTTTCATCAATCGCAGTACCGCCCCCCGTAGATGAGTAATTCGACCTGGATCTTGGCTGGCGCCGCACTCTGCTTGCTGATGGCGGCCGTCACCTACTGGGGCCTCTTGGGCAGACGCAAAAAGCCTCTGCCGCTGCCAAGTGATTGGGCCCTGACGCCGCGGCCCGTGTTCAACACCAACGAGCGCCGCGCCTACCGCCTGCTGCGGGATGCACTGCCCCAGCATGTCGTGCTCTCCAAGCTGCCCCTGGTTCGTTTTTGCCAGCCAGTAGATACGAGCGCAACCCGATACTGGTACGACCTGCTGGGTTCCATTCATGTCGGTTTTGCGATTTGCAGCGCCAACGGGCGGGTCTTGGCGGCCATCGACTTGGAGTTGGACCGTGGCACCTCGCGTCGCGTCATTCAGATCAAACAGGCAGTGCTGGCGGCGTGCCGAATTCAGTATCTGCGCTGCCCCCCCGATCAGCTACCGTCCTTGGATGAGCTGCACCAACTGGTGCCGCAACAGGCGGGCACCGCACCGCTGACGCCGGCACAAAGCCTGCCCGTGCCTGCAGGGTTGACCCAGGCCCGGGAATCCTTGGTGACGGCGGTCGCATCGCGCAGAGCACAGCGCACCCATTTGTGGCAGGACGCGAACGCCTTCCAAGACTCTTTCTTTGCGCCTGACAGTCGCTTCGACAGTTTGCGTGGCCTGGAATTTACTGCGGAAGAGTCACATGAAGTGGCAGCGCAACCCACGGTAGCGCCACGCGACCACCGCACCCATTTCCGAGACGACGACGTCGCAGGCGTGGTCGACGACATGCCCGGCAGCAAACACCAATTGCGCGGCGCTTGATTGCAGCGCGCCTGTTGCGGCTTGCACGACGCCAGTGCTGCGGCTCAGAATTGGCGGGATAGCATCGGGCCATGCCCAATGAACCGACGCTCGCCGCAACACCACATCCAGAACCCTTGGACAGCCAAACCCCCTACGAGGGTCTCACACCCGATCTGGTGCTCGACGCTTTGGCCGAAGTCGGCTGTTTTGGCGATGGCCGACTGATCCAGCTCAATTCTTTCGAGAACCGTGTCTTCCAAGTGTTCTTGGAAGACAAGTCCGTCGTGGTCGCCAAGTTCTACCGGCCGCATCGTTGGTCAGACGCGCAAATTCTGGAAGAACACGCTTACGCTCAAGAGTTGGCCGAGCAAGACATCCCTGTGATCGCGCCGCTGGTCCTGACGCGCTCAGCCCAAGCCGCAGACACCAGCACGGTCTCTGATGGGCCCAACACCTTGGCAACCGTGCGCACTGCCGCCGGGCAGCATCGTTTTTCGCTCAGCCCACGTCGATCCGGTCGGTCGCCGGAGCTGGAAGACCCTCAAGTGCTGGAGTGGATTGGCCGCTTCATCGGACGCATGCACGCCATCGGTCGAAAGCAGCCATTCAAGCACCGTCGCACGCTGACGGTGGCCGAGTTTGGACTCGCCTCACGCGACTACCTGCTGGCGCAAAACGTGGTGTCGCCTGAATGGCAAGAACGGTGGACCAGTTTGGTGAACGCCGTCCTGCACCTGACCCAACAGCGTTTCGACGAAGTACAGAGCTCAGGCGGCGCGGCGGCCATTCGACTGCATGGCGACTGCCACGTCGGCAATGTGCTGTGGACTGAAAGCGGGCCACACTTCGTGGACCTCGACGACGCCATGATGGGGCCTGCCGTACAGGACCTATGGATGCTGCTTTCGGGTGATCCGCAAGCCGCCAAAGGTCAATTGCGAGCGCTGCTGGCCGGTTATGAGCAATTCATGGACTTCGACGACCGTGAACTCTCCCTGATCGAACCGCTGCGCAGCCTGCGCATCATTCACTACAGCGCTTGGCTGGCACGTCGCTGGAGCGACCCTGCGTTTCCTGCCGCCTTTCCGTGGTTCGGCACCTCCGCGTATTGGTCAGAGCAGATCACGCAGCTGCAGGATCAGTTGGATGCGATGCAAGGGGATTGAACCTTGAACCGGCAGTTGACCGCTTACCTCCGCTAGCAACACCTGATGAACATTGAGGTTTTTTCACACGACGCCCATCACCTTTCTGGCGAAAGCGCTACACACCCGATTGAGCCGCGCTGCGGCGTGCTGGCGGCGTTGCTCCGCCTTGCGGGCATGAGCCCGCCGCGTTGTCTCGCCTTGCCAGCCCACCGCATCACAGCCCACTCGGGCGCGTCCAACTGCCGTTTCAAGGTTCATTCCCTCACATCGCGCAGCAAAACTCAAGCCGCCAACAACAACTCATTCACCCGTTTCACATAAGCCGCCGGGTCTTCCAGCTGGCCGCCTTCAGCCAACAAGGCTTGGTCGAACAGGATGTGGGCCAAGGCGTCGAACTGTTCGGACTTCTCCAGACGTTTGACGAGGGCGTGCTCGGTGTTCACTTCCAGGATGGGTTGCGCTTTGGGCGCGTCTTGCCCGGCTTGTTTGAGCATGCGTGCAAGGTGGCCGCTCATGTCGCCTTCTTCCACCACCAAGCAGGCCGGTGAATCAACCAAACGGGTCGTGATGCGCACGTCTTTGGCACGGTCTTTGAGCGTCTCTTTCAAACGGTCCAGCACAGGCTTGAAGGCGGTGGCCGCTTCTTCGGCTTGTTTTTTCTCATCTTCGTCTTGCAATTTGCCCAGGTCCACCGCGCCTTTGGCCACACTTTGCAGCGGGTGGCCGTCGAATTCGTAGAGATGGCTGAGCAACCACTCGTCCACGCGGTCGATCAGCAGCAGCACCTCGATGCCTTTTTTGCGGAAGACCTCCAGCTGTGGGCTGCTCTTGGCGGCAGCCAGGCTGTCGGCGGTGATCACGTAAATGGCCTCTTGGCCTTCTTTCATGCGCTTGACGTAGTCGGTCAGCGACACACCTTCATCGGCGTGGGTGGATGCAAAACGGAACAGTTTAGACAGGCGCTCGCGGTTGGCAAAGTCTTCACCGATACCCTCCTTGAGCACGCTGCCAAAGTCTTTCCAGAACTTGGCGTATTTCTCGCGTTCGGCGGCGTCTTCGCTGTCGGACAGTGATTCGAGCATGCTCAGCACACGCTTGGTCGAGCCTTCGCGAATGGCCTTCACATCGCGGCTTTCTTGCAGCAACTCGCGGCTCACGTTCAGCGGCAAGTCACTGCTGTCAATCACGCCTTTGACGAAACGCAGGTAGACGGGCATCAACGCCTCGGCGTCGTCCATGATGAAAACACGTTTCACATACAGCTTCACGCCACCACGTTTGTCGCGGTTCCACAAATCCATGGGCGCTTTGGCGGGCACGTAGAGCAACTGCGTGTATTCGCTGCGGCCTTCCACGCGGTTGTGGGTGGTGGCCAAGGGCGCTTCCGTGTCGAAGCTGATCTGTTTGTAGAACTCGTCGTACTGTTCTTGGGTGATGTCGCTCTTGGCGCGGGTCCACAGGGCAGCGGCTTTGTTGACTGGTGTCCACTCTTCTTGTTTGACTTGTTTTTGCGCTTCGGCGTCCCACTCTTCCTTTTGCATCAAGATAGGAAGCGAGATGTGGTCGGAGTATTTGCTGATGATGCTGCGCAGTTTCCAACCACTCAAATACTCTTCTTCGCCCTCGCGTAAGTGCAGAATCACGCTGGTGCCACGTGCCGCGCGGGTGATGGTTTCCAGCTCGTATTCACCGGACCCTTCGGAACTCCAGCGCACGCCTTCTTCCTGCTTCAACCCAGCGCGGCGCGACTCGACGGTGATGCGGTCGGCCACGATGAAGCCGCTGTAAAAGCCCACACCAAACTGGCCGATCAGTTGGGCGTCCTTTTTCTTGTCACCTTCCAGCGCGGCCATGAATTCCCGCGTGCCGCTCTTGGCAATGGTGCCCAGGTTGGCCGCCGCCTCGTCGCTGGACAGACCGATGCCGTTGTCGGTGATGGTCAAGGTTTTGGCGTCTGCGTCAAAACTCACCCGCACCTCCAGGTTGGGCGTGTCTTCAAACAACTCGGCGCGGTTGAGTGCCTCAAAACGCAGCTTGTCGCAGGCATCCGACGCGTTGGACACCAACTCGCGAAGGAAGATTTCCTTGTTCGAGTAAAGCGCATGCGTCACCAGGTGCAGAATTTGTTTGACTTCGGCTTGGAAGGAATGGGTTTGTTTGGTCATGGAAATAAACAAGGGTGAATTCAAAACTGGGGTGGCGCACAACTGACTCGACCACTGGGATCTTGGGCGCAGCTGCTGATTATCTGGTGGCGAAAGTCGCCACTTCAAGAGGTGTAGTGCACCACCTGCTCGCCCCGGCAAAAGCCGTACAGCTGAATACCCACCTGGCGTGCCACCTCCACCGCCAACGACGTGGGTGCAGAGATGGCCGCCAAAGCGCCCACGCCAAGGTGGGCACATTTACGTACCAGCTCGACGCTGGCGCGGCTGGAGACGATGACAAAACCGTCTGCGGCGGAATCACCGGCCCAAGCCCGTGCGCCCAGCAGTTTGTCTAGTGCGTTGTGGCGGCCCACGTCTTCGCGCACTTGGGCCAACTGGCCGTCTTCATCTACCCAGGCAGAGGCATGGCAAGCGCCGGTTTGGGAATTGAGCCATTGGCGTTCGGGCAAGTCGGCGAAGGCGCGTTGGATGACTTCAGTGGGCACGGCGGCCGCCGTTTGCTCGCGGCGTGGCAATGATTGCAAATCCAGTTGCTGCAAACTCTCCAGGCCACACAGACCGCAGCCTGTGCGACCTTCCATGCTGCGTTTGCGCTGCTTGAAGGCGGCAAATGCGCCAGAGGCAATCTCCAGTTGCACTTCGAAGCCTTCGGTTTGGTGAAACACGTTCACGTCACGGCACTCGGCGCGGCTCTGAATCAAACCTTCAGACAGTGCAAAACCCAAGGCCAGGTCTTCCAGGTCTTGCGGCGTGGCCATCATCACCGCATGGGAGATGCCGTTGAATACCAGGGCCACCGGGGCTTCGACGGCGAGTTGGTCGTCGTCGGCCTGCGATGAGATCCCGTCAAACCGAACCACTGGCAAACGGGATATCGCGTCAGTGGGTTCAAGCATGGCTGGCGTCTGTGATGCGTCGCGTAGAAGTGACTGAAGGCGCTGCGGCAGACAACACCACGGGAATCGCCTTCGATGTCGGTGTGCCCGCACCATCGGCCACACCGGACAGCGGCAACAGCGCATTGGTCTCGGGGTAGTAGCTGGCCAGACAACCGCGCGGGATGTCGTAGGCCACGAGCAAAAAGCCGTCGACTTGGCGCGGGGTTTCGCCTGCAAACACGCTTTGAATGTTGACCAAATCGCCCGCCTTGAACCCCTGCGCTTGCATGTCGGCCCCATTCATGAAGACGACGCGGCGTTGGCCATAGACGCCACGGTAGCGGTCGTCCAAACCATAGATGGTGGTGTTGTATTGATCGTGCGAACGCACGGTCGCCAGAGTCATCACCACCACGCCTTTTGCGGCAGCAGCGCGGGCGGATTGTTGTTGATCACCTTGGGACACAGCATGGGTGCGGAACTCCGCTTTGCCGGACGCGGTTTTCCAAACCCGCTCTGACGCCGTGTTGCGCAAGCGAAAGCCGCCAGGCTTTGCAACCCGCGCATTAAAACCGTGGAAATCATCGAACACCGCTTCAATCTTGTCGCGGATGCGGCTGTAGTCCTGCACCAACCAAGCCCAGGGGACTTTGCTGTGGGGCAAGGTCGCCTGCGCCAGTAGCGCCACGATCATCGGCTCAGACAACAAATGCTCAGAAGCCGGGGCATTCAAGCCTGCCGACAAATGCACCATGCTCATCGAGTCTTCTACTGACACGCTTTGTGGGCCGCCGGCTTGCACGTCAACTTCAGTGCGGCCCAAACAGGGCAAGATCAATGCCTGCTTGCCATGCACCACATGGCTGCGATTGAATTTGGTGGCCACATGCACCGTGAGCGCACATTGGCGCAAACCCGCCCAAGTGGTGGCGGTGTCAGGCGTGGCCGCAGCGAAGTTGCCACCCATGCCGAAGAACACTCGGGCTCGGCCGCCGTGCATAGCGGCAATGCTGTCCACCGTGTTGAGGCCGGGTTGTCTGGGTGGTTCAAACCCAAACACCTGTTGCAGCCGGTCGAGAAATGCAGGGCTGGGTTTTTCGTCAATGCCCATGGTGCGGTCGCCCTGCACATTGCTGTGGCCACGCACCGGGCAAGCACCCGCGCCAGGCCGCCCCAGGTTGCCGCGCAGCAGCAGCAAGTTCAGCAGCATTTGAATGGTCATCACCGAATGCTGGTGCTGGGTGATGCCCATGCCCCAACAAATGATGGTGCTGCGGGCTTGTGCGTACACGTCGGCGGCGATGCATAACTCGCGGTGGCTGAGGCCAGATTCAGCCTCCAGCAAGGCCCAAGACTCGGCACGCAGATTCGCCGCCAAACCGTCGAAGCCACTCGTGTGCTCGGCGATGAACGCCACATCAAGCACACGCGCCCTGCCCTCGGCCATCGCCGCATCATCCAGCTCCAGCAAGCGCTTGCACAACCCTTTCACTGCCGCGAAGTCACCGCCGATGCGCACCTGAAAGTAATGCGAGCTGATGGCGGTGGAGCCACCGATGGCCATCTCCACTGCATTCTGAGGATTAGCAAAACGCTCCAGGCCACGTTCACGCAGCGGGTTGAAGCTGACGATGCGCGCGCCACGTTTGGCCGCCGCACGCAACTCCCCCAACATGCGCGGGTGGTTGGTGCCGGGGTTTTGGCCAAAGATGAAGATGGCGTCGGCCACTTCAAAGTCGGCCAAAGTCACCGTGCCCTTGCCGACACCGATGGTGGGCTTGAGCGCCACGCCGCTGGGCTCGTGGCACATGTTGGAGCAGTCGGGGAAGTTGTTGGTACCGAACTCGCGCACAAAGAGCTGGTACAAAAAGGCCGCTTCGTTGCTGGTGCGGCCCGAGGTGTAGAACAAGGCCTGGTTCGGGTGATCGAGCGCGGTCAGTTCCTGCGCGATCAACACAAATGCCTCATCCCAGCGAATCGCCTCGTAGCGATCGCTTGTTTCGTTGTAGACCAAAGGATGCGTTAAGCGTCCTTGTTCTTCCAGTTCAAAGTCAGAGGCTTTTTCCCATTGGCTCACCGTGCGCGCGGCGATCACCTCGGGTGTGGCCCGTTTGGCCGTCGCCTCAGAAGCCACGGCCTTGACCCCGTTTTCGCAGAATTCAAAGGTCGAGGTGTGGTCCCGGTCAGGCCAAGCGCAACCAGGGCAATCAAAACCATCGGGCTGGTTGGCGGCGAGCAAAGTACGCGCGCCCTTGGTAGCAATTCGTTGCCGTATCAGCTGCTTGGCCACACTTTTGAGTGCGCCCCAGCCTCCTGCCGCATGCGGGTAGACCTCGATTTTTTGCTCCGTCATAGATTGGTTGATGCCCGTGACAAGACAGTGCCTGACTTTATAGGAAGCACCAACGCCACAGGCGGCTCAGATGAAGCCCAGAGAGACCAGCAACTACGTCGTTTGACGCAGAAACCCTGACACTCACAACGTCCCCAACGCCTCTCGCACCAGCCCCTGTGTCAACACCTCAGGCAGCAGCAACGGCGCTTTGCCGGGCCGGTAGAGCACGTACACCGGCACACCGCTTCGACCCAGACGGGTCAGGGCTTCGGTGATTTGGGGATCGCGACGGGTCCAGTCAGCGCGCATCAGCACCACGCCCGCTTTGGAGAAGGCCTGTTGCATGGCCTCGGTGTTGAGCACCAGTTTTTTGTTGACTTGGCAGCTCACGCACCATGCAGCGGTGAAATCAACAAAGACTGCTTGGCCTTTGGCCACGTGCAGGTCGATTTGTGCGGGGTCGTAAGGAGTCCAAGCCGCATCCAGGCTACTGTTGGTCGCGTCCGCATTGGAGGTCGGACTTTGCGCAGCACTGGTTATCTGCCGAGAACCCTCCAATGGTGATGCTCCCCACAAGGCGAACAAGACCACGTTCAAGGCCAAGCCACGCGCCCAGACAGGTTGACTCTTCCACACAGCCAACAACCACAGTGCAAATCCCAGGGCCAACAAGCACAGCGCGGCCGCCACGAGGCCGTCCACCCCCACCTGCTGACCCAACACCCACAACAGCCACAGCACGGTGAGAAACATCGGAAAAGCAAGCAGTTGTTTGAGGTGCACCATCCAGGCCCCAGGCCTGGGCAAACGCGCGCGCCAACCGGGCAACAAAACCAAGGCAGCGTAGGGCGCGGCCATGCCAGCACCCAGCACAGCGAACACCAGCAAGGCCATCGCCGCCGACTGCGTCACCGCAAACCCAAGTGCCGCGCCCATGAACGGAGCCGTGCAGGGACTGGCCGCCACAACGGCGAGCACCCCTGAGGCAAAGGCGTCTACACCTGGTTGTCGCGCCCGCCAACTGGTCAGTCCAGACGGCACCCACAGGCCCCATTCAAACGTACCGAGCAAGTTCAGCCCCAACAGGAAGAACAACATGGCCAGTCCCAGCACCACCCAAGGCTCTTGCAATTGAAAGCCCCAACCCACAGCTTGCCCCGCCGAACGCAGTGCCAACAGCAACGCTGCCAGGGCCATGAAAGTGAGCACCACACCGAGGCTGTAGGCCAGTGCATGTTGGCGGTGACTGTGCGCCGAGTTGTCCCCTTGTTGGGTTACCGACAAGAGCTTGATCGACAGCACAGGAAACACACAGGGCATCAGGTTGAGCAACATGCCGCCGACAAAGGCCAGGGCCAAGGTCAGCAACCACGACAGCAAACCAGTGCTCGCCAGTCCACCACCGCGCAGCGATACGGGGTCTCCCTGAGGCCCGGTATCGGCCAGCTTCTCGGCCCCTGGTGGCCAGCGCAGCGCCGTCACGGCTTCAACAGGGGCATTGAATTCACCCGCCTTTTGCGGCGCTGAGGCCCAGGAAAAAGACGGCAACTCATCGCCCTTGGTTTGAGCGACCACGACGCCTTGGAGGCTGGCTGGCAAGACCGCTCCGTCCATCAATGCCAGTTTGATGGCGTAACCTGTCGCGGTGCGGTAGGTCTCATGGCGCGCAGGCACCAGCACTTGCTCTGCATAGGGAAAGACGTGAACGACAGGCCATGGAGCGCTGGCCACGGTCGTGGCCCCGACGGGCTTCGATTGCGGCATCGAAGCCGCGGGTGTTGGTGCATCCAGCGTCAACAACAATTCACTGCCCGCGTGCTGCAGCCGCGTAGTCCATCCTTGCAAGGACCGTGGCGCAGTAGCTTCCAATTGCTCGAACGTAGGCAGGTGGGCGGTGGAGCCGGGCATCACGTCCTTGGTGACGACAGGCAGTTGCAAGCTCAACTCCCCGCCTTCTGGAATGCAGACATCTTTGCACACCAACCAGTTGGCTTGCGCCCGCAGCACGAGGGTGCCGCCAGGCACCGCATTCGATGGCACCACCAGGGTTTGCGGCAGCAGAAGCTCGTCTTCGTAGCCGTAGTTCACCAACGGGCCCACGGGCAAACGTTTAGGTGCGGGCCACTGGATATCGCTAATTTGTGCACCTGGGGGCAGTGTCCAGTTCACCGTGGTCGGCAAGCCGGAGTCGCCAGGGTTGCGCCAGTAGGTATGCCAATGCGGTTGGTGGCTGATCTTCAGACCGATACGCACGGTTTGACCTGGTTGCACTGCGGTGGTTTCGGCCACCAGTTGCGCACTCACATGGTCGGTCTTGAATACGGCTGCATGCACCACAGGCAAAAGCAGCACCCCGACCAGCAGCATGGCAAAGCGCTTCATTGAGAACCCTAAGATAGCTGACGACGCCCGATCCATGACGTTGGTCGTGAGTCCGTGCGGCAATCTGACATGCGATGTGGGAGGGCATCGTTGGGTGCCCGGGGGGGATATGCGAGCCAGCTCCCGCAACGTGGACAATCTACCCTGATGCAAACCGACCACACCTTCATTGCCGACACCCAAACCTGGCTCACCCGCGCGGTGATCGGGCTGCAACTGTGCCCCTTTGCCAAAGCGGTGCATTTGAAAAACCAAATTCGGTATGTGGTCAGCCACGCCAGTGAGCCGCAGGCGCTGTTGGAAACACTCGTTCAGGAACTGCAACACTTGGTGCAAGCAGACCCACAAGTCATCGAAACCACGCTTTTGATTCACCCTGACGTCCTGACTGATTTTTTCGACTACAACGATTTTCTAGACGTCGCTGACGCGGCTTTGCTGGAGCTGGATTTAGACGGCGTGCTGCAAATTGCCAGCTTTCACCCACAGTACCAGTTTGCTGGCACAGATCCAGACGCCATCGAAAACCACACCAACCGCTCGCCCTACCCCACGCTGCATCTGCTGCGCGAGGCCAGCATTGAATCTGCCATGCAAAACTTTGAGGGCGCAGACGCTATTGTCGACCGCAACATCGCCACCTTGCAGCATTTGGGCTTAGAAGGCTGGCGCAAGCTGTGGGTTTGATGTTTTTCCCACGGGCACATTTCAAAATGCCGCAATGCCCGTCATGGCTCGCCCCAATATCAGCGCGTGGATGTCGTGCGTACCTTCGTAGGTATTGACCACTTCCAAGTTGACCAGGTGCCTCGCCACACCAAACTCGTCAGAAATGCCGTTGCCACCGAGCATGTCCCTGGCGGTGCGCGCCACATCGAGTGCTTTACCGCAAGAGTTGCGCTTGAGCATGGAAGTGATTTCGGGTGTGGCGCTACCGTCATCTTTCATGCGGCCCAAACGCAAGCAGGCCTGCAGGCCAAGGGAAATCTCGGTTTGCATGTCCACCAGCTTTTTTTGCACCAGTTGATTCGCGGCCAAGGGACGGCCAAACTGCTTGCGCTCCAGAACATACTGCCGTGCGCGAAACCAGCAGTCTTCGGCAGCTCCCAATGCCCCCCAGGCAATCCCATAACGTGCTGAGTTCAAACAAGTGAACGGCCCTTTAAGGCCACGCACGCCGGGCAAGGCGTTCTCTTCGGGGCAGAACACGCCGTCCATCACGATTTCGCCGGTGATGGAGGTACGTAGTCCGACTTTGCCTTCAATGGTGGGCGTGCTCAAACCTTTCCATCCCTTTTCCAGTATGAATCCTCGAATGGCGCCCTCATCGTCCTTGGCCCAGACCACCAATACGTCCGCAATGGGGGAATTGGTGATCCACATCTTGCTGCCGGTCAGGGAATAACCACCGGGTACTGTTTTGGCCTTTGTGGCCATGCTGCCCGGGTCAGATCCGTGGTCCGGCTCTGTCAACCCGAAGCAGCCTATCCACTCCCCGCTCGCCAGCTTGGGCAGGTACTTTTGACGCTGCCCCTCGGAACCAAAGTCAAAGATGGGCCCCATGACCAGTGAGCTTGGCACACTCATCATGGACCGATAGCCTGAGTCCACACGTTCAATCTCTCTGGCCACAAGGCCATAACACACCTGGTTCAAGCCCGCCCCCCCGTAGACGGTGGGGATGGTGCAACCCAAGAGTCCCACAGCTCCCAAGTCGGCAAAAACAGAAACGTCCGATTTCTCTGCTCGAAACGCTCGCACCACCTTGGGCGCGAGGTTTTTTTGCGCGAACACCTTGGCGGCATCGCGCACAGCTCGCTCGTCGGCGCTGAGTTGCGACTCCATCATCAAGGGATCATCCCAGTGAAAATCAGGTTTTGCGTTGGACATGAATCAGGCCTCAAAGATACGTTGGTTCGATTTTTTTGGTCTCGACCGGACGCGAACTATCTCTAAACTCGCAGCATGAACGATATCGCTTTCATTGGGGCCGGTCGTGTGGCGACAACCTTGTCCCAGGCGCTCGCCAACGCAGGATGGTCGGTGAAAGCAGTGGCCAGTAAGACGATGGGCTCGGCCGAAGCCTTAGCCAGTCTTTTGCCCAACTGTCAGTCGGTGTCCGTCGCCGAGGCCAGCCAACATCCCCTTGTATTTTTAACTGTCACGGACGACGCAATTTCCAGCGTGTGTTCGGAGTTGACCTGGCACACAGGACAGTCTGTCATTCACTGCAGCGGGGCAACCGAGCTACTTGCGCTGGAGTCTGCGGCAACACAGGGCGCCCAAGTGGGAGGTTTTCATCCGTTGCAGATTTTTTCAGACCCTCAGTCGGCCCTGCGAAATCTACCTGGTAGCAGCGTCTCGATCGAGGCCGCTGATCCTGCTTTGGCCACCATGCTGCGCGATATGGCTCACGCCCTCGGAATGCACCCCTTTGATTTGCCGGCAGGGACCAGGGCGCTCTATCACGCCAGTGCGGGCTACGCCGCCAGCCTGCTCTTGCCTTTGCTGCACGAAGCGGTGCAACTGTGGCGTGAGTTGGGCGTTGACGAGACCCAGGCACTGCGGGCGCTTTTGCCATTAGCAAAGGGCACTTTGGCTTCGGTTGAACGGCGCGGACTTGCAGGGGCTTTGTCAGGCCCGCTTTCCCGAGGAGATTTGGGCGTGCTGAAAAAGCACTGTAACGCCTTAGATGGTCTTGGCGGCGAGCACCTGACGCTTTACAAAACGCTCACGCGTCTGCAGTGGCCATTGTTGAAGGGTTCAAATCGCAATTGGGAGAGTTCAAGGCAGGACGTCGAAGCGTTGCTTGGCAATCTGCCGGGGTAGGAGGCTGCTGAAAGCGGGCTATCGAAGGAAGACCGAAGGAAACCTTGATTGTCTTGAAGTCAACGAAAGGCCTCGGACGGAAGTCAGCAATCAATAGATGCTGACGGTGTCGGGTGATCCCAAGTCCACATCCAGTGGCATTGGCGCTGAGTTCAGCCCGCCAAAACGTGAAGCGCGCTCTTTGCGTGCCTCGGCAAGAGCGGAACGGGCGTCAGACACGCTACGCGCCACACGCTCGGATTCGACGACTTGTGCATCGACTTCGTCGGCTGGCGCACACACAAAACCGCCGCCCTTCCACCACACATAAACACGCACCCCAGCGTCCAGCGGATTTTCTGCGGAAGAAAACCGCATTTCCACCGGGCCCATGCCGTGTTTCAACACAACTGAGCCAAATGCTGTGACTTCGGTCTCATGCCGCCCCCGCGTGAGGGCTTGTAGTTGTGCCGGTGTGACAGTGTTCAGTGGGAGCGACAGGATTCGATTCACAGCAGATCTCCTAAGTTGAAGCATATCTGCATGTATATCGTCTGAATCCCGCTTGGCTCAATCAGTTTTACAGAGGGTTACGCCTGTGAAACAACTTGAGCTCAGCCCCAGAGTCAATCTCAGTTCGGGTTGGTGCAAGAGTTTGTGATGCCGTATGGAGAAATGACGAATGGCGGGGCGACTGCTGCGTCTTTCACCGCATCTGCTGGAGCACCAACGGGGTCCTCCAAGAAGCTGGCCCTGCCCTCGGTACCCAAAACACCAGACGCAGACACCGTGACACGTGCACTCACCCAAGTCGCAAAATTCTGCGGATACTCGATTTGAATCAGTGCTTTCCCATCTGGGCCCGTCTTGGTGTCTAAAAGCTGCACCGCCACATCCGATTTGCCCGGCTCCAACCTGATGTCTCCGTCAATATCTTCACCCGCTTCGAGCACGCCATTGCGGTTTGTGTCCTCGTTGACACATACCGCCGTCACTGTCCAAGACCAAGGGATGGCGGGTGCGGGGGCTGCACCGCTCGCAGCTGGTGGTGCGACAGGAGGAGGGGTGTAACTACCTTTGAGGTACCGGGGCAGGTCAACAGATGCAGTGATGTTGACATCGGCCTTGGCAAGACCCGCTGAATCCACCACTTGGACGACGTACTTACGAATGTAGGTCAACCTGGCGGTATTCACCTCGATTCTGTTATCAGTACCGATCGTCACGCCCAATGCATCGTTGATTACCGTGAGTGTGACAAAGGCTGCGTTGGGGCATGCACCATTCGCCAGAGCAGCGTCAGTGGTTCCATAGCAAACTCTTACAGTCAACCCATCCGTTGGGCTGGTTCGGGCGGCGGGCACATAAGCTGTTGTTGCAACACCATTTGTGTCGGAGTACAAAATGGTACTGCCGCTGACAATGCTTCCTCCGATGGAGTTGGCATCACCATTCAAATCAAATCGTGCCCTTACATTGCGAATCGGCGTATTTCCACTGCCTAAGAACAGCGCCCTGATTTCAGCTCTATTTTGAGTCCCACTGGTATTGACGGGTACGACGCTTGGATTCGCAGAAACCGACGCAGAAACAATGGCACCACTTGCTGACGGTACAGTACTTGCTGGCTGCACGTTGACAATTTGTTCATTGGTAGCGCCGGAGATGGTCGCCGCGATGGTGTAGGCGCCGATTGCCGCCGGTGCGGTATACCTAAAAACATACTCGCCATTGCTATCTGTCACAGCATTAATGGTCGGTGGCGTCAACCCAACTGCAGTCACCTGCACGGCTTGGCCTGACATCGCGTTGCTGGTCTGGTCCACAACCCTGTAGCGGACAGTTCCCGCTGCACCCGGATCTAGAACCGGCGGGGTGACAGTGGCCGTGATGGAGGCACCGACCACTTGTATCGACGTTGTTTTTGTAATGCTCCCACTTGTGACCACCAAATTCACAAGACGATTGGCACGATTTGCTCCTACGGAAACGTCAGCCGTCACCTTGCCTTGAGTATCCGTTTTTGTGTTCACCTGGGTCACGACAGCATCGCTGCCGTTATCGACCGAAACCGTCACCGGGATTTCGGGAACTGCCCTCTTACCACTGTCGAGCGCCGTTACGGTCAAAGTGACTTTTGACGAAGGTGTGTTGCCGAGTTGCGTTGCACTCGGCGAAACACTGAGATCCGCCGCTGTTGCCGTCCCGGCGTTCGGATTGAATGGAGAATTTCCAGCACTTCCACCGCCCCCACCGCAGGCGGTCAACAGAATGGCGCATGCCGAGGCGTTCGCGACGAGCCAGTTGATAGATTTCATATTCAGTATCCGTTGCATGACAGTCTGGGGATGCCTAGGTAGCAAGAGGTTCATCTTGATGATTCGCGTTCGCTGATGATTTTCGGCGTCAGGAAAATCAACAACTCGGTGCGATCTCGCACTCTGTCCTTGGACTTAAACAGATTCCCCACATAAGGCAAGTCTCCCAAGAACGGCACCTTAGTGGTGCTCTCGCGGTCGTTTTGTTCGTAGATGCCCCCGATCACCACCGTTCCGCCATTCTCGACTAAAACCTGGGTTTTGATCGCCTTGGTGTTGACTGCCCCGCCTAAGGAGGTAGCAGCAGCCGCAATACTGTCCTTGGTCACTTCCACATCAAGAATCACATTGCCCTCAGGCGTTATTTGTGGGGTTACTTCGAGCTTCAACACCGCTTCGATGAAGGTCGCCGCTGTTGCCCCACTTGACGTGGCTGTTTGGAAGGGCACTTTTTGACCTTGTTTGATAAAGGCCTTGACTTGGTCGGCAGTGATGATTCGTGGACTTGATACCACCTTACCCCGACCATCGGCCTCCAAAGCGGAGATTTCCAGGTTCAAGAATCGATTGGAACTCGCACCAAACAACGACAGAGCGAATGTGGCCACCTGACTGCCCGCAGAAGCGCTGCCTGGTCGGTTCGCTGGCAAGCTCACGAACTGGGTGTCGTTGAACGGCACGGTGGTCGCCGTCGTTTGAATTGTCTGAGCCCCGATGGCATTCATGTTGCCACCCACGGTGATCCGGTTGTCGCCACCTACGCTGTAGCCAGGCACGCCGCCACGAATTCCGCGAAGATCGGCTGTACCCAACCGAACACCGAGTGAGCGCCCGAAGGTGTCTTCGGCTTCAATAACTCGTGCTTCGATCAAGACCTGCCGAACAGGAATGTCGATCTTGGCAATCAGCCCCTGAATTTCTTCCAGCTTAGACGGTATGTCGGTCACGAACAGCTGGTTGGTACGGGTTTCAAACACCACACTGCCACGCGGCGAGACAATTTTGGAGTTGCTGTCACCACCACCGCCTTGTCCAGTCAGCCCTTTGGCCACAACCTCTGCCTTCGCATAATTCAGCTGGAACGCTTGTGTGCGCACAGGCTCCAGTTGCGTGATTTGCGCTTTGGATTCCAAGTCGGCTTTTTCTTTCGCTGCCAACTCGTCTTTTGGTGCAATCAAGATCACGTTGCCGGACTTACGCAAGCCGAGTGATTTGGATTGCAGAATGATCTCCAGCGCCTGGTCCCAAGGCACGTCCTTCAAACGCAAAGTGACGTTGCCGGTGACGGTATCGCTGGTGACCACGTTGAAGTTGGTGAAGTCGGCAATGACTTGCAGCAGTGCACGAACTTCAATGTTCTGGAAATTAAGAGAGAGCTTCTCACCATTAAAACCAGGGCCTTGTACTAGCTTGTTCGGATCAACGACCTGGTTTCGCACTTCAAGCACAAACTGGTTGTCAGTTTGATAAGCGCTGTGCTCCCAATTTCCACGCGGCTCGACAACCATGCGCACGCGGTCTCCGCTTTGCGTGGTGGAAATTACCTGCACAGGTGTTCCAAAGTCTGTCACATCCAAACGCCGACGCAGGCTGTCCGGCAAACTGGACCGCAGAAACTCGACCACGAGCCCTTGGCCTTGTTGGCGGATATCGACTCCCACTTGGTTGTTGGGTAAATCAACAACAACGCGACCAGATCCATCAGGCCCGCGACGGAAATCGATGCCTTGCAAAGGCAGCTGTGTTCGGTTGAGGTTTTCCGCGAATCGGACGGTTTCCGGTTGTGACGGTGTGGCCACCGCTGCGACGCCGGAGCCTTGCGCTTCCACAATCAGCATCAGTACCTTGCCTTGCAATTCAGCACGGTAGTTCGCAGCTTGTTTGAGGTTGAGAACCAATCGTGTTCTGTCGCCCGATTGCGCGATATTGATGGATCGCACATTGCCTTGGTTGACGTCCACCAGGGGCTTTCCAACACCGTTTGATACGCCGGGTAAGTCGATCGCGATACGGGGTGGTGATTGAATAGCGAAGCCCTTGGGCAGTTCCGTCAAGGCTTGCGCCAACTCAATGCGAACGACATCAGCGCCAGCTTGCTGGCTACTGTTGACCGATTGAACTGCATTTTGTGCCCACGCCGAGAAGGATGCGCCTACAAGCGTCGCCAAAGCGACTACACCTGCACGCATGCTTCCCCACGCATTAGCCCGCTGAGTTGCCATCATGTCATTTTCCATGTTCTTCATTTCGCCTTCTCCTGGAGCTCCAGCAGGGTGTTTCTCTCAATCCATTCGCCCGCAGCGTCCTGAACGATTTCTCTCAGGGCTATGTCCGTTTCCGTGATCTTGATGATCTTCCCGTAGTTCTGACCAAGATAGTCGCCCAATTTGACTTGGTAAAGCAATTTGTCCACCCGCAGCAATGCAGTAGGTCTTGCTTGTTTAGTGACGCTTCCAACCATTTCCATGCTGTCTAGCGGGTAGGCTTCCAGAGGTTCCTTGCGCCTATTGATTTCCGATGCCAACAGTGAGTTGGGTTGCCGCGTCTCCTGCTTCAGTGCCACCGTCAACTTCTGGGTGCTGAAAGGCTCTACAGCCTCGAATGCGGCATAGGGCTCAGGAATGAATTTTTTGGGTGGCAAGAGTGGCGTGACATTGGGCTTGACTTCACGCCTTTGAAGCTCCATCCACTCCTGTAGCTCCTCTTGACTCCCACTGCATCCAGCCGTATTCATCGCAATGAACGCTGTCGCTACCAACGCGACAAGAGTTGATGCACGTTGTTGGACACTCATTTATTGCCTCCCGCCTTGGCTTTTGCTGCGGCATCTTTGACCTGCTGAACTTCGGCCTGATCAAGATAGCGATAAGTTCTAGCCATGGCTTCCATGGTCAACGCAGAGCCAGTTTCTTTGGTAGGAGCATTGATTTGCATGTTGTGCAGAGTCACAATCCTCGAGAGATTGGCGATATCGGCGGCAAACGCACCAATGTCGTGATAGCGCCCAGATACCTTGATACTGATTGGTTGTTCGGCGTAGTAGTCTTTAACGACCACTTGACCTGGTTTAAAAAATTCGAATTGCAAGCCTCGCCCCAAGCCGGCCTGATTGATGTCCGACAAAAGCGCATCCATTTCCGCTTTGCCTGGGAGTTGTTTTTCGAGCTGAGTGACGTACTCTTCAACTTGAAGCTTTTGCTTTCGAAGCTCACTGAGATTAGCGGCTTGCGCCAGTTTGCCTCGATAGTCCTGCTTCAAAGTCGGCTCTTTGGCACGTTCAGCGTCAAGGGCATCGTGTGTCTCCGACAGAATGAACACCCAGCCCAAAACAACGAGCATGACTGCCAAGGCCAGCCACATGGCCAGCTTGGGCATGATGGGCCATTGGCCCGGCTCTTTGGGATTGAGCCCTCGGAACTGTGAGGCCGCGCCCTCAAACACTGAGTTGAGGTCCATGTTGAATGATCGACTGTTCGCCATTTAAACCTCAGACCTTCTTCGCCGCCGTCGGCGCTGCCGGGGGGGTAGGCGCGGAGGCGCCGCCTTCTGGCGCAGCGACTTGATCCTGCGGCCGCTTCACGCTGACCTTCATAGAGAAATCAAACAGTCGACGCTGGTCGCGGGTGGCAGCTTGCGCCTTGGACACTTCAATTGATATCAGTTCGGGCTTCACAAGCCACGGCGAGCTGTTATTGGTATTTCGGAGCAGCTCGGAAACACGTTCATTGGTTTGCGCAATTCCACTGACCGTCAGCACCTGCCCCTCTTGTGTCACCTTGGTGAAATAAATGCCTTCAGGCGTTTGGCGCACCAACTCATTCAACAAATAGACAGGCACATTGCGATCAATCTGCAAGTCCTCGACCGCCTTCTGGCGGGCCTTGAGGGACTCGATATCGCTGCGCAGCGATGCGATATCCTTGATCTGCACTTCGAGCTTCTGAATTTCAGAGGTCAGGAAAGAATTGCGCTGCTGCTGACCGTCAATCATTTGCTGAAGAATCAGGTACCAAACACCAACTGCTGCCAAACCAAGGGCGGCTGCTACAACAAGGCCCGCAATGAAGGCTTTCTCGCGCCTTTTGCGCCTCTCCTCACGGTGCGGAAGTAGGTTAATCAGAATCACTGCAGGAACCTCCGCATGGCCAAGCCACAAGCCGTGAGGTAAGTGGATGCCTCCCGACGCAGCTTGCTTTCGCGCACCGCTGAACCGAGTTGCATGTTGTCAAACGGGTTCACCACCATGGCGGCAAAGCCTGTCAACTCGGTCACGCGGTCTTTCAGTCCTGGTAGGGCGGCCGTGCCACCAGCCAACATGACGTAGTGAACCTTGTGATGCGGCGTGGCGGTAAAGAAGTACTGGAGCGCTCGCCCGATCTCTTGTGACAGGCTGTCGACAAATGGCGCCAAGATGGTTGTTTCGTAGTCTTCAGGCAAATCGGCGGCCAGCTTTTTCTGCTCCGCTTCTTCGAAAGAAAAGCCGTACTGGCGGGAAATCAACTGCGTCAACTGTGCACCGCCAAACGCCTGGTCACGGTCGTACAACATTTCGTCGTCGCGCAGCACTTTGAGGCTGGTGGTGTCAGCGCCAATCTCAAACAACGCCACCAAGGCGTCCTTGCCTTCGTTGGGCAAGGCCGATATCACTCGCCCCATGGCCAGACGAGAGGCATGAGATTCGATATCCAATATGGCAGGTTTGAGCCCAGCAGCCTCGGCCAGACCTTGTCGGTCTTGGACGCGATCTTTTCGGGAGGCAGCAATTAACACCTCCACATCCCCAACAGACGTTGGGCTTGGACCGATGACGCAAAAGTCCAGACTCACCTCGTCTAACGAAAATGGGATGTACTGATTGGCCTCGGATTCCACCTGCATCTCAAGCTCTTCTTCCCGCAAACCAGCAGGAAGCATGATCTTTTTAGTGATCACAGCCGACTGCGGCATGGCAAGCACCACCTGCTTGGTGCGGGTTCCGCTTTTTGAGACCACGCGCTTAACAGCCTCGGCTACTTCGTCGAATTTTTCGATTTGGCCGTCAGTAATCCAGCCCTTTTCAAAAGTCTCCGACGCAAATCGCTCCAGGACATACTCGCCCGAAGCGTTCTGGCTCAATTCAACGAGTTTGACGCTGGACGAGCTAATGTCCAACCCAATCATTGGCGGGTGTTTTCGGCCTAACAACGTGTCCAGCAAGCTCACGACACCTTCTCCCAACGCGCCAACAAAGGCGCTGGCTTGTTAATAGTTCACTTGAATGCTAGCAGTAAAGTCCTTGTTCAACAAAGAGAAATTCTGTTTTCACAGACACCTCTCGTTGCGAAACACTGACGGAAAACGCTTTCGAACTTCGACACTTTCGGGTGAACCCTTAGGGAATACGCCAACTGTTTCAGAACTGTTACTCCTGGTCGATAGGATGGCGGTAACGGATACGGACCCTTTCTATAATTCAGAGTCCGCTTTGGTGTTTAGCGCGCCTATTTGCATCCCCTCGCGGGGATCCCCCCCGACCCCAACCCTTTCCCAACCATGTCAATTTCGTCGTCGCCGTGGGTGAGAGGTTTGCTGTGGTTAGGCGGTTGGCTCTTTGGGCTGGTCGCCGCCGGCATGCTGGGGGGGCTCTTATTGATCACCATTGCGTTGGCAGTGGCGTACCCCAATTTGCCGGAGGTCTCGGGCTTAAGCGACTACAGACCCAAACTGCCGCTGCGGATCTACTCTCAAGACAACGTGCTGTTGGGTGAATTTGGCGAAGAGCGACGCGACTTCACGCCCATCGGACAAATCCCCAAGGTTGTCAAAGATGCCGTTCTGGCCATCGAGGACGCTCGTTTTTATTCCCACGGCGGCGTCGACTACAAGGGCATCGTGCGGGCGGGCCTTTCCCAGTTCGGGGGGGTGGGCAGACAAGGTGCCTCGACGATCACCATGCAGGTGGCGAGAAATTTTTACCTTTCGAGCGAAAAAACCGTCACGCGCAAGATTTACGAGATTCTGTTGGCGCTCAAGATCGAGGCCTTGCTGAGCAAGGATCAAATCTTGGAGGTCTACATGAACCAAATTTTCTTGGGTCAGCGGGCCTATGGTTTTGCGTCCGCAGCAGACATCTACTTTGGCAAGTCGTTGAAAGAGCTGACCGTGGCAGAAGCAGCGATGCTCGCCGGACTACCCAAAGCGCCCTCGGCCTACAACCCTGTCAGCAACCCTAAACGTGCCACCCAGCGTCAGCAGTACATCATCGACCGCATGCTGGAGAACGGTTTCATCACCGCCGAGCAACACGAAGATGCAAAACACCAAGCGCTGAGGTACCGAACCCAACCTGAAGTTCCGGTTCACTCGGAATACGTGGCTGAGGCGGCGCGTCAATTGATCTTCAGTCACTATGGCAACGACACCTACAGCCGAGGCTTGAATGTTTACGTCAGCGTGAAATCCAACGAGCAGCTTGCGGCCTACCGTGCACTGCGCAAGGGAATCATGGACTTTGAACGCCGCCAGGTTTACCGCGGCCCGGAAGCCACCATTGAATTGCCCGCGAATGCCGCCGATTTGGATGCGCGAATTGCAGAAGCCCTGGTCGAACACCCTGACAACGACGAGCTCAAAGCAGCCGTTGTGCTGGAAGCCAACTCGCGCAAAGTGGTGGCAGTGCTGCAATCTGGCGAGAACGTCACAGTACAAGGTGAGGGACTCAAGCCGGCGACGTCCGGTTTGGCAGACAAAGCCAACCCCAAGGTGCAAATTCGGCGCGGGGCCGTCATTCGTTTGATTCGCGCAAGCAAGGGCGACTGGAGCATCACACAACAACCCGAAGTGGAAGGGGCGTTTGTCGCACTGCATCCCAGTACGGGCGCGATACGCGCCATGGTGGGGGGGTTCGATTTCAACCGCAACAAGTTCAACCGGGTCACGCAAGCCTGGCGTCAACCTGGTTCCAGTTTCAAGCCTTTCATCTATTCCTCGTCATTGGAGAAAGGCTTCACACCCAGCACGGTGATCAATGATGCGCCTTTGTTTTTCGGCGCGGACGTCACCGGTAGCCAACCCTGGGAACCGAAAAACTACGACGGTACTTTCTCGGGCCCGATGTCGATGCGCACCGCGCTGGCCAAGTCGAAGAACATGGTGTCGATACGCATCTTGCAGTCTGTAGGGACAGGCTACGCCCAGCAGTGGCTCAAGCGTTTTGGCTTTGAAACTGCCAAGCACCCCGCTTATCTGACCATGGCCTTAGGCGCGGGCTCCGTCACACCGATGCAAATGGCGTCAGGTTATGCAGTGTTCGCCAATGGCGGGTACTTGCTCGACCCGTTGCTGATAGAAAAAGTAACCGATTCGAAAGGTCGCATCATCAGTGAAACAAAGCCTGCGGTGCTGGACGAATCGTTACGCACGCTGGATGCTCGAAACGCTTTCATGATGAACAGCCTGCTGCAAGAAGTGACTCGCAGCGGCACAGCGGCGAAAGCGCAAGCCGCGCTCAAGCGCAGTGATATCTACGGCAAAACAGGCACTACGAATGATTCGATGGATGCTTGGTTCGCGGGTTTCCAGCGCGAAGTGGTAGCTGTCGTTTGGATGGGTTACGACAACCCAAGGAAATTGGGCGACCGCGAAACCGGAGGGGGGTTGTCACTGCCGGTGTGGATTGATTACATGTCGACCGCACTGAAAGGGGTGCCTGTCGCGCAAGCCACGCCACCCGACGGCGTCGTGCAAGTGGGCGGCGAGTGGTACTACCAGGAGTACTCGCAAGGCCGGGGTGTCAGCAGCTTGGGGCTAGAAGACAACTTGGCACCCATCGCAGCCGAGGAGCGCAAGAGCATTCTCGACTTGTTCTCGCGTTGATAAAGATTACCCCCGATCAGACGGTCGCAGCAAACTTCAGCGCTTGTCCTGCTTGCTCGGAGGCGCAAACTGACAACACCTCGAAGAAGTCGCGGCCGTCGCGAGTGTCGCGCCACAGACCACCGACAAATTTGTAGTGAAAACCGCCAGAGCGGGCAGCAAGCCAAAGTTCGTGCAAAGGAGGCTGAGTGTTGACCACCACTTTGCTGCCGCCGGGGAAACTTAGCTCTAGCAACCCGCCCGTGCGGTGGGCATCAATGTCCACCACGTCGTTTTGCAGCCATTCGTCCACGGTGGCCTCAATTCGCGTCAAGAGCGTGTCGGTGATGCGGCGATACTCAGCGTCGGTCAGTGGCGTGGGTTGCATGTCGGTCATTAAAATCAGTACCATGAATCAATCTTCAAACAGTGTAGCCATCCCGAAAAGACCCTTGATCCTGTGCCGAGAACGAGGGGTCACTGGAAGCGTGTCTTTAGGCTGGCTCGTGGCTGCATTGTGTTTGTTAGGTGCCTGCGGTCAAAAAGGACCTCTGACCCACCCTGCCAAAACCACCAGCACCCCAAATGCTGCACCCCTGCCTGCTGCGGCTGCCAGCGCAGCACCGTCGCCGCAGCGCTGACAAAAAAACTGGTCAGCGACAATCTATCTCATGTACGTACTTTTTGAAGAAACAGGCAAGTTCCTGGCGGGGCGCATCATGTCCGAAGCAGACAGCTCGATGCAGATCGAGCTCGATTCCGGCAAACGCGTCAAGGTGAAGTCGAGCAACGTGATGCTGAAGTTCGCCGCGCCCGCTCCAGCTGAATTGATTGCCGCAGCCAAACAAATTTCTGGCGACATTGATTTGGACTTGGCTTGGGAGTTTGCATCCGAGGACGAATTCGGCTTTGCCGAGCTGGCACGCGACTACTTCAGCAAAGACGCCGACCTGCCCCATCAGGCAGCCGCTCTCTTTCGACTGTTCGATGCACCGCATTACTTCCGTCGCTTGGGCAAGGGGCAGTTCAAAAAAGCACCGCAAGAGATCGTGAAGGCAGCACTGCTGGGCATCGAGCGCAAAAAACAACAGGCTGCGCAAATTGAAGCGTGGGCGCAAGAACTGATGGCCGGTGGTTGTCCAGCACCCGTTCGTGAGCAGCTTTACAAAATTTTGTTCAAACCAGACAAAAACGCTGCCGAATACAAGGCAGTGGTGGAAGCAGCCAAGCGATCACAAAAAGCACCGCTCGATTTGTTGACACAAGCGGGTGCCATCACCTCTCCCTACCAGTTCCACTGGAAACGTTTTCTGTTTGAGGAGTTCCCCAAAGGAACCGGCTTTCCCGCTTTGCAAGCCCCAGCAATCAAGGAGGCCTTGCCTCTGGCAGCGGTGCAAGCATTCTCCATTGACGACTCTCAAACCACGGAGATTGACGACGCGTTGTCGGTGCAAGGCCTGGGCACAGGCACCGTGGTGTTCGGCGTGCACATCGCGGCGCCGGGACTGGCGATCTTGCCTGACAGCCCGGTTGACAAGGTGGCGCGCGACAGGCTGTCCACGGTCTACATGCCCGGCCACAAGTTGACCATGTTGCCCGATGACGTCGTGCAGAGTTACACGCTGCAAGCCGGGCGCAACTGCCCCGCGGTGTCGCTTTACGTCACCATGGATGAAGCCACACTGGCTGTGACGGCAACAGAGACCAAGCTCGAACAAGTGTGGATTGCCGCCAACCTCAGGCACGACCAGCTGGATGCCGTCGTCACCGAAGGTTCGCTCACGGGCGAGTCCGCTGCCACTTACGAATTTGCACCCGAACTGGCATTCGCTTTTCGATTGGCGCGCCATTTAAAGGCCGCGCGCGAAGTGGTACGCGGCAAACCAGAAAACTTCAACCGACCGGACTACAACTTCAACCTGGAGGGCGTAGAGCGCAGTGACAGCGCAGAACCCGCAGGCGACGAAATCGTTCGCATCAGCACACGCCAGCGCGGCGCGCCGCTGGATTTGATCGTGGCAGAAGCCATGATTCTCGCCAACAGCACCTGGGGCGGTTGGCTCAACGATTGTGGTGTGCCGGGCATTTACCGCAGCCAAGCCAGCCTCGCACCGGGCATCAAAGTCCGCATGAGCACCAAGGCCCTGCCCCATGCAGGCATGGGTGTCGCGCAATACACCTGGGCCACCTCGCCGCTGCGCCGTTATGTGGACTTGGTCAACCAGTGGCAAATCATTGCTTGCGCCCAACATGGTCGCACCGCCGCCTTGGTGGCACCGTTCAAACCCAAGGACACCGCACTTTTTGCCATCATCTCGGGGTTTGACGCGGCCTACACCGCTTACAACGGGTTCCAGTCCGGCATTGAGCGTTACTGGACACTGAAGTACCTGCAACAAAACAGCGTTCAAGAATTGAATGCGTCCGTCATGAAAGACGGTCTGGTACGTGCAGACGATTTGCCCTTGGTTTTGCGCGCCACGGGATGCGAGAGCTTGCCCCGCAACGCGCAGGTGCGTGTGCGGATCACGGGCTGTGATTTGCTCACCCTGGATGTTCACGGACAACTTCTGGTGCGCCTGGACAACGACGCCACAGACGCCACTCCCGAGACAGAGTCTGACGACAACGATGAGACCGCAGCTTCAGCGGGTGGATTGACACTGGCCATTGATTTGCAAGACAGTGCCGAGGTGGGGCCCGCTGCCACGCCCGCCTCTTGAGTTCATCAAAACGACGTCGCAATGTCCTTCCTCAAGCGTTTCTCGACCATGCAGATTGCCCTGGGTTTTTCCTTGGGACTGCATGCACTCTTGGCATTCGCGCGTTTCGCCAACCCTGAGGGTTTCAACCGCGTGTTCCAAGACACGCCACTGGAAGTGATACTGGTCAACGCCCGTTCATCAGAGGCCCCGCCGCAGGCACAGGCCATTGCGCAAGCCAACCTCACGGGTGGTGGAGACGTGGAGCGCGGGCGTGCGACTTCGCCTTTGCCGCCAGCGCCCACGATGACGCTCGGCAACGCGGAGGAAGACGCCAAACGCCAAGTCGAGCAGTTGCAGCAAGCACAACAACAGTTGCTCGCGCAACTTCGGCGCGATCTGGCCCTGCTACCGCCACCCGATCCCCGACAAGACAAAGGATCGCCGCAAGAAACTGCCCTTGAAGACAAACGACGCAAATTGGTCGAACTGTTGGCCGAGATAGAAAAACGCGTCAACGAAGAAAATTCTCGTCCGAAAAAACGTTACGTCAGTCCTGCCACGCGCGAAGAAATTTACGCCCAGTACTACGACCAGCTGCGCAGGAAGATTGAAGATCGCGGTACACGCAACTTCCCCAGCCACCAAGGTCGAAAAATTTATGGTGAATTGACGATGAACATCACGGTAGACGCGGCCGGGCGTGTCGTGGAAACAGAAATCGTTCGCGCGTCCAAATCCAAGGTGCTGGATCGCCAGGCCGTGGCTATCGTGATGGCAGCGTCTCCGTTTCTCAACTTTCCAGCCAAGATGCGCGGGCAGGCGGATCAGCTTGTGGTCACGTCACGCTTTCGTTTCAGCCGAGAGGATGGCATGGAAGCCATTCCGCTTGCGCCCGTGGTGTCCAGCACAACACCCCCATGAATCCGCCTGCAATTGACCGCTACGCCGTGGCCGGCAATCCAGTCGCGCACAGCCAGTCGCCCTATATCCACCAGCAGTTCGCGCAGCAAACCGACCAACTGCTACGGTATGAACGTTTGTTGTGCCCGCTGGAAGCTTTCGCTGACACCGTCCGAACTTTTGCGAGCAACACAGAGGACGGCGCTGTCGCACGCGGCTGCAACGTCACGGTCCCGTTCAAGTTTGAGGCGTTCGGATTGGCACAGTCACACACGCCCCGCGCTCGTTTGGCAGGCGCGGCCAATACCTTACGTTTTGACAAGGACGGCTGGCTGGCCGACAACACCGACGGTGCAGGCCTGGTTCGCGACATTCAACTCAACGCAGGCGTTGCGCTGGCAGGCATCAAGGTGCTGGTCATCGGCGCAGGCGGCGCAGCAGCTGGAGCGCTCGGAGCCTTGCTGGCAGAGCGCCCGCACACACTCGTTGTGACCAATCGCTCACTGGACAAAGCACAAGCCGTGATCCAAAGCCACCAAACATGGGCGGCCGACCACGGCGTGCAACTGCAAACGCAGCCACTGGACCGCTGTGGCGAACAATTCGATGTGGTCGTCAACGCCAGCAGCAGCAGTTTGCAAGGTGGCGACGTTCCCGTTGACGCCAGCGTATTGCGGCCGGGCGGCTTGGCCCTGGACATGATGTACGGCCCGGCAGCCCAAGGCTTCATTCAATGGGCGGAGCAGCACGGTGCCTATGGCCGCGACGGCCTGGGGATGTTGGTGGAACAAGCCGCCGAAGCCTTCAGTTTGTGGCGCGGTGTTCAACCGCAAACCGCGCCGGTGTTGGCATCGTTGCGAGCCAGACTTGCATCACCGTGAACGCAGCCGCTCAAACCGCGTTGCGCTTGGTGGGCGTATTTTTGCTGGCGGCTCTGGCGCTACAGCTTTATTTTTTTCTGCGCATCGCCATGATGACGGTGGTCGCACCTGAATCGACCACCTTCGAGCGTTCCGAGCTGGCGCGGTTGGTGTTGGAGAAAAAACTCGCCTTCACCTGGCAACAAAACTGGGTGCCTTACGACGGCATTTCCAATCAACTTAAACGTGCGGTCATCGCGTCCGAAGATGCCAAGTTCGCGGATCACAGCGGCATTGAGTGGGATGCCATCGAGAAAGCCTGGGAGCGCAACCTCAAAGCGCAAGAGTGGGCTGATAAACGCAATGAGCAGCTCGAAAAGCGCCCCGTGTCCACCAAGGTCGCGCCCAAGGTCGTCGGTGGCTCCACCATCACCCAACAACTGGCCAAGAACCTTTTTCTCAGTGGCGAACGCAACCTGGCGCGTAAGGCCCAAGAGTTTTTGATCACCGGCATGCTGGAAGCGGTGCTCAGCAAACAGCGCATCTTGGAGATTTACCTCAACCATGTGGAATGGGGCGAAGGAGTTTTCGGTGCACAAGCAGCGGCACAGCATTACTTCCGACAAAACGCCGCGCAACTTTCAACCATGGCGTCCGCCCGCCTGGCGGTCATGTTGCCCGCCCCCAAACGGTTTGAAAAGCGACCTCAATCTGCCTATGTGAATGGCCGCGCCGGCACCGTGGCGGCGCGAATGAGCGCGGTGGAGGTGCCATGACCGCGTACTTGATCACCCAAGAAATCGCCGCCACTGCCGCCCGCTTGGTGGTCGAAGAAGGCATGGAGTACGGCCCCGCCAAGCGGCGGGCGGCCAAAGCATTGGGACACAGCAGCAACCGCAAGGCCGAGCTGCCCAGCAATCAATTGCTGGAAGAAGAGGTGCGCGAGTACCTGGCTTTGTTCTGCGCCAACAGCCAGCCTGGTGAACTTGCGGCGCTTCGTGAAGTGGCTTTGTTGTGGATGGACAGGCTGGCTGAGTTTCGCCCCCACCTCACCGGTGCCGTGTGGCGAGGCACCGCAACCCGCCTGAATTCCGTGCATTTGCAGCTGTTCTGCGATGACAGCAAAGCCGCTGAAATTGAACTGCTGAATCAAAAAATCAGTTATGACGTGGGCAGCATCGACAGTCCGCGCGGTCAACCCGTGGATGTGCTCACCTTGGCCTGGCCGTGCGCCGCGCTGGGCGAACCCGTCACCGTGCATTTATCCATCCTGGACCATGACGACCTGCGCGGCGGGCTCAAGCCAGATGCGGACGGTCAAACCCAGCGCGGCGATGCTGTGGCGCTGCGCCGCTTGATGGCCGCCGCTGCAACCAACAGCGAATCTCCATGAAGCGACGGCACCTCACAACAGGCCTGGTTGCTACCGCGGCGGCGGCCAGCGGTCTGGGCTGGGCCTGGTGGCATCGGCAAGCCGCCCCTTCCAACGCAGCCAGTGAACTGCCCTGGTGGCAGACACGTTTTGAGCAACCCCAAGGCGGCAGCCTCGCCTTGGCTGATTTTCAAGGCCAAGTGCTCGTGGTCAATTTCTGGGCCACTTGGTGCCCACCCTGTATAGAAGAAATGCCTCTATTGGATTCCTTTGCACAACAACAGCGCCCAAAAGGTTGGCAAGTGATTGGATTGGCTCTGGACAACATGGCCGCAGTGCAGTCTTTTCTAAAGCGCGTGCCAGTTAGTTTTCCGGTGGCCATCGCTGGGTTGCCAGGTTTGGACTTCAGCCGCCAGTTGGGCAACATTGGCGGTCAATTGCCCTTTACTGCTGCGTGGGGTACGCAAGGCGTACTGAAACGGGTGAAGTTGGGGCCGCTAAAACAGGATGATTTGAGCGATTGGGCCGCGAGCGGGTGGCGCTGATGTTGGCTTTGAGTCAGAAAACGGCAAAATTCAAGCCACGGAATTAAATTCCCGTCAACCGCTGTGATTTGCGCTCAAGTCGACATAAACTGCGCGCCTCTTGACGCACAGAATGTCACAAAGTGGGTGCGGGACGGGTTTGATGATGCGTTGGCATCAACAGCGCCCTCCTCACCGATCGCTACAAGTTAGCCAGTGTTCGGCGCATTGCGCCCGCTTTGCCCCCAAACATAAAACCGTTGTTCGTATTTCGTTGGAGACCTTTGATGGACCTGCGCAAACTCAAAACACTGATCGACCTGGTTTCTGAATCCAATATTTCTGAGCTGGAAATCACAGAAGCCGACGGCAAAGTCCGTATCGTGAAATCCGATCCGGCGGCTGCGGCGGTACCCGTATATGCCGCTCCAACCACGGCGCCGACGCCCATTGCCGCCCCTGTCACCACAGCGCCTGTTGCCGATGTGACAGCACCGGCACCGGTCATTGATGCCGGGCATGCGGTGAAGTCGCCGATGGTTGGCACTTTCTATCGCTCGTCGAGCCCAGGCTCCAAAGCATTTGTGGAAGTCGGCTCGGTGGTGAAGGAGGGGGAACCCATTTGCATCATTGAAGCCATGAAGATCATGAACGAGATCGAAGCCGACAAGTCGGGCACGGTCACCAAGATCAACTGCGAAAACGGCCAGGCAGTGGAGTTTGGTCAGCCTTTGATGATCATTGAATGACGGGTGACTGAGCCCCTACCCTATGTTTAAAAAAATACTCATTGCCAATCGAGGCGACAAGGCCACAGGCCTTGCGGCAAAGCCAAATTGCGCTGGAACATGCGCAGCATGTTCGCGCGATTGAGCCGAGGCACTTATGTTCAAAAAAATACTTATTGCTAATCGAGGCGAAATCGCGCTCCGCATCCAACGCGCCTGCCGCGAAATGGGCATCAAAGCGGTCGTGGTTTATTCCGAAGCCGACCGTGAGGCCAAGTATGTGAAGCTGGCTGAAGAGGCTGTGTGTATTGGCCCCGCCTCGTCCGCTCAGAGCTACCTCAATATGCCGGCCATCATTGCCACGGCTGAGGTGACCGACGCTGAAGCCATCCACCCCGGCTACGGTTTCCTATCTGAAAATGCCGACTTTGCCGAGCGCGTCGAACGCAGTGGATTCGCCTTCATTGGGCCCACGCCCGAATCCATTCGCATCATGGGTGACAAGGTATCCGCCAAGCAGGCCATGATCAAGTCGGGCGTGCCTTGTGTCCCGGGTTCAGAAGGTGCGCTACCGGAAGACCCGAAAGAAATCATTCGCCAGGCCCGCGCCATTGGTTATCCCGTCATCATCAAAGCGGCGGGCGGTGGCGGTGGACGCGGCATGCGGGTGGTGCACACAGAGGCGGCGCTGATCCATGCGGTGCAGACCACGCGTGCTGAAGCCGGCGCAGCGTTCAGCAACCCAGCGGTCTACATGGAAAAGTTCCTGGAGAACCCGCGGCACATTGAGATTCAAATCTTGGCCGACCAGCACCGCAATGCGGTCTGGTTGGGTGAACGTGACTGCTCCATGCAGCGCCGCCACCAAAAAGTCATTGAAGAAGCGCCTGCTCCAGGCATTCCTCGGAAGGTCATCGAGAAAATCGGTGAACGTTGCGTGGCCGCGTGCAAAAAAATCGGCTACCGCGGTGCGGGCACGTTTGAGTTTCTGTACGAGAACGGCGAGTTTTTCTTCATTGAAATGAATACCCGCGTGCAGGTGGAGCACCCTGTGACGGAACTGGTCACGGGCATCGACATCGTTCAAACCCAAATTCGCGTGGCGGCGGGCGAGAAACTTCCCTTTGCCCAACGTGATATTCAATTGCGTGGCCACGCCATTGAGTGCCGTGTGAATGCGGAAGACCCTTACAAATTCGTGCCCTCTCCTGGACGAATCACGATGTGGCACGCCCCCGGTGGCCCCGGCGTTCGGGTGGACTCCCATATCTACACGAACTACTTTGTCCCGCCGAACTACGACTCGATGATCGGGAAAATCATCACCCATGGTGATACCCGCCAGCAGGCCATGGCGCGCATGAGCATCGCGTTGTCAGAAACCGTGGTCGAGGGCATTCAAACCAACATTCCTCTGCACCGTGAATTGATGGTGGATGCCAAGTTCATGGAAGGTGGCACCAGCATTCACTACCTGGAAGGTTGGCTGAGTAAACACCAACGCTAGTGTCGTGAGTCAGGAATATCGAGACAAAATGAAAATGATGGATTTGCTCCGAGGGCAAGGCGCAAACCACAGCGATACCTTGTGGTATCGCGCGGATTTGCAACGCCGCCATCGGGGCGAAGACACGTTTTCATATCTTGATATTTTTGACGCACGAAACTAGGGGCATTGAGCATCATGTTTGAGCTGTTGTTATTGGCACCAGAAGCGTCAGTGGAATGGGTGTCTGATGCGCTGATGGACGAGTTAGACGCGCTCTCGGTATCGGTAGAGGATTTCGATGCCGACACGCCTGAAGAGCGTGCTCTGTTCGGTGAGCCCGGTATGCCTGTTACCCAGCAGGGCTGGCAACGTTCCGTCGTCAAGGCGCTGTTTGCGACCGAGGCTGCGGCCACAGAAGCCGCCACCTTGCTCTTGGCACAAGAGGGCACGAGCGAACTGCATGTCCAGCAGTTGCGGGAAGTGCCTGAGCAAGACTGGGTGCGAATCACGCAATCGCAGTTTGCCCCGGTGGAAATTACACCCACCTTTTGGATTGTTCCCACTTGGCATGAGCCGCCGTCCCAGGCGCAACGGGTGATTCGTTTGGATCCGGGCCTTGCGTTTGGCACCGGCACCCACCCCACCACACGCATGTGTTTGCGCTGGATCGCGAGGCAGGGCCGGTTTGATCAAGCGGGCTGCCGGGTGCTCGACTACGGATGTGGCTCCGGCATTTTGGCTATTGGCGCTGCGCTACACGGTGCCACCAACATCGACGCCGTGGACATCGACCCGGCTGCCGTGGCATCCAGCCTAGCCAATGCACAGGCCAACGGTGTCGCGCTAAAGGCCGGTCTGCCCGACGCCTGCACGGGACAGTACGCCGTGGTGTTGGCCAACATTCTGGCAACGCCGTTGAAGTTGCTGGCTCCGCTGTTATGCGGCCACGTTGCCCAAGGCGGTGATTTGGTTTTGGCCGGCATACTGGAGCGACAAGCCGACGAGTTGATACAGGCCTATGCACCATGGTTGTCGCTACAAGTCGCAGACAGCCAAGACGGATGGATTTTGATGACAGGCCGCATGGCATGATTCCGGTATGAGCAGCCTGGCCACCCGTTGCACCGCTTGCGGCACCGTCTTCAAGGTTGTTCAAGACCAGCTCAAGGTCTCCACAGGCTGGGTGCGCTGCGGGCGTTGCGACACCGTGTTCAACGCGCTCGAAGAGCTGTTTGAGCTCAATGGCGACACCATCATTGGCGGGGTGCGACAACCCGTGGTGCGCCCCACACTTCCCGGACTGTCGGCACAAGCGCGCACAGACGTCATTGATGCCGGTGAGGCGCCGCCTCCGATCGAACAAAAGAGGGACGTGGAGGTCGACGACCCACCACAAGAGGCCGCCGACGAACATGACGAGTTTTCGCGCAGCTTGTTCGGCCCGCACCGAAAAAATCCCGATCAAACGCCCTCTGATTTGGTGAAACGCCGAGATCGCAACGAGTTCGCCGATGCGCAATTCGATTCCGATCTGATGGCGGAAGAAGACATACCCCAGACGCCCCAACGATCTAGCGCCAAGCCACAGGCCGACTACACCCCGCCCCTGCCCACTGACGAAACACCTGCTTTTGTTCGTCATGCCGACCGCCAAGCGCGCTGGAAATCTCCGCGTGCTCGGTGGTTGTTGTCTTTGGCATCCTTGTTCATGGCTGTCACTTTGGGCCTGCAGGTCGCTCACCACTGGCGTGACCGTTTGGCGGCAGAGATTCCAGCGAGCACACCCTACCTGTCCCAATGGTGCGGGTGGCTGCATTGCCAGGTAGAGACCTTGCGCTCCATCAATGACATCACGGTAGAGACGTCCGCGCTCAACCGACTGCCGCAGAGCAGTGATGCCTATCGTTTGTCGGTCACGCTGCGTAATCGGGGGCATCTGAGTGTTCGGCCGCCGTCCGTGGACCTGAGTGTCAACGACGGTGCGGGTCAGTTGCTTGCCAGACGCACCTTGCACCCTTCAGATTTTCAAGTGCGCCCAGACACCGTCGCGGCCAACAGCGAGGTGACCTTGGCGCTGGTGCTCAAGTCAGCCAATCCACGCGTCAACGGCTACACGGTTGAGGTGTTCTACCCCTGAATTTCACTGCCTCTTGTCCGCTCACGGCGTGAAACGTTGAGCGGGTTTTTCAATCGTTCTGGAGTTTTCATGTCGGCACTCATTTGTGGCTCTCTTGCCTTCGACACCATCACCATGTTTCCCGGACGGTTTGCGCAGCAAATTTTGCCGGAGCAGGTACACATCTTGAATGTGTCATTTCTCGTCCCCACGCTGCGAAGAGAGTTTGGCGGGTGCGCAGGCAACATTGCCTACAACCTGGCCGCACTGGGTGGGCAGGCGGTTGTGATGGCCGCAGTTGGCAACGACGGGGCTGAATATGTTCAGCGCCTGCAAACCTGGGGGGTCAATACCAACCATGTCCGCAGCGTGGCCGACCACTACACCGCACAAGCCATCATCATCACTGACACCGACAACAACCAGATCACTGCGTTTCACCCCGGTGCCATGCAATCAGCCCACCTCACCGCAGTGCCAGCGGATTCCAGCATTGGCATCGCCATCGTCGCACCTGACGGGCGCGATGCGATGCTGCAACATGCGGCGCAACTCAAAGCAGCCAACATTCCCTTCATCTTCGATCCAGGCCAAGGTTTGCCCATGTTTGACGGGCCCGAACTCAAAGACTTCATCGCCCAGGCCACCTGGGTGGCTTTGAACGACTATGAAGCCCGCATGTTGTGCGACAGAACTGGGCACACCTTGGAGTCGCTCTCACGCAGCCATCTGCGCGGCGTGGTCGTCACCTTGGGTGGCGATGGGTGCGAGCTGTGGCAGCAAGGGCAACGCCAGCATATCGCCGGTGTGACCGCCACGGAGGTGGTTGACCCCACAGGTTGTGGCGACGCGTTTCGCGCTGCGTTGCTGTATGGCCTGGAGCGTGATTGGGAGTTGCAGCGGTGCGCCCAGCTGGGCAACCGATTGGGTGCACTGAAGATCGCTTCTCGTGGGGGCCAGAACCATGTCCTGGATCGTGCGCAACTGGGCGTTTAATGCACAAGAGAGATTGAGGATGGCCTGCATCACTCTCGCGAGTCCGTGTTGCCTCGATCCGCAACGAGCCGTGCAGAGCATTCTTAGCGATAAAAAAACCCGGCCGAGGCCGGGTTTTTGACGAGTACGAACAAGCTTAAGGCTTGTTGCCCGTTGGGAAAGGCCAAGCCGCTTGAGGGCTGAGCGCCGTCTTCGCAGCAGGGGCAGCAGCAGGGGCAGGGGCCTTAGCTGCGGGCTTTTTCGCCGCTTTTTTCGCTGCGGGCTTTTTCGCAGCAGGCTTCTTAGCAGCAGCTTTCTTAGGAGCAGCTTTCTTAGGAGCAGCCTTCTTGGCAGCAGCTTTCTTAGGAGCAGCGGCTTTCTTGACGACTTTCTTCGCTGCAACCTTCTTAGGTGCGGCCTTCTTCGCTGCAACTTTCTTCGGCGCAGCTTTCTTCACGACTTTCTTAGCAGCTACTTTCTTAGGAGCCGCTTTTTTCGCTGCTGCCTTTTTCGGTGCTGCCTTCTTCACCGCTGCTTTTTTCGCAGGGGCTTTTTTCACTGCCGCTTTTTTAGCGGGCGCTTTTTTGGCCGGAGCCTTTTTCGCAGTTGCCATTACATTTCTCCTTGATCAAGTTACAAGAGAACTGTCCGAGCACCAGCGATTGCCTTTTGCAGCGCTTGCCATTGCCAGACAGCTATTCATCACCCGAAAGTCTGCCCAGGAGGGGCGCCCCGGTACGATGAATGGGGTTGCAAATCGTGGGCAACGCTTCTTGTGTCGTTGCTTCACGCCTTGCGAATTCTTGACCGCTCACTTTCACACACCTACACGACCTTGAACCTTATTGGTTCAAGAAGTCGTCAATCCCAAGAGAGTGCGCCACCGGATTGGTATTCGATGACACGCGTCTCAAAAAAATTGCGCTCCTTTTTCAGGTCGATCATTTCGCTCATCCATGGGAACGGGTTTTCCTCGTTCGGGAAGAGCTCTTCCAAACCAATTTGCGTGGCACGCCGGTTGGCGATGTAACGCAAATAACCTTTGAACATGGACGCATTGAGCCCAAGCACGCCACGCGGCATGGTGTCTTCAGCGTAGCGATACTCCAGCTCAACTGCTTTCAAGAACAAGGCCTTGATCTCGGCCTTGAACTCGGACGTCCACAAATGGGGGTTCTCGAGTTTGATCTGGTTGATCAGGTCGATACCGAAATTGCAGTGCATGGATTCGTCGCGCAAGATGTACTGGTACTGCTCAGCAGCACCCGTCATTTTATTCTGGCGACCCATGGACAAAATTTGCGTGAAGCCTACGTAGAAGAACATGCCTTCCATCAAACACGCAAAAACAATCAAACTCTTGAGCAAGGTTTGATCGGTTTCGGGTGTGCCGGTGTGGAAGTTGGGGTCCATGATCGCTTCAATGAAGGGGATCAGGAACTCGTCCTTGTCGCGAATGGACTGCACCTCGTTGTAGGCGTTGAAAATTTCGCCTTCATCCAAGCCCAACGATTCGACGATGTACTGGTAGGCGTGGGTGTGGATGGCTTCTTCAAATGCTTGGCGCAGCAAAAACTGCCTGCATTCCGGGGCCGTGATGTGGCGATAGGTGCCGAGCACAATATTGTTGGCAGCCAGTGAGTCGGCCGTCACGAAGAAACCCAGATTGCGCGTGATGATGCGGCGCTCATCGGGCGTGAGGCCATTGGGGTCTTTCCACAAGGCAATGTCGCGAGACATATTGACCTCTTGCGGCATCCAATGATTGGCACAAGTGGCCAAGTACTTTTCCCAAGCCCATTTGTATTTGAACGGCACCAACTGATTGACGTCGGTTTGCCCATTGATGATGCGTTTGTCTGCTGCTGTGACACGGCGATGTGTCGCGCTTGTCGTGGCACCAACAGCTGCTACGTCCTTCTTGGCTGGCGCTGAGTCAGCCACTGGCGTTTGAACAGCAGGTGCAGAAAACGCCGCCGACGGAGAAGCTGCTCGCGCAACCTGCTGGGCGTGAGCCGAGCCTTGCACGGGGATCGTTGCATTCGATGACGAAGGACTGATTTCTTCTTCCCAGACCAGCATGGTGTGTGTTTCCTGAACGGTTGAATTATCGGAGTGTTGTGTCGAAACACCAAGCACTTGTTGACATCAGAGCCACTTCGATGTTGTCCATTGTTGCGTCATCGCATCGTTGGTCGAGTCGCGTGGGCTGCGTTAGAGCGCATCAACAGTGCGTGGTGTGCTGCTCTTTTTTCACTGACAGGCTTCGCAACCAGGATCATCAATGGCGCAAAACTTGATGTCGGTTGCGGGGTCTGCCGACACGTCCATCACATCCACCGCCGCAGGTGCCGCATTGGCCGCAGATGAAGCGCTTGCATGACTCGACACAGAGTTGAGCTGACCTCGGCTCACCGTGGATTTTTCGGCGTGGGTGGCACCCACCGTGCGCAGGTAATAGGTGGTCTTGAGGCCACGCAACCAGGCGAGTTTGTAGGTCTCATCCAGCTTCTTGCCCGACGCACCGGCCATGTAAATGTTGAGCGACTGCGCTTGGTCTATCCATTTCTGGCGACGCGCACCGGCCTCGACCAACCACTGCGTTTCCACTTCAAACGCGGTGGCGTAAAGCGCCTTGAGTTCTTCGGGCACGCGGTCGATGCGGCGCAAGGAGCCGTCAAAGTGCTTCAAGTCCATGACCATCACGTCGTCCCACAAACCCAGGCGCTTCAAGTCACGCACCAGGTGTTCGTTGACGATGGTGAATTCGCCAGAAAGATTGGACTTCACCGAGAGATTGCCAAACGAAGGTTCAATCGACGCGGCCACACCGATGATGTTGGAGATGGTGGCAGTAGGCGCAATCGCCACGCAGTTGGAGTTGCGCATGCCGTACTCGGCAATGCGCTGACGCAGCGGCGTCCAGTCCAGGGTGGACGAGCGATCCACCTCCACATACCCACCACGCTCTTGTGCCAACAGATCAATCGAGTCGATGGGCAAGATGCCGCGGTCCCACAAGGAGCCGCGGTAGCTGCTGTAGCGACCACGCTCTTGCGCGAGTTCTGTGGAAGCCCAGTAGGCGTGATAACAAACCGCTTCCATGCTGCGATCGGCAAATGCCACTGCCGCGTCAGACGCATAAGGAATACGCAGCTCATAAAGCGCGTCTTGGAAACCCATGATGCCCAAGCCAACCGGGCGGTGACGCATGTTGGAGTCGCGTGCTTTTTTGACGGCGTAGTAGTTGATGTCGATGACGTTGTCCAGCATGCGCATGGCGGTGGACACGGTCTTCTTCAGCTTGACCTGGTCGATCACCTTTTGGCCATCGGGGCCATCGGTCAGGTGATGCACCAAGTTAACGGATCCCAGGTTGCACACTGCAATTTCAGTGGGGCCGGTATTCAGGGTGATCTCGGTGCACAAATTGCTGGAGTGAATCACGCCCACATGCTGCTGCGGCGAGCGCACATTGCAGGCGTCCTTGTAGGTGATCCAAGGATGGCCGGTCTCGAACAGCATGGAGAGCATCTTGCGCCACAGGTCTTTCGCAGCCACTGTTTTAAAGAGTTTGATCTCGCCACGTGCCACTTTGTCTTCATAGGCGGTGTAAGCGAGCTCGAACTCTTTGCCAAACTTTTCGTGCAAATCAGGGCAGGTGCTGGGCGAGAACAAAGTCCAGTTGCCGCCTTCCATGACACGCTTCATGAACAAATCGGGAATCCAGTTGGCCGTGTTCATGTCGTGGGTGCGGCGGCGGTCGTCGCCTGTGTTCTTGCGCAACTCCAAGAACTCTTCAATGTCGAGGTGCCAGGTTTCCAAATAGGCGCAGACCGCCCCTTTGCGTTTGCCGCCTTGGTTCACGGCCACGGCGGTGTCGTTGACCACTTTCAAGAAGGGCACCACGCCTTGGCTTTTGCCATTGGTACCTTTGATGTGGCTGCCCATGGCACGCACATTGGTCCACGCATTACCCAAGCCACCCGCGAATTTGGACAGGAGTGCGTTTTCTTTGAGCGCTTCGTAAATGCCATCCAAGTCGTCCGCCACGGATGTGAGGTAGCAGCTTGATAGCTGCGAGCGGCGTGAAGCAGCGTTGAAGAGCGTGGGCGTCGAACTCATGAAATCGAAGCTGGACAGCACCTCATAGAACTCAATGGCACGGGCCTCGCGATCGATCTCGCCCAGTGCCAAACCCATGGCCACGCGCATGAAGAAGGCTTGGGGTAACTCGATGCGCCTGTCTTCAATGTGCAGGAAGTAACGGTCGTACAGGGTTTGCAGGCCCAGGTAGTCAAACTGCAGATCGCGCTCTGGTTTGAGTGCAGCACCTAACTTTTTGAGGTCGAATTGCAGAACCTTCTCGTCAAGCAACTCGGCTTCCACACCCTTCTTGATAGCACCTGGGAAGTACTCGGCGTAGCGGCTGCTCATGGCTTCGTGCAGCACCTCTT
>JBJOQO010000002.1:0-146631 GCA_046049865.1 Pseudomonadota bacterium | reverse complement strand
ACGCCACACCCGATCTACCAACGCTTGGCCCAGCATTACCGCCGCGCGATGGAAACGGGCGCTCTCAATCCTGGCGACCGCATGCCCTCGGTAAGAGCGCTGACCCGTTTGCATCAGGTCAGCCTGAGCACCACCTTGCTGGTCTGTCGGCAACTGGAGAGCGAAGGTTGGTTGGAAGCACGGCCACGTTCGGGTTATTTCGTTCGCCTGCCGCGCCGCAACCACCTGCCCCGCGTGGCTGAACCGTCGACGCTCACGCTGCCTGACCCAGCCCAGTATGTGGGCATCCACGACCGCATCTCCGCCTTCACCGCCCGGTGCGAACGGCATCCAGAGGCTTTGAATCTGGCGGCGGCGTTTGGCACTGCCGACTGCTACCCGGGTGCGGCCTTGCGCGCTGCTGCGGGACGGGTGCTGCGGCAGCGCCCCAACTGCCTGGTGGAGCCGGTGCCGCCCCTGGGCGATGCGGACTTTCGTGCCGTGCTGGCCCGCCGTGCTTTGTCCCTGGGTTTGATTCCGAAGAGCAACGACATCATCGTCACCCACGGCTGTATTGAAGCGCTGAACCTCGCGCTGCGCGCTGTGACGCAGCCCGGCGATACCGTGGCCGTCGAATCACCGGCCTACTTTGGTCTGCTGCAAATTCTGGAGAGCCTTGGCCTGCGCGCGCTGGAGGTGGCCACCAGCCCGCAAACGAGTTTGTCGGTGGATGCATTGGCACTGGCGCTGCGCAACAACCCATCGGTCAAGGCCGTGGTGGTGGTGCCGAATTTTCAGAACCCTCTGGGCAGCGTGATGCCCGATGCGGAAAAAGAACGTCTCGTGGCTTTGTGCACGGCCAGCGACATTCCCTTGATCGAAGACGACACCTATGGCGCACTGACGCGTGACGACACGCCCTTGAAGGCCGCCAAGGCTTGGGACAACCTTGCCCCCGGCCAAGGCCAGGTGATTTACTGCGCCTCGCTCACCAAAATTCTGGCCCCCGGCATGCGTTTGGGCTGGATGCTCGGTGGCCGCTGGTTTGAGCGCATCAAGATGCTCAAACACGCGCAAAGCCGCCCCAACGATGTGTTGGCACAGGCCGCCGTGGCCAGCTACATGGCCAGTAGCAGCTACGACCGGCACCTCGTCAAACTGCGCCGCCGCCTGCACCAGCAGCGTGAACAGATGGCCGAGGCGGTTGCCCAGCACTTTCCGCTCGGCACGCGGTTGAGCCCACCCCAGGGCGCGATGATGTTGTGGATTGAACTGCCCGACAGTCGCAGCAGCTGGGCTTTGTTTGAGGCCGCACTGAAGCGCGGCGTGCGCATCACACCAGGCACCCTGTTCGCCAACAGCAGCCGCTACGACCACTTTTTGCGTTTGAGTTGTGGCGCTGCGTTCACACCCGAGGTGGCGCAGGCTGTGGCTACTTTGGGTCGCATTGCATCGGATTTGCCCACAGGCCGCGAATCCACCGCTTGATCATTCAACACCGCACCCCAGGAGGCACCATGCCCACCAGCGTTCAAACCATCACCCCTGACAACTTCTTCCCACCCATCGGGCCCTACAGCCACATGACGGTGGCGGGTCCATTTATTCACATCTCAGGCACACCTGGCGTGGACCCCGCCACCGGTCAAATGGCGGGCCTGGATGTGGCCAGCCAAACCCGGCAAATCATCGAGAACTTCCGCACCTTGCTCGCGAGCCAGAGCGCGGGTTTTGAGCATGTGATGCACATCCAGATTTTCATGAAAGATGTCGGCGATTTCGCGGCCATGAACCAGGTCTATGGGGACACCATCGGTGCGCACCGCCCGGCACGCACCGTCATCCAAGTGGCCGATTTGCCCAAAGCGGGAGCTCTGCTGACGATGAATCTGCAGGCGATCACGCCCGATGCGTTGACGCGCAGCACACCGGGTGGGCGACAACCATGAAGCATGCTCTGACCTTGCCCTCCTATGTCGATGTCGTCGCAGCAGCTGCTCGCTTGGAGGGCCATGCCGAGCGCACCCCGGTTCTGCGGTCTGAGGCAGCTGACAATTTGCTCGGCGCCCAGGTGTACTTCAAGTGCGAGAACCTGCAGCGCACGGGCTCCTTCAAATTCCGTGGCGCCTACAACGCAGTGGCCCTGTTGACCCCGGAGCAAGCACGCCGAGGTGTCGTCACCTACTCGTCAGGCAACCACGGCCAGGCCCTGGCCTTGGCCGCGCGCTTGCACGGTGTTGCGGCCACCGTGGTGATTCCCCACGACGCCCCGCGCAGCAAGTCAGATGCAGTCAGGCGGCACGGGGCCACCGTGATTTCTTTCGACCGGTATACACAAGACCGAGATGCCGTGGTCGCGAAACAAGTGCAGCAGCACGGTCTCCATTTGGTTCCACCCGCTGATCATGCAGACGTGATTGCCGGCCAGGGCACCACCGCGCAGGAGTTGTTGGCCGTGACCGGCCCCTTGGATGCACTCTTCGTTTGTTTGGGCGGCGGTGGCTTGCTGGCCGGTTGCGCACTGGTGGTGGCACAGCGCGCGCCCCATTGCCAGCTTTTTGGCGTGGAGCCCGAAGCAGGCAATGACGGCCAACAGTCGCTTCGGGCAGGCTACCGCGTGCGCATCAACACCCCCCGCACCCTGGCCGATGGCGCGCAAGCGGTGCAACTCGCGGAACGGGCTTTCCCAGCGATTCAGCAACACGTGCGTGACATCTTCACCGTGAGCGATGCCGACTTGGTGGCTGCCATGCGCTTTTTCGCAGAGGCGTTGAAGTTGGTCGTCGAGCCCACGGGTTGTTTGGCCTGGGCGGGCGCACTAAAGGCAGCACCCCAGTTGAAGGGACAACGTGTGGGCGTCATCCTCACTGGTGGCAATGTCGACTTGAGCCACTACGCCACTTTGTTGGCACAGTCACCAACAGATCAAACCTCATCAACATCACACCAGCAGGAAACGACATGACAGAACCCCACACCACGCCCGACACACGATTCGACGCCTGGGCCGACAAACTCGGCCACCGCTTCGACGGTGAACTGGTCATCGGCGGCAACTACACCTCCACCATGCGCCACGGCAACCAAGTGTTTGTCAGCGGCCAGGTGCCGCGTGTCGGAACGACCGTGATGGTGGTGGGCGAAGTGGGTCGTGATGTGTCGTTGGCGCAAGCCCAGGTCGGCGCGCAAATTTGCGCCATGCGCGCGCTGGCCTTGCTCAAGACCAGTCTAGGCAGTTTGTCGCACATTGAGCAAGCCTTGCGCATGACGGTGTACACCCGCAGCAGCGCCGACTTCACCCAACAAAGCGAGGTGGCTGACGCCGCCTCCCAGGTGCTGCACGACGTGTTGGGCGACGCCGGCAAACACACCCGAACCTCAGTGGGCGTGGCCCAGTTGCCCAAAGGGGCGGCGGTGGAACTGGACTTGGTGGTGGGCGTGGTGCAGCACGCACCGTGATGCTTGCATTCATGCCCTGCGATCGCTTTTAGTCAATCTCGTTTACTTGGCCGCTTCAATATGGACATCTCTTGTGCTCTGAGCAACACCCCCGCCGCACCCTGGGTAGAGGCATTACAGCGTCAACTGCCGCAAGCGCGTGTCCATGAGTGGGCACCAGGCGATCCACCAGCCGACTATGCCGTTGTTCGTGCCCCACCACAGCGCTTCTTTGACGAACAAACGACCTTACGTGGCATTTTCAATTTGGGCGCGGGTGTTGATGCGCTCGCATCGCTGACGCTTCCCAAGGATGTGCCCCTCATACGCATTGACGATGGCGGCATGGCCGTACAGATGGCCGAGTATGTCTGCCACATGGTCATTCGCCATTTCAGGCAATTCGACGCGGTGCAATCCCAAATGCGCAAACGCCAATGGCAGACATGGCCCTTGCCTGATCGGTCGGCATTCCCCATCGGCGTGATGGGGCTCGGGGTTCTGGGACAACGGGTTCTTCACACACTGGCTTCGTCTGAGTTTCCGCTGCGTGGCTGGAGCAGAACACCCAAAAATCTGCCCGGCGTGGAATGTTTCCATGGGGACGACGAGCTGGGCGAATTTTTGGCTGGCACCCGCATACTGGTTTGCCTGCTACCACTGACCCACTCCACTAAAGGCCTGATGTGCGAGTCGAACTTGGCGCGGTTGTTGCCGCAAGCCTATGTCATCAATGTGGGACGCGGTTCACAACTGGTGGAACGCGATTTGCTGGCCTTGCTTCAAAGCGGTCACCTGGCGGGTGCCGCCCTGGACGTGTTTCAGCAAGAACCCTTGCCGGATGACCATCCGTTTTGGTCCCACCCGGCGATCACATTGACCCCTCACCTGTCGGCGCTCAACGACTTGCATGCGACGGTCAAACAAATCTCGGACAAGTTGGAACGCTTGGAGCGAGGGGAAGCGGTCAGCGGGGTGGTCAACAAAATGCTTGGATACTGAGCCTGCTGCCTCCGAAACAGGCATGTCCGAAAGACTGCAGGCCATGCACGCGGTTGACAATGCGCTGCTGGCGGCGGCTCTGCCTCTTTTTGACCGCCTGAATGCCGCCCTGAAAGCGTACACATGACAGCACCCGCTTCCTCCGCCCCCACGGTGTCGTTTCGCCAAGCCCTGCTTTATTGGCTGAAACTTGGTTTCATCAGCTTTGGTGGCCCCGCTGGTCAAATTGCCTTGATGCACACCGAATTGGTCGAACGCCGACGCTGGATTTCTGAGCAGCGTTTTTTGCATGCCCTGAACTACTGCATGGTGTTGCCTGGCCCCGAGGCCCAACAACTGGCGACCTACATTGGGTGGTTGATGCACCGCACCTGGGGCGGCATCGTGGCAGGCCTCTTATTCGTGCTGCCCTCACTCTTCATCTTGATCGGCTTGGCCTGGGTTTACATGGCCTATGGGCAACTGCCTGCGGTGGCCGGTGTGCTGTATGGCATCAAGCCAGCCGTCACCGCCATCGTCGTATCAGCCGCCTACCGCATTGGCTCGCGCACCTTAAAAAACAGCTGGACATGGTCCATCGCCATCGCCGCCTTTGTGGCCATCTTTGCGCTTGAGTTGCCCTTCCCTTTGATCGTGCTGCTGGCCGGTCTCGCGGGTTATGTGGGTGGGCGTTTGGCACCGTCTAAGTTTGCACTGGGTGGCGGGCATGGTGCTGCCAAGAACAAAGACGAATCGCCGGATTCAAAACAGCCGCCCATGATTGACGACGACACACCCACACCGGCTCATGCGCAGTTTGGCTGGGGGCGTTTCGCCCGCGTCTTGGCCTTTTGCCTGGGCCTGTGGCTGCTTGCCATGGTCGGGCTGGTACTGGCCGTGGGTTGGAACGCCGTGCTCACCCAAATGGCTTGGTTCTTCACCAAAGCGGCGCTGTTGACGTTTGGCGGTGCGTATGCGGTGCTGCCCTATGTGTTTCAAGGTGCGGTCGAGCACCACCAATGGCTCACGGCAGCACAAATGATGGACGGCTTGGCGCTGGGTGAAACCACGCCCGGCCCGCTGATCATGGTGGTGTCCTTTGTCGGATTTGTCGGGGGATGGACAAAGGCCATCTTTGGCACCGACTCGCTTTTTTTGGCCGGAGCGGCAGCGGCCTGCGTGGTGACTTTTTTCACTTTCTTGCCGTCCTTCCTCTTTATCTTTTTGGGCGGTCCTTTCATCGAGTCCACCCACGGCAAGTTGCAGTTCACGGCACCGCTGACGGGCATCACCGCCGCCGTGGTCGGGGTCATCGTCAACTTGGCTTTGTTTTTTGCGTACCACGTGCTGTGGCCGCAAGGGTTCTCGGGACCGTTTGAATGGCCGGCCGTGCTCATCGGCGCGCTGGCGGCGGTCGCGCTCTTCGTTTTCAAGCGAGGCGTGATCAGCGTGATCTTGGGATCTGGCCTGTTGGGTTTGTTGTGGCAGTTCGTGAAAGGTGTTCTATGAAACGGTTTGGCATCACGCCAGAAGAGTTACAGCAAGCTCTTGCGTCTGACCATCCACCCATGTTGGTTGATGTGCGACGAGCGGCCATCTTCGAGCACGCCACCGCCCTCATCGCAGGAGCCACTTGGCAAGACCCCGCCAGCGTGGGCAACTGGGGAGCGAATTTGTCCCACTCAATCGCCGTGGTCGTCTACTGCGTGCATGGTCACGAGATCAGCCAAAACTGCGCTGCCGATTTGTATGCGCGGGGCATGAATGTGCGTTTTCTGGAAGGTGGTTTTGAAGCTTGGCGTCTGGCAGGTGGCGTGGTCGTCGCCAAAGATGTTCCGCAGAATTGATGCGAGCTTCTGCTTGTTCACTGAAGACGGCGCCATTTGTTCAGGTGAAAATGGCAGTGCACTCACCAAGGAACCCCATGTCCTCCGCGCCTCCTTTTTTCGCTCCCGCCCGCTTTAATGACCCTGCCTTGGCCTTGGCCCAGGTTCAAACCATTTACCACTCCAGCGTGGACCACTTACGCGGCGCTTTACAGCGTTTTGTCGCGGGCGAGGTACTCGACCAACACATCCGGGCCTGTTACCCCTTCGTGCGCGTCCATACCGACACCGTGGTGCGTGCCGATTCACGCCTGAGTTATGGTTTTGTTGCAGGGCCAGGCACGTTTGAGACCACCCTCACCCGCCCCGATCTTTTTGCCAACTACTACCTCGAACAGTTCAAACTGCTGCTGCGCAACCACCAAGTAGCGCTTGAAATTGGCACCAGCAGCCAGCCCATCCCCGTGCATTTTTCCCTGGGTGAACACGACCACCTGGAGGGCTCGCTCGACGCCTCACGCCGCCTCTTGATGCGCGACCAGTTCGACTTGCCCGACCTCGGCGCGATGGACGACGGCATTGCCAACGGTACGTTCGAGCCACGCCCAGGTGAGGCCCAGCCCCTGGCGCTGTTCACCGCTGCGCGCGTGGACTATTCGCTGCACCGGCTGCGCCACTACACCGGCACTGCGCCCGAGTTTTTCCAGAACTTTGTGCTGTTCACCAACTACCAGTTTTACATCGATGAATTCGTGCGCCTAGGACACGAACACATGGCCCAGGCCGACGGCCAATACTGCGCTTTTGTTGAGCCTGGCAATGTCGTCACGCGTCGAACGGGTCTCCCACCAAAGGCGGGTGACAACACGGGCACGCCGCCCCCGCGCTTGCCACAAATGCCGGCCTACCACTTGATGCGAGAAGACGGCACGGGCATCACCATGGTCAACATTGGTGTCGGACCGGCCAATGCCAAAACTATCACGGACCACATTGCGGTGCTGCGTCCCCACGCCTGGATCATGCTCGGTCACTGCGCTGGCCTGCGCAATTCACAAGCGCTCGGAGACTATGTGCTGGCCCATGGTTATGTACGCGAAGACCATGTGCTCGACGAAGACCTCCCGCTGTGGGTGCCGATCCCGCCATTGGCCGAGGTGCAAGTGGCACTAGAGGCCGCCGTGGCAGAGGTCACACAACTGCAGGGCTACGAGCTCAAACGCATCATGCGCACCGGCACCGTGGCCAGCACCGACAACCGCAACTGGGAGTTGCTGCCTTTTCGAAATGCACAGAGCACACCGGAGCGCCGCTTCAGCCAGAGCCGCGCCATCGCCCTGGACATGGAAAGCGCAACCATCGCCGCCAACGGCTTTCGCTTTCGTGTGCCCTATGGCACCTTGTTGTGCGTGAGTGACAAACCCCTGCACGGCGAGATCAAACTGCCCGGCATGGCCAATCATTTTTACCGCGAACGGGTCGATCAGCACCTGCGCATCGGCATTCGTGCGATTGAACTGTTGCGAGATGCGGGCGGTGGCCAACTCCACAGCCGCAAGCTGCGCAGCTTTGCAGAGGTGGCGTTTCAATAACGCTTGCAGTGCCGCGCTAACGCGGCAGGCCTTTGTTGTCCACGATGCGCACAGGCCCGTACCATCCTTGCGCACGCGTTCGGGTGTTGTCGCTGTCGGTCATGAGGGCCACAGCCACCAAAGCGCCGGGGTCTTCTCCAAACACAAGGCGGTAGTCGGCTGCAATGTCGCGCACATGGTTGCGCCAGGTTTTGGCCAATGCGGGGCCAGAGTCCAGCACCAGCTTGCGTATGCGGTCGGTACCGCTACCGACAGGAATGACCGCACCAACTTGGGCTTTGTTGTCCCACACATACATCAAGGTGGCGTAAGGCAGGGGCTCGCCAGTCAGGGTTTGAGACAGATCGGACAACATGCGGTTTCTGCTTGTGAACGTGCTGCGATCACCTTCAAAAGCCAACAACAACCGCACCGGCGAGTCTTCCCCGCTGCGCTGTGTCAGGTCAGCGTTGTCCAACAACGCTTGCACTCGCCAGGCGAACTCGATTGATCCAAGTTGATCCGGTTCCACCCGAAGCGCCCGGCGAAACAAACTCACCGCTGCGTCCGCATCAGCGCGCACGACCGGGCGGCCTTCTAACTCGGTGACCTGGTAACGGGTGGGCCGCTTGCCCGGAAGTGGCTTGTGCGTCCAACCTTCAAACCCAAGCGGCAGCGCGGGAGAGTCGTGACCACCCGGAACAGGTGGCCCGTTGATGGCACAACCGGAGAGCATCGCCAACACAACCAGCAAACGCCGACTGCGGGAAACGCCACTGTGACCGATGAAAAACTCCACGCGCATACCAGCAACACCCTGCCCGACCTGTGGTCGGTGTTCAATAGATTGTTTTGTAGTTTTCGAATAGATTGTTTTGTAGTTTTCGGCCAATGCGCAAGACGCTGAAGGTCGGCAAAAAAAACAAACCCTGCCGGGGCAGGGTTTGGATCGGCAACAAGTCCTTCAGAACCGATGTCGCAAGCCCAAAGCAACGCTGGTCGAGTCGCGACCCGCAGTTTCTGTCACCCCACCAAAGAAACCAGCCTGCCCCGGTGCCGCTTGGCCCAAGCCGGAATTATTAAACCGCGTCAGGATGGCGTTGATGTCAGTTCGCTTGGACAAGGAGTAAGTGTAGGCCACGCCATAGGACGCCGTGTCTGCGTTGTTCGGGCGTTTATCGTCGTATTGGGTATATGCCAATGAAATCGTATTGGCCCCCATCACGTGACGGTAACCCACGTGCAACAAAAGACCATCCAGCTTCAAAGCATTGATGAAGGCGTTTTGTACTGGCAACCCAACTGCACCCGCCACACCACCAGGCAAGCCCGCCGCAATGGTCGACACATCCGACGGATTGTTGTCCTTGATTTCAGCAGCCATGAAACTCACCGTCCCGGCCCCGACATTGACAGAAGCACCTCCGATCAGTGTGGTCAATGATTTAGAACCCAGCTCGTTGTTTCTGGTGTTGTAAGCCAGGCCTGCGGAGTATCCGCTCCCTTTGTACATGCCCATCACTCCCCAAAAACGACCTTTGGAGTTGGAACCAGGAATCTCGCCCAGGCTGTACATCAGCGACCCGGTGATGCCGTCTTTCTGAATTCTGTATGCCAAGGAGTTAGACAGCCGGATGTCAATCGTTGGAGGGAAAGATCCAACTTGTCCAGCCGCCAAACTCGACTCGGTTTTCATGATGTCAAAGTTGGCGTTGAGTTCATAGGCCGGTGTGTACATGCGCCCTGCCAAAATTCCACCGACCGGCGTGACCAGGCCCAGGTAGGCTTGACGGTCAAACAAACGATTCGGAAGATTCACGCCGGCTGAGGCGTTGGCGATACTTGAACCCACTGCGGTGACGAAAGGTTGCATGCTGGCCGGCAGCCCCATCAGCGTCGCTACGCTCAGACGGTCTGGCAACTGAGTGCCAGACAGTGGGCGATTGCTGGTGCCGCCGTTATCAATCTCCACGCGGCTCTCTAATGTAAAGAGGGCGCGGTAGCCCCCACCCAAGTCTTCATTACCGCGCAGACCCCAGCGCGTGCCCTCCATGATGCCGCTGGCCAAGAAGTTGGTGGATCCACCTTTCAATCCACTGACCCGCATCACGCCAGCGTCAGCGATGCCATACAACTCCACTGTCGGTGCGGCCGTTTGCGACAGGGCAGCGCTCGAAACCGTCAGTGCGACCACACCCAAAGTCAGTATTTTCTTCATGGAAGTCTCCAAGTGAACGACCGTTCTATTTTGCTCACTTCATGCATTGCTTGGGCAAAGCTGTTGCAGGATTTTCACGCTCAGTTTCCCTTAGCCGCACCGCAGCACTTTGCATTTGAGGCAGCCATGAAAAAAGGCACCCGAAGGTGCCTTTGTAATCAAATCGTGGTTGTTAACTTCAGAAGAAGTGGCGAATACCCACTTGGAACTGATCAGAACGCTTGTCATTAACGGGGCCGTTAAAACCCAAAGCGGAACTCGTGTCGTTGTCCACGCCGGTGTAGATCGTGTAGAGGCTTGTACGCTTGGAAAGGCTGTAATTTGCCTGCAGCGTGTACAAAGTTGCATCGTCGCTGGTACCAGCCAAGCCGGTCACGTCCTTGGCTTGAGCCACACCAAAACCCAGGGCAACGGGTCCAAACGGAACCTCAAGTGACAGACCAAGGATTTGTTTGTCTTCAGCCGCACCAATGTCGGTCTTGTCATACGCGCCCTTGATGGTGAACCCACCGAAGGTGACGCCAGCGTAAGCCATGATTCCCTTGAGTTTTTGCTTATCGGCGGTGGCTAGCAAACGATCAGCCACCTCGATATAAGCCAAACCGGCCTGGAATGGGCCACCTGCGTACAACACGTTGAAACCGTAGTGCTGACCAGCCTCATCATTTGGCTTGTTTTGTTCAGCACCATTTACCTGGAATGAGTACTGAGCATTAACGGTCAGACCACCCAGATTCGGTGACAGGTAGCTGATGGCGTTGTCGGTGCGATAGAGTGCATTGCCTGCAGAACCAGCCACTGAGAACAAGTCAGCAGTTTTGGTACCCAATGGGCCCAGCTTATCTGATGCCAAGCCAATTGGCGTGTACTGGCGACCCAAACGGACTTCACCGAAACCGCCGCTCAGCCCCACATATGCCTGACGCCCGAACAAACGGGCACCGAATGGTGTGCTGGTAGTTGTATTCGCAGCTGTACTGTCCTGCTGGCCGGCACCTGTATCAATACCAAAACCGCTCTCCAGGACAAAATTGGCTTTCAGACCACCGCCCAAGTCTTCAGAACCGCGCAGACCAAAACGCGAACCATTCCAACCACCAGAACCAACTGCGGTCAACCGGCTTGCGCCACCCTTGGAACTAGAAATATTGGCATCAGCCACACCGTACAGCGTGACGGAAGACTGGGCCATAGCGGAACCAGCGAAAGCACCCAGCACTGCCAGGGCGAGAAGAGATTTTTTCATTGCAACGATCTCCTAGGTTAGACAAGAGGTCCCGGTGAAGACGCAAAAATGCTCACCGGGCCGAACCCCCGTTTCGGAAGTTGCACGTATTTCACCAGACAGAGACGTCGCCAATATGTACGAGGGTCATAAAAACCGGTCGCATGTTGCCCATGCGCAACGAAGCTACACAAAGCGTTGCTTACACGTTCCTTAAGAGGAAAATTTGCGGCAGATTGAGGCCTTCTGTTACATATTTACCCGCCTCATACTTCGCCACTCGCAGGGCCATTGGCCATCAAAATACTCGGGCAAACCCGCAGGGCACCGGGCATGAGCCCTCAACATCAAAGTCGGCGTACAGACCATGGATTTTTTGGACAATTTAGCTGCCATCGCAGACACGGCCCTGCGAACCCTGAACACGACGCCACGCGGCAGTCGCCCCTGCCCACGGCCTCAAACCGAAGACCAGCTCAGCACGACCGAAAAAAAGCTGTCGGGGGAATTGATGCGCGTCAATCATGTTGGAGAAGTCTGCGCCCAGGCGATGTACAGCGCCCAGGGCTTGGTGACACGGAATCCTGCGCTGAAAATGCAATTCGCGCAGGCCGGCAAAGAAGAAATGGACCACCTGGCCTGGACCTCCCAGCGGCTGAACGAGCTGGGCACCAGACCCAGCCTTTTGAACCCACTTTGGTACGCGGGCGCATTCGCCATAGGGCTGGTCGCCGGTCGCGCCGGCGACTCGGTTAGCTTGGGTTTCGTCTCCGAGACCGAAAACCAGGTTGAACAGCACCTCAATGAGCATTTGAAAAAACTCCCCATCGGTGACGCGACGTCCAAGGCGATCGTGACCCAAATGTGTGCCGATGAAGTCATGCATGCCCAAGAAGCCGACCGAGCGGGCGCCAAACCATTGCCACCTGCCGTTCGTGTCGCCATGCGTGCCGCAGCCAAATTAATGACCACATCAGCCCGGAAAATTTAGCAACCAAGAAACAAACAATCGATCGGGAGACTATCTGCAGAACCGCTGGATTTTTCACTAAATTTCCGTGTTTTTGTTCTTTGTCTCGTTTTTGCCCCAATAAATTCATTTCCAACGGGATTTATGAAAGTTCCTATTCCACGCTCTCGCTGGAGTATTTAACATGTGCACACGGGTTGCAATTGGATGTTCCCACTAACCAATTCTTTTTGCGGCTCGCCCATCACTACAACACCCCTCAAAGGAACTTTCATGAAACGATCACTCGCATTCATCGCCCTGGCGGCTATCGGCACCACTTCGGTCTTGGCTCAGAGCAATGTGACCCTGTACGGTCGCATCAACACCACCGTTGAGAATCAAAAATTCGGCACCGCAAGCGCAATCACCGTTGTCCAAAACAACAGCTCCCGTTGGGGCCTGAAAGGAACCGAAGACCTGGGTGGTGGCTTGAAGGCCGGCTTTGCCCTGGAGAGCGGCTTCGCGTCTGACACCGGCACCTCATCCCAAACGGGGAAAATTTTTGGGCGCCGCTCTGAGGTCAACCTCAGCGGTGGTTTTGGCATGGTTCGCATGGGAACCTATAACGAATCCGCTTTCGACTTGACGGATGATTACACCGACAACCACAACCATGGCACCGGCACATCGGCAAACGCTTTCTGGGGTGGCTTTGGACGGTTGAACAACGCAGTTGGTTACATCTCTCCATCATTTGGTGGTTTGACACTTCACACCAACGTTCAGTTGAAGGAAACCAAAGCCGCAGGAGCAAAAGACATCATTGACGTCGCAGCGGACTTTGCCGCTGGCAATTTTGGTTTAGGCGCAGGTTACGTGAAAAGGGGCGACGGCAACCTTTTTGCTGTTCGCGCTAACTACGCAATTGGTGGCTTCGGTATCGCTGGCTATGTGGCCAGCGATGAAGACTTGTCCTACGCCAAGAAAGCGACGCAAGTGCGCTTGTCCGCCAGCTATACGATTGGCGCTTCAGAGTTTCACGTCAACGTGGGACAAATTGGCAAACGTAAGGACGTCAACGAGAGCAAAGCGACCCAAGCCACCCTCGGATACAACTACAACCTGAGCAAACGCACCAAGGCGTATGCGTTCCTTACCAAAGTGGATGATGGCAAGGCAGCGTTGTACGGTGGTGATTTCCGCTCTTTCGCTCTGGGCATCCGTCACAATTTCTGATGCTGCAGTCGACTTAAACAGTCCTGAAAACGCCCTGCCACGACCAGGGCGTTTTCATTTAACGTCCGCTACAACGATTTCAAAGCCGGTTGTGATCTGCGCCATCTTGGCCAGCATGATGCTAGCCGAGCAGTATTTTTCGTGAGACATGGCAATCGCACGAGCGACTGCCGCTTCAGGCAGGTTATGGCCCGTCACGATGAAATGCATGTGAATCTTGGTGAACACTTTGGGATCAGTATCAGCACGCTCGGCCGTGAGTTTGACTTGGCAGTTGGTCACCTCGTGGCGGCCGCGTTTTAAGATCAAGATGACGTCATAAGCCGTGCACCCCCCGGTACCCGCCAATACCGTTTCCATGGGGCGCGGTGCCAAATTTCTGCCGCCACCGTCGGGGGCTCCATCCATCACCAGAACGTGCCCGCTGCCGGTTTCTGCGATAAGCGCCATACCAGATTGGGGCTGCCAGTTGATCGTGCATTCCATCTCTATGTCCTTTTGGTTTTTTGCTGAGAATAGCGGTTCATGACCGGTGGTTGGGAGGTCGTGGCATGGTCACTTTTCACGAAACACACCCGCCCATGCTAAATCCATCCCTGCAAATATTGCACCGCAGCATTTATGGCGCTACACTGCAACGCATGGGGGGTTTGTTTGAACTCCCGCTGATTGTCTCCTCCACCTCCTCTTGGTGGATTCAGCCCAGGGCAGCAATGCTCTGGGCTTTTTTCTTGGCGCAGCGGTGCTGTAACGTCTTGTGGCCCTCCCGTATCATGCGGCGGCTTCCACAGCTCATCTTTCACCGTGAAAACCAAGACGCTTGATTTGCCGACTGATTTGTCGCGCTACCTAAAAAAAATTCTCACTGCACGGGTCTACGACGTGGCGATCGAGACGGCGCTTGAACAGGCGCCCAACCTGTCCAAGCGTCTGTCCAACCGCGTTTTGCTCAAACGCGAGGACACGCAAGCGGTGTTCAGCTTCAAGCTGCGGGGCGCGTATAACAAGATGGCGCACCTGAATGCCGCCCAACTCAAAAAAGGTGTCATCTGCGCCTCGGCGGGAAACCATGCCCAGGGCGTGGCACTGAGTGCGAAACACCTGGGCTGCACGGCCATGATTGTGATGCCGGTGACCACACCGCAACTCAAAATTGATGCGGTGCGGGCATTGGGTGGTCAGGTCGTCTTGCATGGGGAAAGTTATTCCGACGCCTACCAACATGCGCTGCAACTGGAAAAACGCCATGGCCTGACCTTCGTGCACCCCTTCGATGACCCTGACGTGATTGCAGGGCAGGGCACGATCGCGATGGAAATTTTGCGCCAGCACCAAGGCCCGATTCACGCCGTGTTTGTCGCCATCGGCGGCGGCGGGTTGATTTCAGGTGTGGCTGCTTACATCAAGGCCGTACGCCCCGAAATCAAAGTGATCGGTGTACAAACCACCGACTCGGACGCCATGCAGCGGTCTGTGAAAGCCGGCAAACGCGTGCAAATGCAAGACGTGGGTCTGTTTTCAGACGGCACTGCAGTGAAAATGGTGGGCGAAGAAACCTTCCGCCTGACGCGTTCACTCGTGGACGACTTTGTGCTGGTAGACACCGACGCGGTTTGCGCAGCCATCAAAGACGTGTTTCAAGACACCCGCAGCATCCTGGAGCCTGCAGGCGCGCTGGGTGTGGCTGCAATCAAGCAGTATGTGCAGACCCACAAGCTCAAAGGCCAAACCCTGGTGGCCATCACCTGTGGCGCCAACATGAACTTCGATCGGCTTCGTTTTGTGGCGGAGCGAGCGGAAGTCGGCGAAGAGCGCGAGGCCTTGTTTGCGGTCACGATCCCCGAGGCGCGAGGCAGCTTCAAACGTTTGTGTGAACTGATCGGGCCGCGTTCGGTCACCGAGTTCAACTACCGCATGGGTCAGGGGCCACAAGCCCATGTCTTCGTTGGGTTGTCCACCACGAACCGGGGTGAATCAAAAAAAATTGCACTGAATTTCGAGAAACACGGCTTTGCAACGCTGAACCTCACCGACGACGAACTCGCCAAAGCCCACCTGAGACACATGGTGGGTGGTGCGAGCGAGTCGGCCCAGGACGAGCGCCTGTACCGCTTTGTGTTTCCGGAGCGGCCTGGTGCTTTGATGAAGTTTTTGTCCAGCATGCATCCGGGTTGGAACATCAGCTTGTTCCACTACCGCAACCAGGGGGCGGACTATGGCCGCATCCTGGTGGGCATTCAGGTTCCTAAACAAGATAAGAAGGCGCTGCGCACATTTTTGGACGGACTGGACTACGCCTACGTGGACGAGACCGACAATCCGGTCTACCGACTATTCCTGCGCCACCCAACTTGACGATTCGTCCCTGAGCCGCACAATCCACGGGTCATGTCCACCAACCGATCCCTGATCAACCCCACCGCCAATCCGAAGCTGGATACAGCGCTTCGTGACAAGCTGCGGCGGCGCGCGGACGCGGCAGGGTCGCTTGGCGAGCTGGTGCCGCTGGCCGTGCGCCTGGGTTTGATTCAAAACAGCCTCAAACCGCGCTTTCGTGCGCCGCAGTTGGTTGTTTTTGCTGGCGATCATGGCTTGGTGGTTGACTGCGTTGTGGAGCCGGGCCGCCCCACCACCATGCAACTGGTGATGCGTCTATTGACCTCGCAGCTTCCGCTGTCGGTTTTTGCCGGAATTCATGGACTGGAGCTCTCGGTAGTGGACAGCGGCATGGCAGAACCCACCAGCAGCCATGCGCGTCTATTGGCCCGAAAAATCGCCCATGGCACCCGAAATTCGCGTGTCGCCCCCGGCATGTCAATTGAACAAGTCCATGCAGCCATCCGTGCCGGCATGGAGATTGGCGATTCGCTTCCCGGAAATGTGGTGGCTTGCGCGGCCATAGGTGAAGGATCGCCCGAGGTCGCCGCCGCCCTGATGTCCAGCCTGTCGGGAACACCCGTATCGAACCTGCTGCAAAACAACCCAGCCGCTTCGCCGGATTTTCTGGCACACCAACTGTCGGTATTGCAAGCAGCGCAACATCGGCACCGCGAGCTGGAAGACCCCGTCGAATTGCTGGCTGCCCTGGGTGGATTTGAGATCGCAATGATGGTGGGCACCTTGCTGGTCGCTGCCAGCCGCAGGCACCTGATTTTGGTGGACGGCATTCCGGCGTTAGCGGCGTTGCTGGTCGCCTCGCGCATCTCTCCAGCCATCACGGACTACTGCGTTTTTTGCCGCAGCCACAGCCACGCTGGTTTGGACCGCGCGCTCAGTCTGTTCCAAGCCTCGGCGTTGTTGGAACTTGGCATCAGCAGCATCGATGGGACTGGCGCGACCTTGGCTTGGCCTTTGGTTCGTTGTGCAGCCGCTCTTCTCACCGAAGTAGCCGAAGGTGAAGACGCAGGCCCCACCTTGCCCGCTGGTTTGGAAGCACTGCCCCCAACGCCGAACAAAACAAATGCCGGCTGGGAGCCTGCGCTGCCAGCAGGATTCAGGCTGGATTAGCCTTGAAGGAGGCTCTGCCAGACGATCACTGAACGCGCTGCATCACCACGGGTGGGCTGTTGGCCGCAGCGCTGGTATCAATCGGAGCTGGTGGCGACGGTGCAGCGGGTACCGCAAACGACGGGGCAGTCCGGCTCACCGACAGCGTGGGTAACACACCCGTGGCTGGTGGTGGCAGGGCGGGCAGCTCCAAGATCAAAATCGGTGGTCCGCCCTCAGGTCCAATCGAGGCCGTTCGCAGAGTGACGGACAGAAGCACCAGCTGTCCATCAAGTTTGGCGCCCAGTGCATAGGGTTTGGCGGGTTGTCCATCCACCGCAATCAGTGCCAAACCGACACCTTGGACGGGTGAATTCGAAGCACCCGCCGTCGACTTCTTCGGCGCCATCACGCCGGTCAATACAAATCGGCTGCTCAGTTCCGGCGCGGCCGTTGCAGGCGTTGCAGTGACGGGCGTGCTTCCAAGCACACGCGACAAGTCCGCGCGCGAAGGCAAGGCCTGAGGACTGGCCAAAGTGGCATGGTTGATGGACGGGCCTTGGGCCGTGAGGCGCAGCAACCAGAACACCATGGTGGCAGCGACCAAAGCCCAGATCAAGAACGCAGCAGCACGTGAAAGCATGGGCCCATTATGATTCAAGCCTTTGGGAACCTTGGTGCACGAGCGCGGTCTGACCCGTCACTGAGTTCCATCGCCGTCACTCCTACACCTGCCGTCAAACAACCCATGCGCGCACATCCAAACCAACTCGTTCGTTCTCCCACCGTTCGCAATGCGCGCGGCTTCACCTTGATTGAGTTGATGGTGGTGCTGGTCATCATTGGTGTTTTGGCCGCCCTGATCGTGCCCAACGTGCTGAACCGGGCAGACGACGCACGGGTGACTGCCGCGCGAACCGACGTGAACAACCTGATGCAAGCGCTCAAGCTCTACAAACTTGACAACCAACGTTTTCCATCAGCCGAAGCGGGATTGCAGGCGCTGGTGGTGAAACCTGCCGCAGGCGCATCGCCCAATTGGCGGCCCTATCTGGACAAACTGCCCAACGACCCCTGGGGCCGCCCCTACCAATACGCCAACCCTGGCGTCAAAGGTGAGATTGATGTCTACAGTTTGGGGGCTGACGGTGTTGTAGGTGGCGAGGGCAACAATGCCGAGGTCGGCTCTTGGCAGTGAACGGTTGAACCACACCATGCGAGGATCGCCCATGGCCGCCTCGTCGCGTGGATTCACGCTGATTGAACTGTTGGTCGTGGTCGCGTTGATCGCGATTGCATCCAGCTTGGCCTCGCTGGCACTGCGCGACCCGCAAGCTTCTCAACTTGAACGTGAGGCCGCTCGTTTGGTGTCGCTTTTGGAATCTGCTCGCGCGGCGGCACGCAGCACTGGCTTGGCCGTACAGTGGATCCCAGGCGCTGCCGCGCAAACCCCAGGCTACGGGGCCGTTGCAACCGATTTTCGTTTTGTGGGGCTGCCCACTGCCATCACCTTTCCGACTCGCTGGTTGGACGTGAACACCACGGCCAACGTGGTGGGCGCGCGCAGCATCAGCCTGGGGCCTGAACCTGTCATCGGCCCGCAACGCATCGTATTGAGCCTGGGCTCACAGCAACTCATGCTGGCCACCGATGGGCTGGCGCCCTTCACGGTTGCGGATTTAGACAGCAACACCGGACGTCCTCGCTGATGCAGCCCAAAAAAGTACAACGCGGCTTCACCCTGATCGAAGTGCTGGTGGCCCTGGCCATCGTGGCGGTCACGCTCGGCGCGGGCATCAAAGCGGCCGGTGCGCTGACCCAAAACACCGAACGTGCGGGCCTGGTGAGCGTGGCGCAGTGGTGTGCAGAAAACCAACTGGTGGGCCTGCGCCTGGCGAAGGAATTTCCGAGTGTGGGCGACTACGACTTCAGCTGCGAGCAGCTGGGCATCACCCTGAGCGGCAAGCGCTTGGTGCGCTCGACACCCAATCCCAACTTTCGGCGGGTGGATGCGCAGTTGTTCGATGAAAGCGGCCGCCCCCTGCTCACGCTGAGCACCGTGGTGCCGAGAATCTGATGGGCATACGACAACCCAAAGGTTTTACCCTGGTCGAGGTGCTGGTGGCCTTGATGGTCATGGCCATCGTGGCCACCATGGCATGGCAAGGGGTAGACGGCATGGTGCGTGCCCGGGACGCCACCCAACAACGCTTGGGCAACAACTTGCAACTTGGCACGGTGCTGGCGCAATGGGATGTGGACCTGGCCGCCATCCAGGACAGCGGCGTCATCCCGCCCTTGGGTTTTGATGGCGCCAGCCTGCGCATGACGCGGCGGTCTGAGGCTGGCATGCAATTGGTGGTGTGGTCTCTGAAGCCCGATGCCACCGGGGCCACTCACTGGTTGCGCTGGGCCAGTCCCGTTGTTCAGCGCAGCGGCGAATTGCAAGACCACTGGCTGCGCAGCCAACAATTTCAAGGCAATGAGGCAGGACAGCTGGAAATGCTCACTGGCGTGAGCCAATGGCAGCTCTACTACTACCGCGTCAACGCATGGACCAATGCGCAGTCCAGTGGTGACATCGCCCCGGTGGACGTTGCGGCCAGCGGCGCAAACCAGCGCGAGCGGCTTCCGACTGGCGTGCGCCTGGTGCTGTCCTTCGCGCCCGGCAGTGGTCGCGCGGGAAACCTGACACGAGATGTGGTGCTGGGGCCGCAGCCGTGAAAAACCGCCATGCCCCGCTGATGGCAAAAAACAGCCCCCGTGGGCAGCGCGGTGCAGCGCTGCTGATGGCGATGGTCATCTTGACCTTGGTCGCCACTTTGGCGGCGGGCATGGTGTGGCAACAATCCACCGCCATCGCCATCGAAACGGCGGAACGGGCCCGTGCCCAATCAACCTGGATACTCAATGGCGCACTGGATTGGTCACGCATCATCTTGCGCGAAGATGCGCGCAACCGTGGCCCAGATCATTTGGGCGAGCCTTGGGCCACGCCTTTGGCCGAGGCCAAACTCAGCACATTTTTGGCAGCCGACAAAAATAACACCGATGACAACGAGGTCGAAGCATTTTTGTCGGGCAGCATGGAAGATGCTCAGGCGCGTTACGACCTGAGGCGGCTCGTCGGCGAACAAACCAAGGACAACAAAACCTTCACTGGCCTGATACCTTCAGAGCTGGAAACCTTGCGTCGTTTGTTTGGCCACATTCGTTTGCCTGCGGAACTCGCCGACAGCATGGCCGCTCAACTGCTGCGCACCTGGGACACCACCTCCATCAGCAACGACACGCCCATCGCCCCGCAAACCATGGCACAACTGCGATGGCTCGGGGTGGACGAAGCCTCTATCAACAAAATGCTGCCCTACGCCACCATCTTGCCGCGAAGCAGCGGGACACCCACCCACATCAATCTCAACACCGCTTCGCGAGAGGTGATTGCGGCGGTGCTCAACATCGACATTGGCAGTGCGGATCGCCTGGTACAACGCCGCACCAACAATCCGTTCAAGAGCATCGCCGAGGCGCAAGCCGTTCTGCCGCCCACCGTCACCATCGATCCCGCCCAAGCCAACATCAACAGCAACCACTTTGAAGTGAGGGGCAGACTGCGCTTGGGCGACCATGTGCAGGAAGAGGTGACCTTGATGCGGCGGCGGGAACTCGACATCTCGCCCGTCTGGCGCACCCGCAGCCAAACCCTCAGAACCAATTGACATGGACATGCCCGCCACAGCGCCCGACACCGTCGTGGTTCAAGCCCAACGCCAGCATCAGCAGTGGGCGCTGGCGCTGGGATCGTTTTGTTTGGTGCTGATGTTTCTGGGCTACCTCTGGGGGCAGCCGTGGTTGACCGCCTGGTTGACCGACAGCGCGGCCTCGGCAGATGAACGCGCATTGCGCACAGCCTGGTTCGTGATAGGTGTGATTTCACTTTTAGGCTTGACCGGCCTCATCACCGCCGCCTGGCTGGCCACCATGGCATGGCGCATTCGAAAAGCAAACTGTTTCCCGCCGCCGGGTTACCCCGTGCTGCGCGCAACACGGCGGCTCAACGGCCCGCCTGCACAGAAACAAGCCCTTTGGCACGGCCTGGCTGCCGTGGCCAGCCTGCTGCTTTGTGCTGGCGTATTGGCCTACTTGTTCCATACCTTTCCTTTGGCTGAAACCCTGTACATGCTGCGCTCCTGAATGCAGCTTCAACGTCATGGGCGCCCGCAGCGCTGTCGCTTGGCGCACACCCACCAGCACCTGAAGGGCCCACTTCCTAGCCCGTGGGGCCGAGAAAACTTGGCACCAGCCCAGCGTTTTCTCAAGGCATCATCAGGCTGACACGATCCGCTTTGAGGCCAAACCATGACCCGACGCCCCCCGCCCCCCAAAACCAAACACATCAGGGCATCGGACGTTCGAGCGGTGGCAAACCTTGCAACACAGGCCGTCCACAGCGTCGCACGGGTCGCGGAAGGCGTGCATCAATCGGTGTGGGCCCAGCTTGGCATGCACAACAGGGCGCAACCCGAGCGCACACAAGGACTGACGGCCTGGGTTTACAAGGCCATCCACGGCCTGACCTTCGCGGTGGGCCGAGGCATTGACAGCGCGTTGGCTCGCCTGCACCCCCACCTCGAGCGCTTGGAAGGCAGCGCACCGGGCTCGCCTGAACGCGAAGCCGTGCTCGCGGCGCTCAACGGCGTCATGGGCGACCACCTGCATCAAATTCAAAGTCCCCTGGCCACGCGCATGCAGCTGCGGGTGAATGGGCAACCCCTTTGGAACAAAGATGGCATGCTGTCAGTCCAAGCCACGCAGGCCCGACCCCGGGTACTGCTGCTGATCCACGGCCTGTGCATGAACGACCTGCAGTGGACGACGGAGCACCAAGGCCAGCTCGTGAACCATGGCGAAACCTGGGCCCAAGCCGGGGATTGCACACTGCTCACGCTGCGATACAACACCGGCCTGCACATTTCAAGCAACGGCCAAGAGCTGGCCATGTTGCTGGAACGCTTGCTGGCCGATTGGCCGGTGCCACTCCAAGAGATCCATGTGCTGGCCCACAGCATGGGCGGACTCGTGATGCGCAGCAGCGTGCACGCCGCAGCACAAACCAACCAACGCTGGCCACCGCACCTCAAAACCATCGTTTTCCTGGGCACGCCCCACCACGGTGCGCCACTGGAGCGCGCGGGCAATCGGGTGGACACGATTCTGGCGAGCACGGCCTACACCGCCCCTTTCAGCCGCTTGGCAACACTGCGCAGCAGCGGCATCACCGACCTGCGTTACGGACTGCTGCTGGACGAAGACTGGGCGGGCCGCGACCGTTTTCGCCGCGCGCCCGATCCGCGCACCGCGCTGCCCCTGCCCGAAGGTGTGGCCTGTTTCGCCGTGGCGGGCACAGTCGCTGGAAAACGTGGTTTGCTCGCGGAGCGGTTGCTGGGGGATGGCCTGGTGCCCTTGCACAGCGCACTCGGTCAGCACGACGATGCGGCGCGAAGTTTGCACTTCGCCAAAACCTCCACATTCATCGCCTACCGCACGAATCACATGGCTTTGCTGAGCAGCCCCGAAGTGGGGGCGCAGCTGTTGGCATGGTTGGGCGCGACGGACAATAGGGCCGCCACAAAGTCGTGATCGGGGCCTGATGGCTGTCCGAAAAGGCAAGTTGAGACTCGCCTCTTTCACGCCCCCTGGCCCCCTCTTTCACGGGAGCTAGAGAGGTGCAACTGGGCAACTCAACGTGTCGTGAATTAAGAAAAGATAAAAAAAATTCTCCGGCCTGCAGTCATGCAGCCCACCACCGATTCCATACCCCCCACCGGATCTCGATGCCGAAAAAAAGCCTCTCCACTTTCCCGACGGGTCCGCAAGCCTTGCTGCTTCTATTGGTCCTGTTTCTAAGCGAGTACCTGATCGGCGCTGCGCTGTATGACCTCCAATCATCCTTGGGCTTGATGCCCGCAGAGGTCACCGCACTGACCGTGCTATTGGCCAACGGCGTCGTGGTCACGGCCGTCATGCAGCTGACACACATGAGCTACGGAAATCTGTTCCATCCGGCGCGTTCGTCGACCAAAGCCACCCTCTTGCTTTTGCTTCCACCGATTTGTTTGGTGTTGCCTGCACTGCTGATGTGCATGGAGGTGTTGCTGGACTGGTTGGTGCTCATCGCCCCCATGTCCGCATGGGAAAAATCCATGTTTGACAACATGGCTTCCGGTGGGCTGGCCTCTACGGTGGCCGTTTGCCTTTTGGCCCCTGTCCTGGAAGAAATGCTCTTTCGCGGCGTCATTTTGCGCGGCTTCTTGACCCTGTATCCACGCTGGCAAGCCATCGCCGGCTCGTCCATATTGTTCGGAGTGGCCCACCTGAACCTGTACCAGTTCTTTGTCGGCTTGGTGCTGGGTTTGTTGTCGGGCTGGCTGTACGAGCGCAGTCGTTCACTGTGGCCTTGCATCGGCTTGCACGGCCTGTACAACAGTGCCCTGTGGTTCATGTGGGCCCATCAAGACGCAAGCGCTGCTGATTCGCCGGCCCCGGCTTCACCCGCCGCGTGGCTACTGGCTTTCGCTCTGGCGGGTCTTGGGGGGTGGTGGTTGCATCGCTGCCTGGCCAAGCCGAGGGTGACCTGACCGCAGACCGTGCACCCCCAGCCACCAATCAGTTCCGCGCACCAAACATCATCTGCCTGGCCAGGGCCGACTTCACGGGCTTGAGTGCCTGCAGCGCCACCAAACCCAAACCGCGTGCGGTGCTGGCACCGGGCAGCGTCCACGTGAAACTGCGGGCCAGAAAGTCGGTGGCGGCGATCAAGGCCCAGCGGTCGGGGCCGCGTTGCCACTCCAGGCGGCGCAGCACCGCAGGCACGTCACCGCTGCGCGATAAGGCTTGCACCAGTTCAAACGCATCCCGCAGCCCCAGATTCAAACCCTGGCCCGCCACCGGATGCATGGTTTGTGCGGCATTCCCGATGCGCACGGTGCGGCCATCGGTCAGGGTGCGTTCGGCGTTCAAGCCCAGCACGAACGATTTGAGCTGCGACAGCGCGGTGATCTCGCCCACCTGGGGGTGGAACACGGTGTTGAGCACCGTCAGGCGCTGTGCGTCGTTCAACGCCGCGACCGGATCGTCTTGGCTGGGCACGCACCAGACCAAAGCAGCACGGGCTTGCGAATCATCGGCGTCGCGGGAGTCTTTTGGCAGGGGCAATAACGCTGCCGGGCCTTGTCGGGTGAAACGTTCATAGGCGATGCCGCCATGAGGCTGCTTCAAATGCACCGTGCCAACCCAGGCGGTTTGGCCGTAGTCGTGGGTCAGACCCTTTCTGGCCTGGTCGGAGAACACGCCGCCTTCAGCCACCACGGCCAAGTCAAAGGTCTCGGCAATGCCCGCGTCTAACTCAACACCCTCGCCCACGTTCTTCAGCGCGTTCACGGGCGTGGAGAAACGGCTGCGCAGACGTGCAGGTTCGGCGGCACACAGAGCCTCCCAGGCCTTTTGCAAGGGCGCGGTGATGGCGCCATAGCTGAGTACCGCGCCCAGCATGGGCACGCCTTCTTCTGTGGCGCTCAGGCGCACTTCGGGCTCACCGAACAGGCCGCCCAGCACGCCATCCATGGAGGGTTGCTGCTGCGACACATGCACGGCGGTGATGGGCTGAGCCGCGCCGGGCACCCAGGCACTCAAGCGCTGCAGCAGTTGCACACTGCCCCAGGACAGCGCCAGGGTGCGGGGGTCGAGCGAGACATCTTTGTCCGCGGCGCGGGCATCGAACACCGTCACCTCTGCCTGGGGCAGGTGACGGGCAGCGGCCAAGGCCAGTGTCAGCCCCACGGGCCCAGCGCCGACGACGGCCAGTTTCAAAGCGGTGGTGTTCATCACAAAGTCCTGCATCAAAAACAACGTCATTTCCGCAAAAGCGGGAATCTATGGCGGCAATGGTCGAAAAGCTTGTCCTATTATTCGCTGGCCCGCAAACCTCCTTCTTTTATTCACCCTGCGGGCCACAGGAGATCACCGCCATGGCACTGATGGATTTCATCAAGAAACAGTTCATCGACATTCTGGAGTGGCAAGAGGACAGCGACGGCACCCTGGCCTGGCGCTTCCCCATGGCGGGCAACGAAATCCAATACGGCGGCTCCCTCACCGTGCGCGAAAGCCAAATGGCCGTCTTCATCAACGAAGGCAAGGTGGCCGATGTGTTTGGCCCCGGCCGATACACCCTCACCACCAGCACGCTGCCGGTGCTGACCTATTTGCAGAACTGGGACAAACTCTTCCAAAGCCCGTTCAAGAGCGATGTGGTGTTTTTCAGCACCCGACAGCAAATTGACCAGCGCTGGGGCACCACCCAGCCGGTCACCATCCGCGACAAAGACTTCGGCGCGGTGCGCCTGCGCGCCTTTGGCAACTACAGCTACCGCGTCACGGACCCGAAAAAATTCTTCTCGGAAATCTCAGGCACCCGCGAGCGCTACACGGTGGAAGACCTGGACGGTCAACTGCGTGCACTGATGCTGCAGCACATCTCGGATGCCGTCGCTGGCAGCGGCCTGGCTTTCCTCGACCTCGCCGCCAACCAGGTGGAGTTTGCGCAACAGCTCAAAGCCGCGACCGCACCTTCGTTCGAGAAGATCGGCTTGGCGCTTGAAGGCGTGACGGTGCAAAACCTGTCCCTGCCTGAAGAGCTGCAAAAAATCCTCGACCAAAAAATCGGCATGGGCATGGTCGGCAACGACATGGGCAAATTCATGCAATACCAAACCGCGCAGGCCATGCCCAAGTTTGCGGAAGGCGCAGCCGGTGGTGGTGGCGGCGGTGTGGTGGGCGACGCGATGGGCCTCGGTGCCGGTGTGGCCTTGGGGCAAGTGATGGCGCAGCAGCTGTCGCACGGACTGCAAGGTGCGCAGCCGGGTGCAGCCGCAGCAGCGGCACCCGTGGGCGTGCGGCCCGATGAAGTCATGGCCACCTTGGAAAAATTGGCAGACCTGAAAGCCAAGGGCATCCTCACGGCCGAGGAGTTTGATGCGAAGAAGGCGGAGTTGTTGAAGAAGTTGGTGTGACCACGCCAGTTTGGATTGCACACTTAGAAATTCAGTGATCCAGACTGCAAGCGACCGCCCTCGCGCCAACCCTCTCCAGTTCTTTCAAAAGAGCAGGAGAGGGGGTATTGGCTCCCTCTCCCTCTGGGAGAGGGTTGGGGTGAGGGCAACGCGAGCCACCAAAACACCATGGCTGAACATCTTCATCCATCAGGAACGACATGTAGTCGATCGCCACTGAGCATCTTCCTTGGCCACTGACCCCACCTCCTCCCCCCAACGCGCCTACCGCGCCGCCTGCCCCAATTGCGGTGCGCCGGTGGAGTTTCGCTCCAGCGCGTCGGCTTTTGCGGTGTGCAGTTTTTGCCGCAGCACCATCGTGCGCGATGGTGAGGCACTGCGCAAAACCGGCGAAAGCGCCGAGCTGTTTGACGACCATTCGCCGCTTCAACTTGGAGCCAGCGGCAGCATCCAGGGTGCGGCCTTCACCCTCGTGGGGCGCTTGCAATACCGCTACAAAGACGGCACCTGGAACGAGTGGCACGCCCTCTTTGACAGCGGCCGCTCCGGCTGGCTGGCCGAGGACAACGGCCGGTATGTGCTGGCCTTTGATGCAACGCTGAGCGAAGCGCCCCCGCCAGCAGAGAAGCTGCGCCCCGGGCAGTCACTGACCCTGGCCGGACAAGGCTGGAGCGTGGCCTCGGTGGCGGCGGCCAAACTGATTGCCGCACAAGGCGAACTTCCCTTTTCGCCCAATCTTCAACGCGGCTTCGTGGTGGTGGATCTGCGCAATCCACGCGGCGAGGTCGGCACGCTGGACTACCAAAACCCCGAACAACCCCACTGGTCTGTGGGCCGCTCAGTCGCCTTGAGCGAGCTGGCCCTACGGGGTCTGGCCGAGGGCAGCGAAAAGAGCCTGAAAGCGCGCGGCGTGGAATGCCCGAGCTGCGGCACCGCACTGAACGTCACCCTCTCCACCACCCAGTCCATTGCCTGCCACCAATGCCATGCGGTGGTGGACCTGTCTCAAGGGATAGGTGGCGACCTCGCCCACTACGCGCAAGAAAACGGCAGCGAGCCGCAAATCCCGCTGGGCAGCATCGGCCGCTTGAAGCTCAGCCTGGAAAAAAACGCCACCGTCTTGCCCTGGCAGGTGGTGGGGTATGCCGAACGCTGCGAGGTGGACACCGGCGACGATGAGCAAACCTTCTGGCGCGAATACCTGCTCTACCACCGGGGCACCGGCTTCGCCTTTTTGGTCGACGCCCAAGACGGCTGGAGCTGGGCCACGCCCATCACCGGCGTGCCACAAAAGTTTGGCGACAGCGTGAAACTGGACGGTGTGCTCTACAAAAAACTCTACGACTACACCGGTCAAACCACCTACGTGCTGGGCGAGTTTTACTGGCAACTTCAGCGCGACCAGCGCACTAACAACAGCGACTTCATCGGCAGCGGCGAGGCCAAGACCAATCGCCTGAACCGCGAACAAACAGGGGATGAGATCACCTGGTCCTTGGGCTCCACACTCACCGCTGACGAGGTGATGCAAGCCTTCAAACTTGCCCCAGACAAACGCGCCAGCCTGCAGCGCGACGCCCTGCCCACTGCGCTCGGCGGCTCCAATCTGTTGCAGCAAATCGTGCTGTGGAGCGTGGTCATCCTCGTGCTGCTCATCCTGTGGCGATGTGACAGCAAAGACGACTGCGACCAGGTACGCGCCACCTACGGCGAAGCCTCGTCCGAATACCGCAGTTGCCGCACCAGCAGTGGCGGCTACCGCAGCAGCGGTGGGTCGTGGGGCGGGTACAGCTCGGGTGGGGGGCATAAGTGATGGCGACGATGATGAATTCCGTTGATGTGGTTCGAGACGCCCGCCCCGAGGACGCAGAAGCCCTTTGCCGCGCAGCTCAAGACATTGCCAGAACCCACGACGAGCGGTTCGTCTCCTCGCCAGAAGAACTTCAGCCCGCAGCGTTTCAAGACCGAATCACCGCCGCCCTGACTGGCAGCGGCAAGTACCTGGTGATTGAGCGTGAGGAGCAACTCATCGCCCACGCCAGCTTCCTTCCTATGCGAATGAAACGGCTGGCGCATGTCTTCAGTTTGGACATGTGCGTGCACTTGGGCTATTGGCGCCAAGGCCACGGGCAGCGGCTGCTCAGCAATTTGCTGCATTGGGCGCGCATCGAACCAGGCGTCCACAAAATTGAACTACTGGTTCGCGCCACCAACCAAGCGGCCATCACGCTGTACGAACAAGCCGGTTTCGTCGAAGAAGGACGGTACCGCGACAGAATCAAACTGCAAGATGGTCGTTTCGTGGACGACATTGCCATGGCCGTGATTTTGAAAGCCCCACCCCGTTCGGGCTGAGCTTGTCGAAGCCCAGGTTGCACACGCTACCCTTCGACAGGCTCAGGGCGAACGGAATTTGATATCGAACCAACATACCAACCACCACCCCAAGGAGAACCACCATGATGGGCATTGAATGGATGAAACCCGGCATCTTCGTCGGCTCAATTTTGTTTGCACTGATCGGCGTGCTGGTGTTCTGGGTCTGCTTCATCATCGTGGACAAGCTGACCCCCTACGACCTGTGGAAAGAAATCATCGAAGAAAAAAACGTCGCCCTGGCCATCGTGGTGGGGGCGATGTGTATTGCGATTGGATTGATTGTTTCGGCGGCGGTGCATGGGTGAGGAACAGAATCGGCGGGGGACCTCTACCGAGAGCGGAATACCGTTCGGCCATCGAATCGGCAGGGTAATAACTTGGTTGTTCAAGCCCATCATCAAGCCACTTGCTTGGGCCTACAGTTGGTGGAAGGTTTACACAATTTCGGATAGAAACACATTCGTCGTTATGCCTGACCACGGAGGAGCGTTTCTACTGATCGTGCTGGCTGCCCATTTGATGGTGATTTTTAATTCGATGGTGCCTAGTTTTCTGATGGGGTTTGCGGTTTTATGTGTCGCGTTGGTGGTGCTGCCGTTTACGTTGCTTTCGCTCGTGCGCATACGGAATGGAGAGGTATTGGAGCTGAAACTTTTTCTGTTCATTCCTTATTGGCTCACAAGGGTTCCACCAGGTAGCGAGTTCGATCTATACGAAGCATGGGAGGATCCAGCACCCACTGGCGTCGCATTCACTTTTAACAAGCCCAACGACAAATATCTTCACCTTGGCACCTCTGGCAATGCGACCGCGTTACTCCATACGATTGGAGAAATTTTGATTGAGCAGGGTTGGGGGGCTGGCAACAAGGTCAACGAGCCACGCTATCCAATAGCCAAAGCCGCTGAAAACTGAGCAAACAAGCTGCCCCATCAGTTAAAAAAATTTCACTCAACTTGGGTTAAATCCGCTTGACCAAATCCGCATCCTCGTCGCTAGGCGAGCCAGGCACCCGTCCTGGAAGTACCCACCCCATCCGCCCCGCCGAAGTCGCCCTCCTAGCCTCCGTCTTCGTCGTCGCCGGCTGCGGTCTGTTGTACGAGCTGGCAGCGGGCGCGCTGGCGAGCATGTTGCTCGGCGACTCCATCTTGCAGTTCTCCACCATCATCGGCACCTATTTGTTTGCGATGGGCGTGGGCTCTTATTTGTCGCGGTTTTTTGAGCGGCAGTTGATTGCGCATTTTTTGCGCATTGAGTTGCTCATTGGCGTGGTGGGCGGCTTGATGCCTGCCCTGCTCTTTGCCTTGCACAGTGCCGCGCCCGGGAGTTTTCGGCTGGTGCTGTACAGCTTGGTGCTGCTGATTGGCACCATGGTGGGATTAGAGATTCCGCTCGTGATGCGAATTTTGAAGCGGCACTTTCAGTCGCGATACGCGCTGAAAGACCTGGTCTCGCAGGTGCTCACCTTTGACTACCTCGGGGCGCTCGCGGTGTCGCTCGCCTTCCCTCTGCTCTTGATGCCGCAGCTGGGATTGATCCGCACGGGTGTGCTCTTTGGTTTGATCAATGTGATGGTGGCGGTCTGGGCGCTGTGGTTGTTTCGTGCGGAGCTGCGCCATGTGGCCGCGCACACCCTGGCCTGTTTGTTGTGTGCGGCTGTGCTGGCGGTGGCGTTTGCCAGCGCGGGGGAAATCAACAGCTGGGCTGAAGACCGCTTTTACGCCGACAACATCATCGTTGCCGAAAGCAGTGCTTACCAGCGTGTGGTCGTGACCCACGGGCGCTCGGGTGTGCGGCTTTTTCTGAACGGCAATTTGCAGTTCCACTCACGCGACGAGTACCGCTACCACGAGGCCTTGGTACACCCCGCCATGGCAGCCCAGGGTGCTCCAAAGAAAGTGCTGGTGCTCGGTGGGGGCGACGGCATGGCCGTTCGCGAGGTGCTCAAGTACCCCAGTGTGCAAGAGGTCACCTTGGTGGAACTCGACCCGCACATGACGCGCCTCTTTTCACAAGACAGCCGCCTGCGTGAACTGAACAACGACGCGCTGCACTCACCCAAGCTGCGCATCGTCAACCAGGATGCATTTGCCTGGCTGGAGCAAAACCCCGGCAGTTTTGATGTGATCGTGGTGGACTTCCCCGACCCCAGCAACTTCTCCATCGGCAAGCTCTACACCACCAGTTTTTACCAACTGCTGGACCAGCATCTTTCAGCCAGTGGTTATGCGGTGGTGCAAACCACGTCGCCACTGGTGGCGCGTAAAAGTTTTTGGACGGTGGCGGCCACGATTGAAGCAGCGGGTTTGAGCACCACGCCCTACCACGCCCATGTGCCGAGTTTTGGTGAATGGGGTTTCATCCTGGCAAGCCGCAGACCCTACCGTGCCCCCACGGCCTTGCCCGAAGGTTTGAAGTTTTTAAGTGTGGACGGCTTGCCCGCCCTCTTCAACTTTCCACCCGACATGGCGCGGGTGGAGATGCCGCCGAATCGGTTGTCTAACCAAGGTTTGGTGCAGACGTTTGAAGCGGAGTGGGGGAAGGTGCAGCCATGAAGGCTGCGCAGACTGTTTCTGCGTTTGGGAGCGGCTATGGCTCATTGCACTGCGCCGGGTCGTCGGCCCGGCGGCCGAGTTACTTTCTCTTGCTTGCCCAAGAGAAAGTAACCAAAGAGAAGGGCACCCCGAATCCGGCGGCCCCTGCGGGGCTACTCTGCGCTGCTCGGCCAAGCCGGGAAGTTCAGAAACTCGCCCTGCGGGCTCAGACATCTGAACTTCTTTTTCCGTCTTGCCCTGCGCTATTCGACGCCTCCCACGGGGCCCCCAAGAGCCAACACCAGCGAACAGCTTGTTTGGCTGCGCCAAACGTCACAGTGATCTCCACTATTTCAACCAAGGCGATGCGCAGCGAGCCGAAAGGTATTCGCTCTTCGGGCCCCCTGAGACGAGCTGAGCAGCGCAGCGGGAGGCGGAAAAAGAAGCGCAGATGTTTGAGCCCGCAGGGCGAGTTCTGCGCTTCCCGCCTCCCGCGAGCAGCGCAAGGCAGCCCCCGCAGGGGGCCTCGGAACCGGGGTCGCCTTTTCTTTGCTTACTTTCTTTTGGCGAAGCAAAAGAAAGTGAGTGCGCTGTCGGGCGCACATCCCGACGCAGTGCAACGAAACAAACAACCATCCAGCAACGCCCCAAAAAAGCGGTCTGCGCCCAAGAGCGCGAAGCCATGAACCCGTCCCGTCGCCACTGGCTCAAAGCCACCAGCACCTGGGGCGCACTGGCCAGCACCGGCCTGCTCGGCGGTTGCAGTAAAGAGCCCAGCAGCTACTCGGGCCACTGGGTTGGTGCGAACCAAGAGCGCGGCCACCGCCTGCGTGACCAACAGGCCGCCGCCAAGTCGGGCCAACTGCCTGCGCCCGCCCGCACCTATCGCGCTTCGGTACTCATCGTCGGCAGCGGCATCGCGGGCCTGGCGTGCGCCCGGGCCTTGATGCAAGCAGGCATTGACGATGTGCAGGTGCTGGAACTGGAAGACGACGCGGGCGGCAACAGCCGCCCGCATGCCATGGGTGGCATGGCGTGTCCACTCGGGGCCCACTACTTGCCGGTGCCCGACGAAAGAAACCCGGAGTTGTTGCAGTGGTTGCATGAACTCAAGCTGTGCCGCTTCGAAAATGACCGCTGGGTGTTTGACGAGCGCCATTTGTGCCACAGCCCACAAGAACGCGTGTACTTGCCGATGGAGGTGGGTGGTGGCCATTGGTTTGACGGTTTGTTGCCGCCAACGCAGGCGCTGCCCCGTGAACAACAAGCCGCCATGACCCAGCAGGTGGCCTTGTTTGCGAAACTGGTCAATGCACAAGCCGCCAACGCCTTCGCGATACCCACATCGCGTTCATTGTTCAGCCCTGAGCTGCAGCGGCTCGATGCCATGACGTTCAGCGATTGGCTGGACGGCCACGGCATCCAGGCACCTGCCCTGCGCTGGTACCTGGACTACTGCTGCCGCGACGACTACGGCGCGGGCAGCCGCATGGTTTCCGCTTGGGCGGGGCTGCATTACTTTTGCAGCCGCCATGGGTTTCGCGCGCCGGGAGAGAACGAACCCCACGACGACCATGCGGTGCTCACTTGGCCCGAGGGCAATGGCTGGCTGAGCCAGCGGCTGGCCGCGCCACTGCGCGGCGCATCAAGCCCAAGCGGACAGCGTTTACACAGTGCACGGGTCGCGCTGCAGGTGGACGAGAACCGGCATGGTGTCGATGTGCGGGTGTGGAACGACAGCAGCCAACAGGTGGAGCAGTGGTCGGCATCGCACGTGGTGTTGGCCACACCGCTGTTCGTCACCCAACGGTTGCTGCGCAACCCAGTGCCTGCGGTGGGGTCTGCGCTACAGCAAGCGGTGGACTCGGCAGCGCAAGCGCCTTGGCTCGTGGCCAATGTGCAGCTCAATGGGGCACTCACCGACAAACCGGGTGCGCCGCCCAGTTGGGACAACGTGGTCTACGGCAGCGCCGCCTTGGGTTATATCGATGCCATGCACCAAAACACCCGACCTCACCCGGGCCCAACCGTGCTCACCAGCTACTGGGCCTTGGGCGGTGATGACCGCAGCACCCTGCAAAGGCAGCGCAGCGAACTCTTGCAGCAACCTTGGTCTTTTTGGTCAGCCAAGGTGGTGAACGACCTGGCACAAGCCCACCCGGACTTGCCAGGCAAAGTGCAGCGGGTAGACCTCATGCGTTATGGCCACGCCATGAGTGTGCCGTTGCCGGGGCTGCGCAGCAGCGTTGCGTTGGCTGCATTAACCAAGCCCGCCGCTGGCCGTGTACATCTCGCGCACAGCGACTTGTCGGGCTACTCCATTTTGGAAGAGGCTTTCTTCCATGGGCATCGTGTGGGGCTGGGCGTGGTGAAACGGCTCAGATAACCATAGTCTTCAGCGCCCTGCAAAACGACTGCGTCGGCCTCGGTCGCGGCAAGAACGCTCCACATGCCACCGCTCCCACAACGCTGGCACGCAGCCCGCCAACTCCGCCCGAGGCTCTTGGCGCTGCACCGACTGCACGATACGGCGCGGTATGGCGTAGGCCTCTTCTTCCTCTTGCGCCGTGGGGTAGTCGTCGTATGACTCGGTATCCACCGCAGGCGATTGAACACGATCAAGCAGTTCTTCCATGGCGATCACCGGCAGTTCAACAAACAGATGGGGGGGTGAGGCAGCCAGTGCGCACGAGCAAGATGTACAAATCGAAAACTTGGATTGGCCATGTGTACTCCGTAGAAACCATGAGAACACCCCAGACTGCGGCTCATCCGCAGCGAACAACAAGGTGTTACCTGTGGGCCGTTAACGCAGGACTTGTGCCAAACCCGCACAGTCCGCTCGAATCGCGCTAAGCGCTTGATTTGTCTCAGTGATGTGCCGATGGGGCTTTGATTTGCGAGGCCAAAGCCCTTGGCTTGGGTGTCGAAATCCACACAGCAGAACATACCACGTGCGGGTTTCGACACGTTTCGGCAGACAGGACGCCACAACCGCACCTTCCGAAAATAGGAGGTCTGCGCACCGACCTCCTTGGCAAAGGCATACTTCACCGACCATGACTGCACCAGCCACTGAGACACCGCTGCCCATCGACGCTGCCGCTGCCTCATCGCCAAAAAGCCTGCCGCCATGGTTACGCCGTTTGCTGCGTTTGTTGCCCTACGTCTTCATGCTCGTGCTGGTGCTCGGCAGCGCGGTGGGCAGCTACCGCGCCAGTCAACAAAGCGGCTACCGACAACTGGACGACTCCGCCTTGCTGGAGCTCGATCTGTACGCCTACACCCTGGAAAGCGAACTCGGTCGGTATGCCTACCTGCCCGACTTGCTGGAAGTGGACAGCGACATCCAGGCCGTTTTGCGCAGCCCACCCAACGCCGTCTTGCAAGAAGCCGCCAGCACAAAACTGGCGCGGTTCAGCGTCACCGCCGGGGCCATGGAGATGTGGGTGGTGGGCCCGGACGGCGAGTTGCTGGCGTCGAGCCATGCCTACCGCAGCATGCCCTCACGCCAATGGCGTGATCCCGCCTGGTTGATGGCCCAACTGCGTGGGCCGGGCGTTCAACGTTTTTTTGCTGCCGACCCAGAGACCGGCGCACCGAGTTACTTTTTTCTGCAACCCGTCGAGCGCGGTGGTGCAGCGCTGGGCGTGATTGCCATGCGCATCAGCCTTGATCCGCTGGAGGCCACCTGGGCCGATTTATCGGTGCGCTCAGAGAGTGAAGAAGTTTTCGTGGTGGACGACAACGGCGTGATCGTGATGTCGTCGGTGGCAGCGTGGCGCTACCGCACCTTAGAGACGCTGACATCGGAGCAGCAACAAAGGCTGACAGAGTCGGCCCGTTACCCGAATCAAACCCTGCAGCCCTTGGGTTTGACGCTGTTGCAAACCATTGAACGGGGCGTTCGGCTGGTGCGTTTGCCGACAGAAACCGCTCGGTCTTCTAACGTTTTGCGAGCAAAACAAGACCGGCCCATGGCAACCCTGGGGTGGCGCTTGATGATTTTGTCCAATCCGGCAGAGATGCAGCGCAACGCCGCTTTTGTGGCCCTGGGCAGTGGCGCTTTGGTGGCTTTCTTTTGCCTATTGAGCATCTATTTGTGGCAGCGGCGGCGCACGCTGAAGCAACTGTTTGCAGCGAGGCATGCACTGCAGCAAGTCAACGACGGTTTGGCCGCCACGGTGGCCGAACGCACCCAAACACTGGAGTTGACCAACGCGCAGTTGCTGCAAGAAATGCAGGAACGCCACCTGGCGCAACAAGAGTTGCTGCAAGCCGGTAAGCTGGCGGTGTTGGGGCAAATGTCGGTGGGCATTGCTCATGAAATCAGCCAACCGCTCACCGCCCTGCGCGCGCTGTCCAACAACACCACGGTGCTGCTGCAACAAGGACGAACCCAAGAGGCCATGCACAACTTGAGCGCCCTAGGAGAACTGGTGGCACGCATGGGGCGCATCACCACTCAACTCAAGTCCTTTGCGCGTCGGGCACCAGACCGTCATGTCGCCGGGCTGCCCGCGGCTGGTGCAGTGCTGCTGCACGCGGCCATCACCAATGTGTGTTTGCTGCTTGAGCACCGCACCCGGGCGGAAAAAGTCCAGGTTGACATCAACGTGCCGGCCGACATGCGAGTGCAGTGCGATCTGCACCGACTGGAGCAAGTGCTGATCAACCTGGCCAGTAACGCGCTCGATGCGATGAAAGACTGTGACAACCGCACACTGCGTTTCAGCGCCGAACCCAGGGACGGCCGAGTTTGGGTGCGCGTGATCGACACCGGCCCGCCCGTGTCAGACGAGGTGCTGCAGCATTTGTTCGAGCCCTTCTTCTCTACCAAAGCAGCAGGGGAAGGCTTGGGACTGGGCCTCGTCATTTCCAGCAGCATCGCCCGCGAGTTTGGCGGCACGCTGCAGGTGGCAAAGGCAGAATCGGGGCTGGTGTTTGAGTTTGATTTACCGCTGGCTACGACCCACAGGGACTGACGATGTTTGAAGGCTTCAAGGTGATCTTCGTCGAAGACGACGAACCAGTGCGCACCAGCCTGGTTCAAACATTGGAGCTGGCTGGTCTGCAAGTACAGGCCTTTGCTTCAGCCGAAGAGGCGCTGCCCCACGTGCAAGCGGGCCTGCAAGGCATCGTTATTTCCGACGTGCGTTTGCAAGGCATGGACGGTGTGGCCTTGCTCCAGGCTGTGGTCCAACGCGATGCTGAAATCCCGGTGATTTTGGTCACAGCCCACGGTGATGTGACCATGGCCGTCAACGCCATGCGCGACGGTGCCTACGACTTCATCGAGAAGCCTTTTGCCCCTGAGCGTTTCATCGACACCGCCGTGCGTGCAATGGAAAAACGTGTGTTGCGTTTGGCAGTGAACAACCTGCGTCAACAACTGCATGAAAAAGCCGGCATGGAAGCGGTCCTGTTGGGCAACTCATCCGTCATGCAACATGTCAGAGCGCAAATTTTGCGGCTCGCACAAACCTCGGCCGATGTCATGGTGATGGGAGAGACGGGCAGTGGCAAGGAACTCGTGGCGCGCTGCTTACACGACCACAGCCCACGCCGCGACCGCCACTTTGTGGCCATCAACTGTGGCGGCCTGCCCGATAGCCTGTTGGAGAGCGAGCTCTTCGGCCACGAGATGGGTGCCTTTACCACCGCGAACAAACGCCGCATTGGGAAAATTGAACATGCCCATGGCGGCACCCTGCTGCTGGACGAGATTGAGAGCATGCCCATGACGTTTCAGGTCAAGCTGCTGCGTGTATTGCAAGAGCGGCGAATCAACCGGTTAGGGTCCAACGACGAGGTGCCGGTGGATGTGCGTGTGATCGCCGCCACCAAGAGCGACTTGCTCGCCATGAGCCAGGCGCAGCAGTTCCGCAGCGACCTGTACTACCGGCTCAATGTCGCGGTGCTCACCCTGCCGCCGCTGCGTGAGCGCAAAGAAGACCTGCCGCTGCTGTTTGAACGTTTTGTGGCCCAGGCGGCGCAGCGTTATGGTCTGCCCGCGCCCACAGTGGACCCCGCTCAAATGGCAACGTGGATGGCCCACGACTGGCCAGGCAATGTGCGCGAGGCCCGCAACGCGGCCGACCGTTTTGTGCTGCAGCTTCCTGTGGCCGCTAGAGAGCCCGCGGCGGAACCCAGCTCCAATGGAGGGCGCTTGGCCGAACAAATGGATGCGCTGGAAAAGTCTTTGATTGAAAAAGCGCTGAAAGACCACCAGGGTTCACCGACAGCGGTGATTGCGGCCCTGGGCATAGGCAAAAAAACCCTCTACGAGAAACTGCGCCGCCATGGCATCACGATCAACGAGTTTCGTTGAGCCCGGTGCGACGACACAAACACCACGGGCGCGAGATCATTGGTAGTTTTTAGGGTCGCTTGAATCGGTGGGTTCCGCGATGGCTCGCTGCAAAGGGCCACTCATCGGCAGTTGCAAATTCAGGCCGCTTGGCGGAATCGGTGACTCAAACCAATGGCGGTACAAACGTTTGATTTCACCACTGCGGTACAGGGCGACAATGGCGCCATCGACCAAGCGCTTGAACTCGGGATCGTCTTTGCCCAGCATGATGCCGTAGGGCTCCACTGACAGTGCTTCCTCTGAGACCGAATAGTCCTGCGGGCGCGGGTTACGGGCGATCAAAGCGTAGAGCAGCACATCATCCATGGCATAGGCCACCGCACGGTCAGACTGAACAAAAAGAAAAGAGTCGGGATCGTCTTTGCCCGCGAGGATGCGCATGCCAAGTTGCTGCTGTGCGTTGATTTCATTCAACCGCGTGATGCTGGTGGTGCTGACCGTGGACACCACAGACCGACCACGCAAGTCCGCCAGTTGCCGAATGTTGTTGGCCTTCTTGGCCAAGAGCCGGCTCTGCGCCACAAAGGTGGTCACTGAAAACGCCACTTGTTTTTGACGTTCTTGCGTATTGGTGGTGATCCCGCACTCCAGGTCAACAGAACCATTGGCCACCATGGGAATGCGCGTGGCCGAGGTCACTGCGACCAGCTTGACTTTGAGGTCGGGCAACTTCAGTTGAACCTTGACCGCCTCCACCACAGCTCGACACAAATCGATGGAGTAGCCGATGGGTTGCAAGTTGGCGTCCAGGTAGGAAAACGGCACGGATCCCACCCGGTGGCCCACCACGATCACACCTGATGCTTGAATTTTTTTCAGGGTGTTGGAGGACAGGGGCTGCGCCACGGCTGATCCGATCGCACATAAAAAAAACACACCTGCAATAGGCGCCGACATACATCGCAGCAAAGAGAAACAGTTCATTTCAGCGTCAACACCAATGTTGCCAAGTAAATCGTTTTTAACCCTGTTTTCTCCGCTTTAGAAAGCGCCGAATAAGCCGAAACTCAGGGCAGCCGGAGCTTTTCCCGGCATGGACTGTTCTCCCTATTACCCAATCGAAAGGAATTCAAATGCGAAATCTTCATCGCCTTGCCATTTTGGCGTCATTGATCACTTGTGGTCCTATTGCACAAGCAGACACCCTGCAAAAAATCAAGGATAGCGGGGTCGTCAAGCTTGGTGTTCGCACCGACAACGGCGGCCTTTCCTACGCCATTTCAGAGGGCAAGTATGGCGGCTTTCACGTTGACCTGTGTTTGGCAGCAGTGGCCGACATAGAGAAACAGTTGGCCAAGAAATTGAAGGTTGAAATGATCGCCGTGACATCGCAAACACGCATTCCCAGCGTGATCAACGGAACCGTGGACATGGAATGCGGCGCCACCACCAACAACGCCACCCGCCAAAAGGACGTTGCATTTGCAGTGACCACCTTCGTGGAAGAGGTGCGAACAGTGGTTCGCGCCGATTCCGGTATCACCTCCATTTCGCAACTCAACGGAAAAACAGTGGCGACTGTCGCTGGCACGACATCCGTCCCGCTGCTCAGAAAACATGAGCGAGGTAGCAATGTTGATCTGAAAGAAGTGATCGGCAAAACCGACGCCGCCAGTTTCGCCTTAGTCGCAGAAGGCAAGGCAGACGCCTACGTGATGGACGGCCAGATCATGGCTGCATTTGTCTCCAGCAGCAAGAACCCCGCGATGTTTCGTGTGCTTGACGAAGTGTTGTCTGTCGAACCCATCGCGATCATGCTGCGCAAAGACGACCCCGCCTTCAAAGCCTCTGTGGATGGCACCATCAAGTCGCTGATCAAGTCTGGGGAAATCAACAAGCTCTACAACACGTGGTTCACATCGCCGATTCCACCGAACCAAGTCAAGATTGGTCTGCCCTTGTCCAATGCCACCAAAAAAGCGTGGGCAGACCCGAACGACAGGCCGGTTGAGACCTATTGATCGCACCAACCAACAACCCGTCGCATCAACTGGAAACTTGTGAAAGCCCAGCATCGAATTCGCAACCCTCCCGATCAATTCAGAGGGTTGTTCTTTTTTCGATTCAATTTCTAGTGAACTCGGCAGTTGAATTCGCGCGAAATTTTGTTACCCTCGACGGCTTATTGGCGGCATTTAGCGACAGTATCAGCCAAAACCAGTCGAGTGGTGACGCCTTGATGGGCAAGGTGAACTGGATTTTCTTGTTCCTCGGAGTATGGAAAATGAAAAATGTTTGGTTTGTGTCATTGGTTACTGGTGTCGTTACGCTGTCGACCACGGCCTGCAGCCCCATCCCCGACACAGTAAAAATCGGCGTAGCGCAACCGTTGTCGGGGCCTTTGGCCAGTCAGGGCACTGACCTGCTGCACGGCGTGCAAATGGCCGTTGATGAAATCAATGCGCAAGGGCTGCGCATCAAGGGCAAGTCCGTCAGGTTGGAGATCGTGCAAGGAGACGACAAGTCCAGCCCCGAAGAAGGTAAAAAAGTGGCCGAAATGCTGGTCGGCGCCGGGGTGGTGGCCGTGGTGGGTCACCTCAACTCGGGGGTAAGTATTCCCGCCGCACCGATTTACGCCTCCAAGAACATTCCTCAGTTGGCCATCTCGACCAAACCTGACTACACCCAGTTGGGGGTGCCCACGACCTTCCGTATCGTCGGCAACGACAGCATGCAGTCCAAGGCTTTGGGCTCGTTCGCAGCCCAGCAGATGGATGGCAAGGTATTTGCATTGGTAGACGACGGCACACCGTTCGGCAAGGGGTTGGCCAGTTTGGCTGCCGTGGAGCTGAAGAAATACGGGAAAGTCGTCGCGGTGCAGCGGTCCCTCGACGACAAGAGCACGGACTTCACCGAACTGGTGGCCGAATTGAAATCAGCAGGCGTCGACACCTACGTCTCGACCCAACCCGACTTTCAGGTCGCCGCTTTGTGTGAGCAACTGATGAAGGCCGGGCATACCAACATTCAAATCATCGGGGCGGACACGCTCAAGACCGACAAGCTGCCGTCGATGAAATGCGACGTGCGCGCGGTTTATGCCACCTCACCGATTGTTGAGGCCAGGGAGTTTCGATCGGCCAAGGAGTGGCTCCCAAGGTTCGTGGCCGCCTACAAATCAGAACCCATTTATGGGGCGCATTACACCTATGACGCCACCCATGTCTTGGTGGCAGCCATGAAGCGCGCAGAAACGGTGGACCCAAAGAAGCTCACCGAAGAACTCAAACGAATTGACGCGCTGGCTCCGGTGACAAACAACATGCGCTTTCGCGCTGATGGTGAACAGTACTATCCGGTGGTCAGCGTCTACAAGGTGGTCAAAGGGCGCTGGGAACCAGTGACACGCGGCGACTCTTGGTAGCTGTCTGCATTTTTACCCAACAAGACAACACATGTCCTTGCGGTTGAACCCCTTCACAACGCGCAGCCTACTGTCTTCTTCCGAGTCACCCGTGGACCTGCCGCTTCGCGTCGAACCTTGGGATATGAGCTGGTCCACTCATAGTCCTTGAGGGCAGAAAAAATCTGGGGGCGGCGCGACGTTTTAGTTTTCTTAAGAAGTGTCGAACAGTCAGGGGCGAGAGTTGGTTTCTTCATGAGTACCGGAAACATTCACAAATACAGATCGACATGACAAACCTGCAAACCTCCTTGCAAAACTTCAGCATTCGCATGCGCTTTTACATCGTGATGGGCACGATGTCACTGTCACTGTTGGTGCTCGGGGCCTGGGGCTGGTACTCTGGGCAAAGTGCGAATAAAAGTGCGGCCGCTATTTTTGATGGTGCCAATGCGGCCGCTATTGATGTCGCCAATCTGCGTGAAGCCATGGGTTTGGTTCGGCGCTGGGAACTTGAAAGCCTGGCGATAGGGCTAAGTAACGGCACGGAGGTTCAACGCTTGATCGGTGTTTGGCAGAATGAAATCAAAAATGCCAATGCAGCCGCCGAGAAAATCAAGCAGACCAACGCTGGCAACTCAGAAATCGAAACACTGGTGGAGACTCAGAAAAAGCTTCTGGACATCTACTCGAATGCAATTCTCCCGGTGTTGACTCAAGTGCAGAACGCCGTACTCGACTCCGCCGTTGCCTTGGCCTACACCCAGCAGCAGAATGACACCCACGAACAACTGAAAAAAAACACTGAAGCATTGTTGACCGCCCAGCAAGCCGTTGTCGCTGCAGCGGGAGAGAAAATGGCGTCAACCGCGACTGCCGAGTCCTTGTTGAGGCTTGGACTGGTTGCCATCACGATGGCATTGCTGGCACCACTGTTGTGGTTGACCTTGCAATCGGTTTGCCGGCCCCTTGATCGCGCAGTCAAAGTAGCTCAGCGAATTGCAACAGGTGATTTGAGTGAGGCCATCGCTGTGAAAGGGCATGATGAGATGGCAGATTTGCTTCGGGCACTGAACGCCATGCAGGCCTCGCTGAGCAATGTGGTGGGCGAAGTGCGCGATGCGGCCGACTCCATCAAGACCGCCAGCAGCGAAGTCAGCAGTGGCAACCTGGACCTGAGTCAAAGAACTGAGCAAACCGCCAGTAATTTGCAGCAAACGTCTTCGTCCATGACCGCCTTGACCAATGCGGTACAACAATCGGCGGCTTCGGCCAAACAGGCCAATCTGATGGCAAGCACCGCAGCCCAAGCGGCGGCACAAGGCGGTGCAGTGGTGGCCCAAGTGGTCAGCACCATGAATGACATCAACATCAGTTCCCAAAAGATCGCGGCCATCATTGCAGTGATTGACGGCATTGCGTTTCAAACCAATATCCTGGCGCTTAACGCCGCTGTTGAAGCCGCACGAGCCGGTGAACAGGGCCGTGGTTTTGCAGTGGTGGCAGGCGAGGTTCGCGGCCTGGCCAGCAGCTCAGCCGAAGCTGCCAAAGAAATCAAGGCGCTCATTGAAGCTAGCGTCAGCAGGGTTGAAGCCGGGTCGCAACAGGTTGCCGAAGCCGGGAAAACGATGCACAACATCGTCAATTCGGTTCAAATGGTTTCAGACATCATTGGAGAAATCACCATTGCTGCATCCGAACAAAGCGATGGTATTGGGAAAGTCAACGCCTCCGTCGGAGAGCTTGACCAAATGACTCAGCAAAATGCCGCCTTGGTCGAGGAGGCTGCTGCTGCGGCAGACAGTTTGAAAGAGCAAGCGCAGAAACTCTCAGATGTGGTGGCCACATTTCGATTGAACAACAACGCGTCAATCATTTGAGCGGCCGAGACGGCTGTATCGATGCAGCCGTTGTTGCCCCCCCTTTGTGGCTCCTCGCAGCCCACGATTCACTGCCGCATCAACTCTTCAATCTCATCCGCACCCACCGGCACCCCACGCGAAATCAACTCGCAACCTTGTGGAGTGACCACGGCATCGTCCTCAATGCGTATGCCGATATTCCAATAACACTCAGGCACGCCCGCCGCAGGCCGAACATAGAGGCCGGGCTCAATCGTGAGCACCATGCCGGGTTGCAGCACCCGTGAGGGGGGCGCTCGTTCTTTACCATTGGCATCGGGTTCTAGGAACGAGTCGCCTGCCGCCTCACTGCGCTCAACATAGTCACCCACATCATGCACATCGCGGCCCAGCCAGTGGCCAGTTCCGTGCATGTAGAACTGGCGGTAGGCCTGGGATGCAATCACATCGTCGAGTGAGCCCACCAGGTTGGCATCTAACAACTTGAAATCCAGCATGCCTTGGGACAACACCCGCACGGCGGCATGGTGAGCGTCTTTGTGGCGTGCACCAGGGCGGGTAACCGCAACCGCGGCCTCTTGTGCGGCTTGCACCACCGCGTAAAGGTCGCGCTGCGGCGCACTGAATACGCCACTCGCAGGGAAGGTGCGGGTCACGTCACTGGCATAACCGTGCACTTCGCAACCAGCGTCAATCAAACACAAATCCCCGAATCGAAGCGGTGCATCGGCAGCAGCGTAGTGCAGCACACAGGCATTGGCGCCCGCCGCCACGATGGAGGTATAGGCCGGGCCGCTGCTGCCGTGGCGACGGAACTCATGTAGAAGTTCCGCTTCAATTTCGTACTCGCGCACCTCGCCGGAACCGCCACGCAAACGGTCGGCACAAAACCGCATGGCGCGCGCATGGGCCTGAGCCGAAATCTGGGCGGCGCGGCGCATATGGGCCAACTCGCTGTCGTCTTTGAACAGACGCATTTCAGCCAGCAGGGGAGACAAATCACGCTGCACGGCCGGGCACAGTACGCCGCTGCGTGCCTTGGCCCGCAATTTCGCCAGCCAAGTGTCCAGGCGCATGGGCAAGACGGGGTGCAAACCAACACTTATCCACACAGCAGGTTGTGCGGTCAATTGCGACAGCATCCATTCATCCAGGTCGGCCAGAGGGCGGGCTTCGTGTACGCCCAAGGTTTTCACTGCCGCTTGCGGTCCAAGGCGGTATCCGTCCCACAACTCGCGCTCCAGATCTTTCGGCTGACAAAACAAGGTGCTGTGACCATCGGCCCGCAACACCAACCAGGCACCCGGTTCAGCAAAACCGGTCAGATAGTGAAAGTGGCTGTCGAAGCGGTAAGGATGGTCTACATCGCCATTGCGCCGCTGCTCGGCCGCAGTCGGAATCAATGCGATGCCGCCGCCGACTGCTCGCATTTGCTGGGCCAGCGCTGCGCGACGGCGTGAGAAAACATCAATGTCCATGTGGGGCACTATATCGGTGCTCGCGGGTTTTGACGTCGCCCTCAAGTCGGAGAAGTAGCGTTCAGCGTGAGGAGCTGCTCGGGCGTCCCGACGTTCTCCCATGGCCCGCGATACAGCTCGGCGCTGATGCGCTGGGACCGCATGCCTTCAAAAAGCAGTGGGCCGAGCGCAGCCACGGTGCCTACGGCAATGTCGGCGCACAACGCGGCGCGGCACAAGGCCAAGTTCGCATAGGTGTGGCGCAGCCCATCGGCACCTGGCGCGTCGGCCAGACCCCACCCTTGCGCTGACAAACCAAAATCACCTCGCGGGTGGTAAGGGGGATTCGGCACCAACCACAAATGGGCAAGGCGGGCGGTGGGACCATCTTCTTGAGCAAACTGCTGCCCGACAGAAGGGTCAAATACAAACTCGGGCGCATAGATGTCACCCGACACCAGCCAGAACACGTCGCTGCTGGCATCAACCAACAACGGCAAGGCCTTGGCGATGCCGCCTGCGGTTTCAAGTGCGCCGCCGTGGTCGCGCCCCTCCATGGAGTAGTGGATGCGCAGGCCCCACCGCGAACCATCGCCCAAGGCGGCGGGAATCTGTTCTTCCAACCACGCGGTGTTGATCACCACCTCCCGCACCCCACCTCGGGCCAAAGCCTCCAGGTGCCACACGATGAGGGGTTTGCCGTGAACGGGCAGCAGTGGTTTGGGTGTGTGGTCGGTCAGGGGACGCATGCGTTGACCGCGACCGGCCGCCAAAATCAACGCCTTCATGCAACCCGCTCCATTTTGTTTTCAGACACACCCCGCTGCAAAACGTGACGCTCCACCTGCTGCGGCCCGAAAGCAGCGATCAACTCATTGAGCACCTGGCGGGCCAGGTCGCTGTTGTCGGCACCGATGTTGCAGACATAAACGTCCAGCGTCACCGCTGACAGCTCAGGCCAGGTGTGCACGGCGAGATGGGACTCCGCCAGCAAGACAACACCGGTGACCCCACCTTGCGGCAAGCCTTGCGCTTGAACGACAGGCGGAGGGCCAAAGCGGTGAAAGAGCTCGCCCACGGCCTGCAAGCCCGCTCGTTCGACCGCTGACAAACACAACACGCGCAAGGCATCGGGCTGCGTCATAGCGAGCAATGTGTTGTTGCATTGGCGCAAGTCGGCGGTGAGGTGCAGGCCATTCATGGTCTGTGATTATCCAGGCCCCGTGGCGCAACAAACGGTCGGAATCCCTCGTTGGCAGCCTGTAACCGCCTGCCCCGTAAAATGTCGGGTTTCCCCGACCAGCTCCCACAACCTGCACGGAACCCACATGGCCGAGACCACCGCAACTACCCCACCAGCATCATCGGCCCTGATGGCCAACGCCATTCGCGCCTTGGCCATGGACGCCGTGCAACAAGCCAACTCCGGCCACCCCGGTGCCCCCATGGGCATGGCCGACATCGCCGTCGCCCTGTGGAGCCGCCACCTCAAACACAACCCGGCCAACCCACACTGGGCGGACCGTGACCGTTTTGTGCTGTCCAACGGCCATGGCTCCATGCTGATTTACGCGTTGCTGCACCTGACGGGCTATGACCTGCCGATTGAAGAGCTGCGCAACTTCCGCCAGATGCACAGCAAAACACCCGGCCACCCCGAAGTGGGCATCACCCCCGGCGTGGAAACCACCACAGGCCCGCTGGGCCAAGGCATCACCAACGCGGTGGGCCTGGCACTGGCCGAGAAGCTGCTGGCCCAGGAGTTCAACCGCCCTGGACATGCGGTGGTGGACCACCACACCTATGTATTCCTCGGCGACGGCTGCCTGATGGAAGGCATCAGCCACGAAGCCTGCGCTTTGGCCGGTGCGTGGAAGCTGAACAAATTGATCGCGCTGTACGACGACAACGGCATCAGCATTGATGGCCAGGTCGCACCTTGGTTCATTGACGACACCCCCAAACGTTTTGAAGCCTATGGGTGGAACGTGATCCGTGGTGTGGATGGTCATGATGTGGACGCGGTTGACGCGGCCATTGCCAAAGCCAAAGGCTCAAACAAACCCACGTTGATCGCCTGCAAAACCGCCATCGGCAAAGGCTCCCCCAACCGTGCGGGCACGGCCAAAGCCCACGGTGAAGCCTTGGGCGCGGAGGAAATCAAACTGACACGCGAAGCGCTGGGTTGGTCGTTTGAACCCTTCGTGATTCCCGACAACGTTTACGAAGCCTGGGATGCACGTCACAGCGGCTTGAATGCGGAGTCGAAATGGGTCGATGCTTTTGAGGCCTATTCCAAAGCCCACCCCGAGTTGGCCGTGGAGTTCATTCGCCGCGTTGAAGGCCAGTTGCCCAAAAACTTCGCTCAAGTGGCGGTGGACGCCGCCGTTGCCGCCCACACCAAAGGCGAAACCGTGGCCAGCCGCAAGGCCAGCCAAATCGCCCTGGAAGCCTTCACCAAGGCTCTGCCCGAGTTGCTCGGTGGTTCGGCCGACTTGACGGGCTCCAACCTCACCAACACCAGCAGCACACCCGCCCTGCGTTTTGGCGCGGACGGCACCTCGAACGGCGGTCGTCACATCAACTACGGCGTGCGTGAGTTTGGCATGGCCGCCATCATGAACGGCGTCGCCCTGCACGGGGGCTACATCCCCTACGGCGGCACCTTCCTGACCTTCAGCGACTACAGCCGCAACGCCATCCGCATGGCAGCGCTGATGAAATTGCGCGTGATTCATGTCTTCACCCACGACAGCATTGGCCTCGGTGAAGACGGCCCTACCCACCAGTCGATTGAACACGCAGCCAGCCTGCGCCTGATTCCCAACTTGGATGTTTGGCGTCCCGGTGACACCGCTGAAACGGCAGTGGCTTGGGCCAAAGCGATTGAAACCAAAGACCGCCCCACCGCGCTGTTGCTCAGCCGCCAGAACATTGCTTACGCTCCCAAGAGTGGCTTGGACGACATTGCCAAAGGCGCTTACGTGCTGGCGGAACCGAGCGAGGTGGGTCTGAAGAAAAAAGCCCAGGCCGTCATCATCGCCACCGGCTCCGAGGTACAGCTCGCCCTGCACGCGCAGGCCTTGTTGGCCAAAGAAAAAATCGCCGTGCGTGTGGTCTCCATGCCCAGCACCACCGTGTTCGACCGCCAAGACGTGGCCTACAAAAAAGCCGTTCTGCCCGCAGGCCTGCCCCGCATCGCCGTGGAAATGGGTGTGAGCGACGGCTGGTGGAAATACGGCTGCGCCGCGGTGGTGGGCATCGACACGTATGGCGAATCCGCACCTGCACCCGTTTTGTTCAAGCACTTTGGCTTTACACCGGAGAACGTGGCGGACACCGTGCGTGCCGCGCTTTCACGCTGACCTATTCCGTTCCAGCTGAGCCCGTCGAAGCACTGGTGGCAAGACGAAGCAACCCTTGAACCAACTCAGAGCAAACGGACCCAGCGTTTCAGGATCAACGTTAGTTTTCATTTCAGGAGAAATCTCATGACCATCAAAATCGGCATTAACGGCTTCGGCCGCATCGGGCGCATGGTGTTCCGTGCCGCCATTCAAAACTTCAAGAACATTGAAGTCGTCGGCATCAACGACTTGCTGGAGCCCGACTACCTGGCTTACATGCTGCAGTACGACAGCGTGCATGGCCGCTTCAAGGGTGAGGTTTCGGTCGAGGGCAACACCTTGGTCGTCAACGGCAAAAAAATTCGCCTGACTGCGGTGAAAGACCCCTCCGAGCTGAAGTGGGGTGAAGTCGGTGCGGACATCGTGGTCGAATCCACCGGCCTTTTCCTGACCAAAGACACCGCAGAAAAACACCTGGCTGCGGGCGCGAAAAAAGTCATCCTGTCTGCCCCCAGCAAAGACGACACGCCGATGTTCGTTTATGGCGTGAACGATAAAACCTATGCTGGCCAGGCCATCATCAGCAACGCCAGCTGCACCACCAACTGCTTGGCCCCTGTGGCCAAGGTGTTGAACGACAACTGGGGCATCAAACGCGGTTTGATGACCACGGTGCACGCCGCCACCGCTACGCAAAAAACCGTGGACGGCCCCAGCAACAAAGATTGGCGCGGTGGGCGCGGCATTTTGGAAAACATCATCCCCAGCAGCACCGGTGCCGCCAAGGCGGTGGGCGTGGTGATTCCTGAGTTGAACAAGAAGCTCACCGGCATGGCCTTCCGCGTGCCGACGTCCGACGTGTCCGTCGTTGACCTGACCGTGGAGCTGAACAAAGAAGCCAGCTACGCCGAAATTTGCGCCGTCATGAAAGCCGCGTCACAAGGTGCCATGAAGGGTGTGCTGGGTTACACCGAAGACAAAGTGGTCGCCACCGACTTCCGTGGCGAAGTTTGCACCTCGGTGTTTGATGCAGAAGCCGGCATTGCGCTGGACAGCACCTTTGTGAAAGTAGTGTCTTGGTACGACAACGAGTGGGGTTACTCGAACAAGGTGTTGGAGATGGTGCAAGTCATCGCCAAGTAAACAAAGTGCACCTCGTTGCATGAAACTGCGGCCCGCCAAAACGGGCCGCTTTTTTTTGCCTGAATGGGTGCATGCGCTGCTGCCTGCGTTTCGAAACATGGCCACCATGCGCAGGCTCTAAACTTGCGTCAATTCACGATGTCCAATGAGGAAACGCTCCATGAAACAACGCGTCTACAGCCGTTTTTCCCCGTCACTCAGTGCGCTGCTGTGTGCTGCGGCTCTTGCCTGCGGTTCGGTGCTCTGGCTGGCCCCTGTGGCCGCCCAAACGAGCGCACCTGCACAGCCACGTGAGACCGCTCGTGTCATCGTCAAATTCAAATCCAACGCCAGCTTGCTGCAAAAGCAGGCGCTGAACAGCACCTCGGGCGAGAACGTTTTTGAGGCGAAAGCGCGCTCCAACGCAGATCAACTCGGCGCGCGTTTGGGCATGCGATTAACCACTGGCCGCTTGCTGACCGAACGCAGCCAGGTGCTGCAAGCCGACGGGATGAGTTCGCAGCAATTGGTGCAGCGTTTGTCGAAAGAAGCCGACGTTGAGTACGTGGTGATCGACCACCTGCGCAAACCCAATGCTGCACCGAACGATCCTCTGTTCGCTGCAGGGCCGACCATCTCCGGACAAACCGGCGGGCCCGTCGCAGGCCAGTGGTATTTGCGTGCCCCCGGCGGTGAGGTGCGTTCCGCTATCAACGCGCTGGGTGCTTGGGACATCACCACAGGCAATCCCAGTGTGGTCGTGGCCGTTCTGGACAGCGGCATTCGTTTTGACCACGTGGATTTGAAGCGCGTCTCTGAAGGCGGTAATTTGCTGGAGGGTTATGACTTCATCAGCAGTCTGTTCATCGCCAACGATGGCAGCGCGCGCGATAGCGATGCGTCAGATGCCGGTGACGGCGTCACCGCCGCAGACTTAAACGATCCCAGCAAACCCACCAATTGCGGCAGCGCCGACGTTGGCGACAGCTCGTGGCACGGCACCAAGGTGGCTGGCTTGATCGCCGCCCTGAGCAACAACGGCGTGGGAATGGCCAGCGTGGGCCGAACGGTGCGTGTCTTGCCTGTGCGCGTGTTAGGTCGCTGCGGAGGATTTGACTCCGACATCATCGCGGGCATGCGGTGGGCGGCGGGTTTGAATGTGCCAGGTGTGGTGGACAACCCGCAGCCGAATCGGGCGAAGGTCATCAACATGAGCCTGGGTGGAACGGGTTCGTGTACCGCCTACAACGACGTTGTTCGTGACATCAATGCCCAAGGCGCGGTCGTCGTGGCCTCAGCGGGCAACTCAGCGGGACAAGCCGTGAGCGTTCCCGCCAAGTGTGAGGGTGTCATTGGGGTGGGCGGTCTGCGCCACATTGGTACCAAAGTCGGCTTCTCGGACTTGGGGCCGGAAATCACCATCAGCGCACCTGCGGGCAACTGCGTCAATGTGGCACCGGGTGATGCCTGCCTTTACCCAATTTTGAGCGCCTCCAACAGTGGGGCGACGAGCCCGGTTTTGGGTGCCGCAGGTTCCATCTACACCGATGCCTTCAAACCCACCGTTGGCACCAGTTTTTCCGCGCCATTGGTGGCGGGGACTGCTGCATTGATGTTGTCGGTCAACCCCAATTTGTCAGCCTGCACGGTACGCAATGTGATTCGGGCCAGCGCCCGGCCCTTTCCCACAACAGGCTCCAGTGCCGGGGTACGGCAATGCAACTCGGCGACTTCCAGCAATGGCGAAGAGTGTTACTGCAATACGGCGACCTGTGGTGCGGGCATGTTGAATGCAGCTGCAGCGGTCGCACTGGCATCAAATCCACCCACCGAGTTCTCTTCGTGTGCGGTCACTCCAAACGCCACCCCAGACCCAACACCAACACCAACACCAACGCCAACGCCGCCGACCTCAACACCCCCACCCGTAGAAAGTGGCGGCGGCGGCGGTGCCACCACCAGTCTCTATTGGTTGCTGGGCATTGCACTGGCTGCAGCGGCGCTGCGCCTCAGCGAACGCCGCCGCAGGTTGTGACTTCCGCTGAATCGGCGCACCGAACACCACCGACCCGCCCATCACCTCAGCTTATAGGTGCTGTCGATAGCGTGATGCCACAGCAGACGCGCGGCCGCCTACATTGGGGCTGAGGCTGCGAAAGCGTCACCAATGGGTGCCAGCAAGCCGCCTCCTTGAATTTGGAGCGCAGCATGCCTGTCATTGCACCCCCATCGGTTTCTCAACCTTCATCACCCACCCGACCTGACCCCGCGGGCGCAGGGCAAGGCGTCGTCGGGGTCTTGGGCGGCATGGGCCCCCTGGCCACGGTCGATTTTCTTCACAAGATGCTGCTCGCCACGGCAGCAGACCACGACCAAGACCATGTGCCCGTGCTGGCCTGCAACATGCCGCAGATCCCCGACCGCACACAGGCCTATCGTGGCCAAGGGCCTTCTCCGCTGCCCGCCATGCTGGCCAACGCGCAGCGGCTGGTTGCAGGTGGCGCTGGTTTGATCGTGGTGCCCTGCAACACCACCCACCTTTGGTTGGATGAATTGCAGCGAGAGATCCCTTTGCCGATGTTGCACATCGTCGATGCGGCGTTGGCCGAAGTGGATAGCCGTACTAAGTCCCAAATCCGCCCAGTTCGAGTGGGCCTCTTGGCAACCGATGCGACGTTGTCGTCCGGTCTGTACATGAACCGGCGCTTTGCAAGCGACGAGGTCGGATGCGACCCATTTCAATGGAGTTTGCCCACAGCGGTTGAGATGGTGGAACACGTCATGCCGGGCATCAACGCGGTCAAGTCCGGGCAACTCGACAAAGGCCGCCAGCACCTTCAAACCGCCGCGATGGCTTTGGTACAACGCGGCGCGCAGGTGTTGGTCCTGGCCTGCACCGAGATTCCTTTGGTGCTCGATGAGAGTCAGGTCGGCTTGCCGGTGGTCGATGCAACGGCCGCGTTGGCGCGTGCTGCGGTCGCATGGTCGCAGCGAAAGATCAATCCTGCAGCACGACAGCCTTGAACGCAGCGATGAAATCGTCCGTTGGTTGAGGTGAACGTTCGCCCTGGGGAAACAGCGCCTGGACCACCACCGGCACCTCGGGCAACAACGTGCGCACATGCAGCGTCGGCAGGGTGCTGGCATGGGCAGTGAACGAGTCGATGATGGCGGGGCCAAACCCTTGTTCCGCCAGCACCATGGCGATGTGGTGGGTTTGAACGGTGATACCGCCTTGCATCGGCAGTTGCTGGCGAGCGCACTGTTCGGCCAACATGGCACCCAGCGGATCGCGTTCGTCGATGCGTATGAATTGATCACGCAACACCTCGGCCAACTCCACGGTTGAGCGTTTGTCGCTGCCACGCACCTTGAGCGCCGACACACACACCAACTGGCCGGTGGCGATATCCATTTGTTGCACGGCGGGATGGCGGGTGTTGCCGTAAACAATGCCCACATCGGCCTCGCGCAGCGCAATCGCCTGCGCGATCTCATTGGAATGCAGGGTTCGGATGGAAACCGCCACATCGGGGTGCTGGCGACGGAAACGCTTCAAGGCATCGGGCAGCGCGCGAACGGCCAAGGACGGGACCACGAGGACTCGGAACTCAGCCTCTTCGGTGTCTCGCAGTGCACCCGCCAAACGCCGCACCGATTCCAGCTGCGACATGAGGCGCTGCACTTCCGGATAGAGCGCCTGTGCTTGCCGGGTGGGCACCAAACGGTTGCGCTGGCGGGTGAACAAAGGAAAACCCAGTTGGGTTTGGGCGTGCTGCAATGTTTGTGTGATGGCAGGTTGTGTCACGTGCAACAAGCGCGCTGCCGCACTGACACTGCCCGTCAGCATGATGGCGTTGAACACTTCCAGGTGTTTAAGCCGCATCGTTGTTATCCCTGTAGACGTGACATCTATGGTCACCATAATGCTGCAAACCAGCTACAAGTATCCTTTGTAAGTTGTTGATTTTACGGGATCATCAAGCTTCAAAGCCTACAATGTCTCGAACCGTTTTGCCTGTCTCCCCATGACCGTCTTGTTGGTACAAATTCCATCCCGGCCGCGCTTGCAAGCGCGCGGTATGAATGCGGACGCCTCGGGGCTGCCCAGCGCCCAAACGACCTACGGTTATGTACTGTCGCGAGACGGCATCACGGTCGACCGCGTTGGGCGGTGCGCAGCCAGCCTGTTGCCCAAGGCCCAGCAAATCGTGGCGGTGCTGTCCGACACCGATGTCGCTTGGCACAGCATCGTGCTACCCAAAGCGCCTGCTGCACGTTTGGCGACAGCGCTCAGCGGCGTTTTGGAAGAAGCCCTGCTCGACGACGCAGAAAACAGTCACTTGGCCGTGGCACCCGATGCTGTGGCAGGGCAAGCAACATGGGTCGCAGCCATCAACCGACCTTGGCTGCAAGCGCATTTAGCCGAGTTGGAGAAAAACCAAAACACCGTTGACCGTGTGGTGCCCAGTAGCTGGCCTGACGCACCGGCCATGGGGCATTTTTCTCTCACCAAAGAGGCGGAACAAGGTGAAGGCGAAGGCAACACGCAAGTTCAGCTCACTTGGTCGCATCCGCAAGGCGTCGCGGTGTTGCCGCTGTCTGGCGGACTGAGCAAGACTCTATTGCCCAGCAGCAGCCACACCGACATGCGCTGGAGTGCCACCGCGGCAGCGGCGACTCAGGCGGAACGTTGGTTAGGTGCACCCGTCACCGTGCTCACCGCCGAACAACGCAGCCTGCAAGCGGCCCGCACACTTTGGAATTTGCGGCAATTCGACCTCACACCATCGCGCAGAGGCAGCCGCTGGATATTGGATGCATGGCGCACAGCACAGGGACCGCAGTGGCGACCCGCACGGGTTGGACTGGCCGTGCTGGCGGCCGCGCAACTGGTGGGCTTGAACTTGTGGGCTAACCATCTGAACAGCCGCTTGCAACAACAGCGCCAACAACTCACCACCGTGCTTCAGACCGAGTTTCCACAGGTTCGTGCGGTGCTTGACGCGCCGCTGCAGATGGAGAGCGAAGTGCAGCGCTTGCGCCTGCGCGCGGGGCAAACCTCTAGCAGCGACTTGGAGCCACTGCTGGTCGCGGCCGCTTCGGGTTGGCCCAGCGACCGCAGTCCTGCGCAAGACCTGAGTTACTCCGCCGGCGCACTCACGCTGGCGGCATCCGGTTGGAGCCCCGCCCACATCGATCAATTCACGAGCGCACTGCGTGCGGGTGGTTGGCGGGTAGAGCCCCAGGAGTCCAAACTGGTGGTGCGTGCCGCACCCCCTGTGGCCACACAAGGTGGCAATGCCCGAGGTGGCCTGTGAGCGCCACCATGCCCCGCTCCTCCGCCAAGTGGCAATCACTGGTTTCGGCCTGGACCGTTCGCATTGAACCCGCTCGGCGATGGTGGCAAAGCCTTGCACCCAGGGAACAACGTGGTGTGGTGTGGGCTTTGTCAGCCATCACATTGCTGGTGGTCGTGATGGCGCTGATTCGCCCGGCTTGGCACACGCTGCAAGAAGCACCCAAACAACTGGCGACTGTAGAAAGCCAGTTGCAACAAATGAAGCAACTCGCACGCGAAGCGCAGCAGTTGCGCTCAACCCCCGCCGTGTCGTTGGCCCAATCCACCGACGCCCTCAAAGCGTCGACCGACCGAATGGGGGCTGTCGCCCGCTTGAATCTGCAGGGCGCACAGGCGTCGATCACCTTCAACGGCGTGACACCTGAAGCCCTCACCGAATGGTTGCGTGAGGTTCGAACCGTGGCCCGTGTGCGCGTCAGCGAAGCGCAGCTGGCCCGAACAGGCACCACCTACTCCGGCACCGTGCTGGTGACCCTTGGGGGTGCCGCACCATGAAACGTCCCAGTTTTCTGGCACCGCGCAAAGTCGCCATGGCACGCGCCCGAGTCTCGCGTTACAGCACCTCATTCCAAGACTCCACCTTGGCGGAAAAGGCCTGGGGGCGTTCACAAGGACGAGGCCACCGCTGGGCGGTCATCGGGGCGGTGGTCGGTACATTGCTCGCGTTAGTGTTTTTCGCGCCGGCTGCGTGGCTGGCCCAAGCAGTTTCGCAAGCCAGCAACGGAAGACTGGTGCTGTCCGACGCCAGTGGCACCGTGTGGAACGGCAGCGCAGTCCCCGTCCTCACGGGTGGGCCAGGCAGCGTGGATGCCAGCAGCCTGCCTGGTCGTTTGGCTTGGGCTGTGGACTGGCGCTGGCAAAGCTCGCCCGAAGGCGGGCCGGGCTGGGTCGTCGAGCTGACGCATGCTTGTTGCCTGAACGGTTCGCAAGCCATCGTATTGCAGCCGCGCTGGGGGCGACTCACAGTGCAGGTAGGTGCGCCCACAAAAGCACAACCTGCCATGTCGTCGGACACCTGGTTCGGGCAATGGCCCAGCCAATGGCTCAACGGACTGGGAACACCGTGGAACACCTTGCAACTCGGTGGTGCCACACGATTGAGTTTCACGGGCGCGACCCTGGCAGTGGCGCAAGGCCGATGGAACTTTCAAGGCCTGGCTCAAATCGACTCACTTGGCGTCTCGTCTCGCGTTTCTCCCTTGCCGGTGCTAGGCCACTACCGCTTGACATTGACCAACAACCCCGCCGATCCGTTCAGCACCTTGCTGTCTGTCAGCACAGTCGAAGGGGCTTTGCAGCTCAATGGTTCGGGCCAGTGGGACGCGTCGGGCATGCGCTTTCGTGGCGATGCGCGAGCACAGCCAGCAGACGAAGCCATGTTGTCAAATCTGCTGAACATCATTGGGCGACGCGAAGGCAGTCGTTCGGTTATTTCTATTGGATGAGCGATCGGATACGCATGAAGCAACCTGTCCATCAACACCCAGCAACCCGCGCGCGGCCCCGCATTCGCATCACCGCTTTGATGCTGGCACTGGTTCTCTCGTTGGCCAATCCGGCCGCCGATGCTCAATCACCCAGTGCCCGCTTTCGTGGCGACCCGGTCACGCTGAACTTTGTTAACGCTGACATTGAAGCCGTGAGCCGCGCCATGGCCACCATCTTGCGGCAGCAAATTTTGGTGGACCCGCGGGTCAAGGGCAACATCACGCTTTACAGCGAACAGGCCATCAGCCCACGCGAGGCCTACCTGAACTATTTGGCGGCGCTGCGTGGGTTGGGCTTCACCGTGGTCGAGGTGGGTGACTTGTTCAAGGTGGTTCCTGAGGCCGACGCCAAACTGCAAGCCTCCACCGTGGCGGTCGGCGAAGTGCCGCGCCGTGGGGACCAGATCATCACGCAAATCTACAAGCTCAACCACGAGAGCGCCAATAACCTGGTGGCGGTGCTGCGGCCCCTGATTTCCCCCAACAACACCATCAACGCCAACCCAGGCAACAACACCCTGGTCATCACCGACTACGCGGACAACCTGCAGCGCATCAGCAAAATCATCGCCGCCATGGACACACCGGCAGGTGGCGAGGTGGAGGTGATCCCGCTCAAGCATGCCGTGGCGGCAGACATGGCGCTGTTGGTGCAACGTTTGGCCGAAACCTCAGGTGGTGTGGGCATCCCCGGTGCGACACCGACCAGCGCGCCCAGCGTGTTGGTGGATTCACGCAGCAACTCTTTGTTGGTGCGTTCTTCCAGCCCAGCCCGCATGGCAAGCCTTCGATCGTTGATTGAAAAACTGGATCGCCCTGCCACCGGCAACGCGGCCACTGGCAACATTTGGGTGGTCTACCTGAAGAATGCGGATGCAGTGAAGATGGCCGCGGTTCTGCGCGCTGCTTATGCGTCGGGCAGCAACGCAGCCTCAGGCGGCGGGGGTGGCCAGCCCGGCATGCCGCAACTTGGCGGCGGTGCTCAACCGAACGCCACACCACTGGCCGGTGCAGGTGCCGGCACCAGTCCTCAAGCTGCGGCGCCGGTGACTCCATCGGCGGGCCCGTCCACGGGGGGATTCATTCAAGCCGACCCCACCACCAACGCCCTGATCATCACAGCGCCTGAACCCATGTACCGGCAACTCAGGGCCGTCATCGATCAGCTCGATTCGCGCCGTGCACAGGTCTACATCGAAAGCATGATCGTCGAAGTGTCTGGCGACAACGCGGCCAACTTTGGTTTCCAGTGGCAAGGTTTGCTCGGCAAGTCCGGGGACAAGACCGGCTTGGTCGGGGGTACCAACTTTGGTACCAGTGGCAATTTGCTCACCATCGATGCAGCGCAGGCATCGGGCAACGCAGCCGGCATCAAACTCGGTGAAGGGCTGAACATTGGCGTGCTGCGCGACTTCGGCGGCACCATTGCCCTCGCGGCCATCGCCAACATTTTGCAAAGCCAAACCAACACCAACATTGTCTCCACGCCTAACTTGATCACGCTGGATAACGAAGAAGCCAAAATCATCGTCGGCAGCAACGTGCCATTCGTCACTGGTCAGTTCACCGCCACGGGCACGGCAGCCACCAACCCCTTCCAAACCATTGAGCGCAAAGACGTTGGCATCACGCTGCGCATCAAACCGCAGATAGGTGAGGGCGGCAACATTCGGTTGACGATTTTTCAGGAGTCGTCGAGCTTGAGCGACAAAGTCGCGCCCGGCACCAGCAACGCTGGGCCCTCCACCAATAAGCGGTCGATCGAATCCACTGTGGTCGTGGATGACGGCGCCATTCTCGTGCTGGGTGGATTGATCGAAGACAAGTTCACTGACAACAAATCGAAGATCCCGCTGCTAGGTGACATCCCCGGCATCGGCTCACTTTTCCGCAGCGAAAGCCGCACCAAAACACGCACCAACCTGATGGTGTTTTTGCGCCCCGTGGTGATGCGTGGACCCGAAGATGCAAGCAAGCTGTCCCTCGACCGCTACGACATGATTCGTGCGCAACAAAAGGACGCGCAGCCGGCAGCCAGCTTCTTGCTACCCATCAACCAAGCGCCTGTGCTGCCGCCGCAGCGACCGCCCGTTGTCGATGGGCCTTCGCCCGCCGCACTGTCCGTCCCCGTGCCTGGCCCGGCCGCGACCAACTGAGGCACGTCATGGGTGCCCGCCATCCCCTGCCCTACGCCTTTGCCAAGGCGCACACCTTGTTGCTCGAGGACGATGGCGACAAGCTGGTGCTGTGGGCACCAGAAAACACCCCACTTCCTGCTTTAAGCGAGGTGATGCGCCTCTATGCGGTGGACTCAGTGGAGCACGAAGCCGCCAACAGTCTGAGTCAGCGCATTTCTGTTGTCTACGCCGGTAGCGAGTCCAGCGCCGCCACCGTGATCGGCGAGGTAGAAAGCGCGGTGGACTTGAGCCGCATGATGCAAGAGCTGCCTGCGGTGGAAGACTTGCTGGAGGCCTCGAACGACGCCCCCATCATCCGCATGCTGAACGCCTTGCTCACCCAAGCGGCGAAAGACGGTGCCAGCGATATTCACATCGAACCGTACGAGCGCAGCTCGGCAGTTCGCTTTCGTGTGGATGGCACCTTACGCGAGGTGGTGCAACCCAACCGGGCTTTGCATGCCGCGTTGATTTCGCGCCTGAAAATCATGGCGGAGCTCGACATCTCCGAAAAGCGCCTGCCGCAAGACGGCCGCATTTCCTTGCGCATTGGCGGCCGTGCGGTGGACGTGCGGGTCTCCACACTGCCCTCCGCCCACGGCGAGCGCGCGGTGCTGCGTTTGCTGGACAAAGGCGATACCAAGTTCACGCTGGAAAGCCTCGGCATGAGCGGCGATTCACTCACGCGTTTTCATGGCCTGATTCAACAGCCGCATGGCATCGTGCTGGTCACCGGCCCCACGGGTTCCGGCAAAACCACCACGCTCTATGCCTCACTCAGCCGAGTGGACACCAGTGGCACCAACGTGCTGACCGTGGAAGACCCGGTCGAGTATGAGTTGCCCGGCATAGGCCAAACCCAGGTCAACCCCAAGATCGATCTCACCTTTGCCAAAGCCTTGCGCGCCATCCTGCGGCAAGACCCCGACGTCATCATGATCGGCGAAATCCGCGACTTCGAAACCGCGCAAATCGCCATTCAAGCCTCGCTCACCGGTCACCTGGTGCTGGCCACCTTGCACACCAATGACGCGCCCAGTGCCGTCACCCGGTTGACCGACATGGGTGTGGAGCCTTTTTTGCTCAGTTCCAGTTTGCTCGGTGTGCTGGCGCAGCGCCTGGTGAGAAAGCTGTGCCCACATTGCAAACGGCAAGACGAACACGGCCACTACCGGCCTGTGGGATGCGCCGAATGCGGCCACACCGGCTACAAAGGACGCACGGGCGTTTACGAGTTGATGGTCACTGACGACAAAGTGCGCGCACTCATCCACGGCCGCGCCTCGGAAGCCGACTTGATCAAAGCCGCACGTGATGCAGGCCTGCGCACCATGCGCGAGGACGGTGACAGGCTGGTGGCGCAAGGCATCACCTCACCTGAAGAAGTGCTGCGCGTGACACGCGATTGAGACCGGTGATGAGCGCACCTTGCACGCTTTTTTTTCGCAGCGCTGAGCTGCGTGGTGGGTGGCTGACTCCAGGCATGTCCGCTGCACGGGGCACCGCGCCGGGAAGCCCCCCGGCATGGGGCCTCACTTTCTTTGCTGGTGCAAAGAAAGTAAGCAAAGAAACACCTAACACCAGCCTATTTGAGCGGAGCTGGCTCTGCCACTTGACCCCGTTACAACGGCTTGTTCGGTCAGTGGCAACAAGCATTCACGGCGACGTTAAAGGCTTGTTCTTCCGTCACTCGTTGCCCTCCGGCGCGGTCATCCCCGCGAAGGCGGGAATGACGAATACAACGGCACGCCTTTGGCCAAACATGCTGCCTCGAAAAAACAAACCGAAAACGTCGCCCGAACGCCAGTGGCTACTGGCCGAATCCAGCCCCCACGTCTGCGCTCCCGCAGCAAGCCACCCCTCCCCAAATAGGCTGGTGTTCAGGTGTTTTCTTGGTGACTTCTTTTGCACCAGCAAAAGAAGTTACTCGGCCGCCGGGCCGAATACCCGGCGCGGTGCCAAGAAAACCACAAACGCTTCAGCAAACAACCCCCTCAAAGCGACAAGCTGAACAAGCTCAGCCCAAAGCCCCCAACCCCCATGCCCGCCTACAAGTTCGAAGCACTCACCGCAGACGGCAAATCCAAAACGGGTTTATTGGATGCCGACAACGTGAAAGCCGCCCGCGCGCAGTTGCGTGCGCAAGCCTTGGTGCCCATGGACGTGACCCAAGTCAACGCCAGCGGCACCGGAAACGCCAACAGTTTGCGATCGCCACGGAGGGTTTTTTCATCCACCACCTTGGCTGTTTGGACCCGGCAATTGGCGGGGTTGGTAGGCAGCGGGCTGCCGCTTGAGCGTGCGCTGACCGCACTGGCTGACGAAGCGGACGACCCCAAACAGCGCGAGCTGGTGGCGCATTTGCGCTCGGAAGTCAACGCAGGTTCGGCCTTCGCGCAAGCCCTGTCCACCGCACCGCGTGAGTTCGATGAAATTTACCGCGGCGTGGTCGCTGCCGGTGAACAAAGCGGCGCTTTGGGCGGCGTGCTGGAACGGCTGGCAGACGACCTGGAAGAACGCCAAGCCCTGAAAGCCAAGTTGATGGGCGCCATTCTTTACCCTGCCATCGTCTCGGTCATCGCGGTGATCATCGTGATTTTTCTTGTCACCTATGTGGTGCCACAGGTGGCTTCGGTATTCACCAGTTCCAAACGCGCCCTGCCCGCGCTCACCGTGGCCATGTTGGCCATCAGCGGGTTTTTGCGAGAGTACGGCTGGTTGCTGCTGGCGGCCGTGATTGGCGGCTTGATCACCTTGCGCGTGATGTTGCGCGCTGAAGCCTTCCGTTTGCGTTTTGATGCAGCATGCCTGAACCTGCCCTTGGTCGGCCGCCTATCACGCGGCTACAACGCAGCCCGATTCGCCAGCACCTTGGCCATGCTCGCGGGCGCTGGCGTACCGATATTGAAGGCCCTGCAAGCCGCAGCAGAAACCCTGTCCAACCGCGCCATGCGGGCCGACGCGATGGATGCGCTGGTGCAAGTGCGCGAAGGCGCGCCGCTGGCCTCTGCGCTTGCGGGCAAAAAACGTTTCCCTGGATTGCTTGCGATGTTCGCGCGTCTGGGTGAACAAACTGGCCAGTTGCCCACCATGCTGGAACGCGCCGCCAAACAACTCGCCACCGAAGTGCAACGCCGCGCCATGCAAATGGCCACTATCTTGGAGCCCTTACTCATTGTCGCGATGGGCGGGGTGGTGATGTTGATTGTGTTGGCGGTATTGATGCCGATTATTCAGCTCAATACGTGGGTCAAGTAGCGCTCACGAAACGCCCCTAAGCCAGCCGCTAAATGTCGCGAATCAACTGCCTGAATTCGTCCACATCTTCAAAACTCCGGTACACCGAAGCGAATCGCACGTAAGCTACTTTGTCGATGCGTTTGAGCTCACGCATGACGAGTTCGCCCACTTTGGCAGACGCAATTTCTTTGGCGCCGCTGCTCAGCAACTTTTCTTGAATGCGCTCCATGGCGGCGTCGATTTGTTCCACGCTCACTGGGCGTTTGCGCAGTGCAAGGGTCATCGAAGCGCGCACCTTGGGCAGCTCGAAGTCGGCGCGCGTGCCGTCTTTTTTGACAACGAAGGGCAAGGCGATTTCTGCACGCTCGTAGGTGGTGAAACGTTTTTCGCAAGACACGCAGCGTCGGCGACGACGAATCACGTCGCCTTCGTCGGACTCACGCGTCTCGGCGACTTGGGTTTCATCAGATCCGCAAAATGGGCAGCGCATGGGTTGTGACGGGGGTGGGTTCTCGAAGAAAAAACCCACCAGTCGGTGGGTTTGAATCAACTCAGTTCAACTCAGCGATAAACAGGAAAGTCACGCGTAAGCGCGGCGACTTTCTCACGCACGGCGGCGATGTTCGCCTCGTCATGCGGGTTGTCCAGCACGTCGGCGATCAGGTGCGCGGTGATGCGCGCTTGCTCTTCTTTGAAACCGCGCGTGGTCATGGCAGGCGTGCCCAAACGGATGCCGCTGGTGACCATTGGTTTTTGCGGGTCGTTGGGAATGCCGTTTTTGTTGCAGGTCATGTGGGCGCTGCCCAGAATCGCCTCGGCTTCTTTGCCAGTGAGGTTCTTCGGACGCAAGTCCACCAACATCACGTGGCTTTCAGTGCGGCCACTGACGATGCGCAAGCCGCGCTCGGTCAGTGTTTTGGCCAATACGTCGGCGTTCTTGACCACCTGCTGCTGATAAGCCTTGAACTCGGGCGTGAGCGCTTCTTTGAAGGCCACGGCCTTGCCCGCGATCACGTGCATCAAGGGGCCACCTTGAATGCCGGGGAAGATGGCGCTGTTGATTTTTTTGGCAATGGCCTCGTCGTTCATCAAGATGATGCCGCCGCGTGGGCCACGCAAACTCTTGTGGGTGGTGGAGGTGACTACATCCGCATGGGGCACTGGGTTGGGGTAGACGCCCGCAGCGATCAAGCCAGCATAGTGGGCCATGTCCACCATGAAATAGGCACCAACCGCTTTGGCAACTTTGGCAAAACGCTCAAAGTCAATGCGCAGGCTGTAGGCCGACGCGCCCGCGATGATGAGTTTGGGTTTTTGCTCATGGGCCAAGCGCTCCATGGCGTCATAGTCAATCGCCTCGTTTGCATCGAGCCCGTAGCTCACCACCTTGAACCACTTGCCGCTCATGTTCAGCGGCATACCATGGGTCAGGTGGCCGCCTTCAGCCAGGCTCATGCCCATGATGGTGTCGCCAGGCTGGAGCAAACCAAAGAAAACGGCTTGGTTGGCCTGCGAGCCGGAGTTGGGCTGCACATTGGCGAACTGCGCGCCAAAAAGCGCTTTGACGCGGTCGATGGCCAATTGCTCGGCCACGTCCACATACTCGCAGCCACCGTAATAACGTTTGCCGGGATAACCTTCGGCGTACTTGTTGGTGAGCTGGCTACCCTGAGCCTGCATGACGGCGGGCGATGTGTAGTTCTCGCTGGCGATCAGTTCAATGTGTTCTTCTTGACGCCGGTTTTCGTTTTGGACAACGGTCCACAACTCGGGGTCAATGTTGGCTAGGGTGGATTGGTTTTTGTCAAACATGGCAAGGCAGTCCTGTGAAGACGTCGACCCGGCAGGTACGTGGGTTGGAGCCATCCATCACGCGGAGAATCCATCACGTTAAAAGCAGGCTGCCCAGGCGAACGGCTGAAACGACGGGGCCCAAAGCGGACGACCCTCGCCGACTGCACTCCCCGGTGGTTCACCACCTCAGGTTGGCTCAAATCTGCTTTGCAGCTTCGAACGCCCCATCGCCAGTCGTGCAGTAAAGCGGGAGTTTAACCCGCCGAGCGTTTGAGCATGGCCACTTGTTCTGGTGCTTGGGTGGCGGGTTTGTCCTGGGATGGTGCATCCTTGGCCTGCTCCATCACGGGCACGGTGGGCAGCGGGGCCACAGGAGCAATGATGGGTGCATTCACCGACACGGCGCGCCCCATGAGTACGTTGCGCAGATGGGCTTGTTCACCCAATACCTTGCCAGCGTAGCCGCCGTCGTCGGGCAAGTTAGCCGCGCCCACATAAAAACGCAAACCTTGTTCCAAACCGCCCGCACGGGCGATGCATTCTTTGAGCACCAACACACCCACACGCAGATTCGTCAGCGGGTCAAATGCGGCGTGGTTACCTCCGAAGGCTTCGTACTTATCGTCATGAATGCGAGTCATCACTTGCATCAAACCCTGTGCGCCGACGGGGCTCTGTGCAAATGGATTGAATCCCGACTCGATCGCCATGATGGCCAAAAGCAAAGTGGGCTCCAAACCGACTTTGCCGCCCAAGACCCAGGCCTCTTGCACCAAGCGGCTGATCGGCTCAGGGGCAACCTTGTAGCGTTTGGACAGCCAGTGCGCCACAGCAGCTTGCTGGCGGGTGAGTTCTTTCGGGTCCGTGGCAGTAGCGCGGGCAATGGCATCAGGCTCACGCAACGACTGCGTGAAGGCGTCCAAGGGGTCTTGCCGGGCCTCGTGACGGGCTTGGAGCCACCCGAAAACACTGACCTCGGTCTGGTGCCGAATATCGTCACGGCTGGCAACAAAAATCAGCAGCGCCACCATCAAGAGTCCCACCAGGGCCAGGGTGTTGTGGCTCACCTCCAGCAAACCGTGGCCGACATCCCTCGCAAATATCCGGGTGGACTGGCCGAGCGCGGCCACGGCCTGGCGCAGCAATTCCGTCGTAGACCTTGTGGATGACATGACGTTTCCCTCCTGACCGCATGACCCTTGCTGCACTGACTGTGTGGTGCCTGGGTCGGCAGTGATAATCGGTGGACTGTCTGCGACAGTCCGCTTCAGCAGTGCAGCCCCACCAACGGCAGGGTTCACGTAGTTCGCTAGGGGTATCGGCTCGGCGATCCCTCTAAGCACGCGGGTTTTCCCGGAAATTTCAAGACGGGCGAATTCTATGAAGCCGATTCATAACCAGTCAACCATATAAATAGATTCTCTAATTACTTATTCGTATGAAATACCACGACTTGCGGGACTTCATGGCTGGCCTTGAGCGGCAAGGTGAACTCCAGCACGTGGCAAACCCTGTATCGGCGCGGCTGGAGATGACCTCACTGAGCGACCGCGTGCTGCGAAGTGGCGGGCCGGCCCTGTGGTTTCAACAGGTCGATGGTTACAAATTTTCCGCCCTGACCAATCTGTTTGGCACCCCAAAACGTGTCGCCATGGGCATGGGGAGACAGGATGTCTCCGAACTACGAGGCATAGGCCAGCTGCTGGCCAGCCTGAAAGAACCCGAGCCGCCCAAGGGCCTTAAAGACGCCGGTCATCTGCTGAGCATGGCCAAAGCACTCTGGGACATGAAGCCCTCCGCCGTCCGAAAAGCCCTTTGCCAAGAAGAAGTGCTCAGCGGCAACGAGGTTGATTTAGGCGAACTTCCCATACAAACGTGCTGGCCGGGCGATGTCGGCCCTTTGATCACTTGGGGTTTGGTCATCACAAGAGGCCCGCAATCCATCGCCCATCCGCGCAAGCGACAGAACCTGGGCATCTACAGACAGCAAGTGATCGGCTCGCGCCAAGTCATCATGCGCTGGCTGGCACACCGTGGAGGAGCCCTGGACTTTCGGGATTTTTCGCTGGCCTGTCCCGGAAAACCTTTTCCCATGGCGGTGGCGCTGGGGGCTGATCCGGCGACGATTTTGGGCGCGGTAACCCCTGTACCGGACACGCTCTCGGAATACCAATTCGCTGGCCTTCTGCGTGGCAGTCGGACCGAGGTGGTGGACACGGCGGTCGGCGATAACGGCGTCATGTTGCAGGCCCCCGCCAGCGCGGAGTTCGTGCTGGAAGGACACATCCCGGTGGCCGCACGCGGGTTTGTGGGCACCAGCGAGCACGGCATCGCCCTCAAAGAAATCAAAGGCTACTTGCACGCGCTGGAGGGTCCCTTTGGCGACCACACGGGGTATTACAACGAAACAGACTGGTTTCCTGTTTTTGAGATCAATCGCCTGACCCGCAGGCGCAATCCGATTTACCACTCCACCTACACGGGGAAACCGCCCGACGAGCCGGCGGTTCTGGGCATGGCCTTGAACGAAGTTTTCGTGCCCCTATTGCAGAAGCAGTTTCCAGAAATCATCGACTTCTATTTGCCACCCGAAGGCTGCAGCTACCGGATGGCCCTCATCAGCATCAAGAAGAGCTACCCCGGCCACGCCAAACGGCTGATGTTTGGACTGTGGAGTTTTTTGCGGCAGTTCATGTACACCAAATTCATCGTGGTGGTGGATGACGATGTGGACATTCGCGACTGGCACGAGGTGATGTGGGCCATCACGACACGCATGGACCCGGTGCGCGACACCACGTTGGTGGACAACACACCCATCGACTACTTGGACTTCGCCTCACCCGTCAGCGGTTTGGGCGGCAAGATGGGACTGGACGCGACCAACAAATGGCCCGGTGAAACCAGTCGCGAATGGGGACGGACCATAGGCATGGATGCGGCCGTTGAACAAAGGGTGGAGAGCCTCTTTGCCGCGATCCAAGCAAAGAGGTTTGAGACGCTTAAGTCTGTCTAAGGGCGGCGTCAAATCGATTGATAAAAATCGCTTGCGTCGGCATGGAAATCGTCCTAACCTGGGTTTGCCTACACGTAGGCATCCATAGGGGCGCAGTCACTGCGCACCAGGGGCCCCGGACAACATACGCTCCAGAGCCCCAAATTGGTGGCGTCAGCCACCCACCCCTTTGATCGCAAGATCAAAGGGGTTTGTCATTTTGGGGTCTGTTGGTTGGCGGGCAAAGCGCCGGGAGGCGTTTAGACGCTGGCCGATTCCAAAGACACCGCGTTGCGCAGCATGGCGCAAAACCGTTCGCGGTCCAAAGGTTTGGGTTGGAATAGCACGTCGTCCGGCAATTCACCCAAGTTCAGCAACTCATCACGCGTGTGGTTGGAAACCGCCCAAATGGTTTTGGGCCTGACCGCGCAATCGTGGGCCAGGTGACGCAGCATCTCAAAACCATTCATGTTGGGCATCATGATGTCGGTGATCAGCACATCAGGTGATTGGCGCCCAATGCACACCAAGGCTTCAAAACCACTCGACACCACAGTGACATTGGCCGTCGGCAAAGCCGACAACACCAAGTGCTGAAGAATTTCGCGGTCGTCTTCGTTGTCGTCAACGATGAGCACCGTGGTGGGCTGGATACCGCCAGCAAGCGACGCAGACAGAGCTGGCGCCGTGGGGGCAAGAGCCTGGCGACCCACGGTCAACTCATGGCGCAACAGGCGCTCGGCGCTATCAGCGTCAATGCGGCGGTGCCCCCCCAAGGTTTTCCAGGCCTTGAGATGACCGGCGTCTACCCAACGCTGAACGGTTTGAATGGACACACCCAAGCGGCGTGCGATCTCCACTGTGGAGTACGAACGTGGAGCGGAAGGAATGGTGGATGTAGGCACCGCGGCAACCTTATGCACAGAACTTCTTTTTGACACAACGCAGGCTCGTCAAATTTCATCGCCAGGCGATGAAAATGCACAAACCAACCCTGAAGACACCGGTTTCTAAGAATCTTGGAGCAAGCCAACGACGAGGACTTGTCTGAACAGCATTCTCCAACAATTTGTGAAATACAGCCCAATAGTAACCAAGTGGTGACACTTCAATTGCAAACATCAGTAATCCTCCACATTTTCTGGCACACGCTGAACCGGCTTTTTTTCATAGACACCAGGCGCTGAAGATTTCAAGTTGGGCAGCAGGCCGTTCAGGCTTTCAGCCAAACCGACAAAGAGACGCCCACCTGGCTTGAGTGTGGCCATCACCGCCTCCACCACACGCCGTTTGGTAGGCAAATCGAAATAGATCAGTACGTTGCGCAGCAAAACCGCGTCAAATGGCCCCAGCTGCGGCAGGGGTTCCACCAAGTTGATGGCCTCGAAACGAACCTTTTCTCGCAGCGAGCCGTGAACCAGCACCGTCCCCGCGCTCATGCCCACGCCACGCAAACAGTAGCGGCGAAGTAGTTTGTTGGGCAAGCGTTGGACGCGGTCTTCTGTGTACACGCCACGTGCCGCAGCAGCCAGCATGCGGCGGCTGACGTCAGAGCCCATGAGATCCCATTGGAGATTGGCACCCTCATCGACCAAACACTGCAACACCATGGCCAGGGTATAGACCTCTTCTCCGCTGGATGAAGCTGCACTCCAGATCTTGAAGCCAGCAGTGCGCCCTATGGCTTGCTGGGCCAAGTCTCGCAACAACTCAAAGTGTTGGTGCTCACGGTAAAAATAGGTTTCGTTGGTGGTGAGCAAATCCACGGCGGTTTGAAACTCGACTTCTTGCCCCGGGCGGGCGATCAAGCTGAAGTACTCACCATAGGTGCTCAAGCCCAAACACTGAACGCGCTTGAACAGGCGACCGCAGACCAAGGCGTGTTTGTTCGGGCCCAGGGCAATACCCACTTTTCTGTGTAGCAAGGACCGAATTTGCGCGTACTCCGCTTCGAAAATGGTGGCTGGCCCGCACGGCCCAAGCGGCATGGGCATCGAGAACGATTGCCAATCAGTGGCCTGCATAGGGGCTGCCTCCTGGGTATTCGTCGGGCTGTTTCAGATCGACCGGCTCGTACAGCTGGGGCAGATGGAAGGTGTTCTCCAAATGAAGCAACACCAGGCTGCGCCCCTGGTGCTGCGCGATGCCCACCACCATGTCTGGGCGCATGCCCAAACCAAACCGAGGCACCGGCTCAATGCTGTGCGCAGGCAGCCGCAACACGGCGCTCACGGCATCCACCATCACGCCCAGCAACTGACGTCCGCCCGCCTCGCCTTCGTTTTGATCCACGGGCAGCGGCAAATCCAGAATCACCACACAACTCTTTCTTCCCACAGCCGCCGCACCGCGCCCGAAACGTGCCTGTAAATCCATCACGGGCACCACGGCACCGCGCAGATTGATCACACCGCGGATGCAGTCGGGCATCAAGGGAACCACAGTGATGCTGGCCATTTGAATGATTTCTCTGACAGCTGAGATGTCTACCGCGAACAACTCATCGCCCAAACCAAAGCTCAGGTACTGTCCAGTAACAGACGATTCCTGCGCCGCGACAGGGTCTGCGACGTTGGCGGTCTTGGCGAGGGTGGTGGTGGCCACGGCATCCATGGTGGGGCGCTGTCAATATCGCTCGTACTGGGACTCGTCCACCGCCGCGCTCACCACTTCAACCCTGCGTCTGCCCGGCTGCGCCTCGGCGCGCTGACGTTGGGGCAAGCGGTGCACCTTGTCCAAACGCTGGCCGCCTTCGAGCTTGAAGAAAGCCATGATGTCTTGCAGTTGCTCGGCCTGGCTGGCCATTTCCTCTGCGGTGGCCGCAAGTTCTTCCGAGGCGGTCGCGTACTGCTGGGTGCCCTGGTTCAACTGGCCCATGGCGGTATGAATTTGGGACACGCCTTCGGCTTGTTCTTCAGAACTGGCGGCAATCTCTTGCACCAGCTCCGACGTTTTCCGAATGTTGGGCACCATGTCGTGCAGCAGCTTGCCGGCTTTTTCTGCCACCGTGATGCTGGAGCTGGCCAACTGGCCAATTTCTTGCGCTGCAATTTGACTGCGTTCGGCCAAGTTGCGTACTTCGGCGGCCACCACAGCGAATCCTTTGCCATGCTCACCCGCCCGTGCGGCTTCAATCGCGGCATTCAGCGCCAACAGATTGGTTTGATAGGCAATGTCGTCAACGATGCCGATCTTGCTGCCAATCTGACGCATGGCCTCTAGTGTTTGGTGAACGGCCTCGCCGCCTTGCGCCGCCTCTTTGGCAGCCTTGGCCGCCATACCATCGGTGACCTTGGCGTTGTCGGTGTTTTGTGAAATAGACGAAGACATCTGCTCCATCGACGAGGTCGTTTGCTGCAACCCGGCCGCTTGTTGAGAGGCCCCTTGCGACAGCGTTTGGGCTGTGGTGTTGACTTGCTCGGAGGCGCTGGTCAACGCCTCGGCCGCATTACGAACGTCGGCGATGATGCCTGCGAGTTTTTCGCTGGTCGCGTTCAAATCGTGTTTCAGTCGACCGTAGGTGCCGGCATATTCACCTTGCATGCGCTGCGTCAAATCACCTCGCGACATGGCCGTCAGGACACGTTCCACTTCCGTCAAGCTGGCCTCACTGGTGGCCAAAATTCGGTTCATGTTTTGGGCCAAGCCCGCCAGGAACCCGCTCTTGCCAGCTTCGTTGATACGTTGTTTGAAATCGCCTTGGGTGGCGGCTTGCACCGCAGCCTCCACTTCTTTCTCCACCGCCACTTCGCCCGTTCTGTCTTTCCATTCCACCACGGTGCCCAAACGTTCACCGCCGTCGTCCATGATGGGGTTGGTGCTGAGCATGTAGGTTCGGCTGCCCACCACATACTCTGCACGCATGAGGCCGTTCAGGTGGCGCAGCGAATCCAGGTATGGCCCTGGGTTTTTGTTCAGTACTGCCAAACTTTGGCCCATGAGGCGGTGGGTTTGCAATTGGGGCAATTCGCTGCGGAAATCGGCTTCACCTTCGGCGAGCAAGTCCCGCATGGCATCGTTCAAGTAAATGATGCTGGACTGCGCATCAGCGATCACAACGCCAGTGCGCGAGCTGTCTAATGCGCGGCGCACACGGGCATTGCTGACAGCTTGCGCTGCTGCCTCCTGGAACTGCGCTTGAACGCCGTCCATGGCCTCAGAAATTTGCGCCTTCTTGCCAGGCAAACGATCCATGGACACTTCAAGGCGGCCTTGGGCGTAAGCAGTCACCACCTCGACCACCGCGGCGTTATCGGCGATGTGCGAGTAAACCAAGTCATTCACACCCTGAGCCATTTGGGCATAAGCGCCGCCAAATTCAGACGATGGCATTTGATGGTCGGTGTTGCCCGCTAAATGCTGCTCGGCCATGAGGTGCTGCTCGGACACCAGTTTTTGCAGGTTGTTTTTCATGTGTGCCATGGCGTGGATCAACTGCCCGGCTTCGTCTTTGGAGGTGGACTCAAACGCCCGGTCCAGCTGCCCCTGGCCCACTTCGTTGGCCACCGTTACTGCTAAACGCAGTGGCAAAGTCACCGCACGGGTCACCAGCCAACCGGTCAACAACGTCAAAGCGATGGCCACCAGGCCGGCCACCCACAGCAGTTGCCGTGCTTGTTCATACAGCACCTGCGTCTGCACAGCTGCCTGGGCCTTCACTGCGGCTTGCTCCTCCAGCAAGCTGTGCACAAGACTGTTGGCCTCGGCCATGGCGGGTTGGTAGTCGGTGTGGATGAAACTTTCTGCGCCGCCGTCGCTGCGCGCCAGCAGGTCCATGACCCGGTCGCCCGCCAGAATCAGTCGCTGCTGCGCGCCGGCGAGTTCTTTGGCGAGTTTCTTGCTCGTGGGGGTTTGCAACAGTGGTTCTATGGCGCGCATGCGCTCGTCGAAGCGCTGGCGTTCTGCCACCATCAGGGCCTTGAGTTTCGGCAAGTCCGTTTTGCTGGCGATGGCCATGCGTCCAATCAGCGCTTCGCGCACCGCAAACGTATCGTGAATTTCATAGGCGTGTTCCGTGCCCACCGAGATGTGGTCAATGTGATGCGTCATCGCCGCATTCATGTCGCTGAGTTTGAGCACACCCATCACGGCAATGAACAAGAGCAGGGCCAAGTTCAGGCCAAAGGCGAGGGACAGCTTCCAAGCAAACTTCAAGTTTTTAAACATGACAAGCTCCACGGTTTAACGCACAACAACAAACTGATCTGAGGCGATGAAATACTCATGCGGGTTGCAACTCGGCACCGAGTGCAGCGGGTGCGGATGACACAGGCAGTTGCTGCGCATCGATCTGCGCGGCAAGCGTCAACAAAACGGGCACGTCCAGAATGAGCGCCACCTCTCCTGAACCCAATATGGTGGAACCACCCACGCCACGTACACGGCGAAACATTCGGGACAGTGGTTTGATCACGGTTTGGTGTTCCCCCAGCAGCGCATCGACAACCACACCGGCGCGCCGCTCACCCACGCGCACCACCACCACACTGGCGCGCGGGCTGGGTTCGCCTTCCAACTTGAAGAGTTGACGCAGATGGATCAAAGGCAGCGTCTGACCCCGCAGTTGCATGCGACCTGTCGCCTTGGCATCCACCTCGAAGGAATTGGCTGCCACTGAGAACTGATGCGGGTTGATGCACTCCACCACCATGTCCAGGGGCAACACCAAATGGCTGTCGCCCACACGAACCAAGAAGCCATCAATGATGGCCAGCGTCAGAGGCAGTCGAATTTCCACCGTAGTGCCCACCCCCCATTGGCTGTGCAGACAAACCGTGCCCCTCAAACTTTCGATGTTGCGTTTGACAACGTCCATGCCCACCCCACGACCCGACAGTTTCGTGACGGCTTCTGCTGTCGAAAATCCAGGCGCGAACACCAACTGCAATATGTCTCTGTCGGTCAATGCATCTCCCGCATTGACCAAACCACGCTCTATGGCTTTGGCCAAGATGCGGTCGCGGTTCAACCCGCGACCGTCGTCCTTCACCTCAATGACCACCATGCCGCAGTCGTGGCGCGCGGATAACAGCAGTTGTCCTGTGGGTGATTTGCCGGCAGCCTCGCGGTCAGCGGGTGATTCAATGCCGTGGTCCAGCGCGTTGCGCACGATGTGCATCAAGGGATCGACAATTTTCTCGACGACCGATTTGTCCAGCTCCGCATCACTGCCCTGAAGCACCAACTCCACCTGTTTTCCGAGGTCAGTGCAGACATCGCGCACCACACGTCGAAAGCGCGCGAAGGTTTCGCCAATCGGCACCATGCGCATCGACAACGCCCCGTTGCGGATTTCTTCCACCAAGCTGTTGATGCGCTTGCAGTTTTTCGTCAAGGCGGGGATGCGGTGGGTTTGCGCCAGGCTGCTGGAGGTGGCTCCAGCGATGACCAGCTCACCCACCAAGTTGATCAACTGATCCAACTTGTCGGCAGACACGCGCACCAGCTTGGCCTCGCTGGTGTGGGGTTCGCGGTGGCGCTGTTGACGAGCGAGTGCCGCATCCACCACGGCGGGGGTCGTGATTTGTTTAGCGACCAGAATTTCACCCAAAGCCGTTGTTTTGCCTTGAGCCACGCCCTCAGCTTGCGCAGACAGGGCCGTTTGCAGCTCGTGCGGAGTCACCGCACCACTGGCCAAAAGTAAATCGCCCAAACGTTCTGGTGCGAGCGGCGCACTCAGTTTGTCGACCAAGGTCGGTGTCAGACTGGGCGGTGGGGCAATGGAGAGTTGGCAGTCGTTGAGAACAAACTGAAATGCGGACTCGAGCGTGGTTTTGTCGGCTTGGCTCGTGAGGTGAATGTCAAAACCCAGAAAACACGATTCAGGGTCAAAAGCAAGGTAGTCATCCCAGTCAGCCAGCACGAGGTCTTTGGCCATGTGGCTGTGCAACTGCTGAATGTCCCCCAGGGTGGACAGGTAGACGAGCATGGCCACAGGGTCGAACCCGTCGCGAAAGGTCTCGCGTCCAAAAGTTATCTGTATCAACCAAATGTCATTGGCCGCACATAGCTCGTCACTTGACGGGGCGGGGGAGCGCGGCGCTTCTGGCATTTTTGAGAGCGGCTCACCTGTCATCAAGGCTTGCAGCTTTTGCACCAACACTGACTCCCGCGTTTCGTCTTCGGCGGTGCCGTGGCCGCCTTGTTTCGCCAAGGAAAGCAAGTGGGCGATGTGGTCACGGCAAGCAAACAGCAAGCTGCTCAGTGATCCGTCTAAACGCAACTCGCCGGTGCGCAGTTCGTCGAGAACGGTCTCCACATGGTGAGTGAAGGCGACGACCGCTTTGAGGCCAAACAACCCTGCCGAGCCTTTGATGGTGTGTGCCGCGCGAAAGAGCGCATTGAGCTCCTCCACGTCCAGCGGCTTGGCTTCGAGCTCGAGCACGCTGTTCTCGATTTGCACCAGCATCTCATTGGCTTCTTCAAAGAAGGTGCCAAGGGCGGCTTCAAAGGGATTGGTGGTCATTTTTTAGTTGACGCAGTCGACATCGATTTCGTTGAGCGAGTTCCAACGCTGCAACTGCAATTGCATGGCTTGACTGACTCGCAGCAGTTGCAAACGTCCACGGTTAAGCTGCAGGTAGCGGGCGGTCACCATCAACAGCTGCAAACCGGCGGCGTCAATCTCATTCAAACGTGCGCAGTCCAGCTTCAGTGCAGGTGTGGCAGTGCTCTGTGCCGACAAGCAGCGTTCAATCTCAGCCTTGACCTTGGCAACCTGGTAAATCATGAGCTCGTTGCCCAGGTCGATGAGCTCAGCGCTTGGTTTGCTCATGGTTGCACCAACTGTTTGACCACGGCCAGAATTTGCGGTGGATCGAAGGGCTTGACCATCCACGCTTTGGCGCCACTGGCTTTTCCTTGCTGCACCTTGGCCTGAGCCGACTCGGTGGTGAGCATGACCACAGGGGTGAATTTGTAGTCGGGCAGGGCCTTGACGGCTTTGAGAAACTCGAACCCATCCATCACCGGCATGTTGATGTCGCTGATGATGAGGTGGGCCCGTTTTTCGGCCAGTTTGGTCAGACCGTCTTTGCCGTCCTGGGCCTCAACGACGTCGTAACCCGCACCGCGCAGAATGATGGCCACCACTTGGCGAAAGCTGGCAGAGTCATCAACGATCAGAATTGTTTTTGCCATTTCAAGTGTCCTTCTTGGGTTGTCGTTAACAGTTAAAAAACAGTCAGCTTGGGCGCGGCAGCGGCGTTGCTCTGCGAGCCCCCATGCGCTTGGTGCTCTTCGACCATCGTGTAGCTGGAAGCCAAACGGCCCAGCCACTGCGCGGCACTGGGTAGCTCGTCGGGTGGCGCGTGCGCTTGAGCCTGCAGGCGGCGCAGGTCTTCGCTGACCACAGCCAGCACCTGGCTCATTCGGTCTTGGTATTGAAACGACACCAACATCGAGACGATGTCGGCCTGGATGCTCAATCCGCGTTGACGAAGTGATTCAGCCTCGTGCTGCAACTGCTGCAAGCCGTCTTGCATGCGCTGCGTCACGCCTTGAATGCGCTGCTCTGAGCTTTGCACCTCGATGCTGTCGTCCTGGCTGATGCGCTGCGCCTCGTCCAAGGTGCGTTCGATCACGTGCAGCACTTGGTCGATGCGGTCAATGATGCGTCGGCCGGTTTCCGCTGATTTGGTCGACAGTGCGCGCACCTCGCCTGCAACGACTGCGAATCCACGTCCGTGTTCCCCGGCTCGCGCAGCCTCAATGGCGGCGTTCAGTGCAAGCAAGTTGGTCTGCCCAGCGATTTGCCCCACTTCGTCCGCCATGGCACGCAACTCGCCCGTGGTGCTGGCCAAGAGCTTGACGCCTTCCAATAGAGAAGCCTTGCTCTGCAGAATTCGCCGTAAGCCCTGGGTCACGGGCTGCAGCTCCGCCTCGCAGTGGGCCAACAAGGCCGTCGAGCCGGACTCAGTTTGCGCCGCGTCTTGATGGGGTTTCAGTCCCACCTCGCCCAGCGCGGCAATCACATCATTGAAGCGCTGCAACAGTTGTTGGGTGGCAGTGCCCGCTTGTGCGTCGGCCGTCGTGAGGTGGTGTTGCCACACCGGTGCCACATCGGCCAGAAAGTTTTGCCAGTCCGACAGTGTGCTCAGACGAGCGTCGCGCTCGCGCCGACGCTCGCGTACCGAGCACCATGCCTGCCAGCAAAGCGCCCCAACCATCAGCAAAACCAAAACCGGTGCCCAAGCAGGCTGCCACCACGCTGCGGCGGCGGTTAACCCGGCTACCGGGAGTAGCAGTCTTTGATCTTGCGGAATTTCTGTCCAGTTGGCCAAAACAAACCCCCAAAACATCCTTAACGTGTACAAATATTAAACGTATTGGATGTTTTGGATTGCGTGAATTGCGTGGTTTTATGCCGTTAGTTCTGTTACAGAATCGGAAACAGGGCGCTCCAAGAGGTCAGAGCCGAGGGCGTTGTACCGTGATGGCACCCAGACAAGTCGCCCTGAGTGGCCTCGCATCGGCCAGCTTGGGCTCTTGTTGCCATGTTGGGGTGCCAGGGCGCTTTTGTACCGGCGTTCACCAGCGATATGCACCGACTGGTGCGCGCTCACCGAGGGCTTATCCCAGGCGATCCAGCTCGGTCAGCAGCAATTTCATGGAAACCGGCTTGGTGAGGTAGTCGTCGAATCCGGCGGCTTTGGCTTCGACGATTTGCTGTGGCATGGCGTTGGCCGATATCGCAATGCAGCGAACTGATTGCAAGGACGGCGCCTGACGCAGCCGTTCTATCACCTGCAAACCGTGCAGGTCGGGCAGCATCATGTCGACAAGGATGAGGTCGGGTCGCTGACGAAGCGCTGCATCAATACCACTTTGCCCATCCACCGCCATCTCCAGCGCAATGCCCGGGCGCAGCGAAACATAACCCTCAACCAATGAACGATTGACGGCGTTGTCTTCAATATAGAGAACACGACTCCAATGGGGTTCTGGAGATGACGCTATCGCTTTTGCTCCAAATGCAGACGGCCTCTCGCCTTGCGCCACCGCCGTCTGAGCATCTGCTCGCCAATGGCTCGGAGCCTGTGCGGGTTTTAGCACCACACAAAACTCGGAGCCCACACGTTGCTGACTGGACACGGAGACTTCGCCCCCCATCAACTCAACCAAATGCTGGGTGATAGCCAGCCCAATGCCCGTGCCTTCGATCGTGGAGTGTTCTTTGCCCAAACGATTGAAGGGCTGAAAGAGCTGTGCCAACTGTTGGGCACTCATGCCCAAGCCGGTGTCTTTCACCAGCAAACGCACGTCGGTATCGGTGGTATCCAGTGTGATAAACACCTTGCCGTGGGGACGGTTGTACTTGATGGCATTGGTCAGCAGATTGAGCACCACCTGTCGTAACCGTGTCGCGTCACCACGAACCCAAACATCACCGGAAGACTCCGTCTGCTGGGCCCATTGCAAAGTCACTTCTCTGGCCTGGGCCTGGGCCATGGCCAACCGAATGGCTTCACGAACTTCGTCGGTCAAATTCACGGCCGTGACCTGCAAGCGCAGTGCGCCGGTTTCGATGCGAGACACGTCCAGCAAGTCGTTGATCAGCGCCAGCAGATGCCCACCCGCACTGCGTATGCGCTCGACGCGTTTGCGGTGCGACACCGACAACGCGGGTGCTGTATCGGCTTCCAAAATCTCGGCAAACCCCAAGATGGCGTTCAAGGGGGTGCGCAGTTCATGGCTCATGCGAGCCAAGAATTCACTTTTGGCGAAGTTGGCTTGTTGCGCCATGGCAGCAGCCGTGCGGGCGTTTTCTGACTCACGTTGTTCAGTCACGTCATGCACGACCAGGACCGTGGATATCGCCATGCCGGCCGCGTCGCGCTGCAAAGTGTGTTGCCCGAGCAGATAGCGGATCGAACCATCAGGGCGCACCGCACGAAATGAACGCAACCGCGCTGGCTCTCCGGCCAAGAGGCGACGCATGTTGACATGCGCGGCCTTGCGGTCATCCGGATGAAAAGCCATGAGCCATTCGCTGCGCGGCCAGCCCTGGGACGAATGAGGTCGCCCCAGTATCGTGCAGAGGTTCTCATTGAAATAGGCCATGTCGCTGCCCAGGTCCAGCCTGGCCACGCCCAACCCAGCGACAGACAGCGCCATGTCCAGGCTGGCGGAGACATCACGCAGTTGCCGGGCCGTGGTCAATCGTTCAGCTTCGGCTTGTTTGCTGCGTGTGATGTCTTGGATCGCACCCCACAGACGGTTGATGCCGCCCATGCTGTCGCGCTGCGCCTGGCCGACAGAACGTACCCAACGGCCTTCACCGTCAGCGGTCACGATTTGGAGCTCCAAATCCCAAGGCTCGCCACATAAGCGGCAGCGCTCCAACGCGTCGCGGGCTTGGGCTCGAAATGCAGGGGCCACAAAGTCCAGACCGCTGTCCATCACTGGGGTGTAGCCTGGCGGCACACAAAAGATTGCCGCCACTTCGTCTGACCATTGCACAGCCATGGACGGCAAGTCCATGGTCCAACCGCCCAAACCGGCCATGCGGCCCGCCATTCGCAGCAGGGAATCTTCCGCCGTGTTGACCGATGTTGTGGTGGCAGGAGACTGAGGCGACGATGAAAAATTCAAATCGAAATCCGTGAGTGAGCGTGCGCAGGTTTTCGGCCGATTCGACATGAAGCTGAGCCGAAGACTAGCAGGTAGCGCACGAAAACATCCATAACTCACAATATACGCGCAGTTGCTTCTGGCTCTGCGTGATTCCTTGGCATATTTCCCCAGGGCAACAACGCATCCCCGAATCTCGGCTGCCGTGCTAGTGTCGCGTCAAGGCTCAAATGTCGGTTGATCGCGCTGACATCAAACCCAAGGGCTAGGCGCGACGAGGAGTCATAGCCCGGGCTATGGCGACGAGAAGTCACGACGCCATCGGGTTTGAGGGCAAGCCAGCAAGCGGCATTTGAGCCTTGACGCGACACTAGAGTCGCCGTGCAGGAATACCCCGCCCGCCACCCCTACCCACCGGAGTCATCATGCCTGGACTGCTGAAAGACATTGATCCAAACGGCTTGTTGGAGTACTCAGTCGTGTACACCGACCGTGCGCTGAACCACATGTCGGCACGCTTTCAGGGTGTCATGCGGGGCATCTCCCAGATACTCAAAACCACTTACAACGCCCAAAACGCCATCGTGGTGCCCGGCAGCGGCAGTTTTGGCATGGAAGCGGTGGCCCGGCAATTCGCCACCGGCCAAAAATGTTTGGTACTGCGCAATGGCTGGTTCAGTTACCGCTGGACCCAAATTTTGGAGATGGGCCAGATTCCTGCCCAGGCACAGGTACTCAAGGCCCAAAGAGCAGAAACTGGCCCCACCGCGCCGTTCTCACCAGCCCCGCTGCAAGAGGTTCTGTCGGCGATCCGCGATATGCAACCTGCCGTGGTTTTTGCGCCTCATGTGGAGACCGCGTCCGGAATGATGCTGCCCGATGCCTACCTCCAGGCGGTGTCAGAGGCGGTGCACGCTGTAGGCGGCATTTTTGTACTGGACTGCATTGCCTCCGGCGCCATGTGGGTCGACATGGCCGCTTGCGGCGTGGACGTGCTGATCAGCGCACCGCAAAAAGGTTGGAGTGGCTCGCCATGCTGCGCCTTCGTCATGCTCAGTCCTGCGGCGCGTGAGCGCATTGAGCACACGACCAGCACCAGCTTCGCCTGTGACCTGCGCAAGTGGTTGCAAATCATGGAGACCTACGAGTCTGGTGGCCATGCCTACCATGCCACGTTGCCGACCGACGCGCTGACCCGAACCCTGGCCGTGATGCAAGAAACACAAAGCCATGGCCTCCCGTTTTTGCGCCAAGCCCAGCAAAACCTGGGCGATTCAGTGCGTTCACTCATGGTGAAAAACGGTTTCCCCAGCGTCGCTGCGCCCGGGTTTCAGGCACCAGGGGTGGTGGTCAGCTACACGACGGACCCTGACATTCACACAGGCAAAAAATTCATGGCCGTGGGCCTGCAAACTGCGGCCGGTGTGTCCTTGCAATGTGATGAAGGCGCCGACTACCGCAGCTTTCGCATTGGCCTGTTTGGTCTGGACAAACTGTTGGATGTGGATGCCACAGTCGCTCGCTTGGCCAGTGCATTAAAAGACGTTCAGCGCTGAAACAGCAGGCCGCCCAGCGGCGGGTCATTAGATGGCATGACATGATCGCGCCATCGCCATTCGTGGCACACGCGGACTCGACGTCTGCGACCCGAAAGGCTTCAATGATCGAACCCCTGCTGCTCAGCACCACACGCATCTCCACTTTTGACGGCGACAAGGCACTCACCGTCGCCAGCGGTTTCTTCTTTGAACGCGATCAGCACTTGTTTTTGGTCACGAGCCGCCACGTGGTCATCGACGAACCCAGCCACCACCACCCCAACCGCCTGGAAATCGACTTTCACACCGACGAGGTCAACCTCACCCAGTTCACTGTGCTGTCGGTGATGCTCTACCAGGATGGGAAAAGTGTGTGGCGACAGGGCAGTGACTCCGGCGGCGAGATTGATGTGGCCGTGGTGGAGTTGGACCGCAGTGCGTTGCCGCCATCTGTGATGTTGCGGTGTTTCACACCGGCCCATTTGCAACGCCGTTTGGGCGAGGTGGAGGTAGGTCACTCGGCCTTGGTGGTTGGCTTCCCCTTGGGGTTCTATGACACCCTGCACCACCTGCCCGTGGTGCGCCAAGCCGTGATTGCGTCAGCCTTTGGCGTGCGTTTTCAAGGCCAGGGCTATTTTCTGACCGATGCCCGCACCCACCGTGGCACCAGTGGCGCGCCCGTGGTGATGCGCAATGAATCGAGCGACGCCCAATTGCCTTGGACCTTGTTGGGTGTGCACAGCTCGCGTGTGGACATGGGCACACGCGACTTGAAATTGGACGAGTCTTTGGGTTTGAACTGCGCCTGGTACGCCGATATCTTGATGACGCTGACCGCGCCGCGAGCAGACAGTGCGGCCTTGAGCTGAGCTTCGGCTACTTCTTCTTGTTGCTGCTGCCAATCTGGTGACCAATCACACCGCCCACGGCTGCACCACCGACGGTGCCCACCGAACTGCCACCGGTTAGCACTGCACCAGCGACACCGCCGATAGCCGCTCCGGTGATGGTGTTGCGGTCGCGGTGAGACAGGCTGCTACAGGCAGTAAGCCCCAAACCCAATACGGCCCACAACACCCAACGGGCAGGTACAAACCAACGATTCTTCATGTGTGTGAATTCTTGAGTCATGAAGGTTTCAGTGTGGCGAATAACGCCACCTTTGCACAGTCGGGTTTGAGCAACCTCCGGTTTCAGTTGCAAGCAGTTCTCTCACTCACCCGTTAGCGCATCACGCTCAATCCGCCCATCCACCAACTCAATCACCCGGTCGCAGCGCTCAGCCAAACGAGGGTCGTGGGTGACGATCAAGAACGATGTCTGCAGTTCGGCATGCATGCGCCGCATCAGGGCGAATACTTCGTCGGATGAGGCGCGGTCTAGGTTGCCTGTGGGCTCATCGGCCAGCACCAGCGGCGGCTGCAATACCAAGGCGCGTGCCATGGCCACACGTTGTTGCATGCCACCGGAGAGTTCCCCTGGCTTTTTGGACAGGGCGTTTTCCAAGCCCACGGCCTTCAACACCGCGTGCGCGCGCTCAAGGGCTTGGGGGCTCACCCAGCCTTCACGCATCAAACTGGGCAGAGTCACATTCTCTAAAGCCGTGAAGGCAGGCAAGAGGTGGTGAAACTGAAATACAAAACCCAGCGCCTGGCCACGCCGTTGCGTGAGTAGCGCATCCGACAAGCCAGTGACCTCTTCGCCCAGCAGCCTGTAGCTGCCGCCGCTGGCGCGCTCCAGCAACCCCAGCACATTGAGCAAGGTGCTCTTGCCTGAACCCGATGGGCCAATCAGCGCCACGAACTCACCACGGTTGATTTGCAGGGATACGCCGTGCAACACCTCTGCCTCATTGGGCAGACCCAAGTTGTAGCTCTTGCGGATGTCACGCAACGCCAGCAAGGGCGATGAGGTGTCGGTGGTGGCCATGAGCGTCACATGCGAATCGCTTGCGCCGGGTCCAGCTGCGCGGCCCGCCGCGCTGGGGCCACTGCCGCGAGCACACCAAATACCGTGGCCAAGGCCGCCACTTGCAGCGCCAGTTTCAGCTCTAAGGTGATGGCGAACAAAGGCAGGCCATCTGATCCCCGCACAAAAGTGGTGAAAGCCGCAATCAAACCAAACGCCAGCGCGATGCCCAGCACCGAACCCAAGGCCCCGACGATGGCGCCTTGCAGCAAAAACACGCGCAGCACCTGGCCACGCGTGGTGCCCATGGCGCGGAGAATTCCAATTTCGCGGCGCTTTTGCACCACCGACACCACCAGCACACTGGCAATACCCAGCACCACCACCACCATCACCACACCGCGAATCAAGGTGGTGCTGACCGATTGCGCGTTGAGCGCCGACACCAAGGACGCATTGCTCTGCTGCCAACTTTCGACCTTGCCGCCATAACGCTGGCTCAGCATCTGTGCCAAATCGCTCGCGGCCCACACATCGTGCAGCGTCATGTCCACGCTGGTCACGCCGCCTTGCAAGCCCACGGCACTTTGGGCCGCACGCAGCGGCAGAATCACACTGCGGCGGTTCAGGTCACGCAGGCCCAAATCCACCAAGGCCGACACCCGGATCGAATCCGACTGCGTGCCCGTACCTGGGTTGGTCGACAAGGTGAAACGATCGCCCACACGCAGCCCCAGATCCACCGCCAGCTCTTTTCCGATGATGGCGTCACCAGGCTGCAAACGTGCTTCCCCCGCCACGATTTTTTTTCGCAAACCAATGATGCGGTCGTAGCGGTCCAAATCGACTCCCATGATGGACACCGCTTTACTCGCTTCGCCGCGCAAGGCCAAACCAGCGCCGGACACCATGGGCGACACAGCGACTATTTGGGGCAAGGCTTCCAGCACCGGCACCAAAGCCTGCCAATTGACCACCGTACGCGGGCGCTGGGCGCGCGGCTGAGTTTGCGACAGCACGGTGCTGCCATCCGGCGGCCTGGCGTCTAGCACCACATCGTCAGGTGCGCTGATGCTGAGATGGGGTTGCGCACCCAAGGTCTTTTCCAGCGTATTTCGCTGCAAGCCACTGATCAGTGCCGAGATGTAGGTGATCACGGCCACCCCCGCCGCCACCCCCACGATGATGAGCACGGTCTGCATGCGCCCTTCGCGCAGAAAACGAATGGCAACTTGGCGTTCAAACCCGAAGAGGCGCATGGCGTGCGGTCAGCGACCCATGGCGTTGCCCATCGCCGAGCCTGCGTTGTCTTGGCTGGTGCCGGTGGGCTTGAGGTTGACCCCCTCGGGCGCAGTTCGGGTGCGCACACGGCGACCAGGCTCAGGCGTGGGGCCCAACAACACCTCGTCACCCTTGGCCAAACCACCCAACACCTCCACCGCTTGCAAGGTGCGCAGTCCGAGTTTGACCGTTTGTTCGGCCACACGGCCCTCGCGCACCAAACGCACTTGGGCTTGATGGGCTGGGTGCGTTTCGCCAGCGGACTCGTTGCGCAGCGCCGCCACAGGCAATACCAACGCTTGCTCACGTCGAGCGGTTTCCACCTCCACCGACAAACTCATGTCTTCGCGCAGAAAAACGGGGGCGGCCTGTGCCAGCGAGAACTTCACCTCCACCGCGCCGCGCTGCGCATTCACCAAGGGCGCTATTGACAGCACACGCGCTGCAAAAGTTTGTGTAGCAAACGCATCGGCCACCACGCTCGCCTGTTGCCCCACCTGCAGTTGGTCCAGATAACGTTCGTCCACTTGAGCCACCAATTGCAGCGGGCCCGACAGCGCCAAGGTGAACAAAGCCGCACCCGGTTGCACGATACGCCCGGGCTCCACGGCCCGCACCAATACCTGGGCGTCGGCGGGAGCGGTCAACACCGTTTGCGCGAGTTTGGCCTGCGCCGTGTCCACGGCAGCACGCGCCGCATCCACTTGGGATTGGGCCTGAACCAGCTCAGATCCTTGCTCGGCGTTGGCCGCACGGCTGGCGCGGGCGCTGTTCAACTGCGCTTGTGCCACAGCCACGGCACGTGTGGCTTCATCCAAGCGGGCCGGGCTGACAAAACCTTGGGCCACCAATTCTTTTTGCCGCTGCAAATCGGCTTGCGCCGCCAGCAACACCGACTCGGCCTGGGCCACCGTCGCTTGCGCGGTGCTTCGGCCGGTGCTGCGCAGGCCAGCGAGGCGCGCCACGGCTTGGTTGTGGTTGGCCACCGCTTGTTCGAGTGCAGCGCGTAACTCCTGGTTCTCCAGCCGCAGCAAAACATCGCCGGCCTTGACGCGCTGCCCCTCTTGGGCCACCACCTGCAATACGCGACCGGTGACGGTGCTGCCTACCTCGACACGGGACAAGGTGGCCACCCGCGCCGAAAACAGCACGGTGCGCACCAAAGGCGCACTTTGAACCGTGACCATCGGCAACACCGGCGGTCGTGCACTCCACCAAACCACCGCCACCGCCAACGCGACGAGAAGCAGAAAGTAAACAGCCAAACGTTTGGGACTCATGACCAGGATTGTTGCACCCTGAGTCTGGCTGCTGCCCTATCGTCCCACTTCAACACACCATGCCCACACCCCGCACCACAGCCCTACCCCATCGCCCTTCCCGCTGGCACGGGAAGGACAACGAGGTGACGGACAACTCAGTCTTTGCCAGGCCGCCCGGTTTTGATGGTGGGCACGGCATTCACTGCTGCGAGCAGGGCTTTGTCGTCCAAGGCATTGAGCAGCTTGACGCCAGCGCGCAGCAACTCGCTTTTCTTGACAGGCCGCGCCAGTTTGGCCGCACGCTCTTTGAGCACGTCAATGGCAGCGTATTCCACCTTGGGCATGGTGAAACTGTCACGCACCAGTTTGAGCTTGGGCTTGGATGGCTTGGGGGCCGCCACCTTCTTCGCGGCTGGTTGGGCCACCACCGCCTGAGGGGCCACCGGTGCGGGCTTCTTAGCAGGCGCAGCTTTGACATCCACGGCTTTAACGGCCGCCTTCTTCGGTGCGGCAGGGCTGGCTTTCACTGCCGGTTTGGTTTTGGTTGAAGATTGGGGCTTTTTGCTTGCAGCAACAGGTTTGCGAGTGGCCATGGTTACCTCAGATTTGTTAAACGGTGTAAACAGTATATCCAGTTTATGAACATAAAGATACAAGCCCCTGCGGCAACAGTGGGGTCCTTGGGCCAGCACCCACCATGAATGCACGGCAAGACACGCACAAGCGTTATGCTGCATCGCACCAACTTCCCCACCAGAGGCTGCTATGACCCCGCACCGCGTTTCCACAAGCTTGTTGTCATGTCCCTCATTTGACCTTCGATGGCCCGCTCGTTGGGCCGCCTTCATCCTGCTGATGTCCGTGGTGTGTGGCGCACACGCTCAGGTCTTGCCGCGCCTGCCCGCCGTAGGGGCCAACCCCCAGCAGGTGACGGCATCAGGTTTGTCGTCGGGTGGTTATATGGCGGCGCAGTTTGCAGTGGCCTATTCGGCTTCCGTGTCCGGCGTGGCCGTGTTGGCGGGCGGCCCCTACGGCTGCTCGGAGGGCTTGGTGAACACCGCCACTTTGAATTGTTCCTGCCCTGCCAACCCACCCTGGTGGTTGCAAGTGCAGCAGCTTTGGGGTGGAGGCTGCCAAACCCTGGCGCCCAGCGTTTACGTGGACCGCAGCGTGGCAGCAGTGCGCGGCAACCAAGGGCAAATCGACGACCCTGTCCATGTCGCACGTCAGCGGGTGTGGTTGTTCTCTGGCGGCAAAGACAAGGTGGTGGCCCCGCCCTTGGTGCAAGCCCTGCAAACCACCTACGAACGCTTGGGTGTGCCCCCCGCCCAAATCCACCGCGAGACAAAAGACAACGCGGGCCACGGCTTCCCCAGTCTCGCGGCCACCGAGTCGTGCAGCACCACGGCCTCCCCTTTCATCACGCAGTGCCAGTTCGATGCGGCGGGTGAGTTGCTGAAATGGCTGCACCCGGATCTGAAAAACGCAGCCCCCGCTGCCGTGGACACAAGCGCCTTCAAACGTTTTGACCAAAGCCGCTACGCCCAAGCCGGTGAGTTCAACAGCTTAGATACCACCGGCTGGCTCTACCTGCCCCGTGCCTGCGAACAAGCGGGCGCGAAGTGCGCCGTGCACGTGGTGTTTCACGGCTGCGAACAAGGCCAAAGTTTCAAAGTGGCAGGAAAAGAATACGGTCGCCAGTTCGTCGACGGCACCGGCTACAACCGCTGGGCCGAAGCCGGCAAGATCGTGGTGCTGTACCCGCAAGTCAAACCGAACGAACAAGGCGGCCTCTTTGATCCCTACCGCTACAACCCCAAAGGCTGCTGGGACTTCTGGGGCTACACGGAAAAGTCTGCCGCGCTGAACCCCAGCGCCCCTAACTTCGCCAAACGGTCTGCGCCGCAGATGCGGGCGGTGAAGTCGATGGTGGAGGATTTGGTGCGGGGGTTGTAAGGCTTGATCGATTGACCTACGGCAATTCTGTTGAATGGACTTCGCAATTGACGCTATGCACGCATCGCGTTAATATCTGCCGGTGACGATCAAAAGCTTCAAGTGCAAAGACACCCAAGCTCTTTTTGAAGGGAAGCGGGTGCGTCGCTGGGTGAACATTGAGCGCCCCGCGCTTCGCAAACTCGCGCAGCTGGACTGGTCATCGGTTCTTGATGACCTCAAGATTCCCCCTGGGAACAGCCTCGAAGCACTGAAGAATGATCGCAAAGGCCAGCACAGCATTCGCATCAATGCACAGTGGCGTGTCTGTTTTGTTTGGACCCATGAGGGTGCGGTTGATGTCGAGATCGTTGACTATCACTGAAGGAAGTCTGCCATGCGTACTGTTCTGCCTGTCTCGCCCGGCGAGATGCTTGAAGAAGAATTTTTGAAGCCCCTGGGCCTCACGAAATACCGTTTGGCCAAGGACATCGGTGTGCCGCCTCAACGCATTGGCGACATCGTGGCAGGCAAGCGCGCGGTCACAGCAGACACCGATCTCAGGCTGTGCCGCTACTTCGGCCTCAGTGACGGCTGGTGGCTGCGCGGGCAGGCAAGCTACGACACCGCACTGGCGCGCGAAGCCATGAAACAAGAACTGGCGCGTATTCCTCGGTGTTCGTTGTTGGTGGCGTAGCCATATTTTGGCCGCAACCGCAATCCTCAACCGTTCACGTTCCCCTTAGCTCTGTGAGTACGCCTATGCACAGCATTGATTTCCCGATAGATGTCCCCAAGCCTGCCACCATGTTGAGCGCGGAAGCCACCACATGGTACTTGTCAGCAACAGCACGGATTGAGGAGTTTATAGAGCGTCAAAGCCTAGACATGGCTGCGTTATCCGATGCATGGAGCGCACGAAGCAGGCTGCGCTACGCGGCTGCTATGGCATTAATTGACCAAGACGCAGCTGCGGAATTTATCCAAAAGAATCCGCTACCAAACGTGGAAAGTTTGTTGGAACTCGCTCGTCACACGTCGCCGTCTGATCCAGTGCCAGGCGCCTTGCAACTCTTGCTGCACCCTCCAACAACCTCAGCAAGCGACACCTTGCGGGCGGTCAACGACAACGTCGCATACGCTGACATCGTCATGCCAAATGGCCAAGCCTCTAAGTATGTTGAAACCGACCAAGGTTGGAAAACAGTACGCCATGTTTTGCCGCCGCGCCCGGCCGTTCCAAACCCGGAATACATTCAGTCCGTCGAGCCCTTCTTCTGCGCAGCCAGCATCTGGAAGGCAGCTCCTCAAATCGCAGTTTCAGATTCAACCCTGCACGATCCTTGCACGTTGGTTCATAGCAACTCACTTTGGCTTTCGTATCTAACTGATCAGGATGAAAAAATTGCGGTGGTTCGATTTTCTGGCTATGTGGAGCACCAAATTTCCCGCATCGGTCGTTTGCTAGAAAGCCACCCCTACTTCAATGCGGGACTCACTGCACAGGCTTTTAACGAGCTGTCAAATTCGTTGCATACCAAATACTGGGGGCGATTCTCAGCTCGCCATTGGGTAATTAACTTTTCAGACAGGACGATCGACGTCATTGCGCAAGATGTAACGCTAGTTGAAGTGCCAATGCGATGCAATGGCACTCTCGACAGCATGAATGCCGCAATCACCAGTGCTGACGACTGACTGTCCACACTCGTCAAGACGCCCTCTCCGGCAAGTTTGAAAGGTTGGAGTAACGGTAGTGACACGTCATGAATTTCTTAAAACTCAACAGCAGCAATCGCGTTGAAACCGCATGCCATGTTCATCTGCGCTACCGCGACCGTGCGCCAGTGCGGGTGCGTGGGCCGGTGACGGGACGAATCTATGTGTTTTCCGCAGCGCAGCCAGTTCAGGGGGTGGATGCGCGTGATGCGGATGGGTTGCTCAGGACCAAAATGTTTTCTCGCGCTGTTTGATTTGCCGGATATTCACAGGGAAGAATAGAGGGGAAAGCGTGCCAAGGAAAGGCAACCCTGGCACCATGGCACCGCGCCCGCTCCGACAGTTGGGCGCAGCACTTCACCCCTCATTGATTGAACCCCATGTCCACACGCAGAACCCTTTTACTGACCGCCTCACATTTGGCGGTGGCCGCCGCCGGATTCGCGGGCGGCATCTACGCGCTTCCCATCTTGATCGCGCCCGCGGCCCCGACCATGGACGAAATCAAAGCGGCGACCGCCCAGGTGCAGTTCACAGGCCAGTTCAAACGTGACTTGAAGGACAGCGACTCCCTGCACTGGGGCGAGGGACAAGTCTCGATTGCGCCTGGCGCCATCACGCTGGCTGGGAAACTCGCACCCGGGCCCGACTACAAGCTCTACCTCTCACCCGAGTTCGTCGAGACGGAGGCCGACTTCAAACGCCTCAAAAGCAGGATGGTCAGGGTGGGTGACGTGAAAACTTTCGAGAACTTCGTGGTCGCGGTTCCATCTGGCGTTGATCCCGCCCAATACACAGCGGTGATCGTCTGGTGCGAAACCTTTGAACAGTTCATCACCGCGGCCAAGTACAGGTAACGCGGGCAAGGCCAACGCTGAGCATCATCTGGCTACCCACCCGCCCGCTTCACCGCAAACCCTTCCGCCTGCAGCAGCTCCACCACCCGCAACGCATGGTCGCCTTGAATTTCCAGCACACCGTCTTTGAGTGTGCCGCCCGCACCGCAAGCCGTGCGCAGCCGTTTGCCTAAGGCAATAAGTGCATCAACCTCCAAGGGCACGCCCCGCACCACGGTGACGGTTTTGCCACCCCGGCCCTTGCTCTCGCGGCTGACGCGCACCACACCGTCACCAACAGGTGCGGCTTTCGCTGCTGCTTTGCAGATGCAGGCTGTCAACGCGAGTCGGCAGGTGGGGCACATGCGGCCGCTGTCGGTGGAGTACACCAAACCACCGCTTGAGTTGTTGCGTTTGTTCATGTGGGCACGTCTGCTGAATCAATCAAGGGCGCGAGCAATCCTTGCAAATCTTCCGGGCTGAATTTGTTGGCCGTGGCGGTGTCCACACCCAGCACACCTTCAGCAAGTGCCGACTTGCGCTCTTGCAGCGCCAACATTCGCTCTTCAATGCTGCCCTCCACCACCAGCTTGTACACAAACACCGGCTGGTCCTGGCCGATGCGGTGGGCGCGGGCGGTGGCTTGTTGTTCCACAGCGGGGTTCCACCAGGGGTCGAGGTGGATCACGGTGTCGGCAGCGGTCAGGTTCAAGCCCACACCACCAGCTTTCAAACTCAGCAACAAAATCGGCACGGCCCGCTCTTGGCACTGATTCTGGAATTGATCGACCACGAGGCCACGGTCTTTCACTTCGGTGTCACCGGTGAGCGTCAGGAAGGGCAGATTCAAAGCGCCCAGCTCTTCCTCCACCAGGCCCAACATTTCGGTGAACTGGGAGAAGATCAGCACGCGGCGGCCCTCCTCCACCATCTCGGGCAGCATGTCGCGCAGCCACTCCATCTTGGCGCGTTCCATGCCGGGGGCAACATCGGCGCCCTTGACCAGCAGCGGGTCACAGCACACCTGGCGCAGCTTGAGCAGGGCATCCAGGATGGCAATTTGCGAGCCGGCAAAACTTTGGCGCTGCAATACGCGGCGCACCTGCTCGTCCGCCGCCACCCGCACGCTTTCGTACAGCGCACGCTGCTGCCCTTGCAACTGCACGCGGCGGATGACTTCGGTTTTAGGCGGCAGCTCTTTGGCCACTTCTTGTTTTCGACGGCGCAGGATAAAAGGCCGCACGCGCTGCGCCAGCAACTGCGCGCGTAAGGTTTCGCCGTTTTCTTCGATGGGTTTGCGCCAAACGCGGGTGAAGGTTCGGGCATCGCTCAGAAAGCCGGGCATCAACCAGTCGAAGTGGGCCCACAACTCGCCCAGGTGGTTTTCAAGCGGCGTGCCCGTCACACACAAACGGTGGGCGGACTGCAATTTGCGCAGCGCCCCGGCGGCGCGGCTGCCCACGTTTTTCACCACTTGTGCTTCGTCAAGCACGATGAGGTGCCAGCTGATTTTTTGCAGCTTAGCCATGTCGCGCCACAGCAGCGGGTAGGTGGTGAGCACGAGGTCGTGCGCTTGGATTTTGGCGAACTCTTTGGCGCGGCTGCTGCCTTGCAGGGTGAGCACACGCAGCCCTGGCGCGATACGTGCCGCTTCGTTTTGCCAGTTGGCGATCAAGGAGGTGGGCAATACGATCATGTTAGGCTGCAGTTCATCGCCAGCTCCTTTATCGATCGCAGTTTTTTTCAAGCGCTTTTTTTCCAACAACAAGTGCGCCAGCACCTGGGCGGTTTTGCCCAGGCCCATGTCGTCGGCCAAGATACCCGCCAAGTGTTGAGCACGCAGGTACTGCAACCAAGCCACGCCTTGCAATTGATAGGACCGCAGTTGGAGCTGCAAGCCTGCCGCGTCCAGCATGTCTTGCGTGACTTCTGGCGGGGTGCCGGCCTCGCGTAACCGGTTGGTCAATGTGGTCAAACCCACCTCGCCCTGCAAAGCCCACGCCCCCTGCGGCCCGGCACGTTGGGCACGCGCCTCGTGCGCGTTCAGCAGGTTTTGACGCAGGGCTTCAATGCGGTGCAGCTCCCAAGAGGAGAGTTCTATGGGGCCTTCGGCCTGCCCTTTGCGCAAATCCACGGTGAGCAAATCCACCATGGCGCCCACGATGGCTTTGAGTGGCGCTGCAGGCGCTTCAATGCGGCGACCACCGGGGGCACGCAGCGCGATGATGGCATCGTCGGGAATGGCCGCGATCTCACTGGCTTTGAGCCAGCGCGCATCACGTTTGAGCAAGTCGGCCAACAAGGGGGCCAGGTCGAGCGATTGGCCGTCCACATCAATGCCCAAACTCAGCAGCCATGAGCCTTCGCGTTTGGGTTGCGTCAGGGCGGTCATGTTGGCTGTGCGTGGGCCCAGTGGTGCCACCAGCTCGCGCCCCGTCTCCTGGCCCGTGGCCGGGTCGATCACCAAACGCCAGCGTTCCACCGCCACGCTCTGGTGCGCAAAACCGGGCCGCACCACCACCGCCCAGCCTTGGGCCTGCAGCTTCGGGATCTGTTCGGCCCAGAAGTCTCCAAAGTGGCCTTCTTCGGGAAGCGACCACAGGTTCTCATGGCCCTCTTGCGCCGCGGGGCTGCGCCACTGCAGGGCGGTGGCCGGCAAAGGACGCAAACCCAAAGACCACAGCAAATCACGCGCATCGGCTTCGGCGCTGCCGTTTCGCTGCATCAGCACACGCTGGTCCCACGCCCCACGCAGCAACTCGGTGGCTTTGGGCCGGGTATTGAGCAAGCTGTGCGGCGCGGGCGTCTCCCAGTGCAGCCCCCCATGTTCCTCGGCCAGCACATAGGTCCACTGCACATGGGCCACGGTGACCTGGGTGCTGCGCGGTCCAAACCCCGGCGCGGCTCGAAGGCCGAGCAGGCCGTCACCCCGGCTCAGGGTTTGTAGGGTGATGCGGGGGCGGAACTGGCCCGGCACGGCAGCCTGGGCATCGGCAGATGAAAGGGACATGCCTCCATTCTCAGGGCAAGGCCGAAATTGCCGTGCAGATGCCGTGCAGTTCTGCGCATTCCTTTGCCACTTGCAGCAGTAGATTGGCTCAAGTTCCCATCTCCGGATGGCGAAATCAGGGGTAGCTGGAGGTGCATCATGTGGAAGTCTCTGCTCGCACTCGCAGGTTGGGTCTTGGCGCAAACCACGGCGCACGCGCTTGATCTCACCGCCACCGAAAAACAGTGGCTGCAAGGGGCCCTGCCCGTATTGAGGTACGCCCACCAGCAACAAATGCCGCTGGACATCATCGTGCAGCCGCAGCCCACACCCGGCACATCCCCCATCGCCATGGCCATGATCGACGGGCGCTGCAAACTGGTGTTCTCGATGCGGGACAACCCCCAGGTCGAGGCCACACTGGCGCAGGTGCCAGAAGACCTCATCAACCCCGTGATCGAACTCATGGCCGCCCATGAATTGGGCCACTGCCGCCGCAGCCTGGCCGGCGCCTGGCACAAAATGCCTGCGGGCTTCCTGGCGGCCGAGGCCCACGCCGAAACCCTGGCGGAAAACAAAGCGCTGCAACACGAGCCTCCCTTCCCGCTGCTGAAGGCAGACGCCGAACAACGGGCCGAACGACGCGAAGAGGGCTACGGTGATTTGGTGGGCTTGGCCTGGACGGCAAGGCAACATCCCATGCTCTACCCCCGGATTCATGCCTGGTTACTGGCCTCTCGCGCGGCCGACACCGCACCCGGCAGTTCACACGACACCGTGCACTGGGTCAAGCTGGCCGCGCAAAAAGAGGCCTTCGCCCCCACCTCTCTTTTTGAAGCCGCTTCCCTGTTGTGGGTCATGGGATTGACGCAAAGTCCCTGAAACGCACCAGAAGCACGCCATGAAACGCTGGAGCCGCCTCACCATTTGGGCCATCGGCCTGTGGCTGTCCATGGGCTTGCACTTGGCAAGCGCGCAAACCCTGACCTATGAACCGGTCGGTTTGGCGTGGACAGCACGGGAAGTGGAGCAAGCCTCACTGGGCAGCCTGCAAACCCTGGTCCAGCGCGCCACGCGAGAACAAAAAATGGGCTGCGCGCGTTACTGCAAACGCCTGAACCGCATCTTCACACGCCTGCTTCCCCACGCCCGTGCCCAGTCGCTGGCCGCATTACGGCGCGATTGGTCCCTCACCGTGGTGCGCCTGCCCGGCGTGGACGCCATGGCCTTGCCCGGCGGGCAGATCATCGTCTCGGAAGACTTCATCCGGGCCAACCGCCTCAGCGACGAGTCCATCGCCTTCGTGCTGGCCCATGAAATGGCCCACAGCATCCTCGAACACGAGCGCCAGGCCCTCACGGTGGCCCGCATGCTGCTACCGCGTGAGGTGAACCGCACCGTGGACGACATCTACGTCGAGATGTCCTTCAACCACGCCCTCTTCAAAGCCCTGGAACCCGTCATGCAACAAGGCGAACTCGAAGCCGACGAACTCGGCCTGCTGCTGGCCGCCAAGGCAGGTTATGCGCCCGACAAACAAATCACCTTCATCGCGCGGGAAGCTGCCCGCGAGATCCCTGCCAAACCCCTGGTCGCCACCCATCCCACGGCGAAACAGCGGCTGGAGAAATTGCGGGAGAGGTTGCCGCTGGCGAGGAGGTTGCATCCGGGGTAGGGTGGGCGTCAACCGCGTGTTGGCCGTTGACACCCAAGAACCTCAACCCAACTACCGGCAATCCTCGTCTATTGGCAGCGACCTCACTTGCGTTGGCTCAGCCGCTCAACGACCTCACTGACCAGCGTGACTTTGCCTTCTGCGACCTGTTCTTCACCGTGCGGGAGGAGTTCGGTCAACGCCTTATCATCGCCCGCCACGATGTTGGCGCCGCATCGGGGGCAAGAGAAATTCCCGTCTTGAAGTTCGGTGAATCGCAGCCCACTGTCGCTGACGTCCAGAGACTCGCAATCGTGTGTGATTAACATCCCCTCAATCGTGACGTCCTCGTGCAATCCGCAGCTTGTGCAGACCAAGAGTTCGCGGTCATTCGTAAAGAGCCCGAGAGACGCGGCGCAGGCGCGTAGCTGGTGCAGCTTTGCACACAGTTGCGCCAGATCTTCATCAAGGGCACCCTGGGCCTGCGAGCCTGTGGCGCTCGTGGGCATGCGCGCGGAATGCCGCGTCACAGATCCAACTCCGCACCACGAATCTTGAGCCATTCTTTTCGCTCGCGGTAATTCGGCAGCACCTTGTCCACCTCGTTCCAGAAGGCATCAGAGTGGTCGCGCTGGTGCAGGTGACACAGCTCGTGGACCACGATGTAGTCCAGCACTGTGAGCGGGGCCATCAGGCACTTCCAGTGAAAGTACAGGTCGCCGCTGGGCTGGCACGCCGCCCAGCGAAAACCAATGTCTTTGACCAGCACCGCGCCCGGCGTCACGCCCACGCGCGGCGCGAAGTGCGCGACGCGGCGTTGCAAGCGATCCAGCCCTTTGGTCGCATAGAAGTTCTCGAACGCTGCACGTGCCGCTGCCGCGCCGCCGCGCTCCACCAGCGAGCGCAGCAGCAGAAACCGTCCGTCTTTCAGCTTCAAAGGTTCGTCCTGGTCTGCTACCAACTGCAGCTGGTAGCTGCTACCGAGGTACAGAAAGGTTTCGCCGTTCACCCATTCGCGCACCACGCTGCTGGCGTTGAGGTCGCGCCATTCGGCCAGGTTGCGGTAAATCCACATACGCTTGCTCAGCACCGTGGCGTCCACTTGCTCGGGCGCCATGTGGCGCGGTGGCCGCACCGTGATCACGCCGTCGCGCTCAATCACGATGTCGGTGGTACGCCGCTCCGCGCCTGGCAGCAGGCGGTACTGGATGTCTTTGACCTGTCGCGTTTGCATCAGTGCGCTCCCCCGCGCGTTGCGTTCACCAGCGCGTCATGGCGGTTTTTCGCCAGCCGCATGATTTCCACCGCCACACGTTCCCTGTTGGTCTTCAGTTCTTCGATGCCGGTCTTGGTGATCTCGGTCTTGATGAGCCCGCGCAGGCGTTTTTGCTTATCGGGGTTTTGCCAAAAGTCGATGCTGCCGATCGTCTCCTGCAGCAACTCCACCACCGCCTCCATCAGTTCTTTGAAGCGCAGCTTGTCCGTCTCGTTCACCGCACCCCCGGCAAAGCCCGCCTGGGCAATGTGTTCGTAGAACGTGGTCGCTTCGCGGCTCATGCCGGCCTCGCCTTGCTGGCGTCCGGCCACCGCTTCGCCGCGCAGCTCGGCCAATTTCTCGGCCAGCAGGTCCCACTGGTCCTGGTGCTGTTCGATCAGCGCATCCACCTTGGCGGACAGGCTCTTGTAAAACGCCGGGTCTTCGTCGTGGTGCACGGTGCAGTGCTTGCGGATGGCGTGCTCCATCTCGCTGGCCTTGGCCTCGGGGTTGCCGCCCGTGTGTGCCGCCAGCTGGGCCATGAAGTCTTCGGCCAGCAGCTCCACCGGCGGCACCTTGGGGTTGATTCCCAAGCTGATCAGGTGCTGATTGATCAGCGCCTTCACCTTCTCGCCCGCGCTGCCCAGGTTCAGGCTCTCGTCCTTGTAGCGTTGCTTGGCCACTTCCAGCACATAACCCATGCGCCGAGCCGGCACCCGGTAGGGCTGCGCATCCGGGCGGGGCAGCACGATGTCCAGACTCATCAAGAACTTCTTCAGGTACACCTCAAAGTCCGCGCGCTGCTTCTCGTCCTTCAGCGCCTTCACCGCCTCGTTCACCACCGCCGCGTCGGCGTCCAGGTGGGGCAGCGCACCGGTCACGAACGCCTTGAAGTGCTTCACCCCCAGCGCGTCAAAGTGCTGCAGCAGGCGCTGATAACGCTCCTCCAGTACCGGCAGTTCGGAGGTGATGTTCTTCATTCCGTCCCGCAGCTCCTGCAACTCGTCCGCCGCAGCGTACAGGCTCAGCGCCTCGGTCAGGTGGTTGGCCAGGCCGATGTAGTCCACGATGTAGCCGCGCTGCTTGCCTTTCTTCACCCGGTTGGTGCGGGCAATGGCCTGCAGCAGGGTGTGCTCGCGCAGCTTTTTGTCGATGTACATCACCTGCTCAATGGGTGCGTCAAAACCCGTCAGCAGCATGTCGCACACGATCAGGAAGGCAATGCCGGTGTTCGCCTTGTCCGAGTCTGTCTGGTCAAAGCCACGGCAGAAGTTGTCTACCGCCTTCATCTGCGCCGCCTGCTTGCGCGCCCAGGTGATGAAGGCCGCCTCGTTCGTGCCGTCCGACGAAATCACCACCGCCGTTTTCAGGAAGGCCAGCCGCTCGATCAGCGCGGCGTCGGGCTCGGCTTTGGCGCGTTCCTGCGCCAGCCGCTCGGCCAGCGCCGCCTCAATGCCCGTTTGATAGCGGATACAAGCCAGCTTCGAGTGGCACACCAGCTGGGCCTTGAAGCCGTTGGGCAGGATGTTGTCCACGTAGTGCCGCACGATGTCGCGTGCAATCGCGTCGATGCGGTTCTTCGCCTCCAGGATGTCGCCTGTCGCGCCGTACTTCTTCTTGATCGCCAGCAACTCGGCCTCGCTGCGCTCGCGAAACAGGTCTTCAAACGCGGTGTCGAAAGCGTGTTTTTCGTTCAGCGCCGTCTCCGCCGTCCGGCCTTCGTACAGGATCTGCAGCGTCGCCCCGTCGTGCACCGAATCCATGATCCGGTACCCGTCGATCAGCTCGCCAAAACGTTTGTGCGTGCGCTTCTCGCCGTGGCGCTCGGTGATCAGCGGTGTGCCGGTGAAGGCGATGCGGGTGGCGTTGGGAAACGCCTCGAACAGGTTCTCGCTCAGGTCCGAGCTTTGGGTGCGGTGCGCCTCGTCGATCATCAGCACGATGCGACTGGACGGGTTCACCACGCCAAAGGTCTGGCCCGCCGGTATGGCCAGGTAGGTGCCCAGCGCCTCGGCCACCGCGTTGCTCAGTGTCTGCTTCTGTTCCTGGAACTTGTGGACCATCACCATGTTGATGTCCGAGCTGTCGCTGGCCAGTTGCTGGCGCAGCGCCTGACGGCTCTCAATCACGTTCACCTTGCCGCCGATCAGCGTGGCCGTGTCGGCCAGCTGGTCTTCCAGGTCGGTGCGGTCGTTCACCAGCACGATCTTGTGGTCGCTCAGGTCGCGGCTGGCCCGCAGCATGCGCGCCAGAAACACCATGGTCAGCGACTTGCCCGAGCCCTGCGTGTGCCACACCACGCCGCTGCGCTCCAGCGCGGTCTGCCCGCTGCGCAGCCGCTCCACCACCTTGCCTGCCGCGCGGAACTGCTGGTAGCGGCACACCACCTTCACGCGCGGGCCGCCGTCCGTGTCCATGCACACCGCGCTGGTGCGCAGAATCTGCAGCAGGTTGTCCCGAGTCAGCATGCCTGCCACCAACTGCTGCTGCGCATTCAGGCTGGCCAGCGCCGCGTCGTCCTGCGGGTACAGCGTCTTCCAGCCGTAGAAGTGTTCTTCTTCCGAGGTGATCGTGCCGTAGTCCGCCTCCGTGCCGCTGCTGCGCACCACCATCAGGTTGCTGTGGAACAGGCGCGGCTCGCCTTCCTTCAGCCCGGCCGCCTCGGTCTCGGCGCGGCGGCGCATGTAGCGCTGCAGTTGCACAAAGGCCTCCTGTATCGGGTTGGCGCAGGTTTCCGATCCCTTCTTGCACTCCACCACCACCAGCGGAATGCCGTTCACGCACAACACGATGTCCGGAATGATGAACGGCTTCACGCAGCCCGGCGTGTCCACGCGGAATTGGTTGATCGCGTGAAAGCGGTTGTTGGCGGGCGTGTGGAAGTCGATCAGCCGCACCACCGGGTCGTCCTCGCCGGTCAGTTCGTTGCGGTCGGCCTGCGCTTTGAACAGCAGCGCCTGCACCGCCTCGTTGGCTTCCAGCAGGGTGCGGTTGGGGTGGCGCGTGAGCTGGGTGCGCAGTTCGTCCAGCTGCCTGTCTGTCAGCCAGGGCTGGCCGTCGGCCGTGGTGTTGATGGCGCGCACCGCCTCGTCAAACACGCCCGGCAGCAGGGTCTGGCGATAGTGCTGCCGCAGGCTGGCTGTGGCGTCCTGCGGCACACCCTGGCCCTGGTCGATCACCGTCCAGCCCTGGGCCGCCAGCTGGTCGAGGAAGGGGCGTTCGACTTCGGTGTATTCGCTCACCCCTTGCCCTCCTGCGCCTGCTGCTGCAGCCACTGGCGGGCCTGGGCCGTCAAACGGTAGCGCTGCTTGGTGCTGCGGGGACTGGTCGGATCGGTCATCTCCAGCGCACCGGCCGCCATGGCGGGTGCCAGATAAGCCTTGCGGAAATGATCGGCATTGCGCAGCCCCATCACCGCCTGCAGCTCCGACCGCGACATCTCGCCCTGGACCCGCTTGAGCAGCCCGGCCACTTCCGGGGTCACATCCATGGTCACATCCATGGTCACATCCATGGTGCCGGTGTCAAGGCCACCAGGTTCAGGGCGTTTTGCCTGCGGGTGGGCGGGCAAATACACAGCGCAGGCCAGGCGGTCGTCGTCGGTCTCAAACCGGGCTGGCGGCGAACCGTTGGCCGCCATCGCCTTCAAAATCTTGGGCACCCCGGTGGAGCGGCCCTCGGTCAGGTCCAGCTCCTTCAGGAACTCGCCAATGCGCCGGTTGCGGTAGCGGCGGCTCACCGCCCGCCCGGCCTCGAAATCGGCCATCTTGATGGAGCGGTCCGGCCCCGGCACGCTGACGATCACCAGCTCGTCGTAACCAATGCGCACCTCCACCGGCTCGCGCTCTTCGTAAGATCGGTGGTAGACCGCGTTCACCAGCGCCTCCTCCACCGCCACATACGGGAAGTTCCACACCCGCGTTGCCTCGGCCCGGTCCGGGTGTTTGATCACCGTCTCGTGCAGGTAGTTGCGCTGGATGTAGGCCAGAGCCTCGCGGAGCATGCGCGCGAGCGGCCCCTTGAACACCTTCTCGTCGAAGCGGTCACCCCCGGCGCCTTCGGGGAACCACACCACGTCGATCTGGGCGTAGGGGAAAAACCGCTCCGGTGCCTCGTTGAAAAACAGCAGACCCACGTTCTTCACCCAGGGCGCCTCATTCGGCCCGCCCACCACATTCATCTGCCGCCCCAGCGCTTCCAGCGACAGGCTGGCACCGTCATCGGCCAGCGCGCTGCCCACCTCGCGCAGGTAGTCCAGCATCAGCGGGCGCGACAGGTCAGCCACACTGGCCTGCTGCGCATAGCGGTCGTCCCAGGGCACCTGCGCCGTCAGGCTCAACAGCTCGCGCTCGGTGTCGCCCTTGGCTTCCACCGTGCTGCTGAAGCGGCGGATGTAGTAATGCCAGCTCTTGTGCTTCGCCGACACGGACGCAGGCGCTTTGTAAGGCCGGTTCATGCCGCCCGGCGCCTGCAGCACGATGAGGTGTCGGCCTTCGACGCCGTCCACCTGTTCCACGCTCAACGCGGGAAAGTAAGGCGGCTGGATCAGCTGGCAGGCGGCCAGCAGCTCCTGCTGCACCTTGTCCAACTGGTCGCCGGGCAAACCCACCGGCGGAAACACCGGCTGGCCGTTGGCGTCGCAGTCCTGTCCGATCACCACATAACCGCCGCCCAGGTTCTGGAAGTCGTTCGCAAACGCGCACAACGTGCGGATGATGGCGTCCGGGTTCCAACCCGCCTTGTATTCAATGCGCTCACCCTCCACCGAACGCTGGCGCAGCAGGTCGGCGATGTTGATGGGAAGGTGTTGCGGCATGGCAGGCAAGGCGGTGAAGGGCGGCTCAGGGCTGCAAGGGTTCGTACACACGAACGTCCACGGGCAAGTCTGCCAGAGCGGCTGCTATCTCGGCGCGCACCGCGGGCCAGCTCAGGCCGCCCAGCCCGGCGCCCAGGGCGGGTAGCGCCACCGACTGCACGCCCTGCGCCAGCAGAAAGCGCCGCAGGTCTTGCAGGCCGGTCTGTACCCATTCCAGCCGCGACGGGTTGCGCCAGTGCTGCTTGGTCGGGAAGTTGACGATCCAGCGCGGCCCCAGCAGCGCCTGGGTCTCGGTCACGAACATGCAGCCCGTCACCACCTCGCCGCGCCGACAGGCCGCCGCGTAGGCCTGGTAGTTGGCGGGGAAGCGGTTCTTGAACGCCAGCGCAATGCCCTTGCCCATCACGCCCACCGTGTTCACCGCGTTGACCAGCGCGTCCACATCGGCGGCGAGCAGGTCGCCCTGGTGGACGCTGATCACGCGGCGGCCTCGGCGGGTTCGGGCGCGGCGGGCACGGGGACGCGGCCGGTGAGCAGGTCTTGCATGAGGCCGAGTTTTTGTTTTTGCAGCGTCTCTTGGTGATGTTGGGTCGTTGCTATCACCTTGTTTTGCCTGCTGAGCAGTTCTGCAATTCGTCGCTGTTCATCCACCGGGGCTATCGGGAATTCCAAGGAAGTGAGTTGTGCCGTGTTGATGCCCTCGCGAGTGCCCCTCCCCTTGTCGCGCTCAATCTGTCGCTTCACGACATCGCTGGCGAACGCAGCTTCAACGAACAGCGGAGCACAACGCTCCTCGTCAAGTGCAACACGGATGATGTGGTAGTTGATAAGGCTCCCGTTTGCTCGGTCGTCGGCAAGTGCATTTCTTCCAGTCGTTGCGCCCTGACGCGCAAACAGCAAATCTCCGGTTTGAATGCGATATCGCGCAAGGGTTGATGCCTTTTGGTCTGACACGTGCAACAAGTTCGACAAATCAAGGAAGCCCTGCTGTACGTTGCCGATGCGAAGCACAGGTACGCCTTCATCCACGAAGTCCGAAGAGCCCAGGTCGGCTCCAAATGGGCCGGTAAGGATCGGCTGTCTCAGCGGATCGGTTAACTCAAGGATGGACCCGAGACGCCACGAATCGGGCAAACGACCCAAAGGCGTCAGAACCAGTGACTCTTTGGGGCGGAGTTGGCCGTTGGGCAGCACGCCGCGGGTGAACAGGTCGTGCATCAGGCCGGCCTTGATCTGCTGGTGCTTGGCGATCAGGGCTTCGGTTTTTTCGATGGCGGTGTCGATGCTGTTGAGTACCTGGCTGATTCGCCTTTGTGCACGGATCGATGGCACACGGACTTTGAACTTTTGCAGCTCGCTTCGCTTGATGTGCTTCATGGTCGAGCCGTGAGAGCCCGCGCTCAAGGCATCCATGCACCAGTCGAGCAGATAGTAGACAAATCGAACTTCGAAGTCTTCCTTGGGAACGACCTTGAAAAGATGCTGGTTGAGAGCGCCTTCCCCATGTTTCCAGATCACAACTTTCAGCGTGGCACTCCAGGAAAAAAGCAGATCACCGTCACGGATGCGGTTGACCTCCGGCACCTCACCTAGATACCTGTCGCTCGGCCCCTCCGGATTGTTCAGCTGCTCAATCCGAATGATTGGCAGGCCATCCTCTGACCAATCAGATGGCTTGAACGCGAGGCCGTTGTGATAGGCAGCGATATCCGTCAACCGACATTCCACCCATTCACGCATACCCCAACTCCCCCAAAAACCGCTGCAGCTCCGCCGCCGCCGCATCGCGCTCGGCCTCGATCTGCCGCGCCGTCACCGCGTACTTGCGCCACAGGTTGTCGATGGCGGCCACGCAGGCGCGCTGGTCGGCGCGCAGGTAGTGCTGGTAGCTGTCCATCAGCACGTTGCCCAGGCGTTCGGTGATGACTTGGCGGGCTTCGTCGCTGCCGATCCTGGCTCGGGCCTGGGCCACCAGCGCGTCGCGGTTCTGGGTGGTGCTTTTGATCAGCGCCTTCAGCGCCTTGGCTTCGTCTTCCAGTTGCTTGTGGCGGGCCAGTTGCGCCTCCAGGCGCTCCACCTCGCGCTGCAGTTGCACCGGGTCGCCAAAGGCCGGGTCGCGCTTGGCGAGTTTGAGCAGGCCCTTGGATTCTTTCAGGCTGGTCTTGAGGGCTTTCACCTCGTCGGCGGGCAGCACGCCGGTGTCGTCCCTGTCTTCAAAGTCTTCTTCGCTGGCGGCGGCGAACAGGGCTTGCAGCTCGGCCAGTCGGGCGTGTTGTTGCTCCAGCTCGGCCAGCACCTGGGGGAACTGGCTTTGCAGGATGTCCTGGTCCGGGATCAGTTCGGCGCCCCAGCCGCTGGCGGCAATGGACTTGAAGTCGGCCGCGAGCAGCTGCCAGTAGTTGGCGAACGCGCCGCGCACCTGGAAGCGGCTGAGCAGCGTCTGCTGCGCGTCGGGGCCGGCAAAGGTCCGTTCGATGCTGGCGAGCAGTGTGCTGCGCAGGGCATACACGTTGGTGGCCTTGGCGGCCTGGTTGCTGGGGTCGGGTGCCAGCGCGGTGATGAGCGGCAGGTGCTGCTGCCACCAGGCTTGCAGCGCGGTCATGAAGCGCTCTTGGGCTTGCAGCACGCCGGGGTGGGTTTTGACGAGTTCGGCAATGGCGCGCTGTTCGGCCAGGGCGGGCGTGAAGTCGGCGTATGTTCCCTCCGCTCGCGGCACAAAGCAGCTCGCGCGCAGGCCGTCGTAGTTCTGCCAAAAGTGGGCCAGGGCGTGAATCTCGGCCTCGGGCACACCACCGTGCAGGTGGGCGCGCACGTCGTGCGGCTCGGGCGGCGGGGCGTTGTCCACGTAGCGGCGGATGTTGCAGTTGTAGTCCTCAGCCTGGATCTCGGCCACCGGCACGCGGCGGGCGTAGGCGGGAATGTCCTGCCCCGCGCGGTAGGCGTGCACGATCTTGTCGATGTCTTCCGGGCGCAGGTGGTTCTGGGCCTTGCCTTCGCGGTACTCGCGGTCGGCGTTGATGAAGAGCACGTGTTGCCGCTGCGCGGCGCCGGCCTTGTTGAGCACCAGGATGCAGGCCGGGATGCCGGTGCCGTAGAACAGGTTGCTGGGCAGGCCGATGACGGCTTCCAAATAACCGTGGTCGATGAAGTGCTTGCGTGCTTCGCGCTCTTCACCGCCACGGAACAACACGCCGTGCGGCATCACGGTGGCTAGCCGCCCGTCGGCCAAGAGCACGGACAGCATGTGTTGCACGAACATCAGGTCGGCCTTCTTGCCTTTTTCCGGCATCCACACCGGAAAACGGCCCGGGAAGACCATGTCTTTCTTGATGTAGTTCTGGCTGAACGGGGGGTTGGCCAGCACGCGGTCGAAGCGGCGCAGTTCGTTCTGCTCGGTCTTGTGCTGTGGTTCGCGCAAGGTGTCCTGCTGGCGGATGTCGGCGTGCGAGATGCCGTGCAGCAGCATGTTCATCTTGCAGATGGACCAGGTGGTGCCCATTTTTTCCTGGCCGTAGAGGGACAGCTCGGATGGGTTAGCGCCGTGTTCACGCAGGTAGTCGCGCGCCTGGATGAGCATGCCGCCAGAGCCCACCGTGGGGTCATACACGCTCATGCCTTCTTGCGGGTCGCAGATTTCCACACAGATGCGCACCACCTCGGCCGGGGTGTAGAACTCGCCGGCCTTCTTGCCGGCGGAGTCGGCGAAGTACTTGATCAGCCACTCGTAGGCGGCGCCCAGCAGGTCGGGGAACTCAAAGTCTTCGTCGCGCAGCGGGATCTTGTCGAAGTTCTGAATGAAGTCGACCAGGGTGTCGTCGTCCAGCGTGGTCTGGCCGATCTTGCGGTTGAAGTTGATGGTGCCCTTGAGCACGTCTTGCAGCGCGTCAGGGTTCTCGTCTTCCAGGGCTTCCAGCGCCTTGTTGAGCATGGAGCCGACGTTTTCCTTGACGTGCTTGAGCGCGGGATAGTGCGTGGTCTGCTGCTTGCCGTGTTTGTCGATTTCGGCCCAGGGCGTGTTCCAGCGAGCACGCTCTGGGACGAAGAAATATTTGCCGTGGTACTGGTCTTTGTCTTCGAGCAGCACCTGGGTATCGACCTCGGACAGGTTGTTGTCCTTGGCCTCTTTCCGAATCTCGGCCTGGCGCTCATCGAACAGGTCGCTGGCGCGCTTGAGAAAGAGGATGCCGAAGATGTATTCCTTGTACTCGCTGGCGTCCATGTTGCCGCGCAGAGCATCGCAGGCGGTCATCAACAGATTCTCTAAGCGGGCGAGTGTGAGTTTGGTGGAAGACATCGTTCAGTGTGTTCGTCGGTTCTTGTTGTGCCCGGATCCCGATCCGGAACCACCGGGCATTGGCAGCCAACACGCTTAGGCGGGTTGGCCAGCATCTCTTTTTAGTGCGACCGGACTGTACCGCTCCATCGTCCTGAATGGGGCATTTCTGCCGCGCGTCCTGCGCAGCGCGGATGGCCGACATCCATCATGGTGCGGGGAGTTTGGGAAAAAGAAGGGCCGTGGGAGTTACAAAGGCGTTTTGAAAGTGGTGCAGAGGAAACGCCCGACCTTCGCATAACGAACGCGACGCCCTCCCAACTCAGCTACCCCCACTCGTTCACGGGGCAGTTTAGCCCAGCGCTGGGGCTAGTAAGAACAGCTGAGGCACGGTAAAACGAGTGCTGTTTCGTCGCAAACATTCACAGGAGTTGGCATGACACGTTACGACCCCGCATGGCTGGAGGCGCAGTACAACAACCGCGCGAGCATTGCCGAACATCTGAAAATTTTTGAGCTGTGGGCCAAGGCGTCTGTACTGGCGCGTGAGGGTTTGTCCCGGCGGCTGGATGTGGCCTACGGAGCAGGCGACAAAGAGCGGCTCGACATCTTCCCCAGCACGCGCCAAAGCGCACCGGTGCTGGTCTTCATCCACGGCGGCTACTGGCGGTCGCTGGACAAAAGTGATGTGTCGTTTGTGGCACCGTCTTTCGTCAATGCTGGGGCCATGGTGGTGCTGCCGAACTACGAGCTGTGCCCGGTGGTGAGCATGCACACCATCGCCATGCAAATGGCACAGGCGCTGGCCTGGGTTTACCGAAACGCAGCGCTTTATGGGGGCGACCCGAAACGTATCGTGGTGGCGGGGCATTCGGCCGGTGGGCACTTGGCCACCATGCTGCTGTCTTGTGATTGGAAGAAGCTGGGGCGTGATTTGCCCAGCTCGTTGGTGAAAGACGCGTTGTCGATCTCGGGCCTGTATGACCTGGAACCCCTGCGCCACACTGCTTTTTTACAAGACGACCTGAAGCTCACGCCCAAGGCGGTGCGCCAGCTCAGCCCGGTGAACTTTCCCGCGCCACGCGGGCGTTTGACCACGGTGGCGGGCACCGGCGAGAGCGACGAGTTTTTGCGACAAAACCTGTTGATTCAAAAAGTGTGGGGCCATCGAGCGGTGCCGGTGTGCGAAACCGTGGCGGGTGTGAATCACCTGGACATCCTGCATGAGCTGGTCGATCCGACCGCACGTTTGCATGCGCTGGCCAAGGGTTTGCTCGGGCTTTGAATCGACGCAGCGGAACAGCTTGTCACCAACCCTGGTGCAAACCCTTGAGTATTGCCTGAGTCAATGCCCGCGATTGACGCATTGAATTGGTATCGTCGGCCTTGCTGCGTTAGTGTTCAGCCGTGCCCTTGGTAATCGCCAGGGGTCGCGTCCACATTGTTTCTATGCATTCAAGCAAGGAGAGCACCATGGGATTGAAAGGTTCTAAAACCGAACAAAACCTGAAAGACGCCTTCGCCGGCGAATCTCAGGCCAACCGCCGCTATTTGTACTTCGCGAACAAGGCCGACATTGAAGGCCAGAACGATGTGGCGGCGCTGTTCCGCTCCACCGCCGAAGGCGAAACCGGCCACGCGCACGGCCACCTGGAGTTCCTGGAAGCCGTAGGCGACCCCGCCACCGGCATGCCGATTGGCTCCAGCCGCCAGAACCTGGCCGCCGCCGTGGCCGGTGAAACCCACGAGTACACCGACATGTACCCGGGCATGGCCAAAACCGCACGCGACGAAGGCTTTGACGAAATCGCCGATTGGTTTGAAACCCTGGCCAAGGCCGAACGTTCACACGCCAACCGTTATCAAAAGGCGCTGGACGCGCTGGTGGACTGATCGCCAAATCGATCTCTACACCACGCACCACGATGCAGGCTCAGGAGTTCATCGCTTCTGACCTGCATTTTTTTATTTCAAAACACACAGAGACAACAGCCCATGGCCCAACGTGAAGGCAACCTGGAAGCCCCCACCCGCCACCCCATCGCCTGGCGCACGCCCGAGTTTTACGACGAGTCCGCCTGTGAAGCCGAGATGGAACGCGTGTTCGACATCTGCCACGGATGCCGCCGCTGCGTGAGCCTGTGCCAGTCCTTCCCCAATTTGTTTGACCTGGTGGACGCCACGGCCGACGGTGAAGTGCACGGTGTGGCCAAGAGCGACTACGCCAAGGTGGTGGACCAGTGTTACCTCTGCGACCTGTGTTACATGACCAAATGCCCCTACACGCCGCCCCACCCCTGGGGCCTGGACTTTCCGCATTTGATGCTGCGGGCCAAAGCCATTCAGTTCAAGAAAGGCGAGGTCGGCAAAGGGGCGCAGTTCTTGGCCAGCACTGACCAACACGGCCAATTCGCAGGCATACCGGTGGTGGTGCAAGTGGCCAATGCGGCCAACCAAACCAAACCCGCCCGCTGGGCCATGAACAAGGTGCTGGGCGTGCACCCCGATGCCTGGTTACCCCCATTGGCCACCAGCCGCTTTCGCTGGGCGGCTGATTCCAAAGGCAGCGCGACGGTGGTCGTGAACGGCCAGCGCACACCAGGCAAGGTGGCGATTTTTTCCACCTGTTATGTGAACTACAACGAGCCCGGCATTGGTCACGATTTGCTCGCACTCTTGGAGCACAACAACATTCCTTACGAGCTGGTCGAGAAAGAAAAGTGCTGCGGCATGCCCAAGTTTGAATTAGGCGATTTGGACGCGGTGGCGGAGCACAAAGCCGCCAACATGCCCGTGCTGGCGCGGTATGCGAGCGAGGGCTACGCCATCTTGAGCCCCATCCCCAGCTGCACCTTGATGTTCAAACAAGAGCTGCCGCTGATGTTCCCCGAATGTGCGCAGACGCAGGCGGTGAAAGAAGCCATGTTCGACCCCTTTGAATACTTCATTGCCCGCCACAAAGATGGCCTGCTCAAGCTCGATTTCCAGAAAGACCTGGGCCGCGTGAGTTACCACATTCCCTGTCACGGCCGCGTGCAAAACATCGGCAAGAAGACGGAAGACATGTTCAAGCTCATTGGCCAAACGGTCAAGGTGCAGCTCAACACGGTGGAGCGCTGCTCCGGCCATGCCGGCACCTATGGCGTGAAAACCGCCACCCACCCGGTGGCGATGAAGATCGGCAAACCGGTGTTCAAAAGCATGGCCAAAGACGAGCCCGATTTCATCAGCTCAGACTGCCAACTGGCCGGCCACCACATTGCGCAAGGCATGGAACAAAACGGTTTGCCGCAGGCGACATTGGCGCATCCCTTGAGTTTGGTGCGGTTGGCCTACGGTTTGTGAAAAATTGAAGGAACAAGACATGACCACCATCACCCGCGACAACCTGCTCACGCTGGAGGCCTATTCCAAAATCCGCAAAACCAGCAAACCCGAGTTCATCGCCCACCGCCGCTTACGCACGGTGCACTTGGGCGATCACATGAGCATTCAGTTTGAAGACGAGACCACCATCAGGCGGCAAATCCAAGAAATGCTCTTCATCGAAAAAATCTTCGACGAAGACGGCATTCAAAGCGAGATCGACGCCTACGCGGCCCTCATCCCCACGGGCAGCCACTGGAAAGCCACCATGCTGATCGAGTACCCCGACGTGTTTGAACGCAAACGCGAACTGGCCCGCCTGATTGGCGTGGAGGACCGCATGTTCGTCGAGGTAGAAGGCCATGCCCGTGTTTACGCCATCGCCGACGAAGACCTGGACCGCGAAACCGCTGAAAAAACCTCAGCCGTGCATTTTTTGCGGTTTGAATTTCCGAAAGCCGCCCGAGAAGCCGTGCGCGCCGGTGCCGCCGTCAAACTGGGCTGCGACCACACCCACTACCCGGCGCACATGGTGATCGCAGCGGAAACGCTGGCGAGTTTGGCGGGGGATTTGCGGTAAGCCCTTGATGTAGCTTGAGTTATTGCTTCAGCAAGAGTAGGATTTAATCCCATTCATCACGAATGCCCACACTTCATGCGCACCACCCAACAGTTCAGCATTACCCTGCCGACCGAAATGGCGGAAGCAGTTCGATCCAAAGTGTCTGAAGGCGAATACGCTTCGGAGAGCGAAGTCATTCGAGACGGCTTGCGTGTGCTGATGGCTCGGGATCGTGCCATCGACGATTGGCTGCAGCAGCAAGTGGGGCCCGCCGTCGACGCACTCAAGGCCGATCCAAAACGCGCTTTGACCGCAGCCAATGTTCGTGCTCGTTTGGCAGCCGAACACAAAGCAGCCACAACCAAGAAGTGATGCCTTACCGGCTTGCCTTCACGCCGGAGGCGCAAGAGCAGCTCGCTGCGCTGTACCGCTACATTGCCGAACACAACGCACCAGAGGTGGCCGAACGGTATACAAGCGCCATCGTCTCCTGTTGCGAAAGTTTGGTGATTCTTCCGCATCGAGGCACCCGGCGCGATGACGTCAGGCCAGGGCTGCGCATCACCCACCACAAGAAACGCACAGTCATTGCATTCACGGTGGATGAGGAGCAGGTCTCAATCGTTGGCATTTTTTATGGCGGGCGCAACTATGAGTCGGCTTTGCAGATAGAACCTGACGAATGATTCTTAACGGAACCGTCCCCGAGGAGGGTCTCCTACAACCGCGCCCCCAACCGCGTCCCCTGGTCTATCGCACGCTTCGCATCCAGCTCGCCCGCTTCAAGCGCACCGCCAATGACAAACACCGATTGCCCAGCGGCCAACAGTGGCGCTTGCAACTCGTTGAGGGGTTCTTGACCTGCGCACAGCACCACGTTGTCGCAAGCGATCAAACGGGTGTTGTTGCGGGCTTCGCCGTCGCTCACCCAAAGCCCCTCGGCGGTGATGCGCTCGTAGTTCACGCCACCCACCATCTGCACCTGCTTCATTTGCAGCGCCGCGCGGTGGATCCAGCCTGTGGTTTTGCCCAGCCCCGCGCCGAGTTTGCCGGCCTTGCGCTGCAAGAGCGTCACCTGGCGGGTGGGGGCAGTGGGTGCTGCGGCTTGGACGCCACCGCGCACCGTGCCGGGGTCGGCCACACCCCACTCGGCCAACCAGGCTTGCAGGTCCGCGGTGGGTGAATGGCCCGGCGCAGTGACCAGGTACTCGGCCACATCAAAACCAATGCCCCCGGCACCGACGATGGCCACCCGTGGGCCGACCTCGCGGTGGTGCATCAGCACATCGATGTAACTCAGCACATGGGGCAGATCGCTGCCTGGAATAGGGGGTTGGCGCGGGCGCACGCCGGTGGCGATCACGATGTGGTCGAACTCTTGGGCAAGCAAGCTGGGCGCGTCCACACGGGTGTTCAAGTGCAGTGCGACCCCGGTTTGCGGCAAGCGCCGACCAAAGTAACGCAGCGTTTCATGGAATTCTTCTTTGCCGGGAATTTGTTTGGCCATGTTGAACTGGCCCCCAATTTGCGCCGCGCCATCAAACAAAAACACCTGGTGGCCACGTTCGGCCAGCGTGGTGCTGGCCGCCAAACCCGCCGGCCCTGCGCCCACCACGGCCACCTTGAGGCGGCGTGGTGCAGCAAGGATGCGCACACTGGTTTCATGGCCCGCACGGGGGTTGACCAAACAACTGGCAAGTTTGTTTTTGAAGGCATGGTCCAAACAAGCCTGGTTGCAGGCAATGCAGGTGTTGATGTCGTCTCGCCGCCCCTGCGCCGCCTTGTTCACAAACTGCGGGTCGGCGAGTAAAGGGCGGGCCAGGCTGACCATGTCGGCGCAGCCATCTGCCAGCACCTGCTCGGCCACCTCGGGCATGTTGATGCGGTTGCTGGTGATGAGGGGAATGTTCACGCCCGCCTCACGCAACTCGCGCCGCATTTTTTGTGTCACCCACGCAAAGGCTGCACGCGGCACCGAGGTGGCGATGGTGGGCACACGGGCCTCATGCCAACCGATGCCGGTGTTGAGCAAGGTGGCGCCCGCCATCGTCACTGCTTTGGCGAGTTGCACCACCTCGGGCCAACTGCTGCCTTGGGGAATGAGGTCGATCATCGACAGGCGGTAAATGAGAATGAAGTCCTTCCCCACCGCCTCGCGTGTGCGGCGAACAATCTCCACCGCCAACCGCATGCGGTTTTCATAGCTGCCGCCCCAAGCATCGGTGCGCTGATTGGTGTGCGTGACCAGAAACTGGTTGATGAGGTAACCCTCGCTGCCCATCACCTCCACGCCGTCGTAGCCGGCTTCGCGGGCCAACACGGCGCAGCGCACGAAGGCGCGGATTTGCCGTTCCACCCCCCGGCTTGAAAGCGCCCAAGGCGTGAACGGCGAGATGGGCGACTTGATGCGCGAAGGTGCCACACAAAACGGGTGGTAGCCGTAACGCCCTGTGTGCAAGATTTGCAGCGTTATCTTGCCGCCCTCGGCATGCACGGCGCGGGTCACTTGTTGATGTTGTTTGGCCGCGCGGTGGCTGGCGAGCGTGCCCGCCAGTGGTTTGGCCCAGCCCGCGATGTTGGGCGCAAAACCACCCGTCACCATCAGGCCCACACCGCCGCGAGCACGCTCGGCAAAGTACTCGGCCAGCGCAGGCAGGTGGGCGGTTTTGTCTTCCAAGCCGGTGTGCATGCTGCCCATGAGCACGCGGTTCCTCAAGGTGGTGAAACCCAGGTCCAGCGGTTGAAGCAGGTGGGGGTAGGGGGCAGATGTGTTCATGAAAACATGCTAAAGCGGCACCGGCCTGAGGGGTAGAGGCAAGTCCCGTGGTCGCAGCGCGTCCCGGCAGTGTTGAGCAGCACTGCGGGGCGTTAGCATCTGCAGCAGGAAACACGGCAGCCATGGCTGCCCACTTCAGGAGATGGTGATGGGCGGTTGGTTGTCGAAGTTATTGGGATCAAAAACCACAGTCGCAAGCGAGCCGCGTCCAGCGCCCTCGCCCGCTGCCCCACCCGTCGCAGCGGCCACGCCAACGGAGCCCGCTCCTGTGCATCGATATGGCGTGCGCAGGCCCTTGGTGGGGCGCGGTGGCGAAATGGCAGGGTTCGAGTTTCGTTTGGCCCGCAACCTGGAGCAGCGCCTGCAAACCCGACCCGATGTGACGGTGCAAGCGGCTTATGTGGTGACGCTGCTGTCTGCCATGCAGTCCACCCTGCAAGCCCGCCGTGTGGCCATGGCCACGGTGTCGGCCGAGGTGCTGATGCGGCCCCAGGTTTTTGAGCAGGTGCCTGCAGGTTTGCACCTCTTGGTACACCCATGGGACTGCAGCGACCCCGAGGCCCCCGCCCGCATCGCCGCACTGCGTACCCGGGGCGTGTTGATCGGGCGCGTGGCCTCCGACACGCCCCAGTCATGGCCCGTGGATTTTGTTCAGCTCACGTTGCATAGCGACGACGTGGTGGGCTTTTGGGCCCAGTTGACCGATTGGCGCAGCAACCAACCCGCCCTGGCCATGGTGACCATGGATCTGGACAACATGGACGACATTGAGCGGGCAGTGCAGCTCGGTGTCGCCCTGGCCGCTGGTCGCATCGACCGCAGTTTGATACCGCCGGAGCGCGAACAACGCCCGCTGCAAACCGGCACGCTGCGCCTGTGCCAGTTGCTCAACGAGGTGATGCAAGACCGCGATACGGCGTCGGTCGCCCAAGACATACGCGCCGACGTGGCGCTGTCTTACAAGCTGCTGCGGTTTGTGAACAGCCCGGCGGTGGGCCTGTCGCGTGCCGTGGAGTCGGTGGACCAGGCGGTGATGGTGCTGGGGCGCAATGAGTTGTACCGCTGGCTGTCGGTGCTGTTGCTCTCATCGAGCGAGGGGCGCGGCAGCTCCAAAGCCCTGCAAGAAATTGCGCTGGCGCGGGCGCGGTTGCTGGAAGGGTTGGCGCATCGGCGCAACGATGCGGTCAACCACCCGCCCGCTGCACTCTTCACCGTGGGCTTGCTGTCGCTGCTGAATGTGCTGCTGCAACAGCCTTTGGATGAGGTGCTTAAACCCTTGCGCCTGAGTGAACCCGCGCGGCAAGCGCTGCTGGCGCAAAGCGGCCCGTGGGCACCTTATTTGCAACTGGCCGCCGACCTGGAGCGCCACGACATGTCGTCAGCGACCGTCAACGCCCTGGAGTTTGGCGGCGTGGCTGAGGTGCTGGAGATATCGGACGCGGCTTGGGCGTGGGCGGCGGGGGTGAGGGGGAGTGCCTAAAACTGTCGCGTAGCGCGGAGTATTTTTAGCGCGGCTCAAGAACACCCGCCCCACCCCGCCCCCCAAGGCTCGCCCTTGAGGTTGCGCAAGGTGCTCAGCGCGGCGGTATCGCTGGTTTCGGTGCGCAGGTAGATTTGACTCACGGCAGGGGCCAACTGCGCCACGCGGGCGGTTTTGATGCCTCGGGTCGACAGCTCAGAGAGCGCCGTGTTCGCTGCAGGCTGAGACGCATACTGCCCCAAGGACAGCGCCAGCTTGAAGTTGGCCGGAGCGGTCAGTTCCTCAAACGTGACACGGGTGCGTTTGAGTTCTTCAATTTTTTTGTCGATGGTCTCGCGGTTCGGGTAGGGGCCCATCACCAAGGCCCACACAGGGGGCAGCTCCACACTGCGGCGCGACCAGGTCAGGCCCGCCTGCGCAGTGGCGGCAGCCTGTTCCACCCCGGCAATTTGGGCGGGGCTGAACGGCCCCGCCTCCAAACACTGCGCGGGCGCTTGCTGAGCCGCCGCAGCGGAGGCCGCCGAGACCACGACCAGATCGCCGGGACGGACCTGCATGGCCTCACGCTCCGGTTCACGGTCGCCAATGGAGCGCACACCCAACACCTGGTCCAGCGCACCTTGGGTCCATGCAAAAAACAGCACATTGGCCAACAACAGCAACAGCGCAAGGACTCGAAGCATGGTGGGTGTTGCCTGGAAACTAGTTGGGAAGCGCGCCGAACAAGCTGTCGGGGCCGGGTGGTTCAAGCCGCACGCTCACTTCGCCACTGTTGATGTGGTGCTCCACACCATCGTCTGTGGTGACCCGCAGAACACCGCCGGCCCCCACCCCTTGGGCGATGCCCGTTTTGGCGGCTGCGAGCGTGGTGTGAACCTGTCGGCCGCGCAAGATGTCGCGCACGGCATAACGCGCTTCAAACGCGGCAAATCCTTCGCGCTCAAACAGTTGCAGCGCTTGCACCAACGGCAAGGCGATGCGAGTCAAGGCGGCTTGAGGCGTCGCCTCGGGCGTGATCTCTTGCCAGCACGCCACGCCGGTTTTGACGTCAGTGGGGTACAGGGGCAATACATTCAAACCAATGCCCACCACCACCAGGCGTTTACCGGGCGCGTTCACGGTTTCAATCAAGATGCCGGCCAATTTGCGGCCGGTGCTGGGCGCAGACATGCCGCCATCCATCAACCACAAGTCGTTCGGCCACTTCAAACCAATGTGGGGGGTTTGTCCAGGCACGACAGGATCCAGTGCCTCTGCCAACGCCACACCCACCGCCAAGGACAGCCCCGACCAATCGCTGGGGGCCATGGGCAAGGCCAAAGAGAAGGTCAAGGAGGCCCCCGCCACAGCCTGCCACGGGCGGCCTTGGCGGCCACGTCCAGCGGTTTGGGTTTCAGCCACCAGCAAGCAGGGTTGCAAATCGACCGAACGCCGCCCAAAAGCAGCACTTTCAACGCTGCGCCTGACCTGGCCCCACTCTGATTCCGCCTTGTTGGCCTCCAGGAGGTGGCCGCCCGCGCCGCGTGCGCGCTCTAACAAGGCGCTGTTGGTGGAGGGCAAACGCGCCACCACCTCCACGCTCAGGCCGGGCAAATGCGGCAGCAACTGGGCCCACAGTGCCTCGGATTGCCACCCCACGTTGGCTGCGGCGCTGGCGAGACTCACAGGGACATTGGTCATCAAATCAGGCATGCGCGGTGGTACTTAGCGCTTGGGGGCCAGCATGGTGTGGCGGCAGTTGCGGGTGCCGCAGCGGCATTCAAACTGTTTTTTGAGTTTGGGGGTGTAGCGTTCGTCGATGATCAGGCCATAGTCATAAAACAGCTCTTCACCGGCTTTGATGGCGCGTTTGGTGTGGATGAACACCTGCGCCCCGTCTTGTTCGGCCTCGCAGTTGGGTGTGCAGGCGTGGTTGATCCAGCGCGCCGCGTTGCCACCGACCTTGGCGTCGATCACCCGACCATCATCAATGTGGAAGTAAAAGGTATGGTTAGGGTCGCTGGGGTCGTGTGGGTGGCGTCGAAGTGCCTCGGGCCAGCTGATGATCTCGCCCTTGTATTCAATCACCAGCTCGCCCTTGGCCAAGGCCTTGGCGGCAAACACGCCCTTGCCATGGACCCCACTTTTTTTGACTTGAATGCGCCGACCGGAATCAGCGCTTGGGGTGGTGGGAGGCGTAACAGAAACGGGGCGGGCGGGCTTCATCAAAATTTTTAGGTACATTGAATTGGTGGGCGCGCGCGTGTGCGTGCGCGCGAAGACCGGATTGTATGGACGAGTCACGACGGCCTTGGCAAAGGGTGCATTTTTTTGCGCCTGACGCGTCCCGTGCTGTGAATGTGGAAGTTTGAGGAAACCATGAGCAAGACACTGATCATTGCGGAAAAGCCCAGCGTGGCCCAGGACATCGTGCGTGCGCTCACGCCCACCGCGGGCAAGTTTGACAAACACGACGACCACTTCGAGAACGAACGGTATGTGGTCACGAGCGCCGTGGGCCACTTGGTGGAAATCAAAGCCCCGGAAGAATTCGACGTGAAACGCGGCAAGTGGAGTTTTGCCAACCTGCCGGTGATTCCGCCGCACTTTGACTTAGCGCCCATCGACAAAGCCAAATCACGCCTCAACGCGGTGGTCAAACTCGTGAAGCGCAAAGACGTCACCGCCCTGATCAACGCCTGCGACGCGGGCCGCGAGGGGGAGCTGATTTTTCGTTTGATCGTGCAGTACGCCGGCAGCGAGAAAAAGCCCATCGACAAACCGATTGAACGCCTTTGGCTGCAAAGCATGACGCCGCAAGCCATCCGCGACGGCTTCGAGAAGCTGCGCAGCGACGACGATCTGCGCGGGCTGTCCGATGCGGCACGCAGCCGCTCTGAGGCCGACTGGCTGGTCGGCATCAACGGCACACGGGCCATGACGGCGTTCAACTCGCGCGACGGCGGTTTCTTCCTGACCACCGTGGGCCGGGTGCAGACGCCCACGCTGTCCATCATGGTGGAGCGCGAAGAAAAAATCCGCAAACATATTTCGCGCCCGTACTGGGAAATCAAGGCCGACTTCGCCGCGCAAGCCGGCGAATACGAAGGCAAATGGTTTGACCCCAAGTGGAAAAAAAACGCCGACGACTTGGAGCAGCGCGCCGACCGCATCTGGAACGAGGCGGATGCGCAGCAAATAGCCAAAGCCGTGCTGGGCCAACCCGCCCATGTGACGGAAGAAGCCAAACCCACCACCCAAAGTTCGCCGGGCCTGTATGACCTGACCACCTTGCAACGCGAGGCCAATTCGCGCTTCGGTTTTTCAGCGAAAACCACGCTGTCGTTGGCGCAGGCCTTGTATGAAAAACACAAGGTGCTGACCTACCCGCGTACCGACAGCCGCTGCCTGCCGGAAGACTATGTGGGCGTGGTCAAACAAACCATGGAGATGATCAGCACTGAGGACCTGCCCGGCCCCCTGCGCGAGCTGGCAGTGCATGCCAAGAAGGCGATCAAAGAGGGTTACGTCAAACCCATCAAACGCATTTTTGACAACAGCAAAGTCTCAGACCACTTCGCCATCATTCCCACCTTGTTGCCGCCCAAAAGCCTGAGCGAGATTGAGGCCAAGCTTTACGACATGGTCGTCAAACGTTTCCTCGCGGTGTTTTTCCCGCCTGCCGAGTTCATGGTGACCACGCGCATTTCCACCGTGAAAGTGGAGGCGAAGGAGCACAGCTTCCAAACCAACGGCAAGGTCATGGTCAAACCCGGCTGGCTGGCCATTTATGGCCGCGAAGCGCAAGAAGACGATGCCAACCTGGTGGCCGTGACGCCCGGCGAAGTGGTGCAGGTGGAAAGCGCAAGCGCCAACGCCTTGAAAACCAAACCGCCCGCGCGTTACACCGAAGCCACCCTACTCAGTGCCATGGAAGGCGCTGGCAAGTTGATTGACGACGACGAGCTGCGCGAAGCCATGGCCGAAAAAGGCCTGGGCACGCCAGCCACACGCGCCCAAACCATTGAAGGTTTGATCTACGAAAAATACATCGTGCGCGAAGGCCGCGAGCTGATCCCCAGCGCCAAAGCCTTCCAGTTGATGACGCTGTTGCGTGGCCTGCAGGTGGAAGAACTCACCAAACCCGAACTCACCGGCAACTGGGAGTTCCAACTCTCGCAAATGGAAAAAGGCCAACTCAGCCGCGACACCTTCATGGCCGAGATCGCCGCCATGACGCAGCGTGTGGTGGCCAAAGCCAAAGAGTACGACCGCGACACCATTCCCGGCGACTACGCGACGCTGGAGGTGCCCTGCCCCAACTGTGGCGGCGTGGTGAAAGAAAACTACCGCCGCTTCACATGCCAGGGCAAAACGGGCACCGACACTGAAAACGCAGAAGGCTGCGGATTCTCCATCGGCAAAATCCCCGGTGGCCGCGCCTTTGAAACGGCGGAGGTGGAAACCTTCATCCGCGACAAAAAAATTGGCCCGCTGGAAGGCTTCCGCTCCAAAGCCGGTTGGCCCTTCACCGCCGAGATCAAACTCGTGTTCGACGACGAGATCAAAAACTGGAAGCTGGAATTTGACTTCGGCGAAGACGCCAAAGCCGCTGAAGCGACGGAAGCGGTGGACTTCACCGGCCAAGAGTCCCTGGGCCACTGCCCCAAATGCCAAAGCCCCGTGTTCGAGCATGGCACGAGTTACGTCTGCGAAAAGAGCACAGGCCCCCACGCCACCTGCGACTTCAAGAGCGGCAAGATCATCCTGCAGCAGCCTGTGGCGCGAGAGGAAATGACCCACCTCTTGACCACAGGCAAAACCAATTTGCTGGAAAACTTCGTCTCCAATAAAACCCGACGCAAGTTCAAGGCCTATCTGGCATTTGACAAGAAAGAAGGCAAGGTGAGTTTTGAGTTTGAGCCGAGGGCGGCGAAGGCGCCTGCGAAGACGGCGGGGAAGACTGGGACGAAGAAGGTGGCTGCCAAGAAGGTGGCGTGAGGCATTTGGCTGAGGGCCATGGATGCACGGGAACCCCCAAAAATCTGGGCTCCCATGGCACACTTGGACGTGGCCCTCAAGCCCAAGAAAGGAATCGGCAATGAACGCACACACCGAACAAGCCTTGTTCTCCAAGATCAAGGCACTGGCCCCAGAACAGGTGGCTGAGGTGGAAGGGTTTGTTGAGTTTTTGGCGGCCAAGTCCAGGAAGTCTGCAGCGCTGGACCGGCTGCTCGCGATTGCGCCAGCGCTGGAGGCGGCAGGTGCACCGTCCATGAGCGACGACGAGGTCAACGCTTTGGTGGCCGCCGAGATCAAAGCGGCTCGCCAAGAGCGGCGGTTGCGTGAGCAGGCGCAGCAAGAGAATCAGGGCCCATCACAGCAAACCAAGCCATAAAGATTCAGTCGCAGCGTGCGCATCATTCTTGACACCAATGTGGTCATGTCGGCGCTGTTGTGGCGCGGCACACCGCATCAACTGCTGGCCCGGTTGCGCCAGCGCGAGGAAGTGCAGCTTTACAGCAGCGCAGCGCTGCTCGAGGAACTGGCCGATGTGTTGACCCGGCCTTCAGCCACCAAACGGCTGGCCTTGAACAACCAGCAAGCGCATACGGTGTTGCTGGACTATGTGGCTGCTTTAGAAATCATGGATGCACCGCCACTGCCGCAACCGGTGTGCCGCGACCCCGACGACGATGCCGTGTTGGCCTTGGCACTGGCCGCAGCGGCTGACCTCGTGGTCTCGGGTGACCAAGACTTGCTGGTGCTTCGAGCCTTTCAGGGGATTCCTGTCTGCTCGGTGGCGGACGCGTTGCGCGTCATCAAGGTGGGGTGAGAATCATTATTTGGGCGGCGGGGCAGACGTATGAATGTAAGACGTGAACACAACGCCGGCTAAAACGCTGAAAAACAAAACGAGAACTCGCAATGCAGAAAAAAATCTTTGACCAATCAGTCGTGTTATCGAGTGAGAGTGTCGAATCTGGCGACCCATACGACATCATTTACTCGAACATCACTTTTCTGAACGCTCTGCGCGCAGAACATTTCCGCCAAGACGAGTTGCCACATCGTGGGCTGCAAAGCTACTACGTCGACTATTACCTATCTCAGGTCAACAACGGTGGCTTTTCTCAGTTCGTTTACAACTCGGGTTGGAACGAAAAAATGATTCGCTTGGTTCGTGAAGGCTTGATAGAGATGGGGGCCGCGAAACACTTTCAGCTTTTCAATGAAAGTGCATCAATCGTCGATCGGATTGGCCTTGTTGGTATGGATAGATTCTTTGAGAGCGAATACTTTGGCAAAAACAAGGAACGAGACATTCTCAACGAATTCGACAACAGGTTTTTCAAGCTGTTGGAAGACGAAGACCTCGTCAAATTGAATGCCAAGTGGCTACGGAGCCTTCCCGATCTTGTCGTCATGTCAGCTGACGAAATGGCGGCTGAGGTTAAGCGTCGCACCGCCGCGCTTCCCGACCGGGAAGCGCGCGCAGCCGAAGCGTTGGCAAATGAACCTCGATTCATGAAGGTAACTCGCGCACTCTGTGCTGCTGCTCAACATGAGTTGAGCCATATGACCGCTGGCGATCCAACCCACAAATACAAAGATCAAACCGTTCTCGCATGGCACTTTATTACCGACAAAGGCCACTACTACATGGTGGATACCGATGAGAAAGCGATGATGTTCAAAGGCGATTCCAACGAAATGGTTGCCGAGATCGAATCATCAGAAAAGTATGGAACTACATAGGCGACCCTATAGCAATCAGGTGCGAGTAGCAGAAGGTAAGGTAGCACTCAATCTCAGGCATTGGGACACGTCCAACATCAATGCGTGCGGATAGCTGAACGGATTGTTCCAGCCACTCCACCAAACGCCCCACTTGGCATCAAAGCTATGCCCACCCCCCTCCCCCCCAACGCCGTTCACCCCTTAACCCGCGACGAATGGCGGGCGTGGCTGCAAGCCCACCATCAGCGGGATGAAGGCGTTTGGTTGGTGTCGTACAAAAAGGCCAGCGGCAAACCCAGCCTCGGGTACGACGCGGTGGTCGAAGAAGCGCTGTGTTTTGGTTGGGTGGACAGCAAGCCAAGCAAACTTGACGAGCACCGCACCATGTTGTGGTTCTCTCCGCGCAAGCCCAAATCAGCCTGGTCGCGGCCGAACAAGGAGCGGGTGGCGCGGTTGATGGAGCAAGGGCTGATGCACGCCAGTGGTCTCGCCAAAGTCAAAGCGGCTCAATTGGATGGTTCTTGGACGGCGCTGGACGAGGTGGAGCAATTGGTGGTCCCGGCCGACTTGCAGGAAGAACTGGCCCGCTATGCCGACGCCACCGCCCACTTCACCGCATTTCCCCGCTCGGCCAAACGCGGCATCTTGGAGTGGATCAGCCAAGCAAAAAAGCCGGAGACCCGCGCCAAGCGGGTTCAGGAAACAGCACGGCTGGCACAGGACAATGTGCGGGCCAACCAGTGGCAACCCAAATCAACTTCTTGAAAGAACCGCAACCTTGGATACCGCCTCACGCCACCTCATTTTGCACGGCGCCATCGTCCTGCTTTTTGGTTTGTTGTTGGGTGCGCCGTATGCGCGAGCCATCAAGCGCCAAGCTGCTGCCCACATCGTCAACTCCTGGCGGGTGGCGCATTTGAGTTTGCCGATAGGCGCGACGCTGATGCTCGCGGTGGCGGCGCTCTTGCCGGGTTTGGCTGCGCCTGCGGCGCTCACCTGGACCATCGTGGTGGCCTTGGTGATTTCTTCTTACGGATTTTGTGTATCCACCCCCTTGGCGGCCATCACAGGTGAACGTGGCTTGGCTGCCGGTGGCGTCGGGTGGGGGCGGCTGGTCTACTGGGGCAATATGGTGGGCGCTGTCGGCTCGCTGGTAGCAGCCGCGGCGTTGCTCGTGGCGGCGGGGCTGGCGCTTTAACCCGCATATTTCACCAGGGACACGCCCGAGTGGGCTGTGATGCGGTGCGCTGGCAAGGCGAGACGACGCTGCGGGCTCGTGCCCGCGAGGAGGAGCAACGCAGCCAGCGTGCCGCAGCACGGCTCAATCGGGTGTGTAGCGCTCGGACCAAATTGGATTTGGCGCTCGAAGCCAAGAAAGTGAGCATTCATCCAGTGTTGCGGGACATAGAAGAGCTACCTGGTGAAATATGCGGGTTAACTCGTCAGCCTTCCGAGCGCATTAAGAAGACACAGAACTTCGAGCGTCAGCAGCACCGTGAGCGTTGTTCTGGTTGACAACACGTCCGGGTGTTGTCATCATCACCAACATGAAGGCTACCGAGCTGTTCAGAACACGCATTGTTTACACAGAACATGCGTTCGCCGAGTTGGTTTTGTGGCGAGTTCCCACACCCGTCAAAGGGTCGCTTCACGAATACAAGTACCGTTTGGCTTATGTGGTCAAAGGTCAATGTGTCGTGCGATACGACAATGAGGTTGGCAAAGGGGATCATCGCCACTTTGGTGTCAAGGAGAGCCACTACGCTTTCACCACACCCGACGTGCTGCTCGCTGACTTCCAACGTGATATTGCGAGGTGGAATCGTGAAAACAGTGACGCTTGATGTTCGCTCTCCCAAAGAAGCCATGGCAGGGTTTGCACAGTCCTGGCAGTCTGGCAAGGCAGAGAAAACAGCCCGCATCAGTTTTGCTTCGCCCGAGCTTCTTTGGAAAGTGCTCACCGCCAAACGGTGGGAGTTGCTCAAAGCGCTGTGTGGTGCTGGCCCTGTGTCTATTCGCGAAGCCGCAAGGCGAGTCGAGCGCGATGTGAAGGCGGTTCATACTGATGTCACGGCTTTGCTCGCTGCTGGTGTGTTGGACCGCACGGAGAACGGTGCCATCGTCTTTCCATTTGATGCGGTGAAGGTGGAGTTTCTTCTGCAGGCCGCATAGACCCGCCCAGCGTCGCTGACACCTGCAGCGGCCACAGTGCTGGCGCAGTCAGTTTTCACCCTGCCGCGCTCGAGCGCATCAAGAACACGCTGAAGCCGGTGCCCTGGTCGTCACTCCAAACCTGCTGCTCGCGCCACCCTGCGCTGCTGGCCAAACGCATGAACGCCGGGGCGGTGTATTTGTAGGCGTTTTCGGTGTGGATGGATTCGCCCGCTTGGAAATCAAAGTGGTGGCCGAGCACCTTGACGGTTTGTTTAATTTCGCTCACCAGGTGCATCTCCACGCGGCCCGCAGCGGCGTCAAAACGGGCTGCGTGGTGGAAATGGCGCAAGCTGAAATTCGCACCCAATTCGCGGTTGATTCGTAAGAGCAAGTTGCGGTTGAAATCGGCGGTCACGCCTTGGGCATCGTCGTAGGCGGGTACGAGCATGGCGGAGTTTTGGGTGGTGTCTACGCCAATCAGCAACCACGCCTGCGGCCCGAGTGCTTGCGCAAATTGGGTCAGCAAGGTGGTGGCCGCTTCGGGTGAGAAGTTGCCGATGGTGGAGCCCGGGAAAAATCCCAAACGCGGGCTGGGTTGGCCGTGCAGCTGGGTCGGTAAACGCGGCAAAGCAAAGGGGACGGTGAAGTCGGCGACCACGGGTTTGACCACCAGGTGCGGAAAGTCTCGCAACAAACCGGCCACGGCGTCGTTGAGGAAGGCTTCTGAAATGTCCACCGGCACATAGGCCGCAAGTTCCGGCATGGCCTGCAAGAGCAAACGGGTTTTCACGCTGGAGCCGCTGCCCAGTTCGATCAACTGGGCATGGGGCCCCACAGTAGTGGCCACCTCCCCCACCAGGCCTTGCAGCAAACGGGTTTCGGTGCGTGTGGGGTAGTACTCGGGCAAGCGGGTGATGTCTTCAAAAAGCTGGGAGCCGCGGTGGTCATAGAACCAAATGCAGGGAAGTGTTTTCTGCGCTTGAGACAAGCCGTTGAGCACGTCGCGCGCCAAAGCCAGGGACGATGCAGTGGCCTCATCAGTCGTGTCCGCAGATATGGCGTGCGGCAACAGGACGCCCTGGTGGGTGGTTGAAAAACTCATGCATCCTCCGCCAGCCGCAAGCCGGTGAATTGCCAGCGCTGGGTGGGTTGAAAAAAATTGCGGTATTCAGGCCGCAAATGACTTTGTGGCGACACGCACGAACCACCGCGCAACACGTACTGACCGTTCATGAACTTGCCGTTGTATTCGCCGACGGCACCGGCGGCTGCACGAAAGCCGGGGTAAGCCACGAAGGGGCTGGCCGTCCACTCCCAAACGTCGCCGAACATTTGGCTGGGCGACGCGTCGTTGGTGGCCATAGAAGGTTGCGGCGCGAAATGGCCGCTCTCGACAAAGTTGCCTTCCACCCCGCAAGCATGCGCCGCATGCTCCCACTCGAACTCTGTGGGCAGCCGTTTGCCCGCCCAGCGGGCATAAGCATCGGCTTCGAAAAAGCTGATGTGGGTCACGGGTGCGTCGAGCTGCAGCGGCTGCATGCCATGCAATGTCATGGTCTGCCACGAGCCATTGGCGACTTGCTCCCAATAGAGCGGTGCCTGCCAGCCGTGGGCTTGCACCTGATCCCAGCCGTCTGACAACCACAGCGCTGGTTCGCTGTAGCCACCGGCTTGCATGAAGGTGATCCACTCGCGGTTGGTGGTGGGTCGGCTGGCCAAACGGTACAGTCGCAGCAGCACCGTGTGCCGTGGTTGTTCATGGTCAAAACAAAAACCATGGCCTGTGTGCCCCACATCCACCGCACCACCGTCAAAAGAAACCCAGTGCAGTGGCTGTGGCGTGGCTGCGTGGCTGGCAGCGGCAGGGGTGCGCCAAGCCGGCCGCAGGGGGTTCTGCGCAAACAAATGCAGCAGGTCTGTCAACAACAGCTCTTGGTGCTGTTGCTCATGATGCAAACCCAAGGTGATGCGTTGCAAACATTCGTCGGGCAAGGTTTGCGACAGCAGGGCTTGCATGGCGCGGTCCACGTGCTGGCGGTAGTCCAGCACCGTGGCCAGACTCGGGCGCGTGAGCAAACCGCGCTGCGCACGCGCCTGACGTGGGCCGACGGCGTTGTAGTAAGAGTTGAAGAGAAATCCAAATTGCTCGTCGAATACGCGGTAAGTCGCGTCAAAAGGCTGCAGCACGAACTGCTCAAAAAACCAGGTGGTGTGCGCCAGATGCCATTTCCCTGGGCTCGCGAACTCGGCAGACTGCGCCGTCAGGTCGGCGTCACTCAGTCCTTCGGTCCACTGGACGGTGTTGTGGCGAATATGTCGGTAGGACGATGACAGGGACGGCATGGGCAAAGAAAACGAATAAAAGCGAGTCTCCCCATCCTAGTGGGAAATGGCGCTGCCCGTCGTGACAAGTCGTATGGCCTTGCGTATCACGCTGGGTGTCGGCGCTGGACGCAATTTCTTACACCACAGAAATTGCAAGCCATTCGGTCCAGCTGTGTATTGCTAAGAAGCCGCTGCTCGGGTCCACTTATACAAGAACAACGGAGAATTTTTGATGAAACTGAACAACATCCCCTTCGTCACCACCGATTGGTCACTGGTTGAGAAGACACAACACCCTGGCGTACAAGGGTTGGCCACTTGGCGCACCCAGCACTTCAATGACATTCGGGTGCGTATGGTGGAGTACACCCCGGGCTATCTGGCCGACCACTGGTGCAGCAAAGGCCATGTGTTGCTGTGCCTCAGCGGCGAGTTGCACACCGAATTGGCCGATGGCCGCCGCTTTGTTTTGAAACCCGGCATGAGCTACCAAGTGGCCGACAACGCCGAGGCGCACCGTTCTTCCACTGATGTGGGGGCAACGCTCTTCATCGTCGATTGACGGCGCCCAGGGACCTTGGGGATGAGAAAGCCTGGGAGCGGCCCGGCGTTTTCTCATGAGTTTTACACTCGCCGCCATGATCGAATTTTTGCTGGAACTCTTCGGCGAGTTTTTCTTGCAGCTGTGCATCGAGGCCCTGGCCGAGATGGGTTTGCATGCGGTAGCGGACCCGCTGCGTCGCCCCGTTAACCCGTGGCTCGCGGCATTGGGCTATGTCGTGTTGGGTGCGCTGCTCGGGGTCTTGAGCTTGTGGCTCTTCCCGGTGCACCTGATAGGCAATCACACATGGCGCTACCTGAATCTCATCATCACCCCGGCTGCGGTAGGCCTGGCCATGATGTGGGTGGGTATGTGGCGCGCCAAACGCGGACAGCCTGTGATGCGGCTGGACCGCTTCACCTTCGGGTTTTTGTTTGCGTTTGCGCTGGGCGTGACGCGGTTTGTTTTTGGGGCCGTTGAATGAGCACGACCGCACCCTTGCCGACCTTCGCGCTCCAGCTGCCACAAGCCCCCGTAGACACCGCTGCGACCACCGACCCGCTGTGGCAGCAGCAACTGGGCCTGTTGCTGGAGTCCACCGGGGAAGGCATTTTTGGGGTGGACTTGGATGGCCACTGCATGTTCATCAACCGCGCAGCAGCACAGATGTTGGGTTATGAAGCCGCCGAGGTATGGGGCCGCAACATGCACGAACTCACCCACCACTCGCACGCCGACGGCAGCCACTACCCCGACACCGACTGCCCCATCTTCAACGCCTTTCGCCAGGGCCTGCCTTGCCGCATCGACACCGAGGCGTTCTGGCGACGCGACCACAGCAGCTTCGCGGTGGAGTACTCCAGCCACCCCATCATGGACGGCAGCGTGGTGCGCGGCGCTGTCATCACGTTTGTGGACATCACCGAACGTAAACGTGCGGCTGATGCGCTGCGTGCGGCCAAGAACGAATTGGAGCAGCGTGTGCTTGAACGCACGGCGGAGTTGTCACGTGCGCTGCAGCAGTTGCAAGAGTTGTCGGTTTACTCCGAAGGCGTGCGCGAAAACGAACGCACACGCATTGCCCGCGAAGTGCACGACGAGCTCGGCAGCCTGCTCGTGGCCCTGAAGATGGACGTGAACTGGTTGGACAAACGGCTCGGTGAACAAGAAAGCCGAGAAGCCGCGGAGGCGCAAGCCATGCGCGAACGCATGCGTGCCAAGTGCCAAAACATGAGCCGCTCGATTGAAACGGCGGTGGACAACGTGGGGCGCATCATCACCGACCTGCGCCCGAGCATCCTGGACCATCAAGGCTTGTGGGCGGCACTGGAGTGGCAAGCCCACGAGTTTGTGCAAACCGCTGAACTGACATTGAACTGGCACATGCAAGTGGCCCACGCACCCGAGCTGCCCGAGCCCGCCGCCATGGCGGTGTTTCGCATCTTTCAGGAGATGCTCTCCAATGTGGGACGCCATGCGCAAGCGACCCATTTAGATGTGTCGATTCAAGCCGACACGCGTGAACTGCACTTGAGTGTGCGCGACGATGGACAAGGCGCACCCGCCACCGCTTTTGAAGCGCCCACCGCTTATGGCGTGATGGGTATGCGCGAACGTGCGAGGCCCTTTGGTGGGCAGATCCACATCGACAGCACCCCCGGCCAAGGCAGCCATTTCCAACTTCACATGCCCATGCCTGAGCTGCCAACAACAGCGCAGGTGGCACCATGAGCACCACCCGCATCCGTGTGCTGCTGGGCGACGACCACCGCATCGTGCGCGAAGGTCTCAAGCAGGTGTTGGCCGACGCACCCGAGATTGACGTGTGCGCAGAAGCCGCTACCGGCCCTGACGTGGAAGCACAGGTGGAGCGATTGAACGGGCGCGAAGGCCTGGACGTGGTGCTGCTCGACATCGCCCTGCCCGAACGCGATGGCCTGGACGTGTTGCAAAACCTGCGTAAAACTTGGCCCGCCTTGCCCGTGCTCATGCTCAGCACCTATCCCGAAAAACAATATGCCGTGCGCTGCATCAAACTCGGTGCGTCCGGGTATCTGAGTAAAAGTGCAGACCCCGACGACATGGTTGCCGCTGTTCGCAAAGTCGCGGCAGGCGGTGTGTACGTCACCCCCACCACGGCGGAAGCCTTGGCCAATGCCGTGGGCGCGGCCGGCACCCAAATGGGGCCTGAAGCCTTGTCGCACCGGGAATACCAGGTGTACCGCCTGCTCACCACGGGGCACAGCGTGAGCGAAATTGGTGCGCAATTGCAGTTGGCCGCCAACACCGTGAGCACCTACCGCGCCCGCATCCTGGAAAAAACCGGCACCAAAAACGACGTCGAGCTGGCGCTGTATGCGCAGCGCCACCACCAAGGCCGCGTTTAGCAGCTTGTTCAGACCGATTTGTAGGGCCAGCCCTACAAGGACTCGGTGGCGCGTGGGTGATTTGTGGGGCTCACCTCCAAACTGGCACACCTGGGCGCGGCACTTGCATAGATGTGGGCACCTTTCAACCTCCGAGGTGCGCCATGTCCAAGCTACCCGCTTCCCCCACCACAGCATCCGCCCGCCACGACCCCTACGACGCCGACCGCCCCTTGATGCTGCGCTGCGCCTGCGGCGAAAACCATGCGCCGCAAGACCATGCGGCGTCGCTGGCCAGCGAAGTGGAGGCCACTTCGAACAACTTGCTCGAAGCCAGTTTGATGAAGGCACTGTTTCCGCAAGACGGTCTGCGCCGCCGCTTTTTGCGTGCCGTCGGTGCCAACACCGCCCGCGCCGCGATCGCCTCGGTGCTGCCTCTCGGTGCACTGCAAGCCATGGCGCAAGACAAAGGCCCGCTGGAAAAGAAAGACCTCAAGATCGGCTTCATTCCCATCACCTGCGCCACCCCGCTCATCATGGCCCACCCCTTGGGTTTTTATAAACAGCAGGGGCTGAATGTGGAGGTGGTGAAAACCGCGGGCTGGGCTTTGATACGCGACAAGATGCTCAACAAAGAGTATGACGCCACCCATTTCCTGTCGCCCATGCCCTTGGCTATTTCGATGGGCATCGGCTCCAACCAGGTGCCAATGAATGTGGCCACGATTCAAAACACCAATGGCCAGGCCATCACCCTGGCCAACAAACACAAAGACAAACGTGATCCCAAGCTATGGAAGGGGTTCAAGTTTGCGGTGCCGTTTGAGTTCAGCATGCACAACTTCTTGCTGCGTTATTACGTGGCCGAACATGGTCTGAACCCCGACACCGACATTCAAATCCGCGTGGTGCCGCCGCCCGAGATGGTGGCCAACCTGCGCGCCGGCAACATCGACGGTTACCTCGGCCCCGACCCCTTCAACCAGCGTGCGGTGTATGAAGAGATCGGTTTCTTGCACCTGCTCACCAAAGACCTGTGGGACGGTCACCCTTGCTGCGCCTTTGGCACCAGCACCGAGTTCATTCAAAAGAACCCCAACACCTTTGCTGCGCTCTACCGCGCCGTGCTCACCGCCGCCGCCATGGCCCGCAAGCCCGAGAACCGCGAGTTGATAGCCAAAGTGATTTCGCCCGCCCAGTACCTGAACCAACCGGAAACCGTGTTGCAACAGGTGCTCACCGGCAAGTTCGCCGATGGCCTCGGAAGCATCAAAACCGTGCCCAACCGGGCCGACTTTGACCCCATCCCCTGGCAGAGCATGGCGGTGTGGATGCTCACGCAAATGAAACGCTGGGGCTATGTGAAGGGCGAGGTCAACTACAAACAAATCGCCGAGAAGGTGTTCTTGTTGACCGACGCCAAAAAACACATGAAGCAGCTGGACCAGAAAGTACCCGACGGTGCTTATCCCAAGTTCACCATCATGGGCAAGGTGTTTGACCCGGCGCTGCCCGAGGACTACCTCAAGAGTTTTGCCATCAACAAAATGAGCTGAGCATGACCGCCTCCAACATCCCAGGCGGCTTCATGCGCTCACTGCAAGTGCGTGCGGCCCTGCTGTCGCTGCTGCTGTTGCTGACTTTTGTGGGCGCCTGGCAAATCGCCACCTTGCCCACCGCCAGCACTGCACCAGCGGTGCAGCTCACGCCTGAACAAATCGAGTACCAAAAAATGCTGGGCAAGGACCCGAGCCCAGGAGGAGACAAAAAGGCGGCAGGGTTTCCAACGCCGGCACAAATGGGTGAAACGGTGTGGAAACACCTGTCCAACCCGGTGTACGACAACGGGCCGAACGACAAGGGCATCTTGATCCAGCTCGGCCATTCCCTGGGCCGCGTGGGCCTGGGCTTTTTGCTGGCCTGTTGTGTGGCCATCCCCTTGGGTTTTGGCATTGGCATGAGCCCCTTGCTCAGCAAAGCACTCGACCCTTTCATCCAGGTGCTCAAACCCATCAGCCCCTTGGCCTGGATGCCGCTGGCGCTTTACACCATCAAGGACTCGTCGATCAGCGGTATTTTTGTGATCTTCATTTGTTCAGTCTGGCCGATGTTACTCAACACCGCCTTCGGTGTGGCCTCGGTGCGGCGTGAGTGGCTGAACGTGGCCAGCACGCTGGAGGTGCGGCCGCTGCGCAAAGCCTTCAAAGTCATCCTGCCCGCCGCAGCGCCCACCATCCTCACCGGCATGCGCATCAGCATGGGTATTTCCTGGCTCGTGATCGTGGCCGCCGAAATGCTCGTGGGCGGCACCGGCATTGGTTACTTCGTGTGGAACGAGTGGAACAACCTGTCGCTCACCAATGTGATTTTTGCCATTGGGGTGATTGGCTTGGTGGGCATGCTGCTCGATGGCGTGTTCGCTCGCCTACAAAAGGCAGTGACCTATGTGGACTAGGGCCTGTTCACACTACGGATGCCAGATGCGTTGTTCTTCAAAAGGCCTTGAGCAAGGCGCAAAACGAAGCCGGGGTAGGCCCCCGGCGAGGCTTTGCAACGCCGCGCAAGGCCTTTTGGGGAACAACCCTTCGGGAACGTGGTTATGGGGGCGCAGCGCGGCGTTGCACGCCTCGCCAAGGCGGACGCCTTGGCAGCGCCGTGCGCCTTGCTCTGCGCCCCAATGGCCACGTTCGCACTGGCATCCGTAGTGTGAACAGGCCCTCACCCGATCATCGTTTCACCTCTACCCAAACCAAACCGGGCAAGCCCATGGACGGATTCTTAAGAATTGAGGGTTTGAGCAAAACCTTCACCGCCGACAAACCCGTTTTTTCCAATGTGAGTTTCACACTGGCTCAAGGCGAGTTCGTCTGCATCATTGGCCACTCGGGTTGCGGCAAAACCACCATCCTCAATGTGTTGGCAGGTTTGGACCAAGCCAGCAGCGGCCATGTTTTCATGGATGGCCGCGAAGTGGCCGGGCCCAGCCTGGAGCGCGGCGTGGTGTTTCAAGGCCATGCCCTGATGCCTTGGCTCACCGTGCGCAAAAACATCGCCTTCGCGGTGGAGTCACGCTGGCCGGATTGGAGCGCTGCGCAGGTCAATGCCAAAGTGGAAAAGTATGTGGCTCAGGTCGGTTTGACTGCAGCGCTGGACAAAAAACCGTCTCAGCTTTCAGGCGGCATGAAACAGCGCGTGGGCATTGCTCGGGCGTTTTCCATTCAGCCCAAGATGCTGTTGCTGGACGAGCCTTTTGGTGCACTGGATGCGCTGACACGCGGCACCATCCAAGACGAGCTAATGCGCATCGTGCGGCAAACCCAGCAAACCGTGTTCATGATCACCCACGACGTGGACGAAGCCATTTTGTTGGCGGACCGCATTTTGCTCATGAGCAACGGCAGCGAAACGCCCCAGGGCTACGTGCCCGGCGGCATCACCGAGGTGGTCACCAACCCCCTGCCCCGCGAACGCACACGTGCTGGCCTGCACCACTTGCCTGGTTATTACGAGCTGCGCAACCACATCGTTGACTTTTTGGTCAGCCGCGCCAAAGCGGCGCATCCACCCGCATCCACCACAAGCCCTTAAACCCCTTCCAACTGGAGACCTGCATGAACCGCAACGACATCACCGAAAAAATCATCACCGCCAAAGTGTCCAAGGGCATCAAGTGGGAAGACGTGGCCAAAAAAGTGGGCACGTCCAAAGAGTGGGCCACCGCCGCCTGCCTGGGGCAAATGACCTGCACCGCAGCGCAGGCCAAGGCCATAGGCAAAATTTTTGGCTTGAGCGCGGAAGAACAAAAATGGCTGCAAGTGGTGCCCTACAAAGGCTCGCTGCCCACCGCCGTGCCGACCGACCCGCTCATTTACCGCTGGTATGAAATCGTCAGCGTCTACGGCACCACCATCAAAGAGTTGATCCATGAAGAATTCGGCGACGGCATCATGAGCGCGATTGACTTCAGCATGGACATCACCCGAGAACCCGACCCCAAAGGCGACCGCGTCAACGTGGTGCTGTCAGGCAAATTCCTGCCCTACAAAACTTATTGAGCCGCTGCGGATTCCGCATGGAAACCAAACCGCCCCTGCCGCCCTTCACGTTAGAGAGCGCCACGCAAAAAGTACGCGGCGCAGAAGACGCCTGGAACAGCCGCGACCCCGACCGCGTGGCCCAGGTCTATACCGAGGACACGGTGTGGCGCAACCGCGCCGAGTTTCCGGTGGGGCGCGAGCAGGTGCGGTTGTTTCTGCAGCGCAAATGGGCCAAAGAACTCGACTACAGGCTCATCAAAGAACTGTGGGCCTTCGGCGGACACCGCATCGCCGTGCGTTTCGCGTATGAGTGGCACGACGACTCCGGCCACTGGTTTCGCAGCTACGGCAACGAGAACTGGGAGTTCAACGACCACGGCCTGATGCAGCGGCGGTTTGCCAGCATCAATGATTTGCCGATCAAGGCCGAGGACAGGCTCTTTCATTGGCCGCTGGGGCGGCGGCCAGGTGGGCATGCCAGTTTGAGTGAGTTGGGGTTGTGAGGGGAGGCAGCATGCAACTGATACGTTGGTTCGTTTGCAACCTCCTTCACCCAAACCACCCCTGCAAAAACCACCCCACCGCATCTCCCTCGCGTGCGTGCCGCAGCCGGTATACCCACACCAAAGCACCACTGGGTTGGCGGGCGATGAAGTAGTCACGCTCGCACAGCAGGCCGTCCCACCAGCCGCTCTCGATGCGTTCGGGGCCGCACAGCAGGTGCAGGGTTTGGCCGTCTAAACACGGGCGGTGGTTGCGTTCTTTCAGGGCTTGTGGCGGGCTCCGCAACCACACCGGGCGGGCGGCGGCAGGAGCGGTTTGTTGCACCTGCTGGCTGCGCTCGGCCTGCCTGTGCGGGATCAATGCTTGGGCGCTGTGGCTTTGGCTGGCGCACTCGGGGCGGTGGTCGGCCACGGCGGCGAGGCGGCGCACGTGCTCGGGGCCCAGGCGCGCTTGCAAGCGTTCGATGAGTTGCACCAGGCCTTCGCTTTCACTTTGCGGTGTGGGAAAAAGTGATTCATTGGGTGGTGCGTTTTGTACCCAGTCGGCGCATTCCAGGTGAATTTCCAATGTGGGTGCTGGCAGCTGCAAGCGCGCCAGATGCTCGCGCAGCAAGGCTTGCAGGTGTGCCAACTCGGCGCTGGCTTGGGTCAGGGCGATGCGCAAGTGGGTGTTGGCGGGCGTGTGGTCGGCATCACCACGGGTGCGGCGTTGTTCGTGCGTCAGCCGCAAGCTGAAACAAGCCACGCGGCCTTGGCGTGCGCGGGCCCAGGCCAGCAGTTGCTCCAGCAGCACGGTGGCAGCGGGCAAGAGTTGGTCTGTGGTGTCGGCGCGTGTCCACAACTCCAGTTGGGCGTGGAAGGTTTCGGGCAACACCAGGGGTAGGCGTGGGTCAGCGCGGTTGCCGAGAATGCGGTCGATTTCATCGAGCAAGGCTTCACCAAAACGCCGGGTCAGCCCGGCACGCGGCAGGCGGCACAAAGCGCCCAGGGTGTGCAGACCCATGCTGAGCAAGGTGTCTCCATGGCCTGCGGTGCTGGCCAGCAAGGTCAGCGGGGCATCGTGCAGTTGGTGTTGGAGATCGGTGAGATTGCCACAGCGAAACGGAGTGGTGTGGTTGTGCTGAGCGGCACAAGCGGCCCACCGCGCCAGCAACGCCGCGCCTTGCGGTGTGGGTGCCAAGGCCAGGTGCATGCGGTGCGGCAGCCGCACCAAGGCCGTTTGCAAACCTTGCAGCAAGGCCGCTTCACCACCAAAGCAGCGCAAACTGGCCTGCACCTCCAAGAGCACGGTGTGCGCCGGGTGGCTGGCCAGGTGCACCATGGGCGTAAAAACCAAGGCGGCATGGGCCACGCAGAGCAAGGCTTGGGCGTCGCGTTTTTCGTCTGGCTGCCCAAGCAGCAGATCAGGTGCCAACGCCAGTGCAGTGGCGCGCTTCAAACCGGGCTGCACACCCAAAGCCTGTGCTTGGGCATTGACATGCAGCACCCGCTTGGCATCCATCAAGGCCAGCGGTGCACTCAACGTAAACGGCAAGGTGGCCGCCCAGGATTCGAGCGACAACAGGGGGAGGTGGATGGCGATCCACAGCATGGTGGGTGCAGGCTTTACAAAATCAACACGAGGCGGGGTTCAAACCAAATCTTGATTCGCAAACATTCCTCAACCCTCCTCCGTTCGCCATGACCCTTCGATGGGGTTCAGGACAAGACCTGTCGAAGGGGAGCGCGGAGCAACACACGCAGGCTTCGACAGGCTCAGCCCGAACGGAGGTGAGGGTGGCTGAGGCTTGTCGCTAATCAAGCCAAATTAACAAACGCAGCCGGTCGCAGCAAAGGCAGGTCTTGTGGGGTCTCTGGGACAGAACGCCCATCGTTCGCCAGCACCGACGGCAAGTTCAGCAACAGCGGTTGCAGGCGCGGTGGGCCTTTGCGTTTGAAAAGTTGAATGGACAGTTGCTCAGCCCCAGGTTGATGTGCCGATGCCAGCTGTGCAGCGTGTGACACTTGCCAAGCCGCCACAGGCTTCAACCCCAAACGCAGAGGGGCCGCACTGGGCTGCATGTGTTGTTGAACATCGGCCCCCCACCACGGGCGCAGCATGAAAGCCGGGCCATCGTGGTGTTGTGCGGCCAGTTGCAAACGCCGCAGGTACTCTGGCCGCAGCCCCGCAGGCAACCATGCCACCACCGCCCCCACATGGCCGCTTTTGAGCACTTGCTCCAAGGCCCACAGGTTTTTTTGATTGGCGCTGTTCTTGTAGGGCTTGGCCGCTTTTGGCGGTGACATTGGCGGTGATGTGGGCCGCGATGTTGGCAATGACGCAGGCTGTGCAGCACCAGGGGCAGTAACAGGGGCGGCGACCACCTCACGGGTTTGAATCAACAGCAACTGCGGCACATCCAGCCCCAGTTGGGCCAAGGCCAGGGCCGACAACGCAGCCGGTGGGTCAAAGAACATCACCACCCGCCCCGCTTGCTGCGTGGCCACCAGGCTGGGGGCCAAGAGGCGCATTTCCCCCATGCCAATTTGCGCGAACAACAACTCACTGAGCGCACGACGCGGCCAGCCCCCGCCGGGCAACTCGGCGTCCAGCGGTGCAAAACCCGTGGGCAAGCCGCGCTCGCTGGAGCGCCCCAGTTGATGCCCCAGCCACAAACTCGGGTGCAGGGCGATGGCGGCTGTGGCCTTGCGGGCCGCAGGACGCAACAAGGCGGCTGAGCTGGGTGCTGGGTGCTGCATGGGGATTAAAAAATTCAGGGCAGGATAGTCGCCACTCACTCTGGCCGATGGCACACGGCTTCTATGTTGTTGCCTTCGGGGTCGATGACAAAAGCACCGTAGTAGTGGGGGTGGTAGTCGGGACGCAAACCGGGGGCTCCGTTGTCTTTTGCCCCGGCAGCCAGGGCTGCGCGATAAAAAGCATCCACCTGCGCCCGACTTTCAGCCCGCCATGCCAGGTGACAGCCCGCCGTCGCGGGTGGCCCACCGTAGGGCGAGGGGCCATCAATGAACCACACATCGGCTTTTTTGCCGTCAGGCTCAGAAGAGTCGGGATAGGAGAAGCCCAAAATGTTTGCGCCATGCTGGCCTTCATAGGCCACGCTGTAGCCCAGTGGCGCAAGCGCCGCGCCGTAGAAGGCTTTGGCGCGGTGGATGTCGGTCACGCGGAAAGTCATGTGGTCAAGCATGAAGAATCACTCCTGAATTGGGTGGGGTGCGCGCCCTGCACAAGGGCACACAAGGGCTGCTGGGGCGCACTGTTTTTGGCAAGAGCGCGTACTGTATATTTATACAGTACTTTGCGCAAGTTGTTTTGCATCAACCTCAGGTCCTCGTCCGCGCTTGCGGCAAGATGCGCCACATGCCGTCTCTTGCCAAACCACCCACCACCCCACCCTGCCCTTGCCGCACCGAACAAGGCCCACCGCTGGCCTATGACGACTGCTGCGGCCGCTACCACGCGGGGCCGTTGGCCTTACAAGCCCCCACCGCCGAAGCCCTGATGCGCTCGCGTTACAGCGCCTTCGTCTTGAAGCTGCCCGACTACCTGCTCGCCACCTGGCACCCGAGCACCCGCCCCGGTTCACTCGACCTGAACGATGCCGGTTTGAAGTGGTTGGGGCTGGCGGTGAAAACGTTTGAAGTGCAAGACGACACCCACGCCACCGTTGAATTCATCGCCCGCAGCAAACAAGGTGGGCGTGCGCATCGGCTGCATGAGGTGAGCCGGTTTGTGTGGGAGGAGGGGCGGTGGTTTTATTTGGAGGGGGATGGGGGGTGAGGAGCACAGCGCCGTGACCCAAAAACTCGTTCGTTTGTGGCATGCTCCCATTGGTCAGTTGAAACCCCGCAGGTGTCCTATGTCTATCCCCGTAGAAGTTTTGGAAGTTGAGGTTCTGAATCTCCCGCCTGCGGAGCGCTCACGGCTTTTGGACAGGCTGCTGGCAAGCCTCGATCCCAACCCCGAGTGGGAGGAGGCCTGGGCACAAGAGATTGATCGCCGAGAGGCCGACATCGCTGCGGGGCGAGCCACTTGGCTTGCAGGTGAAGAGGTAGTCGCTCGCCTGCAAGCCAGTTTGAAGTGAACTATTTCCTCTCACCCGAGGCAGCGGAAGAACTTGCTGAGGCAGTCACCTTTTACGCTGAACAAGCCAGCACCTCGGTCGCAGCCGCCTTTCTAGCCGAGTTCACTCGGGCCGCAAGCATGATTGCAGCGAATCCCGGACTGGGCACGCGCACTGCTCGTGAGCGACGGCTCTTCCCACTGCATCGTTTTCCTTACTCGCTCGTCTATCGTTCCGAAGACGACGGCGTGCGCATAGGTGCCGTCGCGCACCACAGCCGCCGCCCTGGCTACTGGCGGGCTCGGAAATAGCGAGGCACATGGCTACTGGTACGGCCCAAAGCGCTCGAATCCCCCCCCATCCAGGGGCACCCCTCAAAACTGCCCCAACCCCCACCTCCTGGGGTCGCGTGAATTCATCACGGTTTTTACAGTCGCTTCCAGTTCATCAACGACAGGAAGCCAGCCGTGAGATCACACACCGCACGTTCAAAAAGACAGCACGGGTTCACCTTGATCGAGGGCTTGATCACCGTGGCCGTGAGCATCATCTTGGCGACCACCGCAGTGCCGTCGATGGCGCGTTGGTTGGATCAGCAGCGGCTGCAAGGTGCCGCCCAGCAGTTACTCGGCGATTTGCAATTCATTCGCAGCGAGGCTGTGGCGCGGCAGCAGGGTTTGCGTTTGACGGTGTTGCCTTGGGCGGGGGGCAGCTGTTATGTGCTGCACAGTGGCAGCGCGAATGCTTGTACTTGTGGCCCGGTTGAAAACACACCCGCCGTGTGCAGTGGCGGTGCGACTGAAGTGAAAACCGTGCGCTGGGCGGCGCAGGACAAAGCGGCCCTGCAGTCGTCCGCGAACTCGCTGCGGTTTGACCCTTGGGACGGCACCAGCACGCCCACGGCAACACTGAACATCAGCAACCCACAAGGCCAACAACTGCGCCATGTGGTGAATGTGATGGGGCGCGTGCGCACCTGCTCGCCGGGTGGCAGCGTGCCGGGCCATGTGCAGTGCTGAAGGGAGTCAACTATGCGCTGTCACCCCACCCGACCTGCACGCGGCTTCACTTTGATTGAGCTGGTGTGTGCCATGGCGGTGAGTGCCATCTTGGCGGCTTTGAGTTTGCCGTCATTCCACAGCGTGATTCTGAAAACTAGGCGCGTGGATGGCCTGGCCACCGTCATGCAATTGATGTTGAAGCAAGAACGCCACCGCGCCGATCACATGGCCTACGGCACGCTGGCCGCATTGCAGCAGCCCGCTGTCACCAGCAACGGCCACTATGCCGTCAGCCTGCACGACGTGAATGCAAATGGCTGGCGTGTGTTGCTGCAAGCGCAAGGCATGCAACAAGCCGATGCGCGCTGCCGCTACCTGCAGTTGCAGGTTCAGGGTCTGAACCAAGTGAAGTCGTCCGGCCCCACCGTGGCCGTGGACAACACCGTGACGGAGAACCGCGCATGTTGGGCGTTGTGAACCAACGCGCTTTAACAGCGCAGCGCAACGCCTGCCGGGGTTTGTCCTTGGTGGAGTTGATGGTGGGTTTGGCCTTGGGGCTGTTCATCGTGGCCACGGCCTTGTTTTTGCTCAGCGAACACTTGCGTGAAAACCGCAGCCTGCTGCTGCAAGCGCGCTTGCAGCAAGACCTGCGCACCACGCTCGATTTGATGAGCCGCCACCTGCACCGCGCTGGCCATTGGGGCACACCCCAGGCCGCTATTTGGCAGGCGGATTCCGCAGCGCAAACCAACCCCTATGCAGCACTCACGCCAGGCAACAACAGCGTGATGTTCTACGCCTCACGCGATGCGCAAGAGAACCAGAAAATTGACAGCAACGAAACCCTGGGCTTTCGTTTGCAACAAGGCGTGCTGCAAATGCGCTTGGGTGACGGCGGGTGGCAAAGCCTGACCGACCCCGAGGTGATGCAAATCACGCAACTGCAAATTCAACCGCAAGTGTTTGAACAGCCCTTGGCCGATTTGTGCCACCGCCCCTGCCCGCCGGCTTCAAACACCTGCCCACCACACCTCCAAGTGCGCAGCGTTCAAATCAGCATGCAGGCCAGCGCCACACACGACGTGCAGGTGCAGCGCAGCCTGCAAACCCAGGTGCGTTTGCGCAGCGACGCCGTTGTCGGCGCTTGCCCGGCATGAAGCAACATGCCACACCTTATTCGCAACGTGGTGCGGCTGCGCTGGCCGTGACCTTGTTGCTGTTGTTGGTGCTGGCCTTGGTGCTGGCTTTTTCCAACCGCCACCTGGTGTTTGAGCAGCGCACGGCCATCAACCAAGTGCGGGCCGCACAGGCCTTTGAGGCAGCACAGGCCGGTGTGGAGTGGGCCTTGGCCATGGTGAATAGCCACCAGCGTATCAATGAAGACTGCTTGCCCGACAGCAGCACCACCTCTCGGTTATGGCGCGAACGTCACCTTCAATACGACGCCAACACAAGCTTGCAACACACGACAGCCGGCCTCACCGCCGCATGCGTGCGCGAGGGCAACCAGTGGCGCTGCCACTGCCCGGCTTTGGGTGCAGCGGCTGTCTCACTCCCGCAAACCGACGAACCCGTTGCCGGTTTTGTGGTGCAGTTGCTGCAGACCACCACCCCTGGCCAAATCCATTTGCAAAGCAAGGGCTGCCAAAGTGCGGGGCCCGCCTGTTGGAACATGACTGGCGAAGCACCCGCTGGGGAAGCCCAGGCCTATCAGCGTGTGCATTTGGCCCTGGTGGGTGGCCTGCGCACGCCGCCTGCCGCACCGCTGACGGCGCGCGGCAGCATCACGGGTCAAGCTTTAGGTGCCCATCACCATGACGCTGCCTCGGGCGGTGTGGCTTTGCATGCGGGCGGCAGCGTTCAGATCACCGCACCGCAGCTGTCTTCTGTGGCAGGTGGCAGCGATAGCCATGCGGTTGCCGCGATGGATGGCGACTTGGCGGCTATGAACCCAGACGCCTTGTTCGCCGCCGTGTGGGGCATGGGGCCACAGCGCTGGGCGGCACAAACCAGCGTTCGCCATGTGGTTTGTTCGGGTGGTGCGAGCAGCGACTGCAGCAGCGCCATGCAACAGGCCATCGCGCAGCGCGGCAACCGTTTGTTGTGGGTGGAGGGTGATGTGCTGCTGGACGCAGGCAGCAGCACGTTGTCGATTGGCAGCCTGGATCAACCCTTGGTGCTCGTGGTGCGCGGACAGTTGATGCTGCGTGGAGCGGTGCAGATCATTGGGGCCGTGGTTGCCAACGAACTGCAATGGCAGCAGGCCAGCAGCAACGCGACTCTGCAAGGCGCTGCCTGGTCTGCGGGTTCGGTGGTGACGGACGGCGCACCTCAATTCGTGTGGGATGCCGCCGTGCTGTCCCGCTTGCGCTGGAACACGGGCAGCTGGGCTTCCCTGGCTGGTGGTTGGAGTGATCAAACACCATGAAAACACAACGCCAAGGCCGACGCCACCGTCAACGCGGCATGTCTTTGATTGAAGCCTTGGTCGCTTTTTTGGTGGTCACGCTTGGCATGCTGGGCCTGATGCGCAGCCAAGAGGGCTTGCGCTTGAACAGCGAAACGGCCCGCCACCGCGGTGAGGCCCTGCGCCTGGCACAACAAACCTTGGAAGAACAACGGGCGTTTGTGGCACCCAACGCCACACTGACCAGTACACCCAGCCTGCCCCACTACGCGGCCATTCAAAGCAGCAATGCCGCGAGCGCCAATTTAAGCGCCAGCAACACCAGCTACGAAGTGAGCCGCCAAGTGGATGACAACAGCAGCTTCACCTACAAAACAAGCCGCGTCGAAGTGGCTTGGACCGATCGGCGGGGCCAGCCGCAAAGTTTGAAGCTGCACACCCTCATCGCGGGCCAAGACCCAACGCTGGCAGCCGCTTTAAGCCAAGCGCCTCGTGCCCATCCAGTGTGGGGGGTAGGCGGCCGATCCACTTTCATTCCACCTGCGGCCCACGATTTGGGCGACGGCCGCAGCAGCTTCAAACCCAGCAGCACCAGCACCCATATTTGGTTGTTTGACAACCGCAGCGGGCGCATCACTGCCATTTGCAGCGGCCTGCCCGCCAGCTTGCAACAACATCAAGTCAACAGCAGCCACCTGACACAGTGCAGCGCAGTGAATGGACTGTTGCTCAGCGGCTTGGTGCGTTTTTCTCTGGCGCAACCGCCCAACCCACAAGCGGCCAACGACGAGCCGCTGCCGCTGTCTGTGGGCTTGAGTTTGAGCAGTGCACCCACTACAACAGCACCACAGTGCGTGAGCGAAGCGGTCAAGGTGGTGCAGGTCAGCGGCGAGGCATCATGGGTGGCTTTGAACGCCACACCGGGCAGCATGAACGTCACCTCTTGGTTAGAAACCGGTGAGCGTTTCGTGAGCTACCACTGTTTGGTCGATTTACCTGCCACGGGCAACAGCAGCACGGCCCCCAGCGCCGCATGGTCAGGCCAGAGCCACATCAACCCACAAGGCTGGAGCATCGGCCTGAACGCCAACCAATACCGCGTGTGCCGTTACAGCAGCGATACCAACGGCAGCGGCCACATCGACCGCAACGAAGAGCACCCGGCCGTCTACACAGAGGTGCGAAGACCGCTCAACCATCAACATTTTTTGGTGGTGCGCGGGCAGCAGATCTGCCCGGCTTCAGGGCCAGGGAATGCTGGGAACAATGGGGTGGCAGCGGTGGATTGGGGGACGGTGCAGCATCAGCCATGAAAGAGCATTCTGATGAACTTGGTCAACGTCAAAAGTCAATCCAGCACGATTCACCTCCAAACGTACCAAACAGCGCAAACAACCCCGGCAAGCGATAACAGAACCAACCACCGCGGAACCTCAGGATTGGTATGGCGACCAGCTTCGTAGTCGTAGACCTCGCGGCTGGTGTTGCCAATGGCATCGCCTACACGGTCACGGAAGATAAATCCGATGAGAGCAAAGAAACCCCCTGCGTATTCGATCCAATTCACAAGCGAAGCTTGCGTCACTGGATGGTGAACTTGATTTGAAAAGCCGAGGCCATAGAGGTACCAAAGTACAAATGCGACAACCGAACCCAAAGTGAAGCCAATGCATGCATAGGCGAGACGGTCGTACAGCGCTTTGAGCATATGGTTTGATGCGATCAATCTACCTGCGAGTCACCGTCGTCGCTCTCACCCACCACCCGCCCCAACTCCTCCTCCAATGGTCGCAGCGATCCCATGAAACTCTCCACCGAAACCGCCGGTGCCACACGCAAACTGGGCAGCGAAATGGTGGTCGCGTAAAGCTGTTCGAACCATCGGTTCTCGCTTTTCTGGTGGTTGTAGCCCATGTAACTGGCCGCGGCGACAAAACCCAGGGCGGTGGTGGCAGCGAGATGCCAGCGGCGTTTGGGCGCGATGGCGCTCAGGTGCTGCCACACCAAGGCACAACCCCCTGCAGCTTCAAGCAAAGGATTGAGGCGGCTCAAGCTGGGCAGTGAGAAAGCAAAACTGGCTTGGTTCAGCAAGGGCACCAGCACCATCAAACCGACCACCCAAGGCAGCGCGATGCGCAGATGGGTTCCGAGCGCGAACTGTCCACGAAAGAGTTTGGAGAACAAGGCCCAGGCGGCGCACCAGACCAGCAGGGCGAAAGGACCCGCCAGCACCGGGGAAAGAATCTCCAGCCAGGGCGTACCGGGGTTGCTTTGTGTCCATTGGTCAAGCGCCAAACCGGCCACACCGACCGCCGCCAACGCGGGCATCAGCCATGCGGCATGGGTGCGCGTGGCTTGTAGTGGTTGTTCAGGTGCCAGCAACTCGCCGGGCAAACGCAAACGCAGAGTCACCGCGCCCACTTGAAATTCGCTGCCGGACTTCAAGGCCAGGGTTTGACCGCTGCGGGCATGCAAGGCTTTTTGTCGGCGTTTTGTGGGCAGCAGGCTGACGCCGTTCAGGGTGTCGCCTACGGCGAGTTCCAGCGTGTGTTCTTCGTCAGGCGAACGAACGGGTGCCGCAGGCAAAGTGGCATCAACCGCAGCGGTGGTGTCGTCGGTCTTGCGGCGCGGCGAGAGCACCGCGTGGTGGGCCGCAACATGGGGGTCATCAATGAGTAAATCATTGTCCACGGCGCGGCCAATTTTTTGCGGCCAGTGGTGCACACGGTGCAATTGCAGCACCTGGCCGTGATCGTCCAGGCGCTCAATCAGCGCAAGCGTCAGCGCGTTGGTTTCCATCCAAAGCCTCTCAAGTAAAACTCGCTCAGAGCCAGTGCATTCGGGAAAGAGACGCCAAAGGCGTCAAAACGGCCTTGCACACCTTCGGTTTTGGCATCCACACTGGTCACAAGCACACTGACGGCATACAGGCCAGGCAGCTTTTTGTAGGCGCGAAAACAGGCCACACCACGCAGCGGCAAACCATTTGCATCGATGAAGTTTTCGCGGCACTGCGGGGCGGTGATCACTTCACTGCCTCGGCCAAAATTCTCGTTGGCAAAACTCTGGCTGTACTCGCGGGAAAAACGAACTGCACCAATACGCTTTGCGTCGTAGACCTCATGGCGCACGCTCAAAAAGCCGACAGAGAAACGGTCGCTGACAAACACGGTGCTGTCGGTTTGGCAATCGGACCGCTCAAACGCCATGCCTTTGTTGTCGGACGGCGAGCTGCTGCCCCAGCAGCGCATGAAGTCGTCTTGCGGCACCGGCACCTGATACCGCGCATGGCCCGCAGAGCGCCAAGGCAGGGCCAAGAAGCGCTGCACCACGTTGTCTTGGTGGGTGGTGAGCTGGCGTGTGACCTCGGGCCACAGGTCACCGGAGAGCGGTTTGGCATCGCGGCCCCGCTGCAGCAGTGCTTGCGCGAATTCAGCAGGCACCAAAAAACTCACCTGCTCGCCGTCACGGCGGGTCGCCACGTTGACACCCATGACGCGGCCGTTTTCATCCAGCGCAGGGCCACCACTCATGCCCGGGTTGAGCGAACCCGAGAAAAAAATATGCGGATTCACACTGCGCTCGACCAGGCCGTTGTAGTTGCCCTCGACCACAGCAAAACCAACATCCAGCGGGTTGCCCAGCGAGTAAATTCGTTCGCCACGAGCCACAGCGGGAGCTACAGGTCGGAAAGCCAAGGCACCCCGTGAGGCCAAGGTTTTGGGCATATTGACGATACGCACCAAGGCCAGATCATGGGCAATATCAACGGCCAGCAGTTCGAGTGCACCTTGGTCGTCAGGGCCACTTTGCGCCATGCTGTAGCTCAAGCGGTAGCGTTTGGGTTGCAGCGCCGCTTGGCTCACGACGTGGTAGTTGGTGATGATGTGCCCTTGGTCAGTGACCAAAAACCCCGAGCCCACACTGGCTTGGCTGCCTTGGTCTTTGAGTAAGGTGCGCACTTGCAGCAGCTTGCCGCGCGCGGCTTGGTACAGGCGCTGGGCAGAGTCGGAGACCGGGGCGGCAGAGACCGTTGCCACAGTAGCAGTTGCATCCGCAGCGCTGGCCGCTGGGGATGTGGGCACCGTTTGAGCCTGGATTGGCGCGGCCAATAGCAGAGCCAGCCACCATGACGCAGCACTTGCGCGCCGCCAGCGGGCTTGCACCCACGAGAATGAAAACACCAAATCACTCCTTGAAGAACAACGATGCCCCAACACCACCCATCAAACTGATTGTGGCCGGGATTTTTTCTGGGGTGCGGGCGCGGGCTTTCACGGCCAAGCTGCCTAAGTGCCCTGGGCTGGCAACGCAGCCGCCAATGCGGCATCCAAACCCTCCGCACCGAACAGCGCCTGTGCAAGCTGACGTTCACGTGTTGCCACGGTATTGAGAAAATCTTGAGCCCCTCGCATGGCGTGGAAGGTGTCGAAACCACATTCCAACACAGCATGCAAATGCTGCAGCCCGGCGGCGTGTGCTGGTCCACGCATCATGCGCAGGCTGTGTCGCAGCAGGGCTTTGCGGGTCAGGCGGTCCAGTGCCTCACCCAGCACCAAAGTCAGCGCAATTTGTTCTTCACGCTCCTGGGCACGGCCCACATGCTGCCAGGCTTGAACGTAGCCGGTGGCACTGCGCTCGTCGGTATTCAGGGCCGCGCCCATGGCACTGTCGAGGGACTCCGACAGCGCATGCAACTGGGCCAGGGTATGAACCGTGGCCACGATGTCTTGTGGAAAGAGTTTCACCAGGGCGGGCACCACACGCGCAAATTGAGCATCACGCTCAGAGAAGTCCTTGGGGCCGTAGAGCTCGTCCAGAAAAAACCGGGCAGCACCGCCATACCGTGGACTGCTCAAGAGGTCGGCATAGGTGTGGGAGAACCGCCGCTGCTGGAAGGCTTTGACCCAGCCCACAGCCTCCTCCAGACCAGGCGTGCTCTTGCGCAATTGCCGTTGCAGCTGCACTTGGTGCAAAAAATGCAAGATAGAGTCGGTAGAAGCAAGGGAAGGCACCTTCATGGGCAAAGTGTAGGGCCACCAGGATACGCACATCATCCAAAAACAAGGCATGGCGATGCCTTGGCAAAGCTGTTCCAATCGTCAAACGACTCTCTCGTTATCTCGACGCCGCCCCCACACCCCATGCTTGCCAGACTGCAACGTTTCAGCACCCTGTCTTTGATTTTTTGGGCCGGCCTGTGGGCGGCATGGGCGATATCAAAGGGCCATCCACTGTGGGCGGCTGCCGGCGCGGCGTTGGTGCTGCTGGGGTATGCCGCCATATTGGCCTTGGAGTTTGTATGGATGCACCAACAAAACCGTGACGACCCGGCGCCACGGGCCACGGTCTTTCAAGTGCTCCGCGCGTGGTGGAAAGAAGTCATCACAGCGCCCTTGGTGTTTTGCTGGCAACAACCATTTCGCTCTCAGCGGTTCGCAGACACACCCTTGAACGCGGTAGCGAACAAAACCGCCGTGCTGTTGGTTCACGGTTTTGTTTGCAACCGTGGTTTGTGGAACCCATGGCTGGGTCGCCTCCAACAACAAGGCGTTCCCTTTTGCGCGGTGAACCTGGAGCCCCCGTGGGCCTCCATCGACGACTATGCAAACACGATAGACATGGCCATTCGTCGATTGCACGCAGCGACCGGGCAACCCGTTTTGCTGGTGGCGCACAGCATGGGTGGTTTGGCCATTCGTGCGTGGCTGCGCCGGTCAGGTGCAGACGACTTGGTCCAACATGTGATCACCATTGGCAGCCCTCACCAAGGCACCTGGCTGGCCCGATTCGCTTTTACCCGAAACGGCCAGCAGATGCAGAGAAACAGCGCCTGGCTGGAGGAGCTCGCAGTCACGGAAGCCACAGCACGCCGAGCAAAATTTACTTGTTTCTTCAGCCACTGCGACAACATTGTTTTCCCGGCTTCAACAGCCTCGTTGCCCGGCGCAAACAATGTTCATCTGTCAGGTTGCGCTCATGTTCACATGGCACGCAACGAGGTTATTTTTCAAGAGCTCTGGCGACGATCGGGCGCAGCCGGTGCCTCAAATCTGAAGTGAGCCAACCAGGCCGGCGCCAAGGAACGCCTGTCGGAACGAACGGAACTCAACAACTGGTTTCGCTGTGTTTGCGTTGGGTTGTATGCGGGGACGAGCGCCAGCAAACACAGAGCCGCGAACGACGCCCAGGGCAAGGCTGCCATCAGTAGCTCGGTTTGCGGTAGAGGCACATGGTGGCTTAGAACAGGCAACCAGGTGGTCAGATAGGCCACGATCAAGAGCAGTGATTCACCACGACTCAGTCCGCGCTCGGGCAGGCTCAGAACACCGGCTGCAACCAACACCGCAGGCAGCAGCTGCAACAGCAAAAAGGCGCGGGCGTCACCTCCATGTGTTGCCGTCGTCGGACCTGGCACGAGCAAATACCACAGTACCGCAACCGCAAGCAGACCGAAACAAATCAAACACCCCACCCAAACGTTGCACTGTGTTTTGAAACGTTCGGCCATCAGCCCCCAGCACAGCACGACGCCAAGGCCAGCTTGGCTGAGTTGAGCCGCGAGTTGAATCGCCGTCAGCGAGCCACTGACCATTTCACCGCTTGGCGCAACCCACAAACAAGCACGTACTGCGGCCAACATCACCAGCAGCCTCCAAGGCCAGGCCACATCACAGACGCGGCGTTGACAACGTGCCAACAAGAACTGAACCCATAGAGCCAGTGCAAACAACAGGGCTGCAATCCAAACCTGTGGCGCTGACCACCAACGTGCCCAAGCCCACCCGGGTTCGTCAGCAGCGCTTGTAGCAGTGGGCGCTGCCGTCACACTCCAATCGACGGGGCCCCAAGCCAACAAGGCGGCGGCCAAACCCAGCGAAAGCGCCAGCGTCATGGCCGTTGCACAGCGTTGAGACAAATGGTGTGACATGGAAGCCGGGCCAAGGTCTGGCAGCGAAGTGCGATCAGAGGGATCGCGAAACTCGCAGTGTCAGCGGCGAGGCGACAACATTCAATCACTCGGACGGTGGCCCTCCCTTGGGGGGTGACACGGGCCTGTATCCCTCACACGGGAAATGTTGACTCGGCTGCAAGCACCTCACCCGCGTCGATCAGCGGCAAGGGCTTCAAAACACGGTAGATGGGCGCAAACTCTTTCTCGGTGGCTTCGAAGAGTTGCTCAAACGAGTGAATCACGAAGTAGCTGGCCTGGTAGCTGTCAATTCGGTAGCGGGTGCGCATGATGCGCGAGAGGTCAAACCCAAGACGCACAGGGCCGCTGCTGGTCACGCTGTGCGGCAACTCACCACTGCTGGAGAGAATGCCCGCGCCGTAAGCGCGCAAACCCGACGGGGTTTGAATCAAGCCAAATTCCACCGTATACCAATACAAACGCGCCAGCATGTCGCACGCTTGCAGGCGACTCGCTTTGAGACCGCCTTCGCCGTAGGCTTGCATGTAGTCGGCAAACACCGGGTTGAAGAGCAAGGGCACGTGGCCAAACAAGTCGTGAAAAACATCGGGCTCAACCACATAGTCAAACTCGTCCTCACGGCGTATCCAGTGCGTCACGGGAAAACGTCGCTGAGCCAGCAGTGCGAAAAACGCTTCTTCCGGGATCAAACCTGGCACAGCCACCAGTGACCACCCTGTGGTCCGATGAAGGCCTTCATTCACCTCTTCGAATTTGGGTATTTTTTCCGGCCTGCCTAAATAGCCCACCGCATCAATGAACTCTTGGCAGGCCAAGCCCGGCAACTGAGAACACTGGCGCGCATGCAGACGCCGATACAGTGCGTGTTCAGCCTCAGTGTATCGATCCCAATGCTGATCACAGGTGTAGTCGACCGAGGCGCTGCCGTAGTCACCCCTTGGCGGTCGCTCGCCCTGCCCATAGGTCACCGGAGCCACCCCTTTGTTCAAGCCATCGTGAAAGTCAAAGGGGTGTTCTGACATCATAGGCACCTCAGGTAGTCAGTGGATCCGTCAGCACGCCTCGCCGTATTTGGTCCAGCTCGATGCTCTCAAACAAAGCGCGGAAATTCCCTTCGCCAAAGCCTTGGTCGCCTTTGCGTTGAATGATCTCGAAAAATATCGGGCCGATCACCGTTTGCGTGAATATCTGCAGCAGCAATTCGTTGGGTGCCCCTTGATGCGTTGCGCCGTCGATCAAGATGCGCTGGCGACGCAGCTCTTCCACGCTTTCACCATGCCCCGGCAAACGTTTGTTGACAAGGTCGTAGTAGGTTTCAATCGTGTCTTGGAACACCACACCATGCCGACGCATCTGGTCTACGGTGCCATAGATATCGTCCGTTCCCAGCGCAATGTGCTGGATGCCTTCACCGTGGTAGAGGTCCAGGTATTCGGCGATCTGACTCTTGTCGTCTGAACTTTCATTGATTGGAATGCGGATCTTTCCGCAAGGGCTTGTCATCGCCTTGCTTTTCAACCCGGTCAGCTTCCCTTCAATGTCGAAGTAACGCACCTCTTTGAAGTTGAAGAGGCGCTCATAAAAATCAGCCCACTCCTTCATTCGCCCACGGTGAACGTTGTGGGTCAAGTGGTCGATGTAGGTTAGTCCATGGCCCGACTGAGCCGCTGGTTTGGAATCGGTCGCTTCGATCGGCACAAAGTCGACGTCGTAGATGCTGATGTTGCCAATTGCACCGGGCGCGGCTCCACCTTTTCCTTGCCACCGATCTACGAAGTAGATCAGGCTGTCGCCAATGCCCTTGATGGCGGGAATGTTCAATTCCATCGGTCCCGTGTGATTGTCAAAACCCCAGGCACCCAATTCAAGTGCGCGCTCGTACGCTTGCCGCGCATCGTTCACCCGAAAGGCCATCGCGCAAACACTCGGACCGTGTTGGCGGGCGAACCGCTGGGCAAACGAGTTGGGTTCCGCATTGATGATGAAATTAACCCCGCCCTGCCTGTACAGCGTCACATTCTTGGTTCGGTGTTTGGCAATGGGCGCAAAACCCATGGTTTCGAAAAGTTTGCCAAGCGCGACCGGGTCCGGGGCTGCGTACTCGACAAATTCAAATCCGTCGGTTCCCATGGGGTTGTCCCAAGGCGTGAATTGCATGGCGTCTCCTGAATCCGTTGGCCGGGTTTTGTGAATTGACTCCACCCGGGACTTGAGGCCTCACTGTATTTGCAAGTTAGCGCAGGATTTCTGCAAGTTGACTCCCGTCATTGCATCAAGTGGCGGATTCCTGCAGAATTTCGGACATGAACAGTCCTTATGAGCTTGATTCGATAGACCGACGCATTCTTGGAGCACTCCAAGTCGATGGCCGCATGACCTACGATGAGCTGGCCACAAAAGTTCAGCTTTCAGCGTCAGCCGTTCTGCGCAGAGTCAAACGGCTGGAAGACGAGCAGGTGATTTCGCGTTATGTCGCGCTCATCGAACCCGAACGGGTGGGTTTGGCGCTCACGGCCTACATCAACGTTCGGTTGGAAAAACACGCCGAGGTGCACAAGCGCAATCCGATGGACCTGTTTCGCGTTTCGGTTCAAACCTGGCCGGAAGTGGTTGAGTGTGCCGCGCTAACCGGTGAAATGGACTACCTGCTTCGGGTCGTCGTCCAAGACATGGCGCACTACGCACGCTTCATCATGGAATGTTTGCTGAAACACCCGAGTGTCGAAGACTGCAAAACAAGTTTTGTACTTGATCGGGTCAAAAACACCACTGCGATTCCGCTGTGATCTCCGACCGGTCGACTTCAGATATTCACAGTAAGCGGTCAATAGACCACGCCCTTGCGCAATCGCGCAGTTCAGGTCTTGAGCGCAGCGATGCGCCAAGGCAGCAAGGCCTCGTAG
>JBJOQO010000001.1:0-179220 GCA_046049865.1 Pseudomonadota bacterium | reverse complement strand
CAGTTGTCGCCTGATCTTGTCTTGCCATCCCACCGCTGCCATTCGCTGCCCCTTCGCTGTTGTCAAAACAGCAACCTTCGCAGCCTTCTATGCCTTTGCATAGGGTGGGTTTGCGGAACGCTTACGCACCACCGCGGCCGTGTGAAGTGCAAACGGTCAACGGCAAAGACATCCGCGCTTGGAGCAGTGCAGCGCTGGCTGGGCACCGAGAAGCCCATGCCAAACTGACTGCGCCCACCCAGCGGTTTTTTGCTGAAGAAGATGTGGCGGGCCGTGAACCCAAGGCCACGACCTTGCGCACGGGAAATGTATCGAGCGCTACGCCGCTGCAAATTGAAGGTGTGACCACGGTGTCTACCCAGGACTTGGCGCGAGCCTTGAAGAGGAGAGATCCACCGCTCGTCATTGACCTGGACAGCCATGAGGACGTCATCCCCCTGGCGCGTAGCCTTTATCTTGGCGGCCTGGCTTTTGACAATGCGGCGTCAGAAAGAGACTACCAACACCGTTTTGCCGGGCTGATGAAACTGTTGATCCCGGACATGAGCAAGCCCCTGGTTTTTTACTGCCGCGACCGCCATTGCTGGGCTGCTGTGAATGCTGCTTTGCGTGCCAAACGACTGGGTTATGCGCAGGTGGCTTGGTACCGAGGCGGGCTCGCAAGCTGGAAAGCCGCAGGACTGCCCGTGGCCACGGCCGTGGTGAAGGCGGTGGCGCATCCCCCCTGACATTGATGCAAAGGGTGCCTATTTGGGTCCGTCTCTGCAGAGCATCCTTAGCCCCCGCCTGCCGCACGCGCCAGCAACTCCACATTGCCACCGGCCGCCGCAGTGTTGATCGTGACGGTTTGTTCGGCCACAAAACGCAACAACAAACGTCCCAGCGTTGAGCCCGTGGGGTTGTCTTGGCTTACGCCACCGCTCACCAAAGGCAAGATCGCACCCGTTCTTGCCGCAAGTTGGCGGCTGAGTTGACCGACATGAGTGGCGTCATCTAACGCCACACCGGCCAGTTCAGCGCTGCCCAACACCGCTTCAAGCTGACCGGGATCACCAGGCAATGCGCTCAACACATTGGGCGGCAAACCGGCCTGGCGCAAAGACGCGATCAATGATTCAGCGCCCGATTGCTGCGGCCCCACCCAGACCACAGAGTTGCCTGTGATCAAGGCGGCGGCCAGTTGCTGCGCGAGCGTGCGCGGGGTGGCGTTGCTTGTTGCCAGGATGGCGAAGAGGCCGCGTCCGTGCAGGTGCAACTCGTTTTTCTCGCCCGTGGGGCCGGGCAAGGGGGGAACCGACAAACGACGTTGTGCTTGTTGTGCCAAGCATGTCCAGTCTGCGATGGTTTGCGGGTGCTGTGTGGGCGAGAGCAGGGCCGCAGCGCGCTCCAACAGGGCGACACGTGTCGCAACGGTTTGTGCGCTCCAGTGCAAGTGACCTTGGTGCAATGACTGCATCAAGTCGGCGATGGCCGGTTGAGGCATCACTTTGGAATCGGTCGCCGTCATGGCAGAGGCTGCGACGCTGGTGGTCTGTGCGCCATCTGCACAAAAACGATAGAGGTAATGCGGCCCGCCCGCCTTCGGCCCGGTACCGCTCAAGCCCTCACCACCGAAAGGTTGCACCCCCACCACCGCGCCAATCATGTTGCGGTTGATGTAAACGTTGCCCACACGCGCTTGGGCGGCCAGTTGCAAGGCGCGGCTGTCGATGCGGGTTTGAATTCCCAAGGTCAGGCCATAACCCAAAGCGTTGATTTGTTCGATGACCGCCTCGGGCTCTCCCGACCAGCGCACCACGTGTAATACGGGCCCGAAAATTTCTTGGCGCATGTCGCTGATGTGATCAAGCTCAAAAGCAATCGGCGCAATCAACCGCGGCGTAGTGGCCGTGACGGGCGCTTCGCCCAGCCAACGCGCTTCTTTGCGCAGGCGGGCGATGTGGGCACGAATTCCGTTGAAGGCTTCATCGTCAATCACCGGGCCCACATCGGTGGCGAAGCGCGCTGGATCACCCACGTTCAACTCCAGCAGTGCACCACGAACCATGTCGATCACTGCATCGGCCACGCCCTCGTGCACGCACAACAATCTCAGCGCCGAGCAGCGCTGCCCTGCCGAGCGAAACGCGCTTTGCACCACCGCATCAACCACCTGTTCGGGCAGGGCGCTGCTGTCCATGACCATGGCGTTGATGCCGCCGGTTTCTGCAATCAAGACCGCGGGCGTTGTGCCGGTTCGCGCCGCCAAGCTGCGGTTGATGATGTGCGCCACTGCAGTGGAGCCGGTGAAACAAACACCCGCTGTGTTGGGGTGGGCCACCAGCGCCGCGCCTGTGGTTTCGCCGGGGCCGTGCAACATCACGAGGGCATCTCGGGGCAGGCCTGCTTCATGCAGCAAGGCCACCAAACGTTCAGCCACAGCGGGTGTTTGTTCTGCAGGTTTGGCGGCCACGGTGTTGCCCGTGACCAAAGCGGCCGCCACTTGCCCCGCAAAAATCGCCAAAGGAAAATTCCAGGGGCTGATGCAAACAAAAACGCCCAAACCTTGCGGGCCGGGTGCGGGAAAGTCGTTCTTCAAGGCTTCGGCTTGAACCGCGTAGTAGCGGAAAAAGTCAACGGCCTCGCGCACCTCGGCCACACAGTCCCCCATGGTTTTATGGGCCTCTTTGACCAGCAAACCGCAGAACTCGGGCATCCGAGCTTCGAGCATGTCGGCTGCGCGGCGCAATATCGCCGCACGATGAGAAACAGCGGTCGTATTCCAGGCGTTGAATCCCACCGACAACATCTGCATGGCCGCATGGACTTGATCGATGCTGGACACAGGGACCTCTGCGACCACCGTTTGCGTCACTGCAGCTTCCAAGGGCAGGCGTTCATGCAAATGGGTCAAGTCAACGCCTGCCGCATTGCGCCTGTCGGCAAACATGGCCAATGGCAGCGGCACACCTGCCTCGCTGCTGGCGTGCAGCGGGCTGGCCAACAACACATCGATGTCCACAGCTTCATCGGAGAGCTGGTGCACAAACGACGAGTTGGCACCGTTTTCCAGCAAACGCCGCACCAGGTAGGCCAGCAAGTCTCGGTGCTGGCCCACGGGGGCGTAGACGCGAACGGGCACGCTCACTTCACGCATCACCTCGCGGAAAACACCTTCACCCATGCCGTGCAGGCGCTGCAGCTCGAACGCTGCACCCTGTGCATCGGCGAGGTTCAGCACCGCTGCAATCGTGGCGGCGTTGTGGGTGGCGAACTGGGGATAGATGTTGCCGGCAGTGATGGGCGCACCTTTTTTCGGTGCGTAGGAGAGCAAGGTCTGGGCGCAGGCCAAATAAGATATGTCGGTGTGGTGTTTGTGGGTGTAGACCGGATAACCCTGCAGGCCCAACTCTTGGGCGCGTTTGATTTCGCCATCCCAGTAGGCACCCTTGACCAGCCGAACCATCAAGCCCAAGCCATGCTGCTTGCCGATGCGCGCTACTTCGTGAATCACCTCCAGCGCTCGGGTTTGGTAAGCCTGAACGGCCAAACCAAAACCACTCCACTGCGGAAAATGGTGGGCGACCTGCTGCGCTAAACGCTCAAAAACGTCCAGCGACAACTCCAGACGATCGCTTTCTTCTGCGTCGATGGTCAGGTTGATGTTGGCCTTGGCTGCCAGCTCGATGAGCGACCAAACGCGCGGCAGCAAGTCTGAAAACACCCGTTCGGATTGCGCTTCTTCATAACGCGTGAACAGGGCGCTGAGTTTGATGGAGATGCCATCGCTGTGCTGTGGCCCGCCCCCTGTTTGGCCACCAGCCATCGCTTCAATCGCCCCGCTGTAGGCCGCCAAATACCGAACGGCATCGGCCTCGGTGCGGGCACCTTCGCCCAGCATGTCGTAGCTGAAACACAAACCATTTTGTTTTTTTCGTGCAGTAGCCGCCTCTCGCAAAGCCTCATCCATGTCGCGGCCCAAGACGAATTGGCGACCCATGAGCTCAATGGCACGGATCGTGGCGGCCACCACGGTTTGCGAGCCCAAACGCTGGAACAAACCTGGCGTTTGAGTGTTGGGTGTGTCGGGCAAGAATTTTTTGGACAGAGCGATCGCGTTGGCCGACAAACTGGCGAGCAGTTTGTGAGGGCCCGTGCCGCTGCTCTGGCTGCCGTCGAACTGGGCGCGACCGAGCTGGTCCGCCGTCAGGGCGATGGCGGTGGCGGTGTCCGGCACACGCAACAAGGCTTCTGCCAAACGCATCAAGGCCAAACCTTCGGCACTGCTGATGGGGTATTCGCGCAGCAAGGACTCCATCGCCCAAAAGGGAGCCGGGTTGTCACGTACCGCTTGCACCCAGGGGCGTGCACGGGTCAGTACAGGCGACCAAGGCAGTGCTTGTTGCAGTGTGGGAAGAATGTTTGCCAGGACGGCGTTCTCGTTTCGGACGGGCTGAGGGAGCCTGGCCTGCTGCCGAACGGGATTAGGTGCGTTGGGAGAAGTCAACATCGGGGCATTCCTGTATAGAATTTCCATCTAGGATATTGTTAAATTACTAGAATATTTAACCGATTGCGGATCATTTTTCAAACGAACATCCATCATGGCAGACGAAGAAGTTCAAACAGGCATAGACCGCATTGACGCGAAAATTCTTCGTGTCTTACAACATGACGGCCGTATTTCCAACCTGAAGCTCGCTGGTGAAGTGCATCTGTCGCCCACTGCCGTGCTGGAGCGCGTGAAACGGTTGACCCGCGATGGCTACATCTTGGGCTACGAAGCCCGGTTGAATCCGGACAAACTCAATGCGGGCATGATGGTGTTTATCGAGGTGGTTTTGGATCGCACCACGCCCGATGTGATGAATGCATTCAAGGTCGCAGTTCAGGTGCGGCCAGAAATTTTGGAATGCCACTTGGTCGCGGGCGGTTTTGACTACCTGATCAAAACCCGGGTGGCCGATATGCGCGCCTACCGCGAGCTGATCGGTTCCGTGGTGTGGGCGCTGCCGGGTGTGCGTGAGACCCACACCTATGCGGTCATGGAAGAGGTGAAAAACAGCACGCACCTGGCGGTGTAATTCGCCGAGTTACTGCCGTTCACCAAAGATGGCGCTGCCGACCCGGACCAAGCTGGCACCCTCGGCAATCGCTGCCTCCAAGTCCTGACTCATGCCCATGGACAGCGTGTCCAATTCGGGCATGTTGAGGGAAAGCAGCAACTCACGAAGTCGGCGATGGGCCTGACGTTGTTCACCCACATCAGCGGTGGCTTCGGGAATGGCCATCAATCCACGCAAGCGCAAATGGGGCAAGGTGCTGACCGCTTGAGCCAGTGCGGCCAAGTCCACCGGCCTCACCCCGCTTTTACCGGCCTCGTTGCTGGTGTTGACTTGTAAGCAAACATTCAGCGGGGGCATCGACCGTGGGCGCTGGTCCGACAAACGTTCTGCCAACTTGAGTCGGTCGATGCTGTGCACCCAATCGAAGTGCTCGGCCACGACCCGGGTCTTGTTGCTTTGCAGGGGGCCAATCAAGTGCCATTCCAGGGAATCGCGCAGGTCTGCCAAGGCTGTTATTTTGTCCAAGCCCTCCTGCACATAGTTCTCTCCAAAGCAGCGCTCGCCGGCATCGTAGGCCTCGCGCACAGTTTGTGGACCGTAGGTTTTGCTCACACACAACAAGCGCACGCAGTCCCGGGGTCGTTGTGCCGCTGCACAGGCCACCTGAATACGGGTGCGCACTTGTTGTATGTTGGTCTGTATCGTCGCCATAATGCGTTGACTATATGGGCGCACGCGCCGCCTTGTCTGGCGGCTCCAACAACCTCACCGCAACATCCATGGACATTACCCAACTGCTGGCGTTTTCGGTCAAGAACAAAGCCTCTGACTTGCACTTGTCAGCCGGTTTGCCTCCCATGATTCGTGTGCACGGCGATGTCAGGCGCATCAACGTCGATGCGCTGGATCATAAAACCGTGCACGACATGGTGTACGACATCATGAACGACTCCCAGCGCAAAGCCTACGAGGAAACGCTGGAATGCGACTTCTCCTTCGAAATTCAGGGCCTCGCGCGTTTCCGTGTCAACGCCTTCAACCAAAACAGGGGTTCAGGTGCGGTATTCCGGACCATTCCGAGCAAAATTTTGACGCTGGAGCAGCTCAACTGCCCCAAGGTGTTTGCCGAGTTGTCACTCAAGCCTCGCGGCTTGGTGCTGGTGACAGGGCCCACAGGCTCGGGCAAATCCACCACGCTGGCGGCCATGGTGAACCACCTCAACGAAAGTGAGTATGGCCACATCTTGACGGTGGAAGATCCGATCGAGTTTGTGCATGAATCCAAAAAATGCCTGATCAACCAGCGTGAAGTCGGGCCGCACACGCTGAGCTTTTCCAACGCACTGCGCTCCGCCCTTCGCGAAGACCCTGACTGCATTTTGGTCGGTGAGTTGCGCGACCTGGAAACCATTCGTCTGGCCCTTACCGCTGCGGAAACAGGCCACCTTGTTTTCGGTACGCTGCACACATCAAGTGCCGCCAAAACCGTGGACCGGGTGGTGGACGTGTTTCCCGCTGCAGAAAAAGAAATGGTGCGGGCGATGTTGTCGGAGTCCGTCATCGGCATCATTTCTCAAACCCTGTGCAAACTCAAAGATGGCTCAGGCCGCGTCGCAGCCCACGAGATCATGCTAGGCACGGCGGCGGTGCGTAACCTGATCCGCGAGAACAAAATCGCGCAAATGTATTCCGCGATTCAAACCGGCAACAACGTGGGCATGTTCACCCTGGATCAAAACCTGGCGGAACTCGTTCGGCGCAATGTGATTTCTCCGGCAGAGGCACGCGGCAAAGCCAAGTTCCCTGAAAACTTCCCTGGCTAACTCACCATCTCAACACCACCGCTTCGAGGACTTCCATGGAACGCGACCAGGCATCTAAATTCGTCAACGACTTGCTGCGCTTGATGGTCTCGCGCAACGGCTCCGATCTTTTCCTCACCGCCGACTTTCCGCCTGCCATCAAGGTGGACGGCAAAGTGACCAAGGTGTCGCCCCAGCCACTGACCGGCCAGCACACCCTGGCCCTGACGCGTGCGGTCATGAACGACAAACAGTCCGCAGAGTTCGAGCGCACCAAAGAATGCAATTTCGCGATTTCGCCGCAAGGTGTGGGGCGGTTTCGTGTCAACGCATTTGTGCAGCAGGGCAACGTCGGCTTGGTCATGCGGACCATTCCGGCCACCTTGCCCACGGTAGACAGTTTGAACTTGCCGCGTATTCTGAAAGACGTCGCCTCCGCCAAACGAGGCTTGGTGATTTTTGTGGGCGCCACCGGCTCCGGCAAAAGTACCTCGCTCGCCGCCATGGTGGATCACCGCAATGAAAACAGCTTTGGCCACATCATCACCATTGAGGACCCGGTGGAGTTTGTTCACCCACACAAGAACTGCATCATCACGCAGCGTGAAGTGGGCATCGATACCGATGGATGGGCCCAGGCCCTGAAAAACACCTTGCGCCAAGCCCCCGACGTCATTCTGATGGGCGAAATCCGCGACCGCGAAACCATGGAACACGCCGTGGCCTTCGCCGAAACCGGCCACCTGTGCATGGCCACGCTGCACGCCAACAGTGCCAACCAGGCGCTGGACCGCATCATCAACTTCTTCCCTGAAGAACGCCGCGCCCAGTTGTTGATGGACTTGTCCTTGAACCTCAAAGCCTTGGTTTCGCAGCGCCTGTTGCCGCGTCAAGAGGGCAAGGGCCGAATTGCAGCAGTAGAAATCATGCTGAACACGCCTCTGATTTCCGAGCTGATCTTCAAAGGCGAAGTCGCGGAAATCAAAGAAATCATGAAGCGCTCACGCGAGCTCGGGATGCAGACTTTTGACCAAAGTCTTTTCGATCTCTATGAAAACCACATGGTGACCTACGAGGACGCATTGCGTAACGCGGACTCGGTGAACGACTTACGTTTGCAAATCAAACTGCACAGCCAGCGCGCGCGCAGCAGCGATTTGGCAGCGGGGACTGAGCACCTGACGATTGTTTGAGCGCCGAGTGTGAACGGGCGAGAACCCGTTGGTGCGCCCGGCTGGGATCGAACCAGCAACCCCTGCCTTCGGAGGGCAGTACTCTATCCATTGAGCTACGGGCGCAGCAGAGCCGTCATTCTAGCTGGACGGGCCTTTATAATTGCAGGTTACGCCCGGCGCAGTCACCGGGTTTGCGCCACCACCAACGAATGCCCCCGGTTGAGGACTACATGAGCGACTCTCATCACAAACACGATTCCACCCACGATGATGGCCCCCACGAAGGCCCGATCAAAACACCCAAGCAGGTGATCGTCGCCGTCTTGTTCAGCTTCATCGTGCCGATTTTGGTGATTGTTTTGCTCGTCACCCAAGTGACCGTGGACAAACGCCCTGCTGCGGGAAGCGACGGCATGACGGCTGAGGCCACGGCCCGCCGAATTCAGCCTGTGGGCATGGTCAGTGTGAAAGACCCGACCGATGTCGCCGCCATGAAAACCGGCGACCAGGTCTACAACAGCCAGTGTGTGGCCTGCCATGCCTCTGGCGCAGCAGGCGCACCCAAACTTGCCGACTTGGCTGCATGGGCCCCGCGCATTGCGCAGGGTTATGACGCCTTGCTCCAGGCTGCACTCAAGGGCAAGGGCGCGATGGGTGCACAAGGCGGCGGTGATTACAGCGACGTGGAAATTGGCCGCGCCGTGGTTTACATGGCGAATCAAAGCGGTGCCAAGTTTGCCGAGCCGGCTTTGCCCGCCAAACCAGCGGCGTCCGAAGCCAAATAAAGCCGACAAACCAAACCCATTGACCAGCCGACCTTGTGGTCGGCTTTTTTCCGTCTTCAACGGGCAGATTGAGCCTGAAACGCGGCGGGACTGCACCGGTAGCCAAAATGGCCGGGCATGTCCGCAAACAACATGTCTTGAACACGCCAGGCTCCAGACTCAATGGGGGCGATGGCCAGGTGCATGTCCATGCTGTGCACCAAGCCAAATCCGAGGTCGGTGTGCAGAAACAAGCGCCCCGCTTCGTCGGTGTAGGCCGCCACCAATTCAGCGGTTAATCCGGTATGGCTTTGCAGCGTGGCTGCGGTGCTGCTGCCATGGATGCGCCAAACCCAGGGTGCTGCTTCGAGTTCGACATAGACCTGCTGCGGGCCATTTTGAAAGTACCAGCACCCAGCCTCGTCTGCCATGTAGTTGCGCTGAATGAACTCGCGCAGCTTGTCGTGTGTGATGCGGCTGCCCTTGGATTGCGGGAAAGGCCCCGCTGCTTGAACTCGGTCGTCGCGCATGTACCAGTCGCCCCTGGCGTCCAGTCCCAACCAGCCACGGCAAGCGGGCACGTTGGGCCATTTTTTCAGGGCGGCGAGGACGATGGGATCCATGGGACCTAGCGATTTGTCGATGCCCGGGCGGGAGACTCAAGTTTGAGCAAACGTTGTTCGTCGTCGCTCAAGAAACACTCCAGTGAAACCGCGGGCACCAATACGCCTTGATGGACGCGACCGCGGGACTGAAGCAAATACGTTTTGGCAGCGATGGGTGTGCCAGCGTATTGAATGACTCGCGCGGGCATTTTGTTCACGCTGTCAAATACCTCGGGTTGTGGCTCGGGAAAACCCAACATTTTTGACGCTTGCGCGATGCACAAGTCTTTGCCGCCTGGTGTTTCCGGGCGGTCTGGTGCCGCGGACGAACGCAGGCGCGCTGCGGGTGCGTCTTTGGAGCAAGGGGTTTGGCTGAACTGATTGCCGCAGCGGTAAAGGGTTTGAGACGTTGCTGGCAGCGGCAGTGCCATGATGGTGAGCACGTAAGCCCAAAATTTTTGGTGACGAAACATCAGATCACTCCTTACGATTTCGACACATCGCCGAGTTGTGCTTGCAGCCATTGGGTCACGTGGTTTGGCAAGGTCAACACATGCCCCGGCCAACGCCCAGCTGGAAATCCCACATGGCCACCATGCGAAGGTTGCCACAAAGTGACATGGGTGCCCACCTCGCCGACTTGAGGCAGATGTTCGGCGGGTAGAAAGGGGTCGTTGCGCGCATTGAGGACCAAGGTTGGCACACGAATGCGTGCGAGTTGGGGTTTGGCAGACGACTGCCGGTAGTAGTCCGGTGCGTCAACAAAACCGTGCACTGGCGCAGTGAAGATGTTGTCGAATTCATAGAGGGTGCGGGCCGCACGCAGTTTGTCTCGGTCAAACAAACCGGGGTGTTGATCCCACTTGGCCAAGGCCCGGGGTTTCATGCTGCGCAAAAACATGCGGCTGTAGCTCAAGTGGCTGAAGCCCTGCCCAATGGCCTTGGCGCCCGCAGCCAAATCCAGTGGTGCTGAAACAGCGGCGATGGCTTGAACGGTGTTGTTTGCGGCCTCACCCGCCTCCTGGGCCCAGCGCAATAAGGCATTGCCGCCGAGCGAGATGCCCACCGCGACCACAGGCCCTGCATGTGCACGGCGCAGTTGCTGCAGCATCCAAGCAATCTCCTGGTGATCGCCCGAGTGGTAGGCGCGCGGAGCGTGGTTGAGTTCGCCCGAACAGCCACGGAAATGGGGCACGGCATAACGCCAGCCCATGCTTTTCGCGTGGTGGGCAAAGGCTTGAGCGTAGTGGCTGCCTGAGCTGCCCTCGAGCCCATGGAACAGCACCAACAACACCTGCTGCGCGGGTGCGTGGTGACCCCCTGAGGGGGTGGCATCTTGCCAATCCACATCCACAAAGTCGCCGTCCGGTGTGGTCCAGCGTTCTCGGCGGAAGTGAGGGGGCGCCCCCTCAAACCGTTTGCCAAAGAGTGCGGGCCAAATGGTTTGCACATGGCCGCCCAGGGCACCAGGTGGTGTCAGCCAACGGGGGGCGCGGTAGTGCTTCAACGTGGATCGGAAGAATTCAGTGCAGGGTATTGCCCGCATCGCGCTGCGGTGGCGCGGGGCCAAGCAAGCCGGGGCTTGCGTGATGGGACACCAATTTCCATCCCTGCGCGGTTTTCACATAGACGTTAGTGGCCCACAGCCACACCGAGCCGGGCCCTTGGTCCGTGATCACCGAGACACGTTCGAGCACACTGTGAACTGCGCAGTCGGGGTAGACGAGGCGCTGGACTTGTTCTGGTTGCGCATCCACCGGTCCTTGCTCAAACAAGGACTCGAAACTGGCCCTGACCCCCGCCAACCCCAGCACACGAGGGCCGCCCGGGTGTATGCAACTGACCTCGTCTTCGTCTGACCACAGCGCCATCAGCCGCTCGATGTCTCCCGCTTGCAGGGCTTCGTAGAAATGGGTTTCCGTGTCTTCAGCGGTGGCCAAGTTGGTGATGGGTGGTTTGGCGCTGAGCATGGGGGGGACTACTTGAATACCACTGTCTTGTGGCCATTCATGAGCACACGGTGCTCAACATGCCAGCGCACCGCGCGGGCCAGCACGACACTTTCCACGTCACGTCCCACGGCGGTGAAGTCCTCCGGGCTCAGCGAGTGGTCCACCCGCTCCACGTCTTGTTCAATGATGGGGCCCTCGTCCAAATCGGCCGTGACGTAGTGGGCCGTGGCACCGATCAGCTTCACACCTCGGTCGTGCGCTTGGTAGTAGGGCTTGGCCCCTTTGAAGCTGGGCAAAAAGCTGTGGTGAATATTGATGGCTCGGCCTTTGAGGAAGGCACAAAAATCGGGGCTCAAGATTTGCATGTAACGCGCCAGCACCACGAGGTCGATCTGCTGCGCAGTCACGATGGCCTCCACCTGCTGTTCCTGCTCGCGTTTGGCGGCCGCTGTGGCGCCGGTTGCAAGTGGCAGATGGTGGAAGGGGATGCCGTAACTCTTGGCCAGCTCGGCATAGTCCGGGTGGTTGCTGACGATGGCGGCGATGTCCACATCCAGTTGACCGGACTGCTGGCGAAACAGCAGGTCGTTCAAACAATGGCCGTGTTTGCTCACCATCAGCAGCACACGCGGGCGCTGCGCCAACGAATAAAAATGCGCGTCCATCTGAAACTGCTCACGCACATGGGTGAAGAGCTGCTCCAGCATGCCGGGCGCTGTGAGGTGAGCGGGTGCCTCAAAGTGCACACGCATGAAAAAGAGGCCCGTGCTGTCGGCGCTTTGCACATCACCAAATTGCTGCGAGTCCACGATGTTGCAACCGGCTTGGTAGAGCAAGCCAGACACGGCATACACGATGCCCTTGGCATCGCGGCAAGACAAGGTGAGAACGAACTCGTGGGGGACGGACATGGTGCAGTGTGAAAGCAAGATCGGCTCAGAAGTGGGCCGCTGCGCGCGATTGTACGAAGCCGCTGTTGACCGCCTGTCAACCACGCATACCAAGGCGGAGAAGCCCCATAGGACGCCTCGGCTGTTCACCTCCGGCAAAAGGGGGGTGAGCCATCCAGCATGAGGGTTGACAGCGCTGGATCAGCGCTCGAACGGCCGCGTCATGGCAAAACCATCTGTATCGGTTGCTTCGTGTACTGCGGAGGTAGCCACCACGGGTGACGCGCGCTGCAGGCGATCCATTTCCATGTTCGCGGCGCGCAACTGAGATTGCAGGTGCAGCACCAAAGCGCGCTGTTCGGCCAAGGCGGCGGTCTGTCCTTGAGCCGCCATGGCCCGGACTTTGTCCAGATCGTTCTGCAACTTGGTATTGGCCAGGCGAAGGTGTTGCGTGCTTTGCGCCATTTGTTCGCGGGCGGTGTTGATCAAGGCTTCTTCACGCTGTGCGGCGCGCCGAGAACACAGCACCCAAGACAGCAAGCTGCCCATAGCCAAGCCTGCCAGAGCAAACCACCAAGCCAAAGGGATAGCGAACGTGTTCATCGTCAATGCTTTCTTGGAAGGCGAATCCCATCAGTCCAGCGCAGGAGTTTACTGCGGCGAGGGGCGCACGTGGCTTCACTTAGGTGACAGCAGCAGATCGACACCTCGATCTTCTGGGCCTAGAGTGAGGCCTCCTCAGAACTGGCAAAACAACAATGCGCTCGGCCCTTTTTCACTGTCGTGTCGGTGCGGTTTTTTGGCTCTTTGCGATGTTGCCCGGGGCAGGACATGCAAATTGCCTCAATGATGAATCCCCTAACGCAGTGGACAGCAAACCCATCGCCGTTTGGCCTCGTGGTGATCCTGCCGCCCTGCGTTTGGACGTGCAGAAGCTGCAAGTCTTGAACCAGCTTCTGCCCGAACAGTATCCTCGCCTGCGCAGCTTGCTCATCGTTCGTGACAAACAACTCGCATACGCCTACCACCGGGCCGACCTCCAAGCCGACAGCTTGCACAACGTGCGCTCGGTGACCAAAAGTGTGCTGTCGTCCTTGGTGGGCGTGGCCCTGAACAAGAAGCTGTGGCCCGGCACCGAAGTGACGCTGGCCGAGTTGATCCAAGCCTGGCCGCAAAACCAGCCGAGCGGCCAGGTGAGTTTGGCGCAACTGCTGAGTTTCACTGCCGGATTTGATCCGGCAGCGTCCACCGGCACGATTGACGAGTTACTCAACGGCCCCACGTTGGATCGGGCACGCAACCGCCACCTCGTGACTGTCCCTGGAGCCCAGTTCTTTTACAGCAACATGGACTCCCATTTGGTGTCGGTGGCCCTGACCCAGCGCACCGGCAAGAACGCGGCGGCGTTTGCCCAAGACACCCTCTTCGCTTCCTTGGGTATTCAAGTCTTCGACTGGCCGAAAGACCGAGCCGGCCACAGCATGGGCGCGAGCCACCTGCAATTGCGCAGCAGCGACATGGCCAAGATTGGCCAGCTCTGGCTGCAGCAAGGTTGCTGGGGTGGTCAGCAGCTCTTGGACCCTGCTTATGTCAGTCGCGCCCTGCAGGCTCACAGCGCTGGTGGCCCACCGAGCAATCGGCCTTACGGTTACCAGTGGTGGATCAGCAAAGTGCCGGGCACCGAGGTGCCGTCGTACTACGCTCTTGGTTTTGGCGGGCAGTACATCTACGTGGTGCCAAGTTGGTCGCTGGTAGTGGTCGCAACGGCTGAAGTCGTGGACTCGACCAACGACAACACGGGGCCAGTATTGGCCCGCCTTGTTCTACCTGCTGTAAAACCCTGAGCGCTGGTCGCGACAGGCTGAACGAGTTCTGGCCGTTCAGTGCGCGTGCACCTTCTCGCCCGCCTTGAGTTTGTACACCGTGCCGCAATAAGGGCACTTTCCTTCGCCTGTGGTGGCCACGTCGATGAACACCTTGGGATGGGTGCTCCAGAGTGTCATCTTGGGGTTGGGGCAGGCGACCACGCCAGGGCCTTGCAGGTCTTTGGCGGTGACTTCAATCACGGCAGCGGCTTGGGTGTTCATGGCATGCGGCTCTTTGTTAAACCAAGGTCAGCCATTCGGCGTACTTGGGGTTGCGGCCATTGACGATGTCGAAGAAGGCCGCCTGGATTTTTTCGGTGATGGGCCCGCGCGAGCCTGCGCCCAGCTCAATGCGGTCCAGCTCACGAATCGGCGTGACTTCTGCGGCGGTGCCGGTGAAGAACGCTTCGTCGCAGATGTAGACCTCATCCCGCGTGATGCGTTTTTCTTTCACTTCCAGACCGAGGTCTTTGCAGATCGAGAAAATGGTGTTGCGCGTGATGCCATTGAGCGCACCGGCCGACAAATCGGGCGTGTAGACCACACCGTTTTTGATGATGAAGAGGTTTTCTCCAGCGCCTTCGCTGACAAAACCCGATGCGTCGAGCAACATGGCTTCGTCGTAGCCGTCGTCGGTGGCTTCCATGTTGGCCAGGATGGAGTTGGTGTAGTTGCTCACCGCCTTGGCCTGGGTCATGGTGATGTTCACATGGTGGCGGGTGTAGCTGCTGGTTTTGACGCGGATGCCGCGCTTTAAGCCTTCATCGCCCAAATACGCGCCCCAAGTCCAGGCAGCCACCATCAGGTGGATGGTGTTGCCTTTGGGGCTGACGCCGAGTTTTTCTGAGCCTATCCAGGTCAGCGGGCGCAAATAACCCGACTCCAGTTTGTTTTCCCGCACCACGGCGCACTGGGCATCCATCACCTGTTCCAGCGTGAAGGGAATTTTCATGCGCAAAATTTTGGCGCTATTAAAGAGGCGCTCGGTGTGCTCCCGCAGGCGGAAGATGGCGGTGCCTTTGGCCGTTTTGTAGGCTCGCACGCCCTCGAAGGCGCCGCAGCCGTAGTGCAGGGTGTGGGACAGCACGTGGATCTTGGCGTCGCGCCAATCAACCATCTGACCATCCATCCAAATTTTTCCGTCACGGTCGGCCATGGACATGGCGCATCTCCAAGAGTGTTTGATTGAAGCCGCAGATTTTACGGTGCGGTTGTGGATGCTTAAGAGGCCCCGGCCCGGTCCAGTTCAGAACCCAAATCGCCCGCCTGGGTGGGGCGGTGCAAATGCCAGTGGTCGAGCTTGCCGCGAACAAAAGTCAAGGTGACATAACTGCCGCCTTCATCCATCCAGCGCCAGCTTTCGGTTTGGTGGTCGGCCGCGGGCGATTCAATGCGCTGGCCCAGGCTGCGTGTCAGCGGCAGCACCTGCATCATGGTTATGCCGGAGCGCAGTTTGGTGTTGAACATCACGGCGCTTGGCACCTGTCCCATTGGGGAAGCCGCTGCCTGTTTCATCACACGCATGGCGCGGCTGAACTGCAGCAGCAGCCAAAACACCACGATGGTGATGGCCAGCACCACGCCCTGCCAGCCGAACTTCATCCAACCAAGAGCCACTGCGGCGATGGCCAGACCCCAGCCAAAAATTGCATTCATGGCGGCACTGTAACCGCGACTGGACGGCCTCCCAGTCGGCAATTTCCACAGTTCGCAGGAATTTTTCTGAACGATGGAAACGTTTTTACAAACCGCGTAACAACGTAATCGCCTCTTCAATGCGCTCCACCGCATGCAAGGTCAAGCCCTCAATGGGTTTTTTGGGCGCGTTGGCCTTGGGCACCACGGCCACGCTGAAACCCAGTTTGGCGGCTTCCTTCAGCCGTTCCTGGCCGCGCGGCGCTGGGCGCACTTCACCGGCCAGTCCCACCTCACCAAAAGCAATGAAGCCACGTGGCAGCGGTTTGCCGCGCAGGCTGCTTTGAATCGCCAGCATCACCGCCAGGTCGGCGGCGGGCTCGCTGATGCGCACGCCGCCCACCGCGTTCACGAACACGTCTTGGTCGGTGCAGGCTATGCCCGCATGGCGGTGCAGCACCGCCAACATCATGGCCAGGCGGTCGCGGTCCAGGCCCACGCTCAAGCGGCGGGGACTCGGGCCACCCGAATCCACCAAGGCTTGGATTTCCACCAGCAAGGGTCGCGTGCCCTCCAGCGTGACCAGCACACAGGAGCCCGCCACCGGCTCGCCGTGGGTAGACAAAAAAATCGCGCTCGGGTTGGCCACGCCCTTGAGGCCCTTCTCGGTCATGGCGAACACGCCAATCTCATTCACCGCGCCAAAGCGGTTTTTGATGGCGCGCACCAGGCGGAAGCTGCTGTGGGTGTCGCCTTCAAAGTACAGCACCGTGTCCACAATGTGCTCCAGCACACGTGGCCCCGCCAGCGCGCCTTCTTTGGTCACATGGCCGACGAGGATGATGGTGGTGCCGGTGCTCTTGGCTGTGCGTGTGAGCTGGGCTGCACACTCACGCACCTGGGCCACCGAGCCGGGGGCGGAGCTGAGCTGGTCGCTGTAAACGGTTTGAATCGAATCGATCACGCACACCGACGGCTGCTCCGCGTCAATCGTGGCAATGATGCGTTCCAGTTGAATCTCCGCCAGCACCCGCACCTTGGAGCCATCCAGCCCCAAACGGCGCGAACGCAGCGCCACCTGCGAGCCACTTTCTTCACCCGTGACATACAGTGCCTTCATCGACCGCGACAAGCTGTCCAGCGCTTGCAGCAGCAAGGTGCTTTTGCCTATGCCCGGATCGCCACCAATCAACACCACACCCCCCGCCACGATGCCGCCGCCCAGCACGCGGTCGAGTTCTTCAATGCCGGTGGATTGGCGGTCCACATCCGACGCTTCGATCTCGGAGAGCGTTGCTACGGGCAAGGTTTTCGCCAGCGACTGGTAGCGGTTTTTCACCGGCCCCGCGCTTTCCGCCACGCCTTCGATCAAGGTGTTCCAAGCCCCGCAATGCGGGCATTTGCCCAACCACTTAGGGCTGGTGCCACCGCAGTCGGAGCAGGTGTAGATGGATTTTGGTTTGTTCACCCCCCGACTTTAGCGGGCAAGAAAGGGGCGAACAAATGCTGACGCCTGTTATTTCGTGCCGAGGTAGATAAAGCCGTCCGACTTGCTACCGTTTAACGCCATCACCAGTAACTGTCGCGTAGTAGCGTCGTAGTAAGCAATGCCTGTCGTCAAGGTTCCATTGCCCAGAGCACAGCTACTGCCGCTGAATGTCACGCTGACATTGAAAACATTTTTGCCCCCGGGGCGAGGCACTGCCGTTCCGGAAGCCGAGCACCCACTGGTGCCAGGAACGGAAATCGTGCCTGCCGAGGTGATGGAAACTGACACCGTTTGTACCGGACTGCTTCCGCTTGTTCCGCTGCCACTGAAGTTTCCGGCCAAGGCCGCGAGTGATGCAGCCTGGTCGTAGCTGGTGCCGTAGGTGGCGGGGAACTGGACTCCACCTGACGTAGAGATGCTGAGAACGCTCTTGGCCGTGAAAGTACCGGTGTACGTGCCAGAGGTGACGGTGCGCGAGGGGATATTGAATTCCCGACCAGAGCCGGACAACGTGCCGCCGCTGTAAGTGGTGTTGCCATAAAGTGCCCCGACGATAGAACCGCCTGTTGCAACCACACCCCACGTTTCCCCATTGTCGAGAACGACCACCGACACCTGTCGGCCTGTCGATGCTGCGCCACTCCAAAATCCTTCGGCAGTTGTCGCGGTGGGCGTGGTCGCGGGTGCGCTGTCACCGCCACCCCCGCAGGCTGCCAAGACGAGCAACAACACCATTGCTGAAAATCGCTTCATCGTTCTCTTTCAAGTTGGGTTGAGAGGCTCACCCGTCGTTCGCCCCTTTCAAGATCGTATCTCAAATAGTTCAAAATGGACTATTCGGAAACGGACTACAGCATTCCGATGTGCCTGTTTCCGTCCATCACCCCCGTTACCAAGCCCTCCAAGCTGGGTTGGGCGCTTTGCGCCGCAAGGCGGGTAAATCACAAACAGAGATGGCAGCGGAATTGGGTGTTGGTCAGTCGTTTATTTCCAAGATCGAACGCGGCGAGGCGTACGTGGACACCTTGGTTTTTGTTGACTGGTGCAGGGCTTGCGGTGTCAAACCTGGAACGGTCTTGGAACGGTTGGCTTCCGAGTGATTTCCAACTCGGTGGTGCAGCCTTTCAGGCAAAACCATTTACACGCGCTTGGTTTCTGAAGCATCACACCAAAAAAATTCGGCTCCCCGCTCCCCAACCGCCACTTCGGGCTGTGTTTGTCAGCCGGTGCCAAAGACCCCCGAACCGACACACCCTCTGCCTGCATCACCGTCACCCGATGCGGAGCCAACAACATCGACTGGCCCGCTCTCAAAAAATGGTCTCTGTCATCGCCGGTCTGGGTCACCCAAAGTGCACCGCTTTTCAGGTGTAGGCTGGTGGGCTGGGTGGGGGTGAGTGTGAGCAACTCACCGGGAGACAGGCTCCAGTGACGCGGGTGGAGCGGCGGTTTGGGGGTGCTGAACATGGAGAACCTTTCATGGCAGTGAACGGGATTCAGTGTCTTCAAACCGCCGTGGTGGCGAAAGCCGCAGTGCTGCACAAACATGGGCGGTACAGACTGCGCTGGGGCTATCTGTGCTGGTGACAAGAAGAGCCCTCTGTGTCTGTTGCGCCTGATGGATCAAAGCGGACAATCGCAGCATGAATAGCCTCACCGACCCCGGCTTACAAGCGGCCTTGCCGCTCTACCAAACGGTGGCCGCCGAGCTGGAGCGGGCCATGACGGCGGGCAGCCTGCGTGTGGGGGACCGCCTGCCTTCGGTGCGCCAGCTTTGCGCGCAACATGGCGTGAGCGCCTCCACCGCCACCTTGGCCTACCGCTGGTTGGAGAACCGCTCGCTGGTGGAGGCGCGGCCCAAGTCGGGGTATTTCGTGGCTGCGTGCAAAACCGCGCTGCCGGAGCCGGAGCTGGACACCCGCATGGGCAGCGCCGGCTTTGTGGAATCCAGCGATTTGCGGCGCGAGTTTTTGTACGGCGCAGACGACGCGCTGGCCCTGCCCCCGCTGTACCCCGCGCCCGCCCGTTGTCTGTTGCCGGAGGCCAAATTGCGGCATTTGATGGCGCGGGCCAATCGCCTGCACCCCGAATACGCGACCCGGCCTAACGCACAAGGCAGCACGGCCTTGCGGCAAGAAGTGGCGCGCCGAGCGGTACACGCCGGGGTGAGTCTGCGACCGGATGAAATCCTGCTGACCAATGGCGGCACCAGTGCCATTTTTCTGGCGCTGCGTTCGGTGGCGCAGGCGGGTGACACGGTGGCGCTGGAGTCGCCCACCTATTACATGCTGCTGGAGATCATCAAAGGCCTGGGGATGAAGTCGCTGGAAATTCCCACGCATCCTCGTCACGGCATTTCGCTGGAGGCTTTGGACTTCGCCACACAAACACCCGGTGCCGTCAAAGCCTGTGTGGTGATTCCCAATTTCCACAACCCCTTGGGTTGTTTGATGCCCAGGGAGAACAAAAAGCGACTCGTCGCACTGGCCGCACAGCGCGGTTTCACCCTGATTGAAACCGACATCTACGGTGAAACCTATTTCGGTGAGGAACGTCCGCCGGTGCTCAAGAGTTTTGACGCCACGGACGATGTCATTCTTTGCAGCGCCTTCACGAAAACCGTGGCCCCCGGCATGCGAGTGGGTTGGATGGCGCCGGGCCGTCATTTCAAAACGACCGAATCGCTGCGTATGCAAGCGGCCGCGAGCAGCCCCTTGCTTCAGCAAGAAGTGATGGCCGAGTTTTTGTGCGACGGTGGGTATGACCACCACCTGCGGCGTTTGCGTGCCGCGCTTAAAACCCAAGCGCAGCAACTCTCGGACGCAGTGACACGTTACTTCCCTGCTGGCTGCAAACTCAGCCGGCCCCAGGGTGGGTTGATGCTGTGGATAGAGCTGCCTGCCAGCGTCGATTCACGACGCTTGTACGACCAGGCCCGACGCGAGCACATCGGTATGGCCCCGGGAGCGAGTTTCAGTTGCAGCCAGCGCTACAACCATTTCATTCGTTTGCACCACGGCCAGCCGTGGACGGTTCAACTGGAAGCCAACATCAAACGTTTGGGGCAGCTGGTGGAGCAGCAGATCAAGCGGTAGCAATTACCAATCTGCCTTGCTGAGCTTGCGCTCCACCCCGCCTTGGTCGGTGAAGACCGTAGAGGGCGCTTCCAAGAAGATGAAACGTTCGGGTGCCCAGCCCACCTTGTCGCCGTCAAAGTCGCGTTCATACAGCGGGTAGGGGGTGGACTTGGTTTTGCCTTGCTTGAGCGCGGCCACAAACTCATTCAGTTCATACACCTCTTCGCCCTTGCTCTCCAGGTAGTCGGCAAAGTCCCCAGCGATGTTGCCTGCGCTGCTGTGCGCAAACCAGGTGATGTAGCGGCGGAAGTATTTGGGGTGGATGAACTTCTTGGTGCCTTCGTCTTCCAGTGCCGAGCCGCTTTTGCGAAATACGAGGTTTTCGAACGGCTCGAACTTCGCACGGTACATCTTGCGGCTGCCTTTGCCCCGGCCTTTGCGCCAGGCTTTGAGCGTGGTCTCGATCTCATCGGCCAACATGCTGTCGTACAGCGCCACCACGCACCAGCCCTGTTCCAACAACCACAGGTTGAGGTTGACTGGGTTGGGGCCTGCGCCGACCCAAATGTCGCCCACGAAGCGGCCGTATTTGTCCACCACATCACCCGGGCCTTGGGTGGCACCCAGGTTGGAGTCAAAGGTGCAGGCCACGCGGCCATCTACATCGGCCAAACCTTGCAAAAAGCGGCCCAGTGCGTGGGTGCCGGTTTCGGCCTGGCGCTGCCGGTACTTCAAGAACAAACCTGTTCCAGCCAAAGATTTGCCCTTGATGGGGCCGGGTGCAATGTGCAACTCCGGCGCATCCACACGCTGCAAGCGCACCGTGATTTGGCCCTTGGCGTTGATCAGTTTGTCTTGTTTGAAGCTGCCATCGGGTTTCTTGTCGCCCCGCTGGTAGGCATGGTCAAAAGCGGGCGTGGGCACGTGCACGTCGGAAGTCGGCATCTTCACTTTGAAGCTGTCTTGACCCACGCTGAGCAGGAGTTTGGTGGTGTCGGCGTCGCTTTCCCCTTCAGGCCAGAACTGGGCCACCTGGATGTGACCGTTGATTTGCAGGTTGATGACCTTGTTCACAGGGGGGCTCCTGAATCGGGTTGGTTTGGTTGAGCGCACCGGACCGGTTCTACGCGGCGTCTGTGACGGTCCTGTGACCACGACAGTGTGGCGCTTGGGCTCGCCTACAGCCATCCCACACATGAAACTCCAGGCACTCAGCGCAGAGGGTGGCCATGCGCCTTAAACACCACGTGCGCTTGTCGAAGGGCTCACCGAGGTGCGCTGGCTTCGACAGGCTCGGCACGATCGGTCTGGGGCGTCACGTTTCATGGAGGCATCAATAGATGGCACGCTCCATGAATCGCCACGAAGAATGCAGTGCCAAGGGGGCCTCCGTGCCCTCATAGGCTGAACAGTCCACAAAGCCCGCCTCCTTGTAGAGGCGATGGGCTGAATGCATGAACGGTGCGGAATCCAGCCGCACCTGGGTGTAGCCCAAACCCTGGGCGTCGGACAACAAGCGCCGCAACAGCATGGCACCCAGTTGTTGCCCCCGATGGGATGGGCGCACATACAGGCGCTTGATCTCGGCCGTGCTGTCGGACAGCCGGCGCAAGCCACCCATGCCAGCGAGTTCAGCGTTTACCTGGATCAAGTAAAAGACGCCATGCGGCGACGAATCGCCGAACATCTTGTCAACGGCACTGTCGATGTTCTCGGCCACCGACATCCCATGTTGCGCTGCTCCGGCCAGACCTAACAACGATTTCAGCCCAGTATCAACCCAGGCCAGGTATTCCATATGGAGTTGCACGATGGCGCTGCGATGAAGCAGTGGATCGACGGCGATAAGGGAATGGGATGCCTGATGCATGTCTGCGGTCAAAGGAAATCAACGTGTTGCTTAGCCCGGATATTCCACCGGGGACACGTCCGAGTGGGCTGTGCCGTAGCACCGCTCAATCGGGTGCGTAGTGCTCGGACCAAATTGGATTGGGTGCTCGAAGCCAAGAAAGTGTGCATTCATGCCGTGTTGCGGGACATAGGAGAGCGACCTGGTGAAATATCCGGGTTAGCGGCCAGACACCCGCAGATGTGCACGGTCAGGCGTGGGCCACAGTCCGTGTGGACGCCACAGCATGATGCCTATCATGGCCAGCGCGATCAGCAGCGGACGCAAAATGCCTGCGTCAAGTCGACCGTCGGTCATGGTTTGCAGAGGGCCGGTTACATAGCGCAAGATTTCGGGTAAACCAGTGAGCACGATGGCCCCCAGGATCACCCCCGGCAGGTGGCCCATGCCACCCAATACCACCATGGCCACAATCACCACCGACTCTTGCAAACTGAAGGCCTCCGGCGAGACGAAACCCTGGAAGGCCGCAAACAGCGCCCCGGACACGCCCCCAAAGCTGGCACCTATCGCAAAAGCCAGCAGCTTCAATCGACTGGTGTGAATGCCCATGGCCTGGGCGGCGACTTCGTCGTCCCGAATGGCCATCCAGGCGCGACCCACGGATGAATTTTGCAAACGGTGACAGACCAGTACGGTCAGTGCGGTCAACACCAAAAAAAGCCAGTAGTACAAACTGACCGATGCGATTTCATGTCCCGCCAGCATGAAGGTGTGGCCCATGTCGATGCCGAACAGACGGATGGAATCAATCTGCGCCACACCTTTCGCACCGTTGGTGATGTTGACCGGATGCCCGAGGTTGTTGATCAATATCCGCACGATTTCGCCGAACCCCAAAGTCACCATGGCGAGGTAGTCGCCGCGCAGCTTCAGCGTTGGCGCGCCGAGCAAGAGCCCGAGAAACGCTGCCAGCGCAGCCGCCAGCGGGAGGGTGATCCACCAGGCGATGGCCAGACCGTTCGCGCCCATCCCAGCAGCCCACATGAAATGTTCCGCCAGGTGAGGAGAGCTCAGCAGTGCGAACAGATAGGCACCCACCGCGTAAAAGGCAACGAAACCCAAATCCAAGAGCCCTGCATAGCCGATGATCACATTCATGCCCAGTGCCAGCATGACGTACAACAAACAGGTGTCTGCAATACGAACCCAGTGCGTACCTAAGGCCTGTAGCGGCAACGGAAGCAGGATCAATACCGCCAGGGCAGCGTATTTAACCCAGAGACGTGTTTGTTGCATGGAAGTGTCCTCGGTTGGTCAAAGGGGTGATGCCAAAGCCCGTGCAGACGAACACACATCAGATCATTCGGCTATCGGTGTGCGGGGCAGGTAAAGCACATGCCGCGAAACGGCTCTCCCGGGCGATATGAAAACAGCAGCCTGGTGAGTTAGCGGGTCCAACACACGTACGACGAGGTTAGACTGATTCTGATGAAATGCATGCATTCAATCGTTCCGTTCAGTCCGGAGCAAAACGCCTCAATTGACGCAATCTTCTGGTGATGGACAAGCTAAGCGGTTTGATGGCTTTTGTGAAAGCCGCCGATCTGGGCAGCTTTGTTGGGGCTGCTCGGGCGCTCGAGATGTCGGCCTCTGCAGTCGGCAAAGCGGTGACGCGCCTGGAGCATGAGCTGGGCGTTCGACTGCTTGAGCGAACCACCCGGCGTGTCCAGTTGACTGACGAAGGGCGGCACTTTCACGAGCGATGCCAACGCATCCTTGAAGACCTGGATGATGCGCAAACCATGCTCTCTCGGACGCAGGAGGTGCCGCGTGGGCGTTTGCGGGTCAGTGCGCCCATCGTGAGTCACCACTTCTTGGTGCCACTGATCCCGGGGTTTCTGGACCGTTACCCCGACATAGAACTCGACATGAGTTTCAACGACCGCAGCCTCGACTTGATTGAGCATGGCATCCATGTGGCGATCCGCAGCGGTGACTTGCCAGACTCCAATTTGATCTCGCGGCCCTTGCAGTCGTTTCGGTTGTTGTTGTGTGCGTCGCCCACCTACCTGAACACGCACGGCACTCCCCGAACCCCGAGTGAATTGACCGGTCATGCAGCGATTCGGTTTCGTCACCCCAACTCAGGAAAGTTGCTGGAATGGCCACTGAACGGCACAGACACGCAGAACCTCAGTGGTCTTCGCACGGTGCTGGCATGCAACAACATAGAAGCTGTTTTGGGGGCCACCTTGCGTCATGTCGGCATTGCTTGCATGCCGGACTTTCTGGTGCGCACGGCACTGGCCCAAACGCAACTGGTCAGCGTGCTTGACGAGTATCTCAATGGAGACGGTCGCTACAGTTTGCTGTGGCCGTCTGGTCGGCATCAGTCACCCAAAGTGCGTGCTTTTATCGACTACCTGGGCCAGCAGCTGGTCGATTGATGATCACCCGAAAACCAATCAACACCACCCCACCAGGGTTCGCACAGACGCCTGTATTAAAAACTCCTTGACCGCGTGCGCGCTTACCTTTTCATTGCCCACACCCCATGGAACTCTCCACCTGGTTCACTTTTGTACTCGCCGCCTGGGCCATCAGCTTGTCGCCCGGGGCGGGGGCTGTCGCTGCCATGAGCGCGGGGCTCAACCATGGTTTCAAACGCGGTTATTTCATGACCGTGGGTCTGGTGCTGGGCATCTGGACGCAGATCGTTGTCGTGGGGCTGGGCCTGGGGGCCTTGATTGCTGCGTCGAGTTTTGGTTTTGCTGCCGTGAAGTGGTTGGGCGTGGCCTACCTGGTGTGGCTGGGCATCAAACAATGGCGGGCGCCGGCTGAGCCCATGGTGGCGCTGGACAACACCGACACACCGCTTGTGGCCCGGCATTCCTTGGTGCTGCGGGGCTGGATGATCAATGCGGTCAACCCCAAAGGCACGGTGTTCTTGTTGGCGGTGGTGCCACAGTTTCTGGACCTGGGGCGTTCATTGGGCCCTCAGTACCTGGTGATTGCCGCGACCTTGGGTTTCACCGATTTGGTGGTGATGGCGGGTTACACCGTACTGGCCGCCAAACTGTTGCGTTTGCTTAAATCACCCAGCCACATCCGGTTGATGAACCGTGCCTTTGGCGGATTGTTTGTGGCCGCTGGGCTGTTATTGGCAAGCTTCAAGCGGCACTGAGGCCGCGTAGCCGATCAAGCCGCGTCTTTGACCGCGAAACTCTCGGCTTGTGCCATCGGCCAATACACACTGAACACTTGATGCGGTAGTTCACCCTGCAAGAGTGAGCCGGGCTTTACAAACGGCAGCAAATTGGCCAGCAACTTCACGCTGTTCTCGCCCGTTCGGCGCACGATGTGAGACGCGCTGATGTCCTGCGGATGCTGCAAACCGGCCGCCTGAACCAACTCCCTCAGCGCCATCAGTGTTTGCTGATGGAACTGATAAACACGATCCGCTTTGCTGGGCACCACCAGGGCTTTTTGGCGTTCTGCGTCCTGGGTGGTCACGCCTGTGGGGCAATGGCCGGTGTGGCAGGCCTGGGCTTGGATGCAGCCCAGGGCAAACATGAACCCGCGTGCTGAATTGCACCAGTCTGCCCCCAAGGCCATCACGCGGGCCATGTCAAAGGCGCTGATGATCTTGCCTGCGCAGCCAATTTTGATTTGCGAGCGCAAATTCAAACCCACCAGCGTGTTGTGTACCAGCAGAAGTCCTTCTTGCAGCGGTGCGCCCACATGGTCGGTGAACTCCAGTGGCGCAGCACCCGTGCCGCCCTCCCCACCATCCACCACGATGAAGTCGGGCGTGATGCCCGTGACCACCATGGCTTTGGCCATGGCAAACCACTCCCACGGGTGGCCGATGCACAGCTTGAACCCGGTGGGTTTGCCGCCAGACAGGTCGCGCAGTTTGGCAATGAACTGCATCATTTCAATGGGCGTGGAAAACGCACTGTGGCTGGCGGGGGACACGCAGTCTTGCCAGGCGGGCACGCCGCGAGCCTCGGCAATCTCCGGCGTGACCTTGGGGCCAGGCAGCACACCGCCGTGACCCGGTTTGGCCCCTTGGCTGAGTTTGAGCTCGATCATCTTGACCTGCGGGTCTCGCGCATTGGCTGTGAACTTTTCTTCGTCAAAGCCACCGTCGTCGCGACGGCAGCCGAAATAGCCGGAGCCAATTTCCCAGATCAAGTCCCCACCATTGGCGCGGTGGTGGCGGCTGATGGAGCCCTCGCCGGTGTCGTGGGCAAAGTTGCCGCGTTTGGCTCCAGTGTTCAGCGCCAAGATGGCATTGGCGCTGAGCGCGCCAAAACTCATCGCCGAGATATTGAAGATGCTGGCGCTGTAGGGTTGGAGGCGGCCCTCACCAATCACCACACGAAAGTCATGGCTGGCAATGTGAGTCGGCGCAACCGAGTGATTGATCCACTCGTATCCCACGGAGCCCACGTCTTTTTGTGTGCCAAAAGGCCGTTTGTCGGGCTCACCTTTGGCACGCTGGTACACCAGGGAACGTTGCTGGCGCGAGAAGGGCGCGGCTTCGTTGTCGCCCTCAATAAAGTACTGGCGCATCTCCGGGCGAATGAATTCCAGCAGGAATCGCATGTGGCCTATCACGGGGTAATTGCGCAATACCGCGTGCCGCGTTTGCCGGGTGTCACGAAATCCCAAGCCCACCAAAAACAAAAACAGCAGTGCCCAGCCACCCCATTGGTCAAACGCCACCCAGGTGAACGTGCACAACAAAAAGCCGACTGCACACAAAAACCAGGTGCTGTAGCGCACGGGCACGTGTTGATCCAAACGGTTGAGCCAATTGAACATGGGGGCCTCGTATTGTCGCCTTCAGGTAAAGCGGGGATGGTAGCGGGCGTCCGGCAGCGTTCGCTTCGTAGTTTCCTTGACGGGCGGGGTAGGCCACAAGGGCCCTGCATTCTCAAAACAGGGCCAACCCTGATTTTTTAACGCTATCTAGGGATGCTCTGCATAACCCCTTGCGGACTGTGGCAGCACGGACTCGGGCGGTCTACGGCGTTGTTTTTCTTGCCAATAGCCCAGCTATTGGCAAGAAAAACGCCTTGTAGCCCATCCCGATCCGCGCTACCACAGCCTCGCAAGAGTTATGCAGAGCATCCCTAGGGCCTGTCATCATATAAATCTCCCCTGCGCGTTTTGCCGCACCGGCCCGAAGGGTGAGGGAGATTTAAATGATGACAGGCCGTATTGCCAAACAACAGGCGGCCCCCAGCCGTCGCTATACTTCTGCCCAGCGCTGATTTGTTCCGGCTTGCGGGCGCTATAAAAATGCAGCTAAAGAGACCAGGTGAACCACCCGGCTCCTTGCAGCACTCATGCAAGACAAGCCGGGTTTTTCTTTTGGGGATACCGTTTGTCTACCGCCGCTGCTTCCATTGGCCACGTGACACCACAGCGCTGGCGCTTCGATCAGCCGCTGCCACTGCAAAGTGGTGCCCGGCTGGCTGACTACACCTTGGTGTACGAAACCTACGGCCAGCTCAATGCTGACAAAAGCAATGCCGTCCTGGTCTGCCATGCATTGAATGCCAGCCACCACATCGCAGGCACCTATGAAGGCCAGGCCAAAAGCGAAGGCTGGTGGGACAACCTGGTGGGGCCGGGCAAGCCGCTGGACACCAACCGCTTCTTCGTCATCGGGGTGAACAACCCGGGTTCGTGTTTCGGCTCCACCGGGCCCATGCATGTGAACCCTGCCACTGGCGGCATTTACGGCGCGGACTTTCCCGTGGTCACCGTAGAAGACTGGGTGGACGCACAGGCGCGTCTGCTCGACGCGCTGGGCATTGAACAACTCGCTGCGGTGCTCGGCGGCAGCCTGGGTGGCATGCAGGCTTTGAGCTGGTCGCTGCGTTATCCCAAGCGCTTGCGCCATTGCGTGGCGGTGGCCACGGCGCCGAATTTGTCGGCACAAAACATTGCGTTTAATGAGGTGGCGAGGCGCGCCATCATCACCGACCCCGAATTCCATGCCGGCCACTACCAAGCCGTGGGCGCGATCCCGCGCCGCGGCTTGCGTGTGGCCCGCATGATTGGCCACATCACCTACCTGAGCGACGACGCGATGGAAGCCAAGTTTGGCCGCACGCTGCGCAACGGCCAACCGGGTTACACCACGCAAGACATCGAGTTTGAAATCGAAAGTTATCTGCGTCACCAGGGCGACAAGTTCAGCGATTACTTCGATGCCAACACCTATTTGCTCATCACACGGGCGCTGGATTATTTTGATCCGGCGCGTGCGTTTGCGGGCAACTTGAGCGCGGCCTTTGCGGCGGCTGCTTGCAAATTCCAATTGGTGAGTTTCACCACCGACTGGCGTTTCTCACCCGCCCGCTCACGCGAAATCGTCAAAGCCTTGCTCGACAACCAGCGCGACGTGAGTTACGCCGAGATCGACGCCCCGCACGGCCACGATGCTTTCCTGCTGGACGATGCGCGTTACCACGGTGTGTTGCGAGCTTGTTTTGACAATATCGCCAAGGAGTTCGCATGATGACTCTTATGCGTAGTTCAAAACGGGCCGCCGCGCCGGGCCGCCCCAAGCAAGGCCCGACCCTCTCGGAGGGTCGCTGGCTGTATTCGGCCAGCGGGGTGTCCCAGTGAGCAGCGCGGACACGATGAAGCTGATCGCCGACTTGGTGCCGCCGAAGTCCCGTGTGCTCGACCTGGGTTGTGGCCAAGGCGAGTTGCTGGCGCACCTGACACGCCAGCAGGCATGCAGCGGCTACGGCATCGAATTGGACGATGCCAACGTGCTGGCCTGCACGAAGCGTGGCGTGAATGTGATTCAACTCAACCTGGAAGATGGCCTGAACATCTTCGACGATCAAAGTTTTGATGTGGTGCTGCAACTGGACACCATGCAACACCTGCGCAACACCGAGCGCATGCTCAAGGAAACAGCGCGTGTGGGCCGCATTGGCATCGTGAGTTTTCCCAACTTTGCGCACTGGCCCAACCGCCTGAGTGTGGCGCGCGGCCGCATGCCGGTCACCAAGGTGTTGCCCTACCAGTGGTTTGACACACCCAACATCCGCGTCAGCACCTTTGCTGACTTTGAAGTGCTGGCGCGGCAATGCGGCCTGCGCATCCTGGACGCTTTCGGCATCCAGGACGGCCAGGCGGTTCGGTTGTGGCCCAACCTCAGGGCCAGTGTGGCGGTGTTCAAGTTTGAGCGGGGTTGATCGACCCGACGGCCCGGCATCCGCTCACGCCTGCAAGACGGTCAACCAGGCTTTGGCAGTGGCTTTGCCGCTGTTGCGCAGGGAATGGGGCACATCGGCGCGGTAACGCACCAAAGACCCCGCCAGCACCACCTGGCGTTGGTCGCCACTGGAGACCGTGATCTCACCCTCGGTCACATAAAGATGCTCCCAGGTGCCGGCCGCATGGGCCTTGCTGTCGAGCAAACCTTTGGGTTTGGCGGTGAGCTCGTACCACTCATGGATGCCGGCTGACGCCATCGGCCCCAGCACCCGCAGCACCATCAAACCATCAGCGCTGCCGATTTGCGGCAGGGTGGGGCCAGCGAGCAGCTCCAGGTCTTCTTTGGGTGCAGCGCTGCCCAGCGCCTCGTCGATGGACACCCCCAGCGCGGTGGTGATGCGCCACAGCGTGGCCACCGTGGGGTTGGTGGTGTCGCGCTCAATTTGCGAAAGCATGGACCGCGATACGCCAGACAACTGGGCGAGTTCCTCCAGGGATAGATTTTTTTTGCGGCGCAGGCGCTTGAGCGTGGCGGCGACCGAAGGAGGGTTGGGGCTTGTGTATTCCGTCATGGTGGATGCTTTCTAGCATGTTGACTAAATTGGAATAAAAGTACAACATACAAGAAATTCCACTATCAAGGAGTCGCCATGAAACGCATCCCTGTTCCCGCCGCGTTCGAACCCGTCACGCTGCGCCTTCCCCGCCCCCGGGTGTTGCTCACGGGCAGCAACGGCCAGATTGGCACCGTGTTGTCCGCCGTATTGAGCCAGCAAGCGGACGTGGTGTGCAGCGACATCGTCGCACCTGCGCAACCATCAGCCGGACCGTTCGAGCAACTGGATGTGCTGGACGCCACCCGGCTGCGTGAGGTGCTCGTGCAGCACAAAATAGACACGGTCTACCACCTGTCTGCTGTGCTGTCGGCGCGCGGCGAAGCCGACCCGGCACGCACCTGGGACGTGAACGTGCGCGGCCTGCTGAATGTGCTGGATGCGGCCCGTGACGGCTTGGTGAAGAAGGTGTTTTTCCCCAGCACCATCGCCGTGTTTGGCCCCAACGTGGCGCAAGATGCCACGCCGGACGATGCCGTACTGAACCCCACGACCGCTTACGGCATCAGCAAGGCGGCTGGCGAAAACTGGTGTGCTTACTACCATGCACGTTGGGGGGTGGACGTGCGCAGCTTGCGTTACCCCGGTGTGATCGGCCACCAATCATTGCCCGGTGGTGGCACCACCGATTACGCGGTGGACATCTTTCACCAGGCCTTGGCCAGCGGCCACTACACCTGCTTCCTGAACGCCGAGCAGCGCCTGCCCATGATCCACATGGATGACGCCATTCGCGCCACCTTGGAAATCATGCAAGCCCCGGCAGACCGCATTCGCCGGCGCACCAGCTACAACCTGCAGGGCCTGAGCTTCACGCCGCAAGAGATCGCCGCAGAGATCAAACGCCAACTCGGGCGTTTGGACATTCACTATGCGCCCGACTTCCGCCAGGCCATCGCGGCTTCGTGGCCACGCTCGCTGGACGACAGCGCGGCCCGTGCCGACTGGGGGTGGTCACCTCGGTTTGACCTGTCCGCCCTGGTGCGTGACATGCTCACTCACCTGTCCGAAACTACCGTCGCACCCCAGGTTGCACGCGTGGCGCTGCACACCACCTGACTTTCATTGGAGAAAACGATGTACACCTCTTTGCGAACCTCCTTGGCAGCCGAGCTGCAAGCCATTGAATCCCAGGGCTTGTGGAAGTCCGAGTCCGTGATCACGTCGCCACAAGGCGCTCGTATCACGGTGGGCGGCCAAACGCTCCTCAATTTTTGCGCCAACAACTATTTGGGTTTGTCCTCGCACCCCGACGTGGTTCGGGCGGCCCACGAGGCACTCGACAGCCACGGGTTTGGCCTGTCCAGTGTGCGCTTTATCTGTGGCACGCAAGACCTGCACAAACAACTGGAAACCTCGATTGCTCGTTTTGTCGGCATGGAAGACGCCATCCTTTACGCCGCCGCATTCGATGCCAACGGCGGCCTCTTCGAACCATTGTTGGGTGAACAAGATGCCATCGTGTCAGATGAACTCAACCATGCCTCCATCATCGACGGCATACGGCTGTGTAAGGCCAAAAGGTACCGCTACCGCAACAACGACATCAACGCGCTCGAAGCCGAGGTGAGCAAAGCACGTAGCGAAGGTGCGCGGCGCATCCTCATCGTCAGCGACGGCGCTTTCTCGATGGATGGTGTCGTTGCTCAAGTGGACAAGATCTGCGACGTGGCGGATCGTTTTGAAGCCCTGGTCATGATCGACGAATGTCACGCCACCGGCTTCATGGGGCCGACGGGACGTGGGACGCACGAGCTGCAGCGGTGCATGGAACGAGTCGATATCGTCACGGGCACTTTTGGCAAAGCGCTCGGTGGCGCAAGTGGCGGATTTACCGCCGCACGCAAAGAGATCGTGGATTTACTCCGCCAGCGATCCCGGCCGTATTTGTTCTCCAACACCTTGGCGCCCGCCGTTGCCGGGGGATCACTGAAGGCGATTGAATTGCTGAGCGCTTCAACGTCCTTGCGCGACAAATTGGAGGCCAATACAACGCGTTTTCGGACACAGATGACGGGTCATGGTTTCACGGTGCTGGGCGGTGGCCACCCGATCTCCCCAGTTTTGCTCGGCGACGCCAAATTGGCACAAAACTTTTCTCAAGGTTTGCGCGACGAGGGGATCTTGGCTGTAGGCTTCTTTTACCCTGTGGTGCCTCAGGGCAAGGCGAGGATTCGTGTACAGCTTTCTGCGGTGCACGACGCCGACGACGTTGATGCCGCTGTGGCCGCTTTTGTCAAAGTGGGTCGGCGCCTAGGTGTGGTGTCATAGTTGACAACACAACGCCGAGACGGATGGCCAAATGCCAAAGTCTCGGGTACCAGAGCTCACTGCGCCGCCCAGCCGCCCCCGAGCGCCCTGTACACCCCCACCAGCGATGTCACCGTGCCCGTCTGCGCTTGCACCAAGGCATCACGCGCTTGCAGCACGCTGCGTTCGGCATCCAGCACGGTGAGGAAATCGCTGGCACCGGCTTCAAAACGAATGCGTGCCAAATGCGCGGCCTCTTCTGAAGCGATGGCAGCGTTTTCCAAACGCTGGGTTTGTTCGGTGTTGCGGTTGAACTGGGCCAGCGCGCTTTCGGTTTCTTCCAAGGCCAAGAGCACGGTTTGTTCGTAGACCAACAAGGCCTGTAAGGCGCGGGCTTCGCTGGCCGCAATGCGTGAGCGCACGCGGCCGAAGTCCAGCAGTGGCCAGGTCAGGAAGGCGCCTGCGCTGTTGTTGCGTGAGTCAGCGTCACCAAAGTTAGAGATCCGGTTGCTGGTGAAACCCAGCAAACCCGTCAGGCTGATGCGGGGAAATAAATCGGCCCGCGCCACATCGGTGTTGGCACTGGCCGCCACCCACTGCGCCTGCGCCACGCGCACATCGGGGCGGCGGATGAGCAGGGTTTGCGGTGTGCCCGCAGCCACTTTGCCGAGATCGGTGAAGGGCAGCGTGGGCAACAAACGGGTGTCACCGGTGGGGACCACCACCGCAGCGATCACGCCACGAGGGGGTTGGCCCGTCAAAGTCGCCAGCCGGTAGGTGCTGCGCTCCACCTGCGCCTGCAATGCGGGAATGCTGGCCTCGGTCGATTCCACCAAAGCCCGCGCCCGCGCCACATCCAGCGGTGTGCCACGGCCGAGATCTTGGCGGGCGGTGACGATGCGCAGCGATTCGCGCTGATTCATCAGCGCTTCTTGCGCCACACGCAACCGCAGTTGTTGGCCGCGCAAGTTGAGGTATTGCGTGGCCAGCTCGGCAGTCAGCACCCTTTGGGCCGCACCCACACCGGCTTGGTTGGCCGTCACCAGGGCTGACGCCGCGTCACTGGCTCGGCGGTTGCGGCCGAAAAAGTCCAACTCCCAGTTGACATTGCCACCGGCTGAATACTGGGTGCTGCTGCCCAGTGAATCCAGTGGCCTGTCCACCCTGGCCGCACTGGTGCTGACGCCCACGCTCGGCAAACGCCCCGCACGCGCTTCGCCCGCATTGGCCTCGGCCTCCCGCAAACGCGCCTGCGCGAGTTTCACATCCACATTGCCTTGCAGGGCTTGTTCCACCAAGTTGGTGAGGACGGGATCGTTGAAAGCACGCCAGAACGTGATGATGTCCAACGGTGGTGGCTCTGCCTGTGCAGTGTTTTGTGTGAAGCGTTCGTCCAGCGGTGTGGACAACGTTGGATTAGTGGCTGGGCTGTTGGCACAGGCGGTCAACAGCGCAGCGGTGGCGATCAAGCTCGCGTTCAGCGTCGCCTTAACCATGAAGCGCTCCTTTGGCAGCGTCCGCTGCATGGCGGCGTTTGGAAGTGAGTTTGCGCAGCAGCACATAAAACACCGGTGTCAGCACCAGGCCGAACACGGTGACGCCCACCATGCCCGAGAACACCGCAATGCCCATGGCGCGGCGCATTTCTGAACCGGCCCCAGTGGACAGCACCAAGGGCACCACACCGGCGATGAAAGCAATCGAGGTCATCAAGATGGGGCGCAAGCGCATGCGGCAAGCGTGCACGGTGGCTTTGATGAGTTCTTCGCCGCGGTCTTCCAGCTCTTTGGCGAACTCCACAATCAAAATCGCGTTCTTGCAGGCCAGGCCCACCAGCACCACCAGGGCCACTTTGGTGAAGATGTTGTTGTCACCCGGCGCACCCAAAAAGCCGCTGATCCACACACCCAACATGGCGCTCAAGATGCACATGGGCACGATGAGCAAAATCGCCAGCGGCAAGGTCCAACTTTCATAGGTGGCGGCCAGCACCAAAAACACCAGCAGCACGCACAGCGGGAAGATGTACACCATGGTGTTGCCCGCGATTTTTTCTTGGTAAACCAGCTCGGTCCACTGGTAGCCCACGCCGCGCGGCAAGGTCTCGGCCAAGATTTTTTCCATCTCGGCTTGGGCCTGGCCCGAGCTGACGCCCGGTTTGGGCGCGCCGTTGATGTCGGCAGAATAAAAACCGTTGTAGCGCGTGACCGAGCCAGGCCCGAAGCTGGGCTCCACCGTCATCAGGGCGCTCAAGGCCACCATTTGGCCTTTGTTGTTGCGCACTTTCAGGTTGCCGATGTCTTCCGCTTTGGCGCGAAACTCCGCATCGGCTTGCACCACCACTTGGTAGGTTTTGCCAAAGCGGTTGAAGTCGTTCACATACAGCGAGCCCAAATAGGTCTGCATGGTCTCGTACACGTCGCTGAGGCTCACCCCCATTTGTTTCGCTTTGGTGCGGTCCACATTGGCAAAAAGCTGGGGCACATTGATCTGGTAGTTGGAAAAGAACTGCGTGATGCCGCCGTCGGGGTTGCCATACACGCGGCCCATCAGTTGCTGCACCACGCCATAAAGCGCCGCTTCACCGGCACCGCTGCGGTCTTGAAGTTGCAGCTTGAAGCCGCTGGCGTTGCCTAGGCCACTCACCGGCGGCGGTGACAGCACGAAGATGAAAGCGTCCTGAATGCCCCCGAGCTTCATGTTCACCTGGCCCGTGATCGCGTCGGCACTTTGGGCAGGATCCGTGCGCTGCGCAAAGTCAGACAGCCCGAAGAACACAATGCCGGCATTGGGCGCGGCGGTGAAACCGTTGATGGACAAACCTGGGAACGCCACCGAGTTCTCAACACCGGGCACGCTGGTGGCGATGTCGCTCAATCGGCGAATGACCTCGGTGGTGCGCTCCAGGCTGGCACCGTCGGGCAGTTGCGCAATGCCAATCAAATACTGCTTGTCTTGCTGCGGTACAAAACCGGGCGGCACGCGCATGAAGAGCAGCACTGCAGCAGCCACCAGCACGGCATAAATCACCATCGAGATCGACTTACGTTTTACCACCACCGTGGTCACGCCGCTGCTGTAGCTTTCAGAGCCGCGTTTGAACACGCGGTTGAACCAGCGGAAGAAGCCGCCGAAGATTTTGTCCATGCCGCGTGTGAGCGCGTCTTTGGGCTGGTCATGGCCACGCAACAAAATCGCGGCCATGGCCGGCGACAAGGTCAGTGAGTTGAAGGCCGAGATCACGGTGGAGATGGCAATCGTCACCGCAAACTGCCTGTAAAACTGCCCCTCTAGGCCCGATACAAACGCCAGCGGCACAAACACCGCGCACAACACCAAACCAATGGCGATGATGGGGCCCGACACCTCATGCATGGCTTTCACCGCCGCATCGTGCGGTGACAGGCCCGCCTCAATGTTGCGCTCCACGTTTTCCACCACCACGATGGCGTCGTCCACCACGATGCCAATGGCCAGCACCAAACCGAAGAGGGTCAGCGTGTTGATGGAAAAACCCAAAGCCAGCAGCACGGCAAAGGTGCCCACGATGCTCACTGGCACGGCCAGCAGCGGGATGATGGAGGCACGCCAGGTTTGCAAAAAGACAATGACCACCAGCACCACCAGCAGCACCGCCTCGATCAAGGTGACGATCACTTTCTCGATCGAGGTCTGCACAAAACGTGTGGGGTCGTAAACGATGCGGTACTCCACCCCTGGCGGAAAGTCCGCCTTGAGCTGCTCCATGGTGGCCCGCACATTGTTGGACAGCGCCAGCGCGTTGGAATTGGGCGCTTGGAACACCGCCACCGCTGCCGCTTCTTTGTTGTTGAGCAAGGAGCCGAGTGAATAAGAGTTGGGGCCGAGTTCCACGCGACCCACGTCTTTGATGCGCACCAAGGCGCCCGTGGCGTTGCTGCCTGTCGTGTCAGCGCTGATGATGACGTCGCCAAACTCAGCTTCTGAGCTCAGTCGTCCTTGGGTGTTCACCGCCAGTTGAAACTCGGTGCGGTTGGGCGCAGGCGGTGCGCCCACCACACCCGCCGCCACTTGCGCGTTTTGTTCGCGCAGGGCCTTGACCACATCACTCGAGGTGAGGTTGCGTGCAGCCAGCTTTTGCGGGTCCAGCCAAATGCGCATGGCGTAGTCGCCCGAGCCGAAGGCCAGCACCGAGCCCATGCCGGGGATGCGCAACAGCGCATCGCGCACATTCAAGCTCGCATAGTTGCGCAAGTACAGCGCGTCGTAGCGGTTGTCGGGCGACACCAAGTGCACCACCATCGTCAGGTTGCTTGAACTCTTCTCCGTGGTCACGCCAATTTGCCGCACCACCTCGGGCAGGCGCGGCAGCGCGCGGTTGACGCGGTTCTGCACCTCGGTGGCCGCACGTTCGGGGTCGGTGCCGATTTTGAAACTCACCGACAGCACCATGGAGCCATCGGCCGTGGCCTGGCTGCCCATGTAGAGCAGACCTTCCACGCCGTTGATTTGTTCTTCGAGTGGCGTGGCCACCGTCTCCGCGATCACACGCGGGTTGGCACCGGGGAACTGCGCACGCACCACCACTTGGGGCGGGGCCACTTCGGGGTATTCAGAAATCGGCAGGCGAAAAATGGAAATCGCGCCGATCAAAAAAATCATGATGGACAGCACTGCCGCAAAACGCGGCCGGTCTATGAAAAAGCGGGAGATGTTCATGGTGCATCAACCCTTTTTCGCGGGCGCTTGTCCAGGCGTTTGCGGCGGTGGCGTGATGGGCAAACCCAACTCATCCACCTTCAGCTCCTGCGCATTGAGTGGCATGTTGGGGCGCACACGCTGCAAACCATTCACCACCACGAGCTCACCGGCTTTGAGCCCCTCGGTGATCACACGCATGCCACCTTCCAATGCGCCCAGCTTCACCTCACGGAACTGCGGCATCTTGTCCGCCCCCAGCACCCAGACATACCGTTTGTTCTGGTCGGTGCCGATGGCTTTTTCGGGTGTCATCACCGCATTCACCGGCTCGCCGCTGCGGAGTTTGATTTTGGCGAGCAGCCCAGGGGTGAACTGGCGTTTGTTGTTGTCAAACACGGCTCGTGCACGCACCGATGCGGTGGCCGGGTTCAAGCGGTTGTCGAAAAAGTCGATCACACCCGAGTGAGCAAAACCGCTTTCGTTGGACAAACCCATTTGCACCGACGGTTTTGTTTTTCCATTGAGCGCAGGCGCCAAACGCAAATAGGTTTGCTCGCTTACATCGAAGTAGGCATACACCTTGTCTTGTGACACCAAAGTGGTCAGCACTGGGTCACCCACGGCCACCAAATTGCCCACGCTGATGTTGTTGCGCGAAACTTTGCCTGCGATGGGCGCCCGAATTTGGCTGTAATCCACATTCAAGCGGGCGGTGGCCACTGCAGCCTCGGCGGCCTTCACCGTACTTTGGCTGTTGGCTGCGCTGGCGGTGAGTGCATCTGCTTCTTGCTGAGAGATGGCGCGCTGTGCCAGCAGTTTTTGCGCGCGTGCTTGTTCGCTCGTGGCCAACGCGAAAGCCGTGCGGGCAGAGGCCAATTGCGCCTGGGCACGGGCCAACTCGGCGTTGTAGGCGCGGGCATCAATGGTGAACAACAACTGGCCGCGTTTGACCTCGTCGCCCGCTTTGAAATGCACTGCGTCCAGCGTGCCACCCACACGCGGGCGAATGTCCACGGTTTCGGTGGCTTCCAAGCGGCCCGTGAACTCGTCATGGGTCTGCACAGACCGCTGCACCGTGGGCGCAACAGACACTGGCGGGGCCATGGGCGGCCCACCTTGTGCGTCGGCGCGGCCACAACCAGACAGCGCAGCGGACAACGCCAGCACGGCAGCCAAGGGCCACGCAGCTTTGAAATGAGCGCCTCCAGACCTGCCGCTTCGCGTCAGGCCCCCCGAGGGGGTTGTGAAAACTTGGGAACGGCCCGGCGTTTTCTCACGAGAGGAAACGGGCTGACTGCGACGCGACATGGGCTTGTCCTTGAAAGTGCCAAAAACCGCACGCAGTCTAATGACATCAGCCAGTTCGTGTTGTGTCAGGGTTTTGACGGCAACGTTCAAGCGCGTTGAAGTAACCAGGCGTTGAGATCTATTGATCTTTTCTCAATTCACGACACATTGGGTCGCGCCGGTCCGCACTGCAAGTGGGGGGCTTTTCCGTACCGTCGGCCCCTACCGCCTTCGTCATGCTTCTCCGCATGTGAAGCTCCTATCGGATTCCGATGCCTCGCCGCTTGACAGCCAGCCCCGCATTCAACGGGCACCGAAACCGCCGTCAGCGCGAATGCATGAATCTTGCGATGGTCGCCGCCACGTTCGCTGTCAGGTTGACGAACTCACAACCCAACATGAAGCCCCCCTCGATCTTGTTGTAGTTGCAGCTCACCACACGTGCCACGAGTTCGACAGGGTTGGTATTACTGCTGCCATCGGGGATGGCCACATGAATCTTGCAACGGGTGTCTGTTGCAAGATCCTGCGAAGTCAGAACGCTGAGCCCACCCACGCTGATGTTCCGGGTACGAACGGATATCGGCTTGGCGCCTATGGTTTGCAAGGTGGCATCGCTGTTGAACGCCACACGTTGATGGTGACGGCGTTCGACTTTGGGGCTGTTTAAATTGGTGTCCATAAGTCTCCGAACGGATATTGTCTTTCGGTGTTCAATGAAGTTTCCGAACAAGCATTCATATGCTGGAGTGAGTTTCGCACCTGCTTTTTGAACTGCAACGCGAACAGCAGGTCTGTCTATGATCCCGCCAAAGTGCAGCGCGGGCAACGTCTTTCCCTTCTCAGGCCGAGTCTTTCGCGAATCACGGCCAAGTGAAGCGTGCCATTTTCCCGTTTTACTTGGCGCGAGACCCATCGCTTGCCGTGGCGGCCATGGGGCAGGTGGCATGCGAATAAGCGCCCCGTAGCCCATCCCGACCCGCGCCAGCACAGTCTTGCACGCGTGATGCAGATTTGTTCACATCGCAACACATCACTTTGAATCGCTCCTGATGCAGATCACCCTCAAACGATCGTTCTACACTGCAACCACCTTGTCTCCTCGCCAGGCCACTGCCATGAACATGCCCACTGCCACGCGACAGCCCGTGTCAACGCCGGATCTCACCGCGTTTGTGGATGAGCAATGGGACCAAACCATCATCCCGGCCCTGACCGACTACATCACCATCCCCGCCAAAAGCCCGATGTTTGATGCCGACTGGTCGGCCCACGGCTTGCTCGACAAAGTGGTCTGTGATGCGGCTGCCTGGGTGGAGGCGCAGAAGGTTCAAGGTTTGAAGCTGGAAGTGCTGCGCCTGCCGGGCCGCACACCGCTGCTGTTTTTTGAGGTGGCGTCCACCCACACCAGCGACACCCGGGCGGCTGGCAACACCGGCACTGTGTTGTTGTACGGGCATCTGGACAAACAACCCGAGTTCAACGGCTGGCGCAATGGCCTGGGGCCGTGGACCCCCAAGCTGGAAAACGGTTTGCTCTATGGACGAGGCGGGGCTGACGACGGGTATGCCGTTTACGCTGCCATCACCGCCATCCAGGCCTTGCAGCGCCAAGGCCTGCCGCACCCGCGCTGTGTGGGTGTGATTGAAAGCTGCGAAGAAAGCGGCTCAGGCGATTTGCCCGCCTACCTCGGTGTGCTGCAAGCCCGTTTGGGCGACGTTGCCTTGGTGGTGTGCCTGGACAGTGGCGCGGGCAACTACGACCAACTCTGGCTCACCACCAGTTTGCGCGGCATGGTCAGTGGTGTGCTCAAGGTGGAAATTTTGTCCGAGGGCGTGCACTCGGGCGACGCCAGTGGTGTGGTGCCGTCGAGTTTTCGTATCCTGCGCCAAGTGCTGGATCGTTTGGAGGACTCCAAAACAGGACGGCTGCTACCGCAAAGCTTGCACTGTGAGATTCCCGCCGAACGCATCCAACAAATGCGTGTGACAGCGAAGATTTTGGGTGAACACGCCTGGCGTGGTTTCCCGTGGGCGTGTGGTGCCGATGGTCAGCCGACACTGCCCACCACAACGGATCCTCTGGAGGCTTTGCTCAACCGCACGTGGCGGCCTACGCTGAGTCTCACGGGCGTGGACGGTCTGCCTCCCATGAACAACGCGGGCAATGTGCTGCGGCCGCATACCGCCTTCAAACTCTCGCTGCGTCTGCCGCCTTTGGTGGATGCCGCTCAAGCCGCGCAAGAACTCAAAACCTTGCTCGAAGACAACGCCCCTTACAACGCCAAAGTGACCTTTCAAGCCGATGGCCGTGCGGGTGCCGCTGGTGCAACGGGATGGAACGCGCCACAACTGTCCACCTGGTTGGAACAAGCGCTGCACCACGCGTCCAGGGACCATTTCAACGCACCCTGTGCCACCGTGGGGCAAGGCGGCACCATTCCGCTGATGAACCTTTTGCAAACCCAATTCCCGCAAGCCCAAATGATGGTCTGCGGTGTGCTGGGTCCTAAAAGTAATGCCCACGGTCCCAACGAGTTTTTGCACATCGCTTATGGCAAAAAACTCACGGCGGCGGTCGCGCAAGTGATTGCTGCTTGCCCCTGAACACCGTTTGACTGTTTTCCCTCATGGCCCCACCCACTCGCCCCAAGAAGCCAGCCACCAGCGCCTGGACGGTGCTGTTCTACATTCTCCTGGGTGCTTCGCCCGTGGTGCTCGTGATGGCCCTGGCGTGGTTCGACTTTGACACCGTCTCCCCCGGTGAAGTACCCAAGCCGGTCTGGGTCAGCCCCGGCACCATCCGCGCCACCACCACCGACGGCGTGCCCGTCAAAACCAAGGTGGCCATTGATGCAGCCGACTCGTCCGCCAAATTGTTGATGGAGCGGCAATTGAACCAGGTGGGCCTGGTGCTGCAAAACGCCTTGGCATCCAAAAGCCGACAGCAATTGACCGGGCCCCAAGGCATTTCTGGTTTGTCCGAAGACATGCTCAACCAATTAAACGGCTACTTGGGACAACAAGACATCGCACCCGCGAAAGCCGTGGTGGTTCAAGACTTTTTGATCGGGTCGCCTTAGGGCCTGTCATCGCAGCCCCATTCATTTTCTGAATAGCCCGCCAAAATTCTTGCGTCCACAAAACCATTGGCGCTCGTTACGCTGAAGGCCTTCATTGCGTCACGAGGCCATCATGTTGAAATTCATCAGCGACGAACAAGTTGCCCAAGTCTTGAGTTACGCGGCCGTCACGGCGTCGATCGAAAAAGCCTTCGAGTCCTTGGCCCACGGCCGCGCTGCCATCAAGGCCCGTCAGCGCATCGACTGCGGCGCAGTCAAACTCAGCTCCATGGGCGCCATTTGGTTAGACGCTGGATTGGCCGCCGAAAAGGTTTACCCGACAGTGAATGGTCAGTTTGGTTTTGTGCTGAACCTTTTTGACACCACCACGGGCGCACCGTTGGCCGTGATGCCTGCCAACGAACTCACCCGTTTTCGCACCCCCGCACTCACGGCCTTGGCAGCCCAGCGTGGCTGCGTCGCCAGTCGCAAGCTTGCTCTGTTTGGTGCCGGTTTTCAGGGCCGTGCGCACCTGGAAGCCCTGGTGCAGGCCCTGCCCTTTGAACAAGTGGATGTGGTGGACTTGGCCGATGTGTCCGCCTGGTGCGCACAGGCCACGCAGCAGTTCGGCATTCCGGTGCGGCAAACCTCTGGGCCCCAGGCCTTGAAGGGTGCTGATGTGGTTGTGACCGTCACCCGCTCCAAGTCCCCGCTCTTCGATGGCAGCTTGTTAGAGCCCGGCGCTTTCGTGGCCGCCGTGGGCACGAGCCTGCCCACAGGCCGTGAACTGGACGATGCCACCTTGGCCCGTGCCGCCCGCATCGTGGTCGAGTGGAAACCGCAAAGCCTGCAAGAGGCCGGTGAAGTGGTGCTGGGCAAAGCCGCCGGTGTGGTCAGCGACGATCGTGTGGTCGACATGCAAGAAATCTACGCGTGTCAAGCGCGCTGGCGCGAAGCAGCCGACGAAGTCGTGGTGTTCAAAACCGTGGGCGTGGGCCTGACCGATTTGGCCGCCGCCGCTTTGGTGTGGCAGCAGTTGAGGTCCGCATGAAAGCAGCCGCTGGCAGCGGCAACAAGCCGCAGCATGTGTGTGTGATTGGCGCAGGCATTGTGGGCAGTGCCACCGCCTACCTGTTGGCTCAAGCCGGTCACCGAGTCACCTTGCTCGAAGCGCTGGACGCGCCCGGCCAAGTCACGAGTTTTGCCAACGGCGCCCAGTTGAGTTACAGCTATGTGGAACCGCTGGCCACACCTGCCACCTTACGCAAGGTGCCCAGCATGCTGCTCGACCCCGACTCGCCGCTCAAATTTCGCCTCACCGGCGAACTGGCGCAAATGAGCTGGGGCTTGAAGTTCATGGCCGCGTGCCGCCAAAGCCAGGTGCAGCACGCCACCAAGTCGCTCTTGGCACTTTCTTTTTTGAGCCGCGACGAACTCAATGCCGCCCGCGAAGCACACAACCTGCAGTTTGAATACGCACAGCCCGGCAAACTCGTGGTCTATGCCGACGAAGCGGGCCTGGCCGGTGCACGCGAGCAAGTGGCCTATCAAAAACAACTCGGCTGCGAACAAAGTGTGATCTCCGCCGCCGAATGCCTGGAACGTGAACCCGCGCTGGCCGCTTATGCCCGGCATGTGCGTGGCGCCGTGTGGACCCCTGGCGAAGCTGTGGGCGATGCCCACCTGCTCAGCCGCGCTTTGGTGGCCCGCGCGCAAGCCCTGGGCGCGCAAGTGCATTACCGCAGCGAGGTCAGCCAAGTGCATACCGTGGGCGAGCGCATTACCGCAGTGACCACCCCGCAAGGCCAAGTCACCGCCGACACCTTTGTGCTGGCCAATGGTGCGGACGCTGCCAAGCTGGGCCGCCAGATGAAGCTGAACCTGCCCATCTACCCCATCAAGGGCTACAGCATCACCTTGCCTATCCAGAACCCGCAGGCCGCGCCCCAGATCAGCGTCACCGACCTGCGCCGCAAAACCGTATACGCCCGCCTGGGCCAGCACCTGCGCATCGCCGGCATGGCCGAACTCGTCGGCCACGACCTGCGCGTGCAACCCGAACGCATCCAGTTTTTGGTGAAATGCGCTGCAGAAACATTCCCCGGTGCCTGTGATGTGCACGCCAACCCGCAAGCCTGGGTGGGCCTGCGCCCCGCCACCCCCACCTCCATGCCCATCCTCGGCCCCGCACGTTGGCGCAATCTGCTGCTCAACGTGGGCCACGGCCCTTTGGGCTTCACCCTGGCCATGGGCAGCGCACGTTTGATCGAGCGGCAGTTGGCCGGTGCGCCCAGTGCAGTGGCCGCGCCGTTTGGGTATCGGGCTTAGGGCCTTTTTAGTGTGAACAGGCTCTAGTCGGGTTCATCAACCAACCAGAAAGTCGCGCTGCGCTGCAACCGCACGACCAAGCAATTGGTCAGACTGATGCGGCCGCTTAACCCGGATTTTTCACCAGGTCGCTTTCCTATGCCCCGCAACACCGCATGAATGCTCACTTTCTTGGCTTCGAATGCCAAATCCAATTTGTACCGAGCGCTATACGCCCGATTGAGCCGCGCGGCTCCTCCTCGCGGGCACGAGCCCGCAGCGTCGTCACGCCTTGCCAGCGCACCGCATCGCAGCCCACTCGGGCGTCTCCGCGGTGAAATATCCGGGTTAACGCGCCACAGGCCGCGCAATCATCGGTGGCAACCTCGACTGCTGAAATCATTGCCACGCTTTTGGCTGCTCACCACAGAGCAAGGGCTCTGCGCCTGCAGCGCCTGCGAGTCGTCCGCCTGGGCGGGCAGGCAAACCATGAGCAGGGCCGCGACCAGTGACAGCAACACGCACCACAGCACACGGGCGCTGGCGCTCAGTCGCGACCCTGGTTCGTCGAGCGTTTGATTGGATTGGTGGGTGTCGGTGGTGTCAAACAACGCCTGCATGGGCTGCCTCCTTGGGGTTCAACACCGCCACCGTTCAAAAGGGGTGGCGGCATGACCGAGAGGATCAGGGGGGCATGCGAGTGGGGTAGGAAGGGGTTGAGAAGTTGGTGCGGTGAATGTGAAATTAGCGAGAAGTACTGAGCGAAATCATACGAATCGCGATACCTAACAAATCTCTTTGGTAGTGCAAACGTTCCAACCCGAATGACGATGCCGTGCCACCAAGCACTACCCCCGAAATGGCAGCAAGACCAAATACGACGGGAGAAGGTGAAAAAGAGATGAGGTCATTGGAAACACTCTTCCAAGCTACCCAAGCCAATCCAACAACTGCGAGAAGAGCGATCTTGTCAGAACCGCCAAAGAATCTGCCGAGGCGGCGTTCGGCGCGTTTGATTCTCTTTTCTAACCACGCATCGGCCAGCTGTAGCCTATCAAGATCGAAAACGAGGAGCTCTTGAGCGACGAGATGATCGTGCGAGCATTCTTCTTCCATCTCACCAGCACCACGCTTATACGCAATGCGCAGACTCAAAATGCTACCTGCCAGGTGGAGCGCGATACCGAGGATAGACAAAAAAAGCGAGATCATCCCTACCCAGAATGCCACCGTGATCCACTGCTCGGATATGAAAGAAATTCGGTGAGCTGTAGCCATTAAACCCAATATAAGAAAGTGGAAGAAACCAATCGCCAGAACCAGAGTCGCTCCCTTTTTCAGCGCCTCGCAAAGACGACTGGAAGAAGGTGTGTGTTTCTTTGGCTTCAGCTGATTGAGTTTGGCAAGGACAGGTGTGGGGCTTAATTCGGAGTAAAAATTTCTCATTTGGGACTCGTTGAGTAAGGGCTGACGGGAGATTTCGTCAAGCATCGAGCCTATCCAACCACTAGCTCACTGGGTGAGCCAATAGGAGTCAAGATACTTTTATTTCTCCACCGGCAACCCCAACACCGCCCTTGCCCCACCCCCCTCAGCGTTTTTCAAGCTGATTCGTCCCCGATGCAGGTCGGCAATCTCTTTGACGAAGGACAGTCCCAACCCTGTGCTCTTTTTGTGCGAATGTGGCCGGGCCAAGGAGTAAAACTTCTCGAATACTTTGTCTTCGGCGTAGTCTGGAATGCCGGGGCCTTGGTCGAGTACGGTGACTTCGGCAATGCGACGGCGTGTGGCGATGGACACGGTGACGCGGCCACCGGTGGGTGAGAAATCCACCGCGTTGGCAATCAAATTGCTCAGGGCGCGGCGCAGCAGGAAGGCGTCGCCTTCGATGGTGATGGGTTCACCCTCAGCGGCGGGTGTTTGCAGATCCACGCTCACTTGCCGCGCGCGGGCACTCGTCTGCATGCTGTCCACCACGTCTTGCACCAGTGCTCGCAAGTCAACGCTGCTCGGGTGGTCGAGCTGGCGGCGTGACTCCAGGGCGGTGAGCTCCATCATGCGGTCGATCAGCTCTTGCACGCGCTCGGTTTCCCTCACGATGTTGGCGGTGAAACGAGCGCGATCAAGGTCTGGCATGGGTTCTTGCAGCAGCTCGGCGGCACCGCGAATGGCACTGAGTGGGCTTTTGACTTCGTGCGTCAAGGTTTGCACATAGTCGGCCACGTAGTTGCGGCCGGCCAAAGCGTCGCGCATCTCGTCATAGGCCGCACCGAGCACACCGAGGGCGCGGCGGCCCAGGCGGGGCAGGCTGAAGCTGCGCTGGGCGCGCACATAACGAACATAGTCGGCCATGAGTCCAAAGGGACGCACCAACCACACCGAGAGAATCAACACCAAGAGCACCATGGCGACCACCGAGGTCAAACCCACGAGCATGGTTTTGCGACGCGCGGCTTCTACATACTGGCCAAAACTTTGCACGGGTTTGCCGACGCTGATGGCACCGACGATCTGATCGTTCAAGTGGATGGGCGCGGCCACGTACATGACGCTGGTGAGCGGCTCGCCCTCGACATCGGCGGTGGTGCGTGCGCCGTAAACGCCGCTCAGTGCCAAACGCACATCACGCCAAAGCGAATGGTCCGCGCCTTCTTGGCGGCCCAGGGAGTCGTACAGCACCAGGCCCTGACGATCAACCACAGTCACGCGCAACTCGACGCGGGTTTTTTCAAAGCCGAAAATGTTGGCTGCAAACCGCCGGGTGTACAACGACTGAAACACCGGCCGCAGCACCTCGGGCTGCAAGGCACCGTCCTTTGAGGCGACTTCCACCATGGACGCCAAAAGGTGGGCGGTTTCGACCAAAGACTCTTCGGCCGATTCGCGGTAGCGCGGGTCGATGTCGCCTAAGAGGCGGTACATCAAAAAGCCCACGCCCAGGACGTAGGCGAGCAAGATCCCGATGAAGATGCGGTTGCGTTTGGTCACCGCGCCGCGCTCAGAGAGTCAACTCAAATCTCTACCTTGGACCCCAGCTCGACCACGCGGTTGGTGGGCAAGTTCAGGAAGTCGGCGGCGCCGGCGGCGTTGTGGTGCATGCTGGCAAAGAGCTTTTCGCGCCACAGCCACATGCCTTCGCCCATGACGGGGATGACGATGTCGCGTGACAAGAAATAGCTGGTTTCCATCTCTTCTACGTTGATGCCGCGGCCTTGCAGCAGCTTCAGGGCCTCCGGCACATCGGGTTCGTTTTTGAAGCCGAAGTTCAAGGTGATTTGCCAGCAGTCGTGGCCCAAGGGTTCCACGGCACAGCGTTTGTCAAAACTGATCCATGGCACTTCATGGTGTTTCACCGTGACAAACAAATTGGTTTTGTGCAGTACCTTGTTGTGTTTAAGGTTGTGCAACAAAGCATTGGGCGTGATGCCTTGGTCGGCCACTAAAAACACCGCCGTTCCTTCGACTTGAGTGGGCGGGCTGACGAACACGGCCTCCAAAAAACCTTTGAGTTCAATGGAGTCGTCACGCAGGCGTTCACGCATCAGGCTGCGGCCTTGTTTCCAAGTCATCATCAGCAAGAACACCACCGCCCCAATGAGCAGCGGGAACCAGCCGCCATCCAGCACCTTGATGATGTTGGCAGCGAAGAAGGTGAAATCCACCAAGAAGAAAAAGCCCGTGGCGGCGACGCACAACCACCAGGGGTACTTCCAGCCATAACGAATGACGAAGAAGGTCATGATGGTGGTGATCAGCATGTCGATCGTCACTGCAATACCGTATGCCGAAGCCAGTGCGCCGCTGGACTTGAATATCGTGACCGCCGCCACAATGCACAAGAACAAACTCCAGTTGATGAAGGGCACGTAAATCTGACCGGTCTCACGCACCGAGGTGTGAAGGATGCGCAGACGCGGCAAATACCCGAGTTGAATGGCTTGTTTGGTGACCGAAAACGCAGCCGTGATCAAGGCTTGCGAGGCAATCACTGCGGCACAAGCAGCCAAGCCAATCAGCGGGAACAACCCCCATTCGGGCGCCATTTCAAAGAAGGGGTTGCTGACTTTTTCGGGGTGGGCAAGCAACATGGCACCCTGGCCAAAGTAGTTCAACACCAAAGCCGGCATCACCAATAAAAACCAAGCCAGGCGAATCGGCTTTTTGCCAAAGTGGCCCATGTCGGCATAGAGCGCTTCCGCACCCGTGACGCACAACACGATGGAACCCAAAGCAATGAAGGTGATGCCGGGGTGCGCCAACATAAAGAGCACCGCGTAGTGCGGGCTCAGTGCTGCAAAAACAGCCGGGTTGTCAATGATGTGTACAACACCGAGCACGCCTAACACCACAAACCAAACCGCTGTAATGGGCCCAAAAAACTTGCCGATGCTGGCGGTGCCGTGGCGCTGCACGAGGAAGAGGCCGGTCAGGATGACCAAACTCACCGGCACCACATAGGCATGCAAACCCGGCGCAGCCACTTCCAAACCTTCTACTGCGCCAAGCACGGTGATGGCCGGTGTGATCACACCGTCACCAAAAAAAATGGCGGTGCCAAAGATGCCCAGGATCAGGATGCGCCTGCGCATCACCGGTTTGTCTTTGACCGCCTGGGAGGCCAAGGCCAACATGGCGATCAAGCCACCTTCGCCGTTGTTGTCGGCGCGAAGGATCAGCAGCACATACTTGAGGGACACCACCACGGTGAGTGTCCAAAACACCAGAGACAAGATGCCGTATATGTTTTCGTCCGTCAGCGGCACACGGCCGTGGGCGAACATTTCTTTCAGCGCGTAGAGGGGGCTGGTTCCGATGTCGCCGTAGACGACACCCACAGCACCCAGTGTCAGGGCGGCCAAGTTAGAGGCAGGACGGGACTGATTCACGTGAGAGGGGCCATCCGGTGAGCGGTGGCCATACAACAAGGGGATCAGATTGTGCGCCCGCCCAAGGGCCTTGCCACCATGTCATGAGCGACCATTGTTGCAACGCAGCAACTGAAAGCCATGCCCTGGCGTTTTTCGACCTGCGGGCTGCACGGCCTTGCAGCCACATCAACACTGACCCAAGAGCGAGGGCATGCACTCACTTCTTCGATCAGTCGAAGACCTCAGCCTCAGGATCAGTCGCTTCCAGTTCGTAGCTCGCCGCCAACATCGCCAGTCTGGCCACCACCCCATACATGTAAAAGCGGTTCGGTGCGCTGGCACCGGGTTTCACGCCGGGTTTGGGTAACTGGTTGGACTCGGCAAAGGCCAGCGGTACAAAACTGGCACCGGGCGAGTTGAGGTTCTCGTCGATGCCGCGCTCGGCATTGACGCGGTAAAAACCGCCCACCACATAGCGGTCAATCATGTACACGACAGGTTCGGCCACGGCATCGTTGACCCGTTCGTAGGTGGGCACGCCTTCTTGCAAGATCACCTCAGAGACTTCCTGCCCGTCTTTGATGACGCTCATTTTGTTGCGGGCGCGGCGGTTCAGGTCGGTGAGTTCTTTGGGGTCGCGCACGGTCATGATGCCCATGCCATAGGTGCCGGCGTCGGCTTTGACGATGAGGAAGGGCTTTTCGTTGATGCCGTATTCCTTGTATTTACGTTTGATTTTGGCCAGCAGGGCTTCGCTGTGGGTCATCAAACATTCGGTGCCCATGCTGTCAGTGAAGTTCACCTCGCCACAACCCGAGAACATCGGGTTGATGAGCCAAGGGTCCATGCCCAAAAGTTTGGAGAATTTTTTGGCCACTTCTTCGTAAGCTTGGAAGTGGTTGGTTTTGCGGCGTACCGCCCAGCCTGCGTGCAAGGGCGGCAGCAAATACTGCTCGTGCAGGTTTTCCAGAATTTTGGGGATGCCTGCCGACAAATCGTTGTTGAGCAACACGGTGCAGGGGTCGAAGTTTTTCAGACCAATGCGGCCCCGGGTGCGCACCAAGGGTTCCACCGTGAGCGAGCTGCCGTCGGGCAAGGCGATGTCGGTGGGTGCGGTGATGGTGTCGTCCAAGGTGCCCAGCCGCACATTCAAACCGGCTTGATGAAAAATTTGCTTGAGGCGCGCCACGTTCATCAAATAGAAAGTGTTGCGCGTGTGTTTCTCCGGGATAAGCAACAGGTTTTTGGCCTCGGGGCAAATTTTTTCCACGGCGGCCATGGCTGCTTGCACCGCCAGGGGCAGCATCTCGGGTGTGAGGTTGTTGAACCCACCGGGGAATAAATTGGTATCGACCGGCGCCAGTTTGAAGCCGGCATTTCGCAAATCCACCGAGGTGTAAAAGGGCGGCGTGTGTTCCATCCATTCCAAACGAAACCAACGTTCGATGGCGGGCAGCGATTCCAGAATCCGCTGTTCCAACTCGTTGATGGGGCCTGTGAGTGCGGTGACGAGGTGAGGAACCATGGGGTGCGCTGCCGAAAGTTTGGACTTGGGAGGATTCTAGGTAGATGGGGTGCGGTCTGCAGAACCCAAGGTTGAATGGCCGTCCTACGGTGCTTTTTCCTCGCCGACAGAATTTTTTCCAAAAGGGTGTAATACACACCCGATGTAAGCCGACTCCATCAAAACGAGGATTTTGTGATGAAACTCTATTTCAGCCCTGGTACCTGTTCACTGTCCCCCCACATCGCTCTGCGCGAAGCGGGTTTGACCATTGAATTGGTCCCCGTCAACATCAAGACCCACAAACTGTCTGACGGCAGCGACTACTACAACATCAACCCCAAAGGCTCCGTGCCGGTGCTGGAGCTCGCCGACGGCAAGCGCCTGACCGAAGGGCCGGCCATCGTGCAATACATCGCAGACCAAGCGCCTCAAACCAACCTGGCGCCAGCCAATGGCACTTGGGAACGCTACCGCTTGCAAGAGTGGCTCAACTTCATCACCAGCGAGTTGCACAAAGGTTTTTCTCCTTTGTTCAACCCCAAGTCACCCGAGGAAACCAAAACACAGGCACGCGACAAATTGAATGAACGCTTGAAGTGGGTGGATGAACAACTGCAAGGCAAGTCCTACCTGATGGGCGAGACCTTCACCGTGGCCGACTGTTATTTGTTCACTGTGGCAGGTTGGGGCAAGTTTGTGGGGGTGGATTTGGCGCCGCTCTCGCAGCTGTCTGCCTTCATGGCCCGCGTGGCGGCCCGTCCAGCAGTTCAGGCCGCTTTGAAGGCGGAAGGCGGACTCAAGTGATCTGGCGTATTCATGCAGTGTGGCTGGCAGCAGCGACTTGGGTGGCAGCGGGAGCCCTTGGGCCGACCGACGCCCTCGGTGCAGATGGCACCCGTTCGGCCGCTTCCATGCGGCAGGCCGGACCGCCCCCGGCCGGGCGCTACAACGGCCAACTGTGTGTCAGCTCAGGGGGCGCGCAAGAGCAATGCGGCCCCGTGGCATTGCAGTTCCGAAAAGGTGTGGCCCGTGTCCAGGTCAGCGACCTGGTGTACCACCTGAACTGGCGCGCGCCAAACACACAAATGCTGCTCGTATTGATGCACGGCAGTGTGCAAGTGGATGAGTTTGTGACCGAGGGACTGTGGTCTCAACAAAGCCTGCGCTTCAAAGACCCTGACAAAGACGTTCGCTACGAAGTGCGCTGGGAAGAGGTCAATCGCCGTTGAGCGTGTTGTTGCATGGCGGTCATTTGCCAGGCGCACAATGTGCGCCGCCCGGGGCATTCCCTGGCCGATGACGCGCCGATCTTCCAAGATGGCCCGCTGTCATACGACACAACCATTGAGGAGAACCACATGAAGCAATACGGCGCAGAGTTTTTAGGAACGTTTTGGCTGGTGCTGGGTGGCTGCGGCAGCGCGGTGCTGGCGGCCGCATTCCCTGGCGTGGGTATCGGCTTGCACGGCGTCTCACTGGCTTTTGGATTAACGGTAGTCACCATGGCCTATGCCATTGGCCATGTCTCGGGATGCCATTTGAACCCTGCCGTGTCCATTGGCCTGTGGGCGGGCGGCCGTTTTTCAGGCAGCCAACTCTTGCCCTACATCGTGGCGCAAGTGCTGGGCGCACTCTTGGCGGGCGCTGTGCTTTACGGCATTGCCAGCGGCGCGGCCGGTTTTGATGTGAGCAAGGGTTTTGCGTCCAATGGATACGGCGCGCACTCACCCGGGGGTTATTCGCTGCAAGCGGCTTTGCTGTGCGAAGTGGTGATGACTGCATTTTTCTTATTCATCATCATGGGCGCGACCGACAAACGTGCCCCCGCGGGTTTCGCACCTTTGGCCATTGGTCTGGCGCTCACCCTGATTCACCTCATCAGCATTCCTGTGACCAACACCTCGGTGAACCCTGCACGCAGCACCGGTGTGGCCCTGTTTGTGGGTGGTTGGGCGGTCGAGCAGCTGTGGTTGTTCTGGGTGGCACCCATCGTTGGGGCCATCGTGGGTGCGGTCACTTACCGCGCGGTGGCGAGTGAGCCGAGCTGATTTGATTGACTCGGTACAGATGCAGGGCAGACACCCTCAGGTGCCTGCCCTTTTTTAAGCACCGCCCTTGCGCATCAAGGTGCTTTTGCCAAACAGGCTCTCAATCAAGTCCACCGCCACCTCGGCGGTGCGGTTGCGCACGTCCAGGGCGGGGTTGAGCTCCATCACATCGAGTGAGGCCAGGCGGCCGGTGTCGGCAATCATCTCCATGCACAGCTGCGCTTCTCGGTAGGTGGGGCCGCCACGCACCGTGGTGCCCACGCCGGGGGCAATGTCGGGGTCGAGAAAATCAACGTCAAAACTCACATGCAAATGGGTATTGGCATCGAGTGTGGCCAGGGCCAGCTCCATGGCATGGCGCATGCCCATCTCGTCGATGAAACGCATGTCAAATACTTCCAAGTCCATTTCGTGGACGAAACGTTTCTCTCCTTCGTCCACGCTTCGAATGCCAATTTGGCGTATCCACTTTGGTTGAATCGCAGGCACCTGACCTCCGATCTCGATCAAGTCCTTGGGGCCGTGGCCACACAAGCACGCCACGGGCATGCCGTGGGTATTGCCACTCGGAGTCAGTGCGTTGGTGTTGAAGTCGGCGTGGGCATCCAACCACAAGATGCGCAGTTTTTTTCCGGCCTCGCGGCAATGTCGAGCTACAGCACTGATGGAGCCAATGCCCAAACAGTGGTCGCCGCCCAGCACGATGGGCAGGCGATTCAAGCGCAGTTCACCCAAGACCGCATCGTGCAAGCTGCGATTCCAAGCCACCACTTCAGTCAAATGACGGTAACCGTCCACGGGCGGCAGCCAAGGGTTGGCGGGTCCGGTCAGGTTGCCCTGGTCGAGAACGTCAAGCCCATGGCCTCTCAATACGGTGGCGATGCCGGCCACACGCAAGGCCTCGGGCCCCATGCTGGCACCGCGGCTGCCAGCGCCGATGTCTGTGGGAGCGCCGATCAGGCTGATGGTGCGCGCTTTGTTCGATTTCGCCGGCGATATTGTCATGTTGTCCCATGGGGTTGATTGCAAAGGATTCGGTGTGTCACCACGCCGCTATGGCCCGCCGTTATCGCCACCCCCAATACGACGACAGGTCAAGGGCAGCGCAGATCCATGTCGTTGAAATAACGTTGAGCCAGCTTCTTGTAGCTTCCATCGGCAATGATCGCGGCCAAGGCCTTGTTGTACTCGGCTTTGAGGGAATCGTTGCCTTTTTCGACCGCCGCAGCGATGCTTTCTGGAAACAGCAGGACTTGAGATCGGGCGCCACTGCCGGTCTTGCCACGCAAAGCGGCAGCTGCAACAAAACGGTCCGTCACCCAAAAATCAACCTTGTCGGTGAACATGGCCGCAGCGGCTTCATCGTCTTTCGGGAAGATTTTGATGTCTTTCAAGCCAGACAATTTCTGGATGTTTTCCAAATAGGAGGTTCCCGCCTGAACCGAGGCTTGTTTGCCCACCAAGTCCTTGGCGCTACGCAGCGAAGGATTTTTGGTAACGACCACCCCGCCCGAACAGTAGTGGGTATCAGTAAACGTGACCTGGTTGGCGCGCTCTTTGGTGATGGAGTGCGAAGCAATCACCAAGTCCCAACGCTTCTGGCCCAGACCCGCCAGCAGGGACTCAAAGTCCATTGTTTTCCATTCAACGGCCACGCCCTGTTTTTTGGCGATCAACTCCATTAACTCAACCTCAAACCCAGTCAACTTGCCATCTTTGATGTGGTTGAAGGGTGGAAATTGTCCTTCGGTGGCGACGACGATTTTCCCCTGTCCTTTGATTTCTTTCCAGTCGCGCGCCTGAGCGACCGGCACAGACAGAGCCAATAAGAGCGACCAGCGAATGATGCTGAACAACACTGAAGACATTAGATTCCCCTTGTTTCCCGATGGTTAAAAAAAGCGTGCTGATGTTCGCTTAGGGATGACGAGTGCCCCGCCACCCGCGACACGAGCCGCCGACAATCGGATATCGGTCAACTTGGAGGAATACCTAAGTGGCAATTGGTACTGTGCTTCGTTGCCTCGTTCAAGCCGCACGACGCAAGTGAACCCGAGCAGCGCCCCGACGGGTATGACGGAACAGGTCTTTCGGATCGTCGGTTGGTGGGATCAAATTGGTCTCGACACCGATACCCCGCTTGCGGGCTTTGCGATAGACATAACGCAGGGCGGAGAAGTCTCGCAGCGCGAAGCCGACTGAGTCAAACACGGTGATTTGCTCGGCGGTGTCGCGACCCGGTGTTTGGCTCGTCAGTCCCCGCCACAACTCCACCACGGGAAAATCAGCGGGCAGTTGCTGGATGTCACGCTTAATCCGGGTTTGCGGTTCGAACTCGACCAACACCTTGGTCAGGCGTAAGAGCTCAGGCGCCATGCTGGCGCAACGGCTGGCCACGCCGATGTCTGTGGGCGCACCGATCAAACTGACAATGCGGATCATGGCAGTTTTAATCCCAGCGATAGTCGACGCATTGTGACCGCAATGGGATCAAGTGACGAAGCTGGTCTCATCGGCATGATGCGTTTGGCGATCGTTGTCCCGCGGCAGCGTGGAGCGTGGGGTCAGGTGAATTCCGGCGAGCATGCAACGCACGGAGCCACCAGCCAACTCGATGGTGGGTACCGCCAACGCGACCACTGAAGCGTAACGCTCAATGCGACGCCTCTTTGACGACGACAGGCTGGCAACGCCCCGCGCTGATATGGCCAGAATGTGGCCCGTGGGGGTTGAAAATTCCAATGCATTGCCAGCAAACTCGGCCACTTCATGGGCGCTCAGTTCTATGACCTCACGGCCCGAGGTTTCTAGCTTGGTTCGCAAACGAGCGAGAGTCGCCGGATCTGAAATGTGCTCCACACCCAGCAGCGCAAAGTCGCTGGCCAACGCCATGATCACATTGGTGTGATAGACCGGCCGTCTCTGTGCATCAACAGCGGTAAACAGAAGTGGCTCGTAGTCAAACCGAAGACAGAATTTCTCCAGCGCTCGGGCATCAATTCGATTTGACCGCGCCGCATAGGCTACTCGTTGCACATGGTCCAGCACCATGGCCCCGGTGCCTTCAAGAAACAGGTCATCATGCTCCATTCCCGACAGGTCAATCACCTCTTCTACGTGATAGTTCCGCTTGAGCATGTCAATGATGTCGCTGCGGCGCTCGCGACGGCGGTTGGCCGCGTACATCGGAAAAATGGCCACCTTGCCGTCGGGGTGGGTCGAAAACCAATTGTTCGGAAACACCGCGTCCGGCGTGTCTTGGTGGGGCACCTCGTCGAAAAGATGGACTCGAACACCGTGGGCGGCAAGGGCGTCGGCAGCATGCTGGGCTTCGATCGACGCTGCGGCGGCAGTTTGCTGAAAATCGAGGGCCTCGTTGCTGCGTTGAAAGCTGTTGTCTGTTGCCGTTTGCGGATTGGGTCTGAAGTGCGCAGGGCGCACCATCACCACTGAAGAGGGCGACTGCATCGAGCGAGTTTGATTCATGAACATCTTTCAGCGCACTCAAGCCGCACAGCGCAGGTTGGCGCGAACGGCACCACGGCGGGTATGACGAAACAGGTCTTTCGGGTCGTCGGTCGGTGGGATCAAATCGGTCTCGACGCCGATACCTCGCTCACAGGCTTTGCGATAGACATAACGCAGCGCGGAAAAGTCTTCCAGTGCAAAACCGACCGAGTCGAACACGGTGATTTGCTCGGCGTTGTCGCGACCCGGTGTTTGGCCCGTCAGTACCCGCCACAACTCCACCACGGGAAAATCTGCAGGCAGTTGCTGGATGTCACCTTCAATGCGGGTTTGCGGCTCGAATTCGACAAAGACCTTGGCGGCGCGCAACACATCGGGATGCAACTCGGTTTTGCCGGGGCAGTCACCGCCCACCCCGTTGATGTGCATGCCGGGTTCGATCATGTCGGGCGTCAATATGGTGGCGTAGGATTTGTCTGCGGTGACGGTGGTGACGATGTCGGCCCCGCGCACGGCCTCTTTGGCTGAGGCAGCGCGAACCACCTTTAAGTCCTTGAAGGCCGCCAGGTTGCGCTGGAGCTTTTCGCTCGCCTGCCCGTCCACATCGAACACCCGCAACTCCTTGATGCCCATCATGTGGTGAAAGGCCAAGGCCTGGAACTCACTTTGTGCGCCATTGCCGATCAGCGCCATGGACCTGCTGTTGGGGCGCGCCAAGGCCATGGCCGCCATCACCGAGGTGGCCGCTGTGCGAAACGCGGTGGTGAGGGTCAACTCTGACAGCAGCAGCGGATAGCCGGTTTCCACATCGGCGAGCACGCCAAAGGCCATTACGGTGAACAAACCTCGCGCCGTGTTGGCCGGGTGGCCATTGACATACTTGAAGGCATAGAGCCGGGTGTCAGAAACCGGCATCAGCTCGATCACGCCCACGGGCGAGTGGTTGGCGACACGGGCTGATTTGTCAAACGATTCCCAGCGCAGGAAGTCTTCTTTCAAGGTGCCCACCAACTCTTCGATGAAAGTGGTGGCGCCCAGCTCTTGAACCAAGTGGCTCAGGGCGTGGACATCGACAAAGCGGGTCATGGGCGTCTCCTCAACACAGAAAAAAGGGCCACACGGCCGGATCGCTCAGCGGGAGTTTGCTGCTGAGCTGTGCCAACAAAAAGACAGAATTTTGATCATTAAGTGCCATAAACTGAGCATATTGCCAATACTGGAGTGCAATGTGTCCGGCCTTGATGACATTGACCGCGAGTTGATCTCGCTGCTTCGGGACAACGCCCGATTGCCCGTCGCCACCTTGGCTAAAAAGCTGCGGGTGGCACGTGGAACGGTGCAAAACCGCCTGCAGCGCTTGGAGCGTGACGGTGTGGTTGTGGGCTACACCGTGCGCCTCAAACCGCAGGCGGAATCACAGCGCATCCGGGCATTGATGAATGTGGTGGTCGAAGGCAACAAGGACAAGGAAGTCCTGCGCTCCTTGCGAGGCAACCCGCATGTGTTCGCCTTGCACACCACCAACGGCCGCTGGGACATGGTGGCCGAGGTGCGCGCCGACACACTGGAAGCGTTTGACCGGGTACTGGACAGCATCCGTCAAATTGAAGGCATCGCCAATACCGAGACCAGTATTTTGTTGTCGACGCACAAGCTGTGAACAGGCCAGAGGCTTGAGGGCCTTCAAGTTTGCAGGGCTCTGTCCGATATTGCGGCATGAATCTTTGGGTCGGATTCCGGGAGTCCTTCATGCAGCCTTTGTCGCGCCGTTTCGTTGCCCCCTTGGTGGGTGTTTTCGCCGTTGTTGCTCTATGGGGTTGCGGTGGCGGCGGTGGTGGAACAAGCACCAGCAACCCGTCAGCGCCGGTTGCTTCATCGCCTGCACCCGCACCCGCGCCGGTCACCAACCCCCCGGCCAGTTCAGCGCCCGCCGCACCTGCGCCATTGGTGCAAGGGCGTTACGACATGGGGACACCAGTACTGACCACCGTGTATGTCAGCACGACTGGCAATGACGCCAACGACGGCCTGAGCAGCACCACGCCGCTGCGCACCTTGACCGCAGCTTGGCAAAAGGTGCCTCGGGGAACGCTCGCCAGCACCGGCTACCGCATCTTGCTGGCCCCCGGCACCTACCCCGAAGCCAGTCTGCCCAACTACATGGACGGTCGACGCGGCACGCGGACCTTTCCAATTCTGATCACTGCCGAGACCGCAGGCACGGTCACGCTGGCGGGCGATCTCAACGTGTTTGATGTGCACTACCTCTACCTTGTTAACTTGATGATTGCACCCCAACCCGCAGGGGACGCCTTGCACTGCGAACAATGCCAATACCTGCTGGTGCGGGACAGCGTGCTCAGTGGCGGCAACCGCGTGGCGCAGGAAACCATCAAGATCAACCAGTCCCAGCATGTGTACGTGGAAGGCAACGACATCTCCGGTGCATGGGACAACGCCATCGACTATGTCGGTGTGCAATACGGCCATGTCGTGGGCAACAAGATCCACAACGCGGGTGATTGGTGCCAGTACGCCAAAGGTGGCTCTGCGTATTTGCGCATCGAAGGCAACACCTATACGAACTGCGGCACCGGTGGTTTCACGGCGGGCCAGGGCACGGGTTTTCAGTTCATGACTTCACCCTGGTTGCACTACGAGGCCTACGACATTCGTTTCATCAACAACCTGGTGCACAACGTGGAGGGGGCGGCCATTGGTGCGCAGGGTGCGTTCAACGTGCTGTTCGCCCACAACACCTTCTACCGCATTGGCAGCCGCAGCCATGTGTTTGAAGCCGTGGCGGGGCTGCGCAGTTGTGATGGTCAACCAGGCGACACGGGCCGTGAGCGTTGCCAGCAGTACTTGAACGCTGGGGGTTGGGGCACCACCGTGGTCGACAACGGCAGCAATGCGGTCCGTATCCCGAACCGCAACGTCCTGGTCTTCAACAACATTTTTTACAACCCAGCCAGCGCACCCAGCCGCTGGCAGCAGTTTCAGATATTTGGCGCCCTGAGCAATCCCGCCAGCAGCAATGTGCCTCTTGACGCACGAAGTGATGCGGGCCTGATCATGCGTGGCAACGTGATTTGGAATGGGCCATCCAGTCATCCCTTGGGCATAGAGGATGGCAGTGCTTGTCCCGCCAGCCACGCCACCTGCAACCCGACTTTGCTCGTGGCGCAGAACAGCATCAACGCCCTTGAGCCGCAACTGGTAAACGCAGCAACCGGAGATTTTCGGGCTCTATCAGGCGGCAACGTTGATCGACTGACCGTGCACCCCATTCCCAACTTCGCGCGGAACGAACTGCCAAGTGCACCTTCCGTTCCTGCAGGGGGTGTGGACAACACGGTCAGCACAAACTATTTGGGCGAGTCGCGCAATGTGACCAATCGAGTGGGCGCGTATTGAGCCTCACCGGGGGTCTGAAAGGGCACCTTCGTGGGCCTTGGGCATGGAAAATTTCGGAGCGGCCCAGTGTTTCTCATGGGTGGAGCCTGTGGCGGCAAGCGAGCCGGTGATGAGGAACGCATGCCATCCTCATAAACTGCGGGCATCTGTCTCACGAGGTGCCCCATGATCAATCCAACCCACCGCCCGACCTATGCCGCCGTCCCCCATTGGATTGAGGGCCGTGCTGTGCACAGCGAGGGCACACGGCGCGAGCCCGTTTTTAATCCCGCCACAGGCCAAGTGGCCCGCCACGTGGTGATGGCCGAAGAAGCTCACGTGCACGCCGCGGTCGAAGCAGCCCGGCAAGCATTTCCCGCCTGGGCTGACACCCCGCCTATCCGCCGAGCACGGGTGCTGAACCAATTCCTTGCTCTGATGAACCAGCACAAAGACGAGTTGGCTGCAATCATCACCTCAGAACACGGCAAGGTGTTCAGCGATGCGCAGGGCGAAGTGATGCGCGGGATCGACATCATTGAATTCGCTTGTGGCGCACCGCAACTGCTCAAAGGTGATTTCAGTGACCAAGCCAGCACCGGGATCGACAACTGGATCTGGCGCCAACCCCTCGGTGTGGTTGCCGGCGTCACGCCCTTTAACTTTCCCTGCATGGTGCCGTGCTGGATGTTCCCCTTGGCCATTGCCTGCGGCAACAGTTTTGTCTTGAAGCCCAGCGAGCGTGACCCTTCAGCCTCGGTTTTCATGGCCCAACTGTTGAAAGAAGCCGGCCTGCCCGACGGTGTGTTCAATGTGGTTCAAGGCGACAAAGTGGCCGTTGATGCGCTCTTAAAACACCCTGACGTGAAAGCGCTGAGTTTTGTCGGTAGCACGCCCATTGCCCACAGCCTGTATGAAACCGGCGCCCGCCTGGGCAAACGGGTGCAGGCCTTGGGCGGTGCGAAGAATCATTTGGTGGTGATGCCCGACGCCGATTTGCCGCAAGCGGTGGACGCTTTGATTGGTGCGGCTTACGGTTCGGCGGGAGAACGCTGCATGGCGATCTCGGTGGCTGTTTTGGTGGGCGATGTGGCCGACACCGTGGTGCAGGCTTTGGCCCAACGTGCCAGGTCTTTGGTCGTGAAAGACGGCATGGCGCCGGATGCAGAGATGGGCCCCATCGTCAACCGCGCGGCCTTGGAGCGCATCGAAGGTTTGATTGCCAGTGGTGTGGATGAAGGCGCCACATTGGTGGTGGATGGTCGAAGGCTGAAGGTGCCCGGCCATGAACACGGTTTTTTCACGGGTGGCAGCTTGTTTGACCACGTCACGCCCACCATGCGCATTTACCGCGAAGAAATTTTTGGCCCCGTGCTTTGCTGCGTGCGCGTGAAAACCTTGGATGCTGCGATTGAACTCATCAACGCCTGCGACTACGCCAACGGCGTGTCCTGCTACACCCGCGACGGCGGCGTGGCGCGTGAGTTTTCGCGGCGCATTGAAGTCGGCATGGTGGGCATCAATGTGCCCATTCCCGTGCCCATGGCATGGATGGGTTTTGGCGGCTGGAAGAAGAGCATGTTTGGAGACATGCATGCGTACGGCGAAGAGGCGGTTCGTTTTTACACCAAGCAAAAATCGGTCATGCAGCGCTGGCCCGCCGGAACCGCAGCGGGAGCGGAGTTTGTGATGCCGACGGCGCGGTGAACGGTAGGAGCTTCAGTTCATGATTGATCTACTACAGTCCTTTGAAGTTTTCGTTGGTTTCGTTATTGGTTTGCTCGTGGCGATTCTGTTCCATTGGTTTGCGCCGACAGGAGCCGATACGATCAGCGCTGGTGCTTGGTTTATCGGTCTGGGCTGTTTGGCTGGTTTACTTTGGTCTTTCTTGCGTAGGGGCCATCGAAAGTAAGTGGTCGTTTTCGAATCGCTTCAATCATCTGCAAACCTGTCGTCTTAGCCTCCGTCGGCCACGCACATCACCAAGTTCTCCCCCTTCAAACAATCAGTGGGCAGGACGACCTCCGTCGTGAACGGCGGCTCGGCCTCATGCAGCAGCTCAAACCCCAAGCCCTGCAACCAGGGCGCAAGCGCCTGAGGTGCCATGGTCCACAGGAAGGGCTCGGCCCGCCAGGCCAGCCAGCGGTCGACCCACCAGCTGGAGGGTCGAAAACCGGCGCGGCCTTGTGGCCAGCGCACCATGTGGCTGAAGATGAGCCGCACCGGCACGGTCGACAAGGCACGGATTTGATCGCGCAGCAAGGCGGCTACATCGGCCTCTTTCAGGTACATCAACACGCCTTCGATCACCACCAGGGTGGTGCGTGTGTCTTGTTTCAAAGCGGTCGGCAAAGGGGAGGTCGACAGATCGACGCCGAGCAGCGTCAGGTTCGCAGGCAACTGTAGGCCCGCGTGGATCAAGCCTCGGCGTTTGAAGTCTTGCGTGGCTGGGTGGTCAATCTCCACCCAGGCGACATTGGGGAACTCTGGCGCCAACCGCAGAGCCAAGGTATCCAGGCCCGCACCGATGACGATCACCCGGTCCACCCCTTGCTGCAAGGCCAAGCGGCATTGCGCCTCGATCCACTGTTTGCGAAGCAGGTAGTGGCGCATGATGCCGGGGTGGGTCAGGCGCTCCATCAGTCGCCACGCCCAACGTGTCCACCCGCTGGTGGCACTGGCAGCGAGGCAGCGGTCGGCCCCGGTGGTCGACAAAAATTGGCGGCACAGATCGGCCGCACCGACAGGCACCAAACCTTGATCGGCCGGCGTACTGGCCAGCAGCACGGTGCTGGCGGCGATCACCTTGGCGGTGGTGCTGGCCTGGCCGGCCTTCAAGGTTGTTGGCCCATCAGTGCCACATGGTGGCGGTACCAGTCACTGGTGAAACGCTCTTGCGGATCGAAGTGCCGCTTGCGTTCCAGGAAGGTTTCAAACTGCGGATAGGCGCGCAACACCTGCTCGCGTGTGGCATGGCGGTGGTAGGTGAGAAAGTAGCTGCCGCCCAGGTTTAAAGCGGCTTCGATCAAACCGCGAAACGCCGCGGCGGTGCGGGCTTGACCTTCATCGGTATGAGCGGTTCTCAAATTGAAGATGACACAAGCGTAGTCGTCTTTGGCCCAGGGCAAGAAGCTGACGTCGTCTTTCAAGATGGCGCGGATGGTGCCGTAAATCACCTCCACACTGTGCGCCTTCAGCACTTCGGCGGCTTGCGCCATGAAAGCAGCAATGTGGTCGCGCGGCACATAGTGTTCACCGATCACCAGGGTTTGTTTGGGCCCTGGCTTTTGATCCGCTGGACGGGCGCGCTCCAGGAAATCCGCGTAACTCGGAATGTAGGTGCTCAGCTGCATGGTGTCCGCCCAGTAAGTCTGACCATGCGTGCCGAGGTAATGCTGGGCATAAAGTTTGAAGGCCTGGGCTTTGTCGTCGTGGGCCAGCTTCAACAGCTGCAACCACGCTTCGGGTTGAAGGTCGGCGCTGGCCGCGCCGTCGGCTTCAATCTCTGGCGTGGGCTTGTAGCAAGCGAACACGCCTCGGTGCAAAAAGCGGTCGTCCTGGGGGTCGATCACAAACTGAAAGTCACCGTACAAGCAGCCGTCGTCCACACGTCGGTAGATGGCATTCATGGCGTCGGCCAGGTCGAGGATGTCCACCACACGCCGCACGCGCTGGCGCGGCACCAGACGCAAGGTGGCGGCGTAAATCAAACCAAAAAGACCGTACCCGCCGATGACCAAAGAAAACAACTCAGCATGTTGGCTGCGGCTGCACAGCAGAACTTCACCCTGCGCATCCACCAAGGTGAGGTCTTCAATGTCGGCGCCCAGAGGCTGCATCAACAAACCACGGCCATGGGCGTTGGCAGAAATTGAGCCGCCCAAAGTCACCTCGTCAACGCCGGTTTGTTTCTGGCGAATCGCCCAAGTTCCTCCGTCCGGTGTCGGCATCTGATGCGTGGCGGCGATGATGTGCTGCCAGTTGGCGCCGGCTTCGATTTGCAGCAGGCCCCGCGTTGCGTCGGCCTGCAATACGCGGCTCAAACCCGTCATGTCCACATGGCGCTTCTGCGCTGCAAACTGCTGTCCACCCATGGCGTGCCGGGCTCCGGCCACCGACAAAGACACACCTTCGCGCGCCGCTTGTTTCACCACATCACACAGGGCCTGCAGTGTGGAGGGGCGCACCACCTCGGCCACGGTGGTGGGGTTGAGTTGGGAGTGGACGTCGTTCAATAACATGGCGGCAGTGTTTGGAAGTTCGATGCGGGAGATGATACGGATCGATGGCACCAAGAAAAAAAGCGAGGCATCTGCCTCGCTTTTTGGTGTGGCTGCAAGGATCAAGTCCCGATCACCCCACCATCTTTCTTGCGAATGACCACCGTTGCCGAGCGCGGACGCCCGCCGTTGGGCCACGTGGAGATTTTGGTCGGCGCATTCGGGTCGCTGCGCTCGGAAGGGCTCTCACCTGGGTGCTGAATGTTGATGAACATGGTGCGGCCATCAGGCGTGGCGGTGGCGCCGGTGATTTCGCAGCCAGCGGGGCCGGTGAGGAAACGGCGCACCTCGCCGGTTTTGACATCGGCCGCTAGCATGGCGTTGTGGCCCAGGCGTGCCAGGTCACCTTTGCCCATGGCCGAGGTGGACATGTCGCACTGAATCCAGAGCACTCCGCGTGCATCGGTCCACAGGCCGTCCGGGCAGGCAAAGGCGTCGCCCTTGATGTTGCCTTTGGCATCAGCACGCTCGTTGGCCGGGTCTCCCGCCAAGACGAAGTGGTTCCACTCGAACGTTTCACCGTGGAAGTCCCCCGCGTCTTTCCAGCGAATGATGTGGCCCGTGGTGTTGTTGGCGCGCGGGTTGGCGGGGTCGGCTCCTGGCTGTTTGTCGCCACCTCGGTTGCTGTTGTTGGTGAGCGTGCAATAGACCCAGCCTTGTTTGTCGATGTCAATCCACTCGGGACGATCCATCTTGGTGGCACCCAGGGCATCGCTGGCTTGGCGCGTTTTGATGAGCACCTCGCCCTGGTTGGTGAAACCATTGGCCACCGTCAGCGGCCCTTGCCCATGCGTCAGTGCCAGCCAGCGGCCTTTGCCGCTTTCGTTGAACTGGGCTACATACAAGGTGCCGTGGTCCAGCAGCTCGGCATTGGCTGCCGCGCCGCCGGCTTTGATCTTGTCTCGGCTGACGAATTTGTAGATGTACTCAAACCGTGCGTCTTCGCCCATGTAGACCACCGCACGGCCGTCTTTGGTCACTGCAGTTGTTGCGCCTTCGTGGGCAGCGCGGCCCAAAGCAGTGCGTTTGACGGGGGTGTGGCTGGGGTTTTGCGGATCGATTTCCACCACCCAACCAAAACGGTTGGGTTCGTTGGGGTTTTTGACAGCGTCAAAGCGCTCGTCGAACTCATGCCAGCGATACCAGCTGCCTTTGCGCAGACCCCAGCGACGCTCGTGTGCGCTCGGGTTGTCGCCGCCGCTGAAGTAGCCGCTGAAGTTTTCTTCGCAGGTGAGGTAAGTACCCCAAGGCGTGATGCCACTGCCGCAGTTGTTGAAGGTGCCCAGCACGCGGCGACCGGAAGGGTCGGCCGCCGTTCGCATCAACTCATGGCCTGCAGCCGGGCCACTGAGGGCCATGGGTGTGGTGGCGGTGATGCGGCGTGCCCAGGGGGAAGGGCGCACGATTTGCCACTGGTTGTTTTTCTGCTCAATTTCAATCACCGACACCCCATGAGCCGCTTGCGACTTACGCACCTTTTCCAGGCTCCAGGTCTGCAAGCCGTCTTTGTGCAGCAGGCCATCGTCGACATACTCGTGGTTCATGACCAAGAGACCAGCGGTGGAACCGTTTTGCGCAAAGTAGTGGATGCCGTCGTGGTGCATGCCCAGTTGCACGGCCTGGTCGGCTGCGCTGTTGCTCGCATCTTCTTTGAAGGCTGCGTTTTCGCCGGATAAACCCACCGGATCGCCCCAAGGTGCAATCACTTGGGCGGTATAGCCTTCGGGCACCACCACGCTGTCGGCGGTAGAAACTGGAACACCCTTGAAGCCCAACAGGCCCCGCCCCGTGCCGGTCGCGCACCCAGGCAAAGACACCGCCGCCAGGGGGGCCAACAAACCTGTCAGCGTGGCGCCCAAGCCGCCTTTGAGCACGATGCGACGCGACGGCTCGGACACCTCGTGGATGCTGCGGTTGGTGGAGCCATTGCTGTCTTCCATCAAATCAAAGTCTTTGGCCATGGTGGGCTTCCTGTGTGACTGCAAACGAGAATTTTCGCGGAGCCTTGATGACACTTTTATGACGGCCCATGCTCACGCGCAGTGCCCTTGCGCTGCATATGCCAAGCACGCAGGCCTGATGGAGAGTCGGGCGTGCGTCACTTGAGCAACAATTGTCGCGATGAAACCGATCTGTCTGATCACCGGTGCGAGCCGAGGCATTGGCGCCGCCACTGCGCGGTGGTGTGTCACCCAGGGCCATGCCGTGGTGTTGAACTACCGGTCCAACGAGGCCGCGGCCATGGCTTTGCAAAAAGAGTTGCTTCAACGCGGTGGAACGGTGTTGGCGGTTCAGGCCGATGTCGCCGTCGAAGCAGACGTCATGCGATTGTTTGAAACAGTGGACGATGCCCTTGGCCCCATCAGTTTTTTGGTCAACAACGCTGGCAGGGTGGATGCCCAGGTGCGGGTGGAAGAACTCACGGCCGAACAGTGGCAACGTCTGTTCAGCGTGAATGTCTTGGGCAGCTTTTTGTGCGCACGCGAAGCAATCCGGCGTATGAGCACGAAACATGGCGGCCGGGGTGGCGCGATCGTGAATGTGTCCTCCACCGCCTCGCGGCTCGGCGCGCCCGGACGTTATGTGCACTATGCCGCTAGCAAGGGCGCCATCGACAGTTTCACGATTGGTTTGGCGCAAGAGGTGGCGGCGGAGGGCATACGCGTGAACGCGGTGCGCCCAGGCATCATTGACACGGAGATCCACGCGAGTGGGGGACAGCCGGATCGTGCGCACGTTGCGGCATCACAAATCCCGATGCAACGCGCCGGCACCGCCGACGAAGTAGCGCGTGCCATTGGTTGGTTGTTGACCGACGCTGCGAGTTACACCACCGGGGCGATTTTGGACGTCAGTGGCGGTCGCTGACACCAACGGCCCGACAGTGGCGCTTTTACCGACGCAATACGACCGGCACCAACTTCAATGCATCCTTGACCTGCTCGGCAATGTTTTGTGCCTCGTCGCGCGAGCGGTAGGGCCCGGCTTGCAGACGATGAACGCTGCTGTCTGAAAAAACCGCCAACAGCGGCGACAGCCAGCTCAGGTCCGCCACCACTTTTCGGTGAAATGCTTGCGCTCCATCCAGTTGCTTGAAGGCGGCGATTTGGACGAAGAAGCCAGAGCCAGCGGCAGTCGTGGACGGGGGCGCTGGTGAGGTTTGCGGTGCGCCTGTGGCTTCCTGCACCTCTGGGCGAGTTTCTGCTGCGGCGATCACCGGTTCAAGCGCATTGCTGCGCTCGGGCACTGATGCACTGGGCGCTGTTGTCGGCAGCGCTTGTGGGGCCGCCGCAGTTACCGCCAATCGTGGCTCAGCCCCGCGCCACGCGCCAGAACGAATCGCCTCAAAGGTGATGCGTTCCACCTCCACAGGCCCCACGCCGCGTTGCAAGTCCAGTTTGACCGCAGCGGTGTAGCTCAAGTCAATGATGCGACCCGGATGAAACGGCCCGCGGTCGTTCACGCGCAGCACCACTTCTTTGTTGTTCTTGGGGTTGCGCACGCGCACGTAGCTGGGCAAGGGCAGGGTGGGGTGGGCGGCCGTCATGGCGTACATGTTGTAGACCTCGCCCATCGCCGTGCGGCGGCCGTGGAATTTGTGGCCGTACCACGATGCAATGCCGCGTTCAACATGGGTCACATCGCCGGTCAAGGGCACGTAACTTCGGCCTGCCACTTCATACGGTTTGTTGGGGCCGCCAGGCCGGATGGCCTCGACCTGGGGTTCGGCGTCTGGCACAGCAGCCAAGTTGGGTGGCGGGTCACTGCCGATGCCGTCGCGCTCAGACGAAGGGGCTGGGCCAGGGCGGGGTGCTGGGGCATCCACACGGGGTCGGGTGTCACCGGGCGAGCGGGTGGGGGTGTTGCTGCAGGCGGCCAGGAGCAGGGCTACCGCGGCGGCGGCGCAGCGTGAAGTCCACATCAGGGGGAGGGCAAAACGAAACATGGCTCGAACCATACGCACAAGCTGGCGCGCTGTCACGTGCATGCCTATGTTCGCATTAGGTATTAACAATTGGCCGCGTCAAATTGATAGCCTATGATTCAACCCATGCCGATTCATGTCGGTGAATTTTGAACTCCTGATCAATCAACCCTGAAGGAAGCACCATGAAAACCATAGGCAACAAAATCGAAGCATTTAGCGTCACTGGCGTGAAGCCTGGTTTCAACAACCACGAAGAAAACGGCGTGTCGGCGTTTGAAACCCTCACCGAAAAAAGCTTTCCCGGCAAATGGAAAGTGATTTACTTCTGGCCCAAGGACTTCACTTTTGTGTGCCCGACCGAAATCGTGGGCTTCGACAAACTGGCCAAACAGTTCGAAGAGCGCGACGCTGTGCTGCTGGGCGGGTCCACAGACAACGAGTTCTGCAAACTCGGCTGGCGCCGTGACCACAAAGACCTGAGCAAACTCGGCCACTGGAGTTTTGCTGACGTGACCGGCGCTTTGGTAGACCAACTCGGCATCCGCGACCAAGCCGCTGGTGTGGCCCTGCGGGCGACCTTCGTCGTTGATCCTGACAACACCATTCAGCACGTCAGCGTGAACAACCTGAATGTGGGCCGCAACCCTGATGAGATCTTGCGCATCCTCGACGGTCTGCAAACCGATGAACTGTGCCCTTGCAACCGCACCGTCGGTGGCTCGACTTTGTGATAGTTAAATCGTAAGCAAGTACAAACATCAAACCCGCTTTGGCGGGTTTGATTTCCCCAAATCAATAGGAGATTTCAATGGACTTCCTGAATTCGATTAAAGAACAAATCCCCGACTACGCCAAAGACATCCGCCTGAACCTGGACGGCGTGATCGCCCGCTCCAGCCTGAGCCCCGAAGACGCCATCGGTGTGGCCTTGGCCGCCGCATTCGCCGCCAAAAGCAAACCTTTGGTCGATGCCTTCAAAGCCCAGCTGCCCGAACTGAACGCCAACGCCGCGTTGACCGCCGCCGCCCTGATGGGCATGAACAACGCCTGGTATCCCTATGTGGAAATGGCCGGCGACGAGGAACTCAAGACCCTGCGTCCTGAGCTGCGCATGAATGCCTACGCCAGCAGCGGTGGCGTGGAGAAAAAGCAGTTCGAAGCGTTTGCCTTGTCAGCGTCCATCATTGGCAAGTGCCACTTCTGCGTGGGCTCGCACCATGCACTGCTCAAGAAAGAGGGCCTCACTGCCCAGCAGTTGCGTGACATCGGCCGAATTGCGGCGGTGGTGAATGCGGCGGCGCAGGTGCTGGCTGCAGGTTGATTGCCACCGATTGGGTGAGGGATCTGCGCGCATCAAAGATGCGTGCTGGATACTCCCCAATTCGACCGACTGCTGTGGGTGCCGCTGCGTAAACTGCGCTCAGAAAGTGAGCACATCCTCGCATCGGAGTACTTTTTATGCCTTATCCCACAGCAGCTATTCGGCAAATAGGCGGCGAGTCGCCCAATCGAACCTCGCGTAGGCGACTTCAAACCGTTGCCGCTGCTCTGGGCTGTGCCCTGGTTTTGGCTGCTTGCGGTGGCGGCGGTGATGGCGGCGGTACGGCCGGCGACAGCGCTGGCCCAGGCGCGGGTTCGGGGACCGGCACACCCGCACCCTTACCCACACCCACACCCTTACCGCCAACGACCTTCACCGTAGGCGGTGTGTTGGCCGGTTTAGCGGCCAACCAAACCCTGGTGTTGGTGGCCACCGATGCCGCTGGCAACAACCCGCAAAGCGCGACCCTGGCGGCCAACGGCAACTACACCGTGGCCCAGGTGCCTTCAGGCACCAGCTTTGTACTGAGCGTGCAAACCCAACCTGTGGGCCAAACCTGTGTCGTGACCAACGGCAGTGGTACCGTCAGCGCCAACATCAACACCACCCGTGTGGACTGCAGCGACAACCGCTACACCCTGTCCGGCAGCATCAGCAACAACCTAGGCGTCGTCTCGCTGCGCAACTTTGTCAACGGTGATGTCTTCACCACCAGCGGGCAAGGTGCATTCAGCTTTGCGCAAACGGTGCTGCATGGCAGTGCGTACAGTGTCAGCGTCAACGACATCAGTGACGGGCAAAGCTGCACCGTCATCAACGGCAGCGGCACGGCCACCGCGAACGTGGCCAATTTGCAAGTCAGTTGTGTCGCCGTGACACCGCCTCCACCGGCGATGCCCACGGGCTTGGCCGTGGCCTATGCAGCCAAACGGTATGCATTGAACTGGACGCCCAGCGCGGGCACTGATTACTACGAGTTATTTGAAGACCCTGACGGCGCAGGAGCCCAAGCCGAAACAGCCATTGGCGGCAGCATCATCGCCAACAGCTACAACCACGCGCTGACCACACTGCTGCACCGGCGCCTGAACGCACAGTACCGGGTGCGGGCTTGCAACAGCGGGGGCTGCAGCGCTTACAGCGCCGCCGTCACGCCGAATTTGACCCAGGCCATCGGTTACTTCAAGGCCAGCAACACCGGCGCAAACGATCTCTTTGGTGCCAGCGTTGCCCTGTCAGCCGACGGCAATACCCTGGCGGTGGGGGTCTATGCGGAAGACAGCAACGCCACCGGCGTGGGGGGCAATCAAGCGGACAACAGTATGTCCGAGGCTGGTGCGGTGTATGTGTTCACCCGAAGCAGTGGTGCGTGGAGCCAGCAGGCTTACGTCAAGGCCAGCAACACCGGCGCATTCGATTACTTTGGTGCCAGCGTTGCCTTATCAGCCGACGGCAACACCCTGGCGGTGGGGGCCTATGGGGAAGACAGCAACGCCATCGGGGTGGGAGGAAACCAAGCGGACAACACCGCAGTTGACTCGGGAGCGGTGTACATGTTCACCCGAAGCAGTGGAGCCTGGAGCCAGCAGGCTTACCTCAAAGCCAGCAACACGGACGCAAACGATTGGTTTGGTAACGGCATTGCCTTGTCAGCCGACGGCAATACCCTGGCGGTGGGGGCTTATCGCGAAGACAGCAACGCCACCGGCGTGGGGGGCAATCAAGCGGACAACAGTGCGGCCGACGCCGGTGCGGTGTATATGTTCACCCGAAGCAGTGGTGCGTGGAGCCAGCAGGCCTACGTCAAGGCCAGCAACACCGGTGCAGGCGATTGGTTTGCTAACGGCATTGCCTTGTCAGCCGACGGCAACACCTTGGCGGTGGGGGCTCATCGCGAAGACAGCGACGCCACCGGCGTGGGGGGCAATCAAGCGGACAACAGTGCGGCCGACGCGGGTGCGGTGTACATGTTCACCCGAATCAGCGGCACATGGAGCCAGCAGGCCTACGTCAAGGCCAGCAATACCGGCACAAACGATTACTTTGGTGCCAGTGTCGCCTTGTCAGCCGACGGCAATACCCTGGCGGTGGGGGCATTTCGCGAAGGCAGCAATGCCACCGGCGTGGGGGGCAATCAAGCGGACAACAGTGCGGCCGACGCAGGTGCGGTGTATGCGTTCACCCGAAGCAGTGGTGCGTGGAGCCAGCAAGCCTACGTCAAGGCCAGCAATACCGGCGCAAACGATTACTTTGGTGCCAGCGTTGCCCTGTCAGCCGACGGCAATACCCTGGCGGTGGGGGCTCATCGCGAAGGCAGCAACGCCACCGGCGTGGGTGGCAATCAAGCGGACAACAGTGCGGCCGACGCGGGTGCGGTGTTTATGTTCACCCGAAGCAGTGGTGCCTGGAGCCAGCAGGCCTATCTCAAGGCCAGCAATACCGGCGCAGGCGATTGGTTTGGTGCCAGCATTGCCTTGTCAGCCGACGGCAACTCCCTGGCGGCGGCGGCTTTTTTCGAAGACAGCAACGCCACCGGCGTGGCGGGTAATCAAGCGGATAACAGCGTGGCCAATGCTGGCGCGGTGTATGTTTATTGAACGCACCCCATGTCCACCCAGAGGCTGTGTCAGCAGACAACACCCCGCGGCGTGACCACCAGTGTCAAGGGCTGGTCATGCGGCTGGGGCGCAAAAGCTTCAAGGGTGATTTCACCATCCGCCCAAGCGATGCCGATGGTGGTGATGCCAGGGTGGGCCGCCAGATAACGATCAAAGTAACCACCGCCGTAACCCAGGCGGTAGCCGCTGGTGGCGTAGCCCAAACAAGGCACCAGCAGGATGTCGGGCACGCAGGGCGGGCCTGATGGCGTCGGCACACCACATTCATCTGTCGTGCTCAAGGGCCCTTTGTCCCACAGCCGATAGTGCATGTGCGGAGGTGTTTTTTGCGCATAGGGCAAGCCCCAAGGCAAAGCGGCGAGCATGGGGTCGGACAAACAAGCGGTGATGGCGTCGAACTCTCCGCGCATCGGCCAGTAAATCCCCACAAACTCGGGTTCCATTTGCTGCAACAAAGACCGCAGTTGAGCCGACAATGCAAGCTGTGCCGCTGCAAACGCAGCCCCATGTTCGTCTGCGGTGGTGAAGGCATGCCGCTGCGCCAGCAAGGCCTTGCGCAACTCGGCTCGGGTTGTCGGGATGTTCATGGTGGTGTGCAGAAAAACGATTCAACAGGTTGAGGACACCCGTGAAGTGTATTTTTGAAGTGACGTTACCGCGCGAGGGCAAAAAAAGGGCCCGCTACCTGGTTGTGGGCATGGCCTTGTTGCTGAACGCGGCGGGAGCGGCCTTGGCCCAAAACACATCAAGCTCAGAGCGCAGTGCTGACAGCCTGGCCCCCATTCTTGAAGCCAAAAGTGCCTTCCAAAAACGCGACCGCATCCGCCTGGCCCAACTGCGCAGCAGCACGGCGGCCAGCCAAAATCCGCTGGCCCTGTGGGTGGCCTATTGGGACATGAACGCTCGCATCAGCGAGTTACAAGCCGCAGAGGTGGACGCGTTCTACGCGCGTTACCCCGGCAGTTATGTGGAGGACCGCTTTCGCAACGACTGGTTGCTGGAGCTGGGCAAACGCCGTGACTGGTCACGTTTTGCCGCTGACTTTCCGCGCTTTCGCATGAACGACGACCGCGAAGTCACCTGTTACGCCATGCTTACCGACCACCTGGCGGGCAAAGATGTCACTGAAGCGGCGCGTAATGCCTGGCTCGTCCAGCGCGAGGCCGATGACGGCTGCGCCTTGATGGCCGCCACCTTGTTCGAGGCCAAACAATTCAACAGCAGCGATGTGTGGCGCAAGGCGCGTTTTTCAGTCGACGCCAACCGGCCTCGCGCTGCCCGGCAAGCCGTGGCCTTGTTGGGTGCCGAGGCCGTGCAGGGCACAGCGGCCTTGTTGGAGAGCCCTTCCAAATACCTGGCCACCCAGGCCCATACCCGCAATCGTTTGGGGGCTGAGTTGGCCACGCTGGCGTTGATGCGTCTGGCGGCAGACGACACCGACAACGTGTCGCGCCTTTTGCGCGAACGCTGGCAAAACGCTCTGCCACCTGATCTGGCCTCCTGGGCCTGGGCCATGTTGGGCAAACAAACCGCGATGAAGTTGTTGCCCGGCGCGGTGGACCACTACGAACGTGCCGCGCAGTTTGCCGCACAAGCCCAACGCGCCGAGAGGGGCGCAGACAAAACCGCTGCGGCGGCTGACACGTCCATCGAGCTCGACTGGCCCGATGAAACGCTCGCATGGAAAGTTCGCGCGGCACTGCGTGGCAATGGCGGCAAGGGGCAGTGGCCCCATGTGCAACGCTCCATTGACAGCATGAGCCCCGCTGAGCAGCGCGACCCTACCTGGGTCTATTGGAAAGCGCGCGCCCTGCAAGTATTGGCCCGTGCCACCAATCCACAAGCCCAAGCAGACGATATGAAAAACCAGGCTCAGGCCATGCTCGCCAGCATCGCCGGGCAGTTCCACTTCTACGGCAAGCTCGCCGCTGAAGACCTGGGTCAACCCATCACCTTACCGCCCAAGCCCGCACCGCTGACCGACTCTGAACTTGCGCAAGCCCAACAAAACTTGGGCTTGCGCCGCGCCTTGGTGCTCATTGGCATGGGCTTGCGCGGCGAAGGCGTGCGCGAGTGGAACTTCACCCTGCGCGGCATGAACGACCGCCAGTTGCTTGCCGCCGCACAACTCGCCTGCAACCAGCAGGTGTGGGACCGCTGCATCAACACCAGCGACCGCACCAAGGTGGAGGTTGACCTCAACCAACGGTTCCCTATGCCCTTTCGCAAAGAGGTGGTCGCACGCACCAAAGAAATTGGTTTGGATGCCGCTTATGTGTATGGCCTGATACGGCAAGAGTCGCGTTTCATCATGGACGCACGCTCGCATGTGGGGGCCTCCGGTTTGATGCAGGTGATGCCGGCCACCGCCCGCTGGACAGCCAAAAAACTCGACATTCCTTACACCCCGGATCTCATCACCGACCGCGACACCAACATCGCCATTGGCACCGGTTACTTGAAGCTCGTGCTTGATGATTTGGAAGGCTCACAACCCCTTGCGGCAGCGGCCTACAACGCGGGCCCCAGCCGCCCGCGCCGCTGGCGTGAAGGCCCGAACCTGGAGCCTGCCGTGTGGGCAGAGAACATTCCCTTCCACGAAACCCGCGACTACGTCAAGAAAGTGATGTCCAACGCCACCTACTATGCAGCCTTGCTCAGTGGTGATGGCACGGTGGCGCCGTCGCTCAAGGCGCGTTTGGGCAAGGTGGTGGGTCACCGCGAACCACGCGCCGGTGAGGTCAACAAAGACTTGCCTTGACGCCCGCTCGCACGTTTCTCACTCCACTTCTTGCAGACTGACATCTGAGACTCTCCATGCCCAACAACATTCTGGTTCTAGGTGGTAGCGGTTTTGTGGGCCGCAGCTTGTGCGAAAAATTGGTTGAACGCTCCGGCGGCGCGGGCAGCCGCATCGTCGTGCCCAGTCGCAGGCCGCATCGGGCTGCGGCGATTCGTTTTTTGCCCACGGTGGAAGTGGTGCGCTCGGACGTGCATGTAGACAGAGACTTGGCTCGTTTGATGAGGGGCGTGGACACGGTGATCAACCTCGTGGCCATCTTGCACGGCAGCCCCGAGGCTTTCAAGCAAGTGCATGTGGATTTGCCGCAGCGTTTGAGCAAAGCATGCCAACAAGCGGGTGTGAAACGACTGGTTCATGTGAGTGCTTTGGGGGTGCAACCCGAGGCGCCGTCGAACTACCTGCGCTCCAAAACCGCAGGCGAAGCGGTGCTGCAGGCATCGGGTTTGGATGTGACCATCCTGCGCCCGTCGGTCATCTTTGGCGAACACGACCGCTTCATCAACCTGTTTGCGCAACTGCAAGCCGTGTTCCCCGTGATGCCCCTGGCGGGTTCCGACGCCAAGTTTCAGCCTGTGTGGGTAGAGGACGTGGCCAGCGCCGTCAACGCCTGTCTCGACGATGCCAGCACCATCGGACAAACCATTGAATGCGCTGGTCCGCAAGTGTTCACCCTCGGTGAGCTGGTGCGACTGGCCGGGCAATGGGCGGGTCATGCGCGGCCGGTGTTGCCGCTGCCGATGTTCATGGGTCAGCTGCAAGCCTTCGCGATGGAATTGCTGCCGGGTGAACCGCTGATGTCACGCGACAACCTGGCCAGCATGAAAACGCCCAACGTCGCCAGTGGCAAGCTGCCCGATCTGGCCCGATTGGGCATACAGGCCACGGCCATCGGGCAAGTCATGCCCGAGGTGCTGACCCACCGCCTGGGCCCCGCGCGCTTGGACCCCTGGCGTGCGCGTGCTGGGCGCGATTGAACGATCTAAGTTGAACCCCGCACGGCGCTCGCAGCGCTTGCTTGGCTCGCATCGCAGCATTGCGTTTTTCTCACCGCTTTGGGCAGGCCGTTTCGGTAGCATCGAACACCGTCTTCAAAGGTGAACCTAGATTCAGCAGTTGACCGCTTACATCCACTGGTAACACCACATGAATGCTCACATTTCTACCCACGACCACGCTCACCGCTCGGGTGAAAGCGCTACACACCCGATTGATCTGCGCTGTGGCACGCTGGCGGCGTTGCTCCTCCTCGCGGGCACGAGCCCGCAGCGTCGTCGCGCCTTGCCAACGCACCGCATCGCAGCCCACTCGGGCGTGTCCAACTGCTGAATCTAGGTTGAACCATGCAACTCTTTATCGGCAACAAAAACTACTCCTCCTGGTCCATGCGCCCTTGGGTGCTGATGAAACAAGCCGGCATTGCCTTCGACGAAGTGATGCTGCGTTTCGACGGCTTCACACCCGACTCCCAATTCAAACAACAAATCACCCGCCACAACCCCGTGGGTAAAGTGCCGGTGCTGAAAGACGACGGCCTGTTGGTGTGGGACACCTTGGCCATTGCCGAGTACCTGGCCGAAAAATTCCCCGAGAAACACCTCTGGCCCCAAGACCGCGCCGCGCGCGCTCGGGCCCGCAGCGTGTGCGCCGAAATGCACGCGGGGTTCGGTGCACTGCGCAGCGCCTTCCCCATGAACATTGAAGCCCATTTGCCTGAAGTTGGGCAGCGCCTGCTGGGCGAACAAGCCACCGTGCGTGCCGACATGGACCGCATCGTGGCGATGTGGAGCGAGCTGCTCGCGGTCCACGGTGGTCCCATGCTGTTTGGCCACTTCAGCATCGCCGACGCCTACTACGCGCCCGTGGTCATGCGCCTGCACACCTATGCGCTGCCTGTGCCTGAGGTCATCAAGGCCTACATGGAGCGCGTCCGTGCTTTGCCGGGTGTGGCCGCTTGGATTCAAGAGGCTTTGGCGGAACAAGAATATTTGGATTTCGAAGAGCCCTATCGCAAACACCGTTGAAGCGGGAGATCACCATGATCACCTGCACCCTGCGCTACATCATTGATCCCTACAAACTTCAAGAGTTTGAGCATTACGGCAGGCTGTGGATCCCGCTGGTGCAAAAGTTTGGCGGTATCCATCATGGCTACTTCTTGCCCTCGGAAGGCGCCAACAATGTGGCTCTGGCCATGTTCAGTTTTGAGTCCATGGCGGCTTATGAAACCTACCGCCTGGCCTCCATGCAGGACGCGCAATGCCTGGCCGCCTTCCAATACGCCAACGACACGCGCTGCATCGTCAGCTACGAGCGCAGTTTTTTTCGCCCGGTGTTTTCCGGTTTAGCCGAATAAGTCAGAAAAAAACCCGAACCATGCAAGTCGAAGTCCATACCGTGAACGCCTTTGTCGACGGCGACGCTGGCGGCAACCCCGCCGGCGTGGTGGTCGATGCGGATGGTTTGAGCACTGGGCAAAAACTGGCGGTGGCCCAGCAGGTGGGCTTGTCGGAGACGGCTTTTGTTTCCAAGTCCCACAGCGCCACCCTCAAGCTGGAGTTTTTCACGCCTACCCGTCAAATCGCGCACTGCGGCCATGCCACCGTCGCCACGTTTTCGCTGTTGCGACAGCTTGGGCGTGTGCCGCAAGGGCTGCTGTCCAAAGAAACCATCGACGGCAACCGGCGCATCATCGTGGAGGGTGACATGGCCTTCATGGAACAAAAAGCGCCGCGTTACCAGCCCATTGCACCGGGTACGGATCTGGACAGTCGCGTGATGACCTCACTGGGTTTGCAGACCGCCAGGACCGTGGTCGTCAGTGGACCGGTGGTGGTAAACACCGGCAATTCCTTCCTCCTGCTGGCTTTGACCGACGAGGCTGCAGTCGCCCGCTTAGCGCCTGACATGAAACAGGTTGAGGCGATCAGCGACGAACTCGACTTGATCGGCTACTACGCTTTCTCCAGAACCACACAGCAACCAGGTCGCCATGCCGGCGCCCGTATGTTCGCTCCGCGTTACGGCATCCTTGAAGAATCGGGCACTGGCATGGCGGCGGGTCCACTGGCCTGCTGGTTGCACGACCACGGCGGCGTCAGCGAAAGCAATGTTTTCATTGAGCAAGGACGGCTCATGCGACCTGCCTCACCCTGCGTGATCAAGGTGGTTTTGGAGCATGCACAAGGGAGAGTGACGGGACTGATGGCGGGTGGGAGGGCGAGGGTGCATTCAACGCGTTGGGCGCAGGTCTGACGCTGGCGGGACGGGGGGTCCGCTCCCATACCTGCCAAGAAACCGCCTGACGTCAGCGCAAGCCCAAACGAGTGAGTTTCTTGATCAAACCCACGCGGGAGACACCGAGTTGACGCGCCGCTTCTGATTGGTTGCCTCCCGCTGCCGCCATCGCATCCCTCACCAGGCGGCATTCCAACTCGGTGAGCGCGGTGTCCAACAAGCCGCGGCCTTCGACGGGTTCAGCGCTTGAAGTGTCGGTGCCATCACCGGCTGCCAAACGCAGCAGGTCGGCATCGACCTCGTGTTGGTCGGGCAGCAAGTTAGCGTGCCGCCTCCGCCTGCTTCAGCGCATCACTGGCCGCCAAAAATGCACTGACCTCCTCGCTGGCTTCGGGGCTGACCGCGTGCTCCTGCCCCGCCAATGCGAAGAGGCGTGAGACCGGCACAAACTGGCGCTGTTTGCGGTCGTACAAACCAGCCAGCATCAGCGCGCTGGCGTGAACCACGTCACCACGTGCATCACCACCAGGGGCGTCGCTGATCAAACGTTGTTCCATGATCAGTTGCGTGGCCGACCACCACAAGATGCGTGATTCCAATCGAAACGCCTTGAAGGGTTTCAGCTCACGCCGAAAGCGCACCTTGCTGGCCGACAAAATCGGTGTCCACCCCGACTTGAACGCCACACCGGCCACGCCCATGCGGAGCATCAAGTCGAGACGCCCCAAGTCCATCAGCGTGAGGTAGCGGCCATTGTTCATGTGCATGGACAAGTCCAAATCGTTCGGCCACACACGCAAATGCAGCACGGAGACACCGAAGGGCGCGGGTATTGGTTCCCGAAAACGGGCGCTGATGAAAAGCCAAATAAGACGAAGCCACAAATTCATTCGATGTCCTTGCAAAGAGTTCGCTGAGTGGCGAGCTCAGCGGACCACCAACTCTAAGGTGCGCCGCAGCCCAAGCGCGGCAATGGAGCGTTGCAGGAAACGAAATGATCTATCGCCCAGATCGGCGCATGGAGAAAAACCTGACCCCGACCCCACGTCCAGCCGACGAATTGGTCGACTTACCCCTCTAAACTCCCCCCATGAAAACCTGGATGGTCGGTGGTGCAGTGCGCGACAGTCTGCTTGGTTTGCCGGTTCAAGACCGCGACTGGGTGGTGGTGGGGGCGAGTCCTGAGGCCTTGATGGCCTTGGGTTACATCCCTGTGGGCAAGGACTTTCCGGTGTTTTTGCACCCGGACACCCGCGACGAAGTGGCGCTGGCGCGCACCGAACGTAAAACGGCCAAGGGGTACCACGGCTTTGTTTTTCATGCGGATGCCAGCGTGTCGCTGGAAGAGGATTTGCGCCGCCGCGACCTCACCATCAACGCCATCGCGCAAGACGAAGACGGCACCTTGGTCGACCCCTATGGCGGGCAGCGCGACTTGCAGGCCAAGGTGCTGCGCCATGTGTCTGAGGCCTTTGCCGAAGACCCCGTGCGCATCCTGCGCCTGGCACGTTTTGCGGCGCGTTTTGACGACTTCACCGTCGCCCCTGAAACCCTGGCCTTGATGCAGCAAATGGTGTCGGCTGGTGAAGTGGATGCGCTGGTGAGCGAGCGCGTGTGGCAAGAGTTGTCGCGCGGTTTGATGGAGAAAAAGCCCTCACGACTGTTTGAGGTGCTGCGCAGTTGTGGTGCTTTGGCGCGCCTCTTGCCCGAGGTGGATCGTCTGTGGGGTGTGCCCCAACCCGCAGCCCACCACCCCGAGGTGGACACCGGCGTGCATTTGATGATGGTGTTGGACATGGCGGCCCAACTGCAAACACCACTCACCGTGCGGTATGCCTGTTTGGGCCACGACCTCGGCAAAGGCACCACAGCGGCAGATGTCTTGCCGCGCCACATCGGCCATGAAGAACGCAGTGTGAAGCTCGTGCGTGCCGTGAGCGAGCGCCTGCGTGTGCCGCTGGACTGCCGCCAACTCGCTGAACTCGTGGCGCGTGAACATGGCAATGTGCATCGCTCATTGGACTTGAGTGCCGCCGCCACGGTGCGTTTGTTCGACCGCTGTGATGCGTGGCGCAAACCGCAGCAGTTCAACGAGATGTTGCTGGCCTGTGAATGTGACGCCCGTGGTCGATTGGGTTTGCAGGACGAGCCTTATCCGCAAGCGCCACGTTTGCGTGCTGCTTTGGCGTTGGCGCAAGCGGTGGACACCGCGTCGGTGGCCGCCCTAGCCGCCTCACGCGGGCAAACCGGCCCGGCCATTGGTGCTGCGATCCATGCGGCGCGGGTGCAGGCTTTGCTTCAGAACGGTTCTGACCCAGACTTGCCAGCGAAGGCGACTGCAACTTCCTGACGGCCGATCGCATCTTGTGCACTTGATGACCCAGGTGAGGCATCACACCACCCGCTACCCCGGAGAAAATCATGTACATCCCTCCCGGTTTCAACACTGTCACACCGTACTACTTCGTCAAGGATGCGGAGTCCTTTGTGTCCTTCCTCGTCCAAGGACTCTGCGGTGAAGAGACTTGCCGCACGATGCGACGCGACGGAAAAATTCAAAACGTTCAGGTGCGAATCGGAACTTCCACCGTCATGGTCAGCGAAGCCACAGAACGTTATCCCGCGATGTCCGCCGCCTTCTACCTCTACGTATCCGACGCCAACGCGGCGATGAAACGTGCGCTTGACCATGGCGCGAGCCTGGAGATGGCCGTTGGCGACATGCCCTATGGCGACAGACAGGGCGGTGTCCGAGACAAACACGGCAATATCTGGTGGATTTCGCAACGAACCGTTGAAGAACCGTACACCCCGTAGGTCGTGGCGCTGGCCTGGATCCCCACGTATGGAACCCCACCGTCGCCAACCCCCGTTGCGGCCGGCGGTACATCAACCGGGACAAAACCAGAGCAACCATTTAAACTAGTCATCTGACTGGTTTGATTGGGGGGTGCGCCATGAATGCTTGGCCGGTACAAGACGCCAAAGCGCGTTTCAGCGAATTTCTGGATGCCTGTCTCGCCGAAGGGCCGCAAATGGTGACGCGGCGAGGGACGGAGACAGCGGTGTTGGTGCCGGCTGCGCAGTGGCACCGTTTGCAAGCACAGGCCAAGCCGTCGCTTAAAGAACTGTTGCTCTCAGATACCGCTCGTACCGAAACGCTGGTACCGCCACGGGGCACCGCACGCAGGCGACGCGTGTCGTCACTCGGTTGAGCCCATGTTTCTGCTCGACACCAATGTGATTTCCGAACTGCGCCGCGTCAAGCCGCATGGCGCGGTGCTTTCATGGTTGCGGGCAGCTTCGGAACAAGACTTGCACCTGTCGGCGGTCAGTTTGGGTGAAATTCAAGCGGGCATTGAACTCACACGTGAGCAGGACCCGACCAAAGCCGATGCGCTGGAGTCATGGGTGGAGCAAGTGGCTGCGTCCTACAACGTATTACCCATGGACGCCGAGACGTTTCGCATTTGGGCGCGCCTGATGCACCGCCGCTCCGACACTTTGTACGAAGACGCCATGATTGCTGCCACGGCCAAACGTCATCAACTCACCGTCGTGACTCGCAACGTGGGTGACTTTGTGCACTTTGGTGTGGCGGTGTTCAATCCATTTGATGCCAAGCAGTAGCGACCTGAACGCCACCCGGTCACGTCCGCGCAAACACCACCGTCGCTACCAACCCTCTGGGCTGCCGGTTGCCCGAGCTGAGCTGGGAACTCTGCGCTCGCAGCCAGTTGTGGGCAATCGCCAAACCCAGACCGGTGTCGCGGTTGCGTGAGGTCTCCGTGGGGAAGAAAGGCCCCAAGATTTTGTCGAGCACCTCAGCCGAGCCCCGCCTCCAGCTTGTCAAAACTCCCCGTCCAGCCCATGGTCATGCTGCCGCGTTGTTGGATGAACTCTGCAATGTCGGCTGGCGTCGCGCCCTGCACGGGCTCCCATCGCAGCGTCACGCGGGTGCGGTCTGGTCCTTCGCTGGCCATTCGACGGTGGTCAGCATGGTCTCTGGCCAGTCTTTGAAGAAAGGCGGCCGAATGACGTTTTCCTGGTCGTCGCAAAACTGCTGGGTGTAGACGATGCGATGGGGCTTCTGCCGCGCGAGGAACTTGATCAGCCCATGCTTGGTTGGGTCGTGGCAGTGGTCATGGCATAAGCCGACGAGCCGCCCACTCAGCCCAGGTCACGTCCGCCCAGGTCACCACGGCCAGCTTTTGAAGGTTTGTGTCCGTGAAACTCCAGTTTCCAAAGGAGGAAGATCCAGAAGGCCATGCGGCCGTCTGTCATCGTGGGTGCAGCGTTCGAGACTTCAGAACTTGGCGCCGCTCATGGCCGCCATGAAGGCCTGCGGGTTGAAGTACTCGCGGTAGTTGACGATCAGCCCGTTGCGGACGGTCACCACGGTGGCGTAGCTCAGCTCGTAGGGGTTGCCGTTGCTGATCACGAGGCCAGAGACGCTCCACTCGGCGATGGCCACATTGGGGTCTTCGGTGGCGTGGATCTTCAGCGTCGGAAGGGACTTGATGTCGATGGCTTTCGGGTAGTCCTTCAGGAAGGCGTAGATGGCTGCGCGGCCGACGATCTTCCTGCCTGCGGGGTCCGGCGAGAAAGGCAATTCGACGACGACGTTCTCGTCGCACAGCTCAGACCAGCCCTTCATGTCCTTGGCCAGAAAGAGGTCCATGGCGCGCTTGAGCACTTGCGGTGCCGTCGCGCCTTGGCCCGCATCCTGGGCTTGCGCGGGAGCTGCGAACGCGGCGAGCGCCAGCGTTGCTGCTGTCATCAGTTGCCGCCGGCTGGCACCTTTGGCGAGAGTGTTCTTTTGATCCGTGTCGATGGGCGTGTTCATGGATGAATCCTTGGAATTGGCAGTGGATGGCGTGACGAACCGACGCGGCAAGTGCGCGTCAGCACACCCATGCAGAGCTTCATTAAATCTTGATGAAGTTGGTGACAGACAGACTGCCAAAAGGCAGTTGCGACAAGCTGCCGCCCGTGGCCAGCGAGCCGAGGTCCACCGGGAAGTAGCCGATGGCTTCCAGCACCTGGCGCACGGCCTGCTTGGCGTCGGCGTCGTCGCCTGCATAGAACTGCACCCGCTGGCCGCCGGATACCTCGGGCTGTGCGAGCACATTCACGTCCAGGTGGTTCAGTGCCTTGACGACGCGCGCGCCGGGCACCATGTCGCGGACCACTTCGCTGGACGAGCGGCCGCCCAGATCGATGGCTTTGATGCCGTAGGCGGCCAGCGGGTTGCTTGGGTCCGTGGCGTCGGGCGAATTGGGGTCCAGGAACTCGACGGGGTTGGTGCCGTCGATGACGATGCGGTTATTCCAGGCGGGCAGGCCTTTCAGTGCGGTGGCCAGGTCGGTCCAGCGCACGGCGATGAGCACGATGTCGGCCGAGGCTGCTTCTGCCACCGTGCCAGCCTTGATGGAGCCGCCCAGTTCGGCCACCAGTGCTGCCAGTGATTCAGGCCCGCGGCGGGTGGAGATGGTGGCTGCAATGCCCTTCTTGGCGAGTGCCCGGGCTACGTTGCTGCCGAGTGCGCCGGAACCGATGATGCCGATGTTCATGATGTTGTCTTTCGTTGGGTTGGGTTTGGGAATAGGAAAACGTTCAAGGGGCGATCTGCGCAGGCGTCTGTTGCTTGCCTTCGATTCGTCAGTCAGCCGAGCTGGCCCGCAGAAGGGAGGCTCTGCCTGATGCGGCGAATTTCTGTTTCGCCACGGGCCAGCGCGTCGGCGCTGGTGTGGACGGAGTACGAGCCCATCACCAGCGGATGCGGGTGCGGCACGGCAGAGCCCAGCACGAAGCGCGTGTCGGTGTCTGCGATGAAGTCGATGTCGGTTTCTGAAGAGGCGAAGCTGACGAGTTCGCCTGCTGAAATGGATTCACTGGCCCGCAACCGTCCGCTGGCCACCGCCACCCAGGCCACGGTATGACCGGCAGACGGCGTGTAGCGCCAACGCTCACCTTGCGCCAGCGTCACCGCGAGATAGGTCATTGCAGACGGTGCCTCGACCGCGCTGTGCTCCGGGCCGTACTGGCCCAGCAGCACGCGTGCCGGGCCCACTTGCGGCACCTCGGACGGCGCCAGATAGCGGCTGAACGCCGGTGCGCTTTCTAGCGCGGCGGGCAGCGCCACCCACAGCTGGAAACCCTGGCCAGGCTGGTCGCCCACGGGTTCACCGGTGTGCCACACGCCGCCGCCGGCCTGCATCCATTCCACACCACCCTGGGGTAGCACACCGGCCTGGCCCGTGCTGTCTGCATAGCGCACATCGCCCTGGGCCATGAAGGTTAGCGTGGCGATGCCGGAGTGCGGGTGCATGCCAAAACGCGTCTGGCCATGCCGTGCGTGGAAATTCACCAAGTCCAGGAAGATGAAGGGCTTGAGCGCCTGGCCCAAATCGCCAGGGCTCATCAGGCGGGTGATGGGCCCGTGTGTAGTGCCACGGGTGCGGTGAACGACAGCGCGAGTCGATGGCGCGACGGGTGCGAGGGCTTCAATGGCGGACAAGTGAGGCATGGTTTGGACTTCCTTGATGCGATGAGGAAATCTTAGGTACCCCTTGGTTGATTGACTAGATGGCACAATTGGATTTAATCAATCCAAAAACAGAAGCAATTGGCCATGCTCGATCTCAATGACGTCGCTGTCTTTGTGCAGGTGGTGCGCTGTGGCAGCTTTGCCGAGGCCGCCCGCCGTATGGGCATCCCGCCCAACACCTTGAGTCGCCGGGTGCAGCAGCTCGAAGCGCATTTGGGTACGCGGTTGATGCAGCGCTCCACCCGCAAGTTGTCGCTCACCAGTGCGGGCCAAGACTTTCACGACCGCTGTGCCGAGGCGGTAGAAGGGCTGATCGACGCGGGCCAGTCCTTGCTGTCTCGCAACGAAGCGCCCAGCGGCCTGGTGCGAGTGGCGGCGCCAGCCGACTTCTTCGACTTCTTCCCGATGGAGTGGCTTGCAGAATTCCTGGCCGAGCACCCCCAAGTACGGATGGACTTCGTGCTCAGCGATGCGAGTGCGGACCTGATTGCCGACCGCATTGATGTCGCGATCCGCGGCGGTGTGCTCGAAGACTCCGCCCTCATCGCGCGCCGGGTGCTGGATGCTGGTTTGGATGGCCTCGTGGCCAGCCCGGCCTACATCGCGGCGCGGGGCACGCCCGCCAGCTTGCAGGAGCTGGCTGACCATGACTGCCTCGTATTTGCCCACCCCAGCGGACGTGCGACATGGAGCCTGTCAGCCCACGATGGCACCGACGCAGAGGTGCAGGTGGCTGGGCGGCTCAGCGGCAACACGGTGCAGGTGCTGCGCAAGGCCGCGCTGGCAGGGCTGGGAATCACGCTGCTGCCGTCAACGATGACACGGCGGGAACTTCGCGCAGGCCTGCTGGTGCCGGTACTGCCGCAGTTCCACCGCAAGGGGCACGGCGTGCACCTGGTCTACGCGAGCCGCCAGCATCTGCCCTCAGCCGTGCAGGCGTTCATTGACATGGTGGTTGCCAAGCTGGGCGACTTCGAAGACCTGCCGATGAAAACGCCTGGCACGCCGGCCTGACGCGGGAGCCGAAGCGCTCCAGAGGCAGCTCGACCGTGCGGCGGTTCACGCGCGACGTTTTCTGGCGAATGCCGTGCTGTCCGGTGTGGACGAACGACCTGGTGGCCTATGCGGGTTCGCCGAGCACCGCCTCCAACTTGTCAAAGCTGCCCGTCCAGCCCATGGTCATGCTGCCGCGTTGTTGGACGAACTCTGCAATGTCGGCTGGCGTCGTGCCCCCCAGGGGCTCCCATCGCAGCGTCACGCGGGTGCGGTCTGGCCCTTCGCTGGCCAATTCGACGGTGGTCAGCATGGTCTGTGGCCAGTCCTTGAAGAAAGGTGGCCGAATGACGTTTTCTTGGTCGTCGCAAAACTGCTGGGTGTAGACGATGCGATGGGGCTTCACTAGCGCGACGTACTTAATCAGCCCATGCATGGTTTGGCCATCGGCGGTCGTCATGGCATAGAACGACGAGCCGCCCACATGGGGCAACGCGCGAATGAAGTGCATGGTGGCGCCGGTGGGTGGCAGCCACTGGGCCAAAGCTGCGGGGTCGGTCCACATCTCGTAGACCTGTTCAATCTCAGCATCGAAGGAGCGTGCAATGACAAACAGCTCCTTGCCAGCGCAGCGCTTGGCCAGGTGTTCGGCCAGCCGATCCCAGGTGCCTTCACCGCCGGCCTTTTTGATGAAGCCGCTCATTTCCTTCGCGACCTCGGGGGTGGCGAAGGCCATGCACAGGTCGAGTTGGGTGCGTCCCTCGCGTTCGGTGAAAAGGGCGGTCACGCGGAACAGGGGCGGGCGGTCTTGATGACCCCCGTGGTCGTACACCATGCGCTTCTGGTGTGGCTGCTCCGGCACCACCTCCAGATACTGGGTGGTGTTCTCGTAGTCGGTACCGTCAGGCCCGTGCATGGTGTAGTGCCAGTGGCCGCCGGTGCGCAGATCGCGGCTGTGGGTGGTGAGGGTGAACCCACGCGGACCCCACCACTGCGCCACTTCCTCGGGCACGGTCCAGGCCTCCCAGACGGCCTGAAGCGGTGCATCGTAAATGCGAGTGAGCGTGATTTGATTGGACTCAACTTTTGCGGTCATGATGGCCTCCTGCGGTTTTTTCTTTCAAATACGCACCAAGCCGGTCGAACTGTTCTTCCCAGAAGATCCGGTAGGACGACAATCCAGTCGGCACGGAATTCTGCAGCGCATCCTCAATCTCTTTGCAAAGGGAAACGGTCCTTAAAACAGCCGCCCCACATTCAACAACGTCAGCACCCCCAGCACCCCAAAAATGAATGCGGCGATGCCGTGCACCAGGCGCATCGACACACGCCGAGCAATTTGGTCGCCCATGAAAACGGCGGGCACATTGGCCAGCATCATGCCGAGTGTGGTGCCCATCACGACAGCGAAAAGATCGTGGTAACGGGCGGCCAGGGCCACGGTGGCGATTTGGGTTTTGTCGCCCATCTCGGCCAGAAAGAAAGCCAGCACTGTGGTGCCGAATACGCCCCAGCGCAGCTTGTCAGCGTGATCGTCTTCGTCGATCTTGTCAGGAATCAACATCCACACGGCCACAGCCAGAAAAGAGCCGCCCACCACCCAGCGCAGCAGTTGTGGGCCGAGGGCCTGCGCCACCCAGTCACCCACCCAGGCCGCCGCCGCGTGGTTGGCCAAGGTGGCCACGAGGATGCCCAGGATGATGGGCAGGGGCTTGCGAAAACGCGCGGCCAAGATGATGGCGAGCAATTGAGTTTTGTCGCCCATTTCGCCAAGGGCGACCACGCCGGTAGAAACAAGAAAGGCTTCCATTACTCTTCCGTAGAAAATTCAGCGCTGACAATGAAAAAATTCTTCTATGCCCATTCTGCGCCCTCTGCCTTCCAACGAGCTGTCTGATGCGGAGCAGGTTGCCGTGCCCGCAGGCTCCGGGCGTCCACGCGACACTCAAAAACATCCGGTGGTGGTGGGCGCCAGCCGCATTGAAGGCCAAGGCGCATTTGCCGTGAGCGCCATTCCCGCGCGACAAAAAATTGGTGAGGTGCGCGGTGAAAGTGTGAGCCAGCGTGAAGCCTTTGCGCGCGCCCGTGTGGCGCGCCAGCAAAGCGGCCATGTTTTCATGATTGCGGTCTCTGACAGTCGCGCCATCGACGCCACGGCATCGACGGACCCACTGCGTTTTGCCAACCACGCTTGTGCACCCAACATGGTGCTGAAGATTCAACAAGGCCGTGCCGCGCTCTATGCATTTCGAGACATCGCTGCAGGCGAGGAACTCACTGCCGACTACGGCGCTACCCACCATGCGGGCAAGCTGGCCTGTCGTTGTGGTGCTGCTCGTTGTAGGGGTTGGCTGTAAGAACCTGTCCGTGAATGAGTCGGCACTGTGGATCAACGCGGGCCTGGCAACGCGTTCAGCGGAATCTTCAGGTAACGCACACCGTCATCTTCTGCCGGCGGCAACTGCCCCGCGCGCACATTCACTTGCAGTGAGGGCAGGATCAGGGTGGGCACCTCCAGCGTCGCGTCGCGGGCTTGGCGCATCGCGACAAAAGCGGCCTCATCTACACCATCGTGCACATGGATGTTGTGGGTGCGCTGCGAGACCACACTGGTCAACCACTGGGGCGCACGGTCGGTGGGCGGGTAGTCGTGGCACACATAGAGTGAGGTGGCGGCTGGCATGGCCAGGATGCGCTGGATGGAGCGGTAGAGCTGGTGCGCGTCCCCGCCAGGAAAGTCCGCCCGGGCGGTGCCCACATCGGGCATGAAAAGGGTGTCACCCACAAAAACAATTTGTTGGGGGGATGGTTCCTGCGTTTGTCCAACCACATAGGCCATGTCGGCTGGTGTGTGTCCGGGCACCCACAGAGCTTGCGCGTGCAGGCGACCGATCTGAAAGTGTTCGCCGTCTTGAAACAGGTGGTCGAACTGGCTGCCGTCGGGCACAAACTCGCGCTCCAGGTTGTAGAGGTTTTTGAACACCGCTTGCACCTGGCGGATGTGCTCACCAATGGCAATACGGCCACCGACACGCGCCTGCAAGACGCGTGCACCGGAAAGATGGTCGGCGTGGGCGTGGGTTTCCAATATCCACTGCACGTGCAGCTCGTGTGCCGACACATAGGCCAGCACCTTGTCGATGGAGGTGGTGCTGGTGTGGCCCGATTTGAAGTTGTAGTCCAGCACCGGGTCGATCACTGCCGCTTGACGGGTGAGGGTGTCCCACACCACATAGGTCACTGTCCAAGTGATGGGGTCGAAAAAAGCCTGGACTTGCGCTGCTGAGGATGAGTTGGGGGCTGACATGGAATGGCTCCAGAGGGGAAGTTCAATGAAAACATTTTATTGAATCATATTATGTTTGTAGGCATAATGTTTGCGTTCGATCAAAACAAACGCACGCTGTTTGGAGAATCATGCGCAAAGTCACCGCTTCTTTACCTCAGCCTCACACCATGCGCCAAGCCGCTGGCCAGGCCGTGGGTGTGTTGAAGCTACTGGCCAACGAAGACAGGTTGCTTCTTTTGTGCCAGTTGTCGCATGCAGAAATGTGTGTGAGTGAGCTGGAGCAACAACTCGACATCCGCCAGCCCACGCTGTCGCAGCAGTTGGGCGTGTTGCGTGGTGAAGGCGTGGTGGCCACGCGGCGTGAGGGCAAAAACATTTACTACAGCATTGCAGATCATTCCTTGCTGGAGATCTTGAAGGTGCTGGATCGTCTCTACTGTCCGAAATAAGTCTCTTTGGAGAAATCTTTCATGAACATCTCTTGGCAGTCGTTCACACCGTGGTCCGCTTTGGCAGGAGGGCTGCTCATTGGCCTGGCTGCGGCACTTTTTGTGGTGCTCAATGGCCGCGTCGCAGGCATCAGCGGCATCCTAGGGGGCGTGCTGCGCCCCAAATGGGGTGATATTGGCTGGCGGCTGGCTTTTCTCGGCGGAATGATTCTGGCGCCGCTGTGTTGGTTGCTCTTTGCGCCGCTGGTTGCGCCGCAAATTGATGCTGATGTGCCAACCCTCGTTGTGGCCGGGTTGTTGGTGGGTGTAGGCACACGTTATGGCGCCGGTTGCACCAGCGGCCATGGCGTATGTGGTTTGTCGCGCTTGTCGCCACGTTCTGTGGTCGCCACTTTGTTGTTCATGGGGGCCGGGTTTGCCACCGTGTGGTGCCTGCGGCATGTGGTTTGAGTGAACAGGGAGTGAAGGTATGCATACCGTTGTGTCTGGTTTGGTGGGTTTGATCTTTGGCTTGGGTTTGATCCTCTCGGGCATGGCCGACCCGGCCAAGGTGCTTGGATTTCTGGATTTGGCAGGCGCTTGGGATCCCTCTTTGGCCCTGGTGATGGTGGGTGCGATTGCCGTGGGCGCGGTGGGTTTTGCCTTGGCCCGCAGGCGCAGCACCTCGTGGTTGGGCCTGTTGATGAATGTGCCCACCTCACGCGTCATTGACAGTCGCCTGATCGCTGGCAGTTTGGCTTTTGGTGTGGGTTGGGGTTTGGCGGGGTTTTGTCCGGGGCCGGCGCTGGTGGGTCTGGGCATGGGCCAGCCCAAGGCCGTGGTGTTTGTGCTGGCCATGCTCGTTGGCATGGGCTTGTTTGAAGTCATCGAGTGGGCGCGTGCAGAACGCCGCACTGCGCTCGAAGAGGTCAAGCCATGAATGCCTGGTGGTATGTGGCCGCCACATTGCTCATCGTGCTGGCCTATGAAGTGCGACTGGCCTGGTTGGAGCGCCACCGCCCGCAGCACTTGGCACGTACGGTCAATGCGCGTCTGCGTGAGGATTGGTTCGCCGCGGTGTCGGCCCAAGCAGGCACGGAGGTGCTGGCGGTGCAAACCCTGCGCAACTCGGTGATGTCGGCCACCATGATTGCCACCACCACCTCGCTGGGTTTGATGGGCACGATGACCTTGGCCGCACCCAGCCTGCGCGAGCAAATGAGTGGTTTGGCGATGGGGCAAGGGCTGCCGTCGTTCAGCGTTCAACTGGCCTTGGAGTTGGTGTTGATCGCGCTGCTGTTTGGCTCCCTGGTGGCCTCCACCATGGCCGTGCGTTTTTACAACCACGCTGGTTTTGTTTGCGCCATTCCCGTGGGCAGCAGCGCACGGCAGCAGTGGACGGATGCGGGTCGCACGTATGTGCGCCGTGCCGGTTTGCTTTATAGCTGGGGGCTGCGCCACCTGATTTTGGTGGTGCCGATATTGGCTGCCTTGTTGCACACGGCTGCTGGGCCCGTCGCTGCACTGCTGGTGGTGGGGGTGTTGTGGCGGTTTGACCGCTACCGTGGTCACGACATGCACCCGAGCAGATCCTTGCCATGAGCCAGGCCGTTCCAACGCCTTGGTTGCCCTACCCAGACATCACGGTGCCTGCAGGCCATGTGCTATTCAACGAGCACCAGGCTTGTCAAGGTTTTCCGTGGGTGGTGCAAGGCCAGATCAAGGTTTACAAAGCCTTTCCCAATGGGCGCGAGGTGTTGCTTTACCACTTGCAGCCCGGCGAGGCCTGCATTGCCAGTTTGGCCAGCTTGTTTGGTGGTCACCCCTACCAAGCCAGCGCGGTGGCGCAAACCGAAGTCGTTTTGCGACTAATGCCGCCTGCGGGTTTTATCAATGCCATCGCAGAGCCGGGGTTTCGTGAACCGCTGCTGGCTCAGTTCAGTCAGCGTTTTGCTGATTTGATGGGGCTGATCGACGCCCTGTTTACTCACCGCCTCGACCAGCGCCTGGCCGCTTGGTTGCTGGCCCACGGTCCCGAGTGCCACACCACCCACCAGCAGTTGGCCGACGAGCTGGGCACGGTGCGCGAAATCATCACTCGGCTGTTGCGCCAGTTCACCTTACAGGGCTGGGTGAGCGTCGAGCGCGGCTGCATCCGAATTGATCCAGCGCAAGGATTGACGGGATTGCAGCAATTGGCTCAAGCCAACGACGCCCCTCGGTGACCTGGGTCACTGACAAAGCCCACGCGGCGCGGTTCAATGACTGCACAGACCGATTGGCGTCTGATCAACAGGAGTGAACATCATGAGTGCAAATGTTGGCGGCATCGACCGCATGTTGCGTGTGCTGGCAGGCGTTGTTTTGTTGGCCTTGACATTGACAGGTCAAATTGGGGTTTGGGGTTGGATTGGCGTGGTGCCTTTGGCCACGGGCCTGTTTGGCTTTTGCCCGGCCTACCGTTTGTTGGGGCTGAACACTTGCCCGATGAAACGCTGAGGCTCGGCACGGCGCCAATCCGCATAGCCTCAGCCGCGTGAGGGAAATGGGCAGGGTTAGGATGGGCAGCATCGAAACGCCGCTTCATCCTCAGGAGTTCTAGCCCATGCCCAACACCAGAACGAGCAATGCCGTGCGCCTGGAGTTCGCACCGGGTGCTTTGGTGCACTCCAATCTGTCCGGTGCCGCTTTCACCGGGGATTGGTTGTGGGTGGCGGGTGATGAAGCCTGTGGCTTGGATCGCTTGCGGCGCCTCAAGCCCGTGGGCAAAGAGGCTTTGCGTTTTGGTGAAGTGCGCGACTTCCCGCTGGCCGATCTGCTGGACTTGCCCGGCGAGGCCGACGAGGAGGCCGACTTGGAAGGCATGGCTGTGGCCGACGGCTACCTTTGGGTGGTCGGCTCGCACGGCCTCAAACGCAAGAACGCCAAACCCGAACGCGACCACGCCGAGAACGCCAAACGTCTGTCCAAAGTGGCGCTGGATGGCAACCGGCGCTTGTTGGCTTGTTTGCCGATCGAGCTGAATGCCCAAGGTGAGCCTTGCCTGGTACGCCAAGCCCAGGATGGTCGCCGTGCGCTGCGTTTGAAGGGCGACGCCCAGCACAACCTGCTCACCCGTGCCTTGGCCGATGACCCGCACTTTGGCCCCTACATGGCCATTCCTGGCAAGGACAACGGTTTTGACGTGGAAGGCTTGGCGGTGGACGGTAACCGCTTGCTGCTGGGTTTGCGCGGCCCGGTGTTGCGCGGCTGGTCAGCGTTGCTGGAAGTGGCGATTCAAACCCGAGGTGATCAGCTGAGGTTGGCCCCACTGGACGACAGCGGTTTGCTCATCCGCAAGCATTTTTTGCAGTTGGACGGCCTGGGCGTGCGCGACCTGCATTTTTCGGGCGACGACCTCTATATCCTGGCTGGCCCCACCATGGTGCTCAACGGTGATATTCGTGTTTTCAAATGGCCGGGAGCCAAACCTTTGCTGGCGGCCAACCGCGAGGCGGTGCGGTTTGAATCGAGTTTGACCGAATCGGTCTCGCTGCCACACGGGCACGGCACCAACCGCGCTGAAGCCTTGTGCGACTTGCCTGCCGAAATGGCCGGCAACAAGCCCCGTTGGCTGGTGCTGTATGACGCCCCCGGCCCTGATCGCAAGGATGGCGAATACACCGTGTTTGGTGATTTGCTGCGCCACGATTGAGCCACAGCACCGCAACGCGCCATGCAGGAGCTGGCCTCCATCGACCCTGCCGCGCCGCTGCAGTTTGTCATCAATGGCGCTGCGGGCAGCGAAGGTGCAGACGGCAAACGCGCCGTCGTTGAAGCCGCGCTGCAGGGCGCTGGAAGAAAGGGAGATCTGCTGTTTTGCGCTCCCCATGAATTAACTCGTGTGGCGCGTGAGGCAGCCAGCAAGGCCCAAGCCTCAGGAACGGCGGTGGTGGCGGTGGGGGGAGACGGCACCCTCAACACGGTGGCACAAGCCGCCCATGCCGCCGGCTGCCCCATGGGGGTGGTGCCTCAGGGCACCTTCAACTACTTTGCGCGCACCCACGGCATTCCCGCCGACCCGGCGCAAGCCACCCAGCAGTTGCTCACGTGGTCGCCTTGGCCCGTGCAAGTGGCGGCCATCAACGACCGTGTCTTTTTGGTCAACGCCAGCCTGGGGCTTTACCCCGACTTGCTCGAAGACCGCGAAGCCTACAAGGCACGTTTTGGCCGCAGCCGGTGGGTGGCTTTGTTAGCCGCTTGCATCACCTTGTTGCGTGCGCAACGCCGCTTGAGTTTGCACATTGAACTGGGCACTTCGGCGCGCGATGTGCAGGCGCTGACCTTGTTTGTGGGCAACAACCGTTTGCAATTGCAGCAATTGGGCGTAGCCCCCGAAAGTCCACTGGACTGCGGCCCGGCCGGTGGTCGCATCACTGCGGTGATGCTTAAACCCATTGGCACCCTGTCCATGCTCAGGCTGCTGCTGCACGGCGCCATGGGCACGCTCGGCGAAGCGCAGAGCGTGGAGCGTTTCGAGTTTGAGCACATGGTGGTCAAACCCGCCCGCCTGCCAGGGCGGCGCGATGTGAAGGTGGCCTTTGACGGCGAGGTGACACGCTTGCGCCCACCCTTGGACTTCCGCGTGCTGGCCCAGCCGCTGCATTTGATCATGCCCAAACCGTACACAAAGGGTTTGCCTGGATGAGCGTCATCCTCCACATCTCCGACCCGCATTTCGGCACCGAACAAGCGCCCGTTGTGCAGGCGCTGTTTGCGCTGGCCCAGCAGCAGCGGCCTCATTGGGTGGTGCTCTCGGGCGACATCACCCAGCGCGCGCGGCCCGCACAGTTTGCGGCGGCGCGGGCGTTTATCGAACAACTGGGCGTGCCCGTGTTGGCTATTCCTGGCAACCACGATATTCCGCTGTTCAACCTGTGGCAGCGCCTGCGACGGCCTTATGCGCAGCACGTGGCGGCCTTTGGCGCGGACTTGGAGCCTGTCCACTCGGGCCCCGATTTGATGCTGCTGGGCGTGAACACCACGCGGGCCTGGCGGCACAAAAACGGCGAGGTGTCGCGCGCCCAAATCCGTCGTGTGGCGCAACAGCTTGCCACCGCCACCCCTGCTCAATTGCGTGTGGTGGTGGTTCACCAACCGGTGGCGGTGACCCTGGCTGCTGATGTGCCCCACCTGCTGCGCGGCAGCGCCAGCGCGTTGGCGAGTTGGGCGGCAGCAGGTGCCGACTTGGTACTGGGTGGACACATTCACCTGCCCTATGTGACGGCCCTGCCTGGCCATGCGCGGCCTCTTTGGGCGGTGCAGGCGGGCACCTCGGTCTCGCGGCGGGTGCGCCCCGGAGTGCCCAACTCAGTCAACCTGCTGCGCTGGGGCGCTGATGCTGTGCCGGGCTGCTGTGCGATTGAACAATGGGATTTTTCGGCAGCCGAGTCATCGTTCCTTTGTGCCAAAACCACCGAGGTCTCCCCCGAGCGAGCCTGAGGCGGGGTGCCTCGTTCACCTCAAAACAAACGCACGATCAGCATGCCCACCACGCTGATGACCACGCTGCTGGTCAGGGGGATGAACCACTCGCGGCCGAACAAGCGGAAGCGAAAGTCGCCCGGTAATCGGCCCAGGCCAATCTTGGTCAACCACGTGCTCAGGCGGCTGAACAGGATGAGGGCGAGGAAGACGACGATCAGCCAGCGCAGCATGGTGCGGCCCCCTTCTTGCTGAACTCGAACACGGGCTGCCTGCCACCACGCACGTCATTCCCGCGAAGGCGGGAATCCATCGTTGAGGCCGCTCTGGATTCCCGCCTTCGCGGGAATGACGGCTTTGGGCGATTGATCACAGCGCTCAAACTCACAACGTATGCGTCCGATCGCCCTGGGTGAACCCCAGGGGGTTTTGGTTGAACCCAGCCTTACACCCTTTAGCCAGGCCCAGCACTTTGAAGAGTTCACCCATCTCGTGTTCGGTGAGTAATTTTTGGGTGTTGGTGCGCAACTTCAGGTCGGCGTTTTGCAGCTCGTTCATCACACCGCAGTTCATCAGGAAACGCGCTTGGCTGGTGTAACCCAGCACATCCAGCCCCGCGTTTTGCGCCGCCACCGCGATGCCAGTGAAATTCACATGGGCAGTGATGTCTTTCTCGCCGGGCACATCCAGCGGGTCCGCATCCGCCAGGTGGGCGCGGTGACACATCAAGGTGCCACCTGTGCGCTGGGGGTGGTAGTACTCGGCCTCAGGAAAACCGTAGTCGATGAAAAAGGCGGCTCCTCGGGTCAGGCGCTCTGCCAAGGACGCGATGAAGGCTTCGGCTTGGGGGTGAATTTCGGTGATGGTGCCGGGCGCAAATGGGCCGTCGGTCGGTGGGCGCAAGGGGGTAGGGCGATCCATCCAAACCAAATGCTCCGTGCCTTCGGTGGTTTGCAGAACCACACCCCGCTCCAGCCACTGCTGACCGTCAAAGTGCAGCAATTGCACGGGCATGGCATCGAGCACCTCGTTGCCAACGACCACCCCTTGCAGGCTGTCGGGCCAGGTGTCTAACCAGCGCACTTTGTGGGCGTGGGGGGCCAACACCGCCCGCTGGCGCTCACGCAAACTGCCCGAGAGGTCGATGATGGTGTATTGCCGCACCTGCTCGCCCAGCGTGTCCAGCAACTGCAAAGCCAGCGCACCCGAGCCGGCACCAAACTCCCACACCTCGCCGCTGCCACAGGCGAGAAGAGCCTGCCCGACCTGCCGCGCCAAGCAGCGGCCAAAGAGGGGGGACAATTCGGGTGCGGTGACAAAGTCGCTGCCTGACGACGGCAACACGCCAAACTTTCTGCTGTCTCGGCTGTAGTAACCCAGGCCCGGCGCGTAAAGCGCCAAGGCCATGTAGCGGTCAAAAGGTAACCAGCCGCCTTGGGCCTGTATTTGTTTGGCGATCAAACGCTGCAGGGGGCTCATGGGTGGGGCCGATACATTGAGCTGGGACGAATCAATAGGCATGCGACATCTTAAGCGGATGGCCTTTGATGTGATCTCGTGTGGCCCCGGCTTTGGCGGACCCGCCGCAACGCGCACAGCCCTGCGCGATGCCCCCACTATCATCAAGAACATGACCGAAAAATCAGCCGACGTTGAACGTTTCATCAGCCGCTGGCAGGCCACCACCGCCAGCGAACTGGCCACGGCGCAAAGTTTTGTCATGGACTTGTGTGAGCTGCTGAACGTGGACAAACCCCACGCCACCGTTGATCAAGACTACATGTTTGAGCGCCCGCTCAAAGAAGCGCATGGCGACGGCAGCCAAAGCGACCGGCGGGTGGACTGCTACAAACGCGGCCACTTCATTCTTGAAGCCAAAAAGCTAAAAATCGGCAGCCACACCAAAGGCTACGACGACGCACTCTTACGCGCCCACGCCCAAGCGCAAAACTACGCCCGCGCACTGCCCGGGCAAGAAGGCCGCCCACCCTTCATCATGGTGGTGGATGTGGGCCACGTCATTCAGCTCTTCTCCGAATTCAGCCGCTCCGGTGGCAACTACACCCCCTTCCCAGACCCACGCAGCCACCAAATCAAGCTGCACGACCTGCGCGACGAAAAAATCCGCCAGCGTCTGCGCCTGCTGTGGACAGACCCCCTGGCACTGGACCCCAGCCGCGCCAACGCCAAAGTCACCCGCGAAGTGGCCACCGTGCTGGCCACTGTTGCCAAAAGTTTGGAAGCCGACGGCCACCCACCGCACCAAGTGGGCGCTTTCCTCACACGCTGCTTGTTCAGCATGTTTGCCGAAGACGTGGGGCTGCTGCCCGGGGGCAGCAACAGCAGCGGCAAAGGCGCATTCAGCGACCTGTTGCAGCGCCACCGCGAAGACCCGCCCGTCTTGCAGCGCATGCTGCAAGCCCTCTGGGCCGACATGGATCGTGGCGGCTTCAGCGCCGCGCTGGCCGCCGACGTGCTCAAGTTCAACGGCAAGTTGTTCAAAGCCGCCCAGGCTGACGGCTACGCCTTGCTGCTCAAGCGCCCGCAAATCGATGGCCTGCTCGCCGCCGCCAGCGCCAGTTGGACCGAGGTGGAGCCCGCCATCTTCGGCACCCTGTTAGAGCGCGCCCTCGACCCCACCGAGCGCCACGCCTTGGGCGCTCACTACACGCCCCGCGCCTATGTAGACCGTTTGGTCATGCCCACCGTCATTGATCCCCTGCGCGCCGAGTGGAGCAATGCCCAAGCCGCCGCCCTATTGCTGGCCAACGAAGCCAACGCCCTCGACGGCAAAAAACGCGACGACAAATTGGCCGAGGCCCGCACCGAGGTGCGAAAATTCCACCACCGCCTGTGCACCGTGCGTGTGCTCGACCCCGCCTGCGGCAGTGGCAACTTTTTGTACGTCACCTTAGAGCACCTCAAGCGCCTCGAAGGCGAGGTGCTCAACCTGCTGGGTGCCTTGGGCGACAGCCAAGAAAAACTTGGGCTGGAGGGCTAAACCGTCACCCTGCAACAACTGCGCGGCATTGAACTGAACTCCCGTGCCGCCGCTCTGGCCGAGTTGGTGCTGTGGATTGGTTACCTGCAATGGCAAGCCCGCACCGTGGGCGTGCGCAACATTGCCGAGCCCGTGGTGCACGACTACGGCAACATCGAAAACCGCGACGCCGTGCTGGCCTACGACAGCATGGAGCCGCAAAAAGACGAAGCAGGCCGCGTGGTGACGCGTTGGGACGGCATCACTCACAAAACCCACCCCGTCACGGGTTTGAGCGTGCCGGATGAGAGCGCACAAACCGTGCAGTGGCGTTACATCAACCCCCGACAAGCCGAGTGGCCGCAGGTGGATTTCATTGTGGGTAACCCGCCGTTCATTGGTGCCAGCACCATGCGCGCCGCTTTGGGCGATGGTTATGTGAACGCGCTTCGCAGCACCTGGCCCAACGTACCCGAGAGCGCCGATTTCGTCATGTACTGGTGGCAACACGCCGCACAAACCGTGGGCACCGGTCAGGCCCAACGGTTTGGCTTTATCACCACCAACAGCATCAAACAAACCTTCAACCGGCGTGTGGTGCAAGCCGCGCTGCCCAGCGTATCTCTGTTGTTCGCCATTCCCGACCACCCGTGGGTGGACAGCGCCAATGGCGCAGCCGTTCGTATTGCCATGACTGCCGCACAAGCGGGGCAGCACGAAGGCCGCTTGCTCACCGTGAAAACCGAAACCAGCCAAGACGATGGTGAAGTGGCCGTGACTTTCAGCGAAAGCCTGGGCTTGCTGCACGCCGATTTGCGGATTGGGGCCAATGTGGCGGCGGCACAGCCGTTGCGGGCGAACCAAAACTTGAGCAACCGTGGCGTTCAATTGTTTGGGGCTGGTTTCATCGTCACCCGGGATGAAGCTGCCCAAATCGGTCTTGGCAGCGTTCCTGGGTTGGAGCAGCACATCCGCGAATACCGCAATGGCCGCGACCTGACGGCGAGTCCGCGTGATGTGCTGGTGATCGACCTGTTTGGCTTAAGCGCTGAAGAGGTGCGTCAGCGTTTCCCTGCTGTTTACCAGTGGGTGCACGAAAAGGTGAAGCCCGAGCGCGACCAGAACAACCGAGCGGTACGCCGCGAGCGTTGGTGGTTGTTTGGCGAGACGAATCCAAAACTTCGCAAGCAACTCGTTGGCCTGCCGCGTTACATCGCCACAGTCGAAACCGCCAAGCACCGTGTTTTTCAATTTTTGGGCCAAGCGGTGCTGCCCGACAACAAACTGGTCGCCATTGCGTTGGGCGATGCCTCCCAGTTGGGTATCTTGTCCAGCCAGATTCACATGCTTTGGGCGCTCGCTACGGGGAGCACATTGGAAGATCGTCCGGTATACGTCAAAACCACCTGCTTCGAAACCTTCCCCTTCCCCAGCGAAGACACCGGCCTCACGCCCGAACTCACCGAGCGCATTCGGGCACTGGCCGAACAGCTCGACGCACACCGCAAACAGCAGCAAGCCGCCCACCCCGAGCTCACGCTCACGGGCCTGTACAACGTGTTGGAAAAACTGCGCGGCGGACTGGCCTTGAGTGCTAAAGACAAAACCATTCACGAACAGGGCCTGGTGGCTGTGCTGCGCACCTTGCACGACGAACTCGACACCGCCGTGCAACAAGCCTACGGCTGGAGCGACTTGGGGCCCGTGCCCTGGGCCGATGAAGCTGCCCGAGCCGCGTGGACGGACACGCTTCTGCAACGCCTGGTGAACCTCAACAGCCGCCGCTTTGAAGAAGAAGCCAGCGGCACCATTCGCTGGCTGCGCCCGGAATTCCAGAATTCAGCCGCCGCCACACAGCCCGACGCAGAACAAACCTCGATGGACTTGGAGCCAGAGGAAGCGCCAGAAAGCGCCAGCCCCGTCGCTGCAACCGCGACCCCCAAACCCCAGGAGCAAAAACCCTGGCCTGCCACCTTGCCCGAACAAATCAAAGCCGTGGCCGACATCCTCAGCGCCACGCCCACCCCGCTGGACATGGAGGCCATTGCCGCCCACTTCAAAGCCCGAGGCCGCTGGCGCGACCGCCTGCCGACCATACTGGACACTTTGGTGGCCATTGGCCGAGCGCAGGCACGCGGGGATGGGCGATGGATTCACTCGGTTTACTGATGGGTTGGTTTGGGACTGGCCAGCACAACTCCAATCGAGTGCGATTCAAAGTGATGCGGCGAAGGAAGACCCTCACCCCTACCCTCTCCCAGAGGGATAGGGGCCCCATTCGCCCTCTCCTGCTCTTTTGAAAGAACTGGAGAGGGTAGGGGTGAGGGCTTGGGAGTACCAACACACCACTTTGAACGCACCCCTTTGCCCCGCCCGACCCCTCGTTGTGGCAAGCTACGGCTTTGAACCCGGAGAAAGCATCATGGCCGTCCCAGTAGAACTTCTTGCGCAGCAGGTGCTGCAGCTTGCGCCAGCAGAACGGGCGCGCCTGCTCAACCAAATCATAGGCAGCTTGGACGCGGATCGTGAAAGAGACGCCCGGTGGAACGCCTTGGCGGCGCAGCGCGATGCGCAAGCCGATGCGGACCCCTCGCTGCTCGTGCCTGGCCCAGAAGCATTGGCCCGCATCCGGGCGAGCCTCGGGTGAGCTTTAGCCTTCACCGTGGCGCGGAACTAGACCTCCTTGAAGCAGCGCGCTTTTACCAGCAAGAAGGCGGCGCAAAACTGGCCGCCCGTTTCTTGAAAGAGTTTGAACGCGTCGTGGAGTTGCTGGTCAGGTTTCCAGGGGTGGGTACACCGGCAGATGAAGTGCGCCGCATCCACCCCCTTCAGGACTTCCCCTACTCCGTCATCTATCGCCCAAGCGATGGGCATATCCGCGTACTTGTCGTGCGCAGCCAGCATCGAGATCCAGAACACGGTGAATCACGTCGCTAACTTTCACACTCAGCCCATCCGCCCCGTGGCCCTGGTAACCGGCGCCGCACGTCGTTTGGGCCGTGAGATTGCGCTCGATCTGGCGCACCATGGCTTCGATGTGGCGGTGCATTGCCGCCATTCACGGGTGGAGGCCGAGGCCACGGTGGCCGAACTCCAGGCACTGGGGGCAAAGGCCCAGGTCTTTGCCGCTGACTTGTCTGATGAAGCGGCTTGCCGCGCCTTGGTGCCTGCGGTGGTGGCGCACTTCAAGCGCCTGGATGCTGTCGTCAACAACGCGTCCACCTTTGAGTACGACGCGCCCAGCACGTTCAGTTACGCCGCCATGGAATCGCACCTGCGCGCCAACACGGGGCCAGCCGTCCTCCTGGCACAGGCACTGTTTGATCACCTCAAAGGCTGCGCCGAAGTGGGCTGCGTCGTCAACCTGGTGGACCAAAAACTGTGGAACTTGAACCCCGACTACTTCTCTTACACCCTGTCCAAAGCGGCACTTGAAGCCGCCACTGTGATGCTGGCCCAGGCGCTGGCACCGCAGGTGCGGGTGTGTGGGGTGGCGCCGGGTGTGACCTTGGTGTCTGGGCCCATGAGCAAAGACGAGTTTGAAGCTGCTCACGGGCTCACGCCACTCAAACGTTCATCCACGCCACACGACATCGCCCGCACGGTGCGTTTTCTGATTGAATCCCCAGCCATCACCGGCACCACCCTCATGGTGGACGGTGGGCAACACTTGATGGCCCAGGGCCGCGATGTGATGTTCATCGCCAACCCAGACAAAGTTGTTTCCAAGAAAGTTTGATATGCAAAGCCTGCTCAGCCACCCCAGTCTCATGAGTTGCCGTCGGCTTTTTCTGCGTGACTACGAGGTGTGGATCAACATCGGCGTGCACGAGTTTGAAAAACGTGGCGAACAAAAGGTGCTCATCAATGTAGACCTCTACATTCCACTGGCCCTGTCCACCCCAAAAGAAGATGAACTCGACGAAGTGGTGGACTACGATTTCATCCGCCGCACCATCGCCGAGCGTGTGAGCCGTGGCCACATTCATCTGCAAGAAACCTTGTGCGACGACGTGTTGCGCCTGATGCTGGCCCACCCCCGCGTGCGGGCGGCCCAGGTGTCCACCGAAAAACCCGATGTCTACCCCGACTGCGACGCGGTGGGCTGCGAAGTGTTTGGTATGAAGGAGTTGTGATGGGTGCGGTGATTGACAACATCGGTGAAGACGAAAAAACCACCGCGGTTCACGTGGAGGGCGGCAAGGCGGCGGACAAAGCCGCCTTCGAGACCAACAAACTCAGCAAACGCCTGCACCGCCAGGTGGGCCAGGCCATCGTTGACTTCAACATGATTGAAGAAGGCGACAAAGTGATGGTGTGTGTGTCTGGCGGCAAAGACAGCTATGCCCTGCTCGATATCTTGCTGGGCTTGCAAAAACGCGCGCCCATTCACTTCGAGTTGATCGCGGTGAATCTGGACCAAAAACAGCCGGGTTTTCCTGAGCACGTGCTGCCCAACTACCTGCAAAGCCTGGGTGTGCCCTTTCACATTGAAAACCAGGACACCTACTCCATCGTCAAACGGGTCATCCCCGAAGGCAAAACGATGTGCAGCCTGTGCTCGCGCCTGCGGCGCGGCATTTTGTACCGTGTGGCGGGGGAACTCGGGGCCACCAAAATTGCCTTGGGCCACCACCGCGACGACATCGTGCAAACCTGGTTCATGAACATGTTTTTCGGCGCCAAGATGAAGGGCATGCCGGCCAAACTGATGAGTGACGACGGCAAAAACATCGTCATTCGACCGCTGGCCTACGTGGCTGAAACCGATTTGGAAGCCTGGGCCCAGTACAAACAGTTTCCCATCATCCCCTGCACCCTGTGCGGCAGCCAAGAAAATTTACAGCGTGTGCAAACCAAAAAAATGCTGCGCCAGTGGGACAAACAGTTTCCTGGCCGGGTCGACAATTTGTTCAAAGCCATGGGCAACATCGTGCCTTCGCACATGATGGACCGGAACCTCTTCCCCTTCACCACACTCCAAGCCACCGGCGTGCCCGACGTTGATGGTGACCGCGCTTTTGATGAAGACGAGAGCTGCGGCCCCAGCACCCCGTTGAATGCCGACGTCGATGGCATTCAACCGATATTTTTGCAACCAATACCGTGAACGACACCATGACCGACACCAGGAATGCCCCATGAAACGCCGCTTGTCCCTCATCACTTTGGTTTTGGGTGCCGCTGTGCTCAGCGGCTGCGCTTCGTTCAACACCCTGCGAAGCGAAGTCAGCACCTTCGGCAAATGGCCCGAGGGCCGCAAGCCCAGCACCTATGCCTTTGACCGCTTGCCATCGCAAGAAGTGCGCGCCGAAAACCAGCGCGCACTCGAACAGGCCGCGCTGGCCGCCGTCCAAGGTGCTGGGTTCAAACCGGTGGAACCCGGCCAAAAGCCCGATGTATTGATTCAACTCGGCGCACGCATTTCAGCCGCGCAGCGCTCGCCCTTTGATGACCCCTTCTACTGGCACCCGGCGCTGAACTACCACTTCCGCTACCGCGCCCCACGGGCTGGTTTTTATTGGACCCATGCCTGGGACCGTTCACTGGAAGCCCAACAGGTGGACCGCGAAGTCACCCTGCTCATACGCGACAGCGCCAGCAACACCGTGCTTTATGAAACCCGCGCCACCAACTTTGGTTACGCCTCCGCGAGCAGCACCTGGTTGCCCACCATGTTCAATGCTGCGTTGAGCGAATTCCCACGCAGTTTGTCGGCAACCAAGGTGGTGGAGATGCCGCTGGCGAAGTGACACCGTTTGTATTGGCGGCTCGTCATTGCGGCGCTGGCGGGAATGACCGATGCACGGAGCTGCCCTTTGTCTTCAGGGCCCCATCAGGGCCCTGGCATCCTCTTCCCACCCCTTGAGCTTGCCCACCGCCACCTGACGCTGCGCGGGTGTGCTGAGATTGACCAAGTCGGCCGCGAGTTGGCACTGGTGTTCCAAGGCGCGTTGCTGCAATACGCGGTAGGCCTCGCGCGGTGAACGTTGAACGTTGACGGCCAAAGCGCGCATGCTGGCCTGGGCTTCATCCAGCACACGCACTTTCTCATTCGCCCCTGTGCTCGTTGCCGAGGCGTGAATTCGGCGTAGTGCGCGCAAGATGTCTTGTTGGCGGTTTTTGCGCTCTTCCAACCAATGGGCCGGGGTCAGGGGTGCCTCCGCCACGCTGCGCTGAATACGTTCGCGCTGGGCCTCGCTCAGCTTGCCCAGGAACATGATTGCCCGGTCTTCCAGACGTTTGGTGGTGGCCTTGAGGCGGTCGGCCGGGTTTCCTTGCAGAAACTCATCCGCCGCTTTGGCATTGCCTTTGGCATATTGCCGCTCCAAGTGATTGATTTGCGCGGGCGACAAACTCACGGACAGCCGCGCCAAAGCGGGCACAAAGTGCTCAAAGGCGGTTTCCAGTTGCTGCGCCACCTCGCCGCTCCAGCGACACATCTGCGTCGAAGTGACAGGTTCCCGCACTTCCAACTGGGCTCGGGCCAGCAAATTGGCATAGGCCGGTAACTGGGTGCGGCGATGCCATTCCAGCCAAGAGGCCAAGTCTTCCTCCACCTGAGGCGTTTGGGTGGCGTTCAAATCCACATAGCCATCCAGCCACCAATACGCCAGGCTGGGCACTTGGTTGTAGCCCAGGCGGATGGCGCTGCAGCCCACCAACAAGGTGGGCAGGGCCATCAAGGCACCGATAATCCAGCGCTTGACTACAGCAGAACCAACAAAGGATGTGTTCATGGCACTCGACATCGTGATCATGGCCGCGGGCAAAGGCACCCGCATGAAGTCCAGCAAACCCAAGGTCTTGCACAAACTGGCTGGCAAGAGCCTATTGCAGCATGTTCTGGATACCGCAGCTATGCTCAGGGCAGATCGCACCATTGCCATCACCGGCCATGGTGCCGATGAAGTGGAAAACCACGTGAAAGGCGAGGGCCTGCAATTCGTTCGCCAAATGCCCCAGCTCGGCACAGGCCATGCCGTACAACAGGCGGTGCCCGCACTGCACGACCTGGGCACGACCTTGATCTTGAATGGTGATGTGCCTTTGATCGAAGGCGACACCCTGCAAGCCCTGCTGCAAGCCTGCGCCGGCGACAAACTGGCTTTGCTCACCGTGGTGCTGGACGACGCCACAGGCTACGGGCGCATCGTGCGCGATGCCGCAGGCCAGATCACCGGCATCGTGGAACACAAAGACGCCACCAGCGCACAACGCGAGATCAAAGAGGTTTACACCGGCGTGATGGCGGCGCCGACCGCCGCGTTGAAACACTGGCTGGCCCATCTCAAAAATGACAACGCCCAAGGCGAGTACTACCTCACCGATGTGGTGGCCGCCGCCGTGGCGCAGGGGTTGAAGGTGGTATCGGCCCAGGCCAAAGACGAGATCGAGGTGCTGGGTGTGAACAGCCCCGTGCAGTTGGCCGATTTGGAGTGCCGCTTTCAACACCGCAACGCCGTCAAGCTGATGGAAGCCGGTGTGCGCCTGGCCGACCCGCAGCGCATCGATGTGCGCGGCGTGCTGGAGTGCGGCAGCGATGTGGAGATTGACGTCAACAATGTGTTCGAAGGTTGCGTGACCTTGGCCGACGGCGTGCGCATCGGTGCGAACTGCGTGATTCGTAATGCCAGCATTGGTGCGGGCGCGGTGATTCATCCCTTCACCCACATTGACGGCGACACGGTCGGCGTCAAGGTTGGTGCAGGCAGCTTGATTGGCCCCTTCGCGCGGCTGCGTCCTGGCGCGGTCTTGGGCGAGGAAGTGCACATTGGCAATTTCGTCGAAGTGAAAAACTCCACCTTGGCGAACGGTGCCAAGGCCAACCACCTCGCTTACTTGGGTGATGCCACGGTGGGTGAGCGGGTGAACTATGGCGCGGGCAGCATCACCGCCAACTACGACGGCGCCAACAAACACCGCACCGTGATCGGAAACGACGTGCATGTGGGCAGCAACAGCGTGCTGGTGGCCCCGATCACGATAGGCGATGGGGCCACCATAGGTGCAGGCTCCACCATCGGCAAAAACGCACCGGCGGGACAACTGTCGTTGACCCGCTCGCAGCAGGTGTCGCTGGCCGGCTGGAAGCGGCCGGTCAAGAAGAAATGAACTTGTTCTACGCATGATCCGCATCACCGAACTGCGCCTGCCCCTGACCCACGCTGAAGAAGCGTTGCGTGCAGCCGTCCTGGCGCGGCTGAAGATCAAAGAAGCTGACTTGCTCGACTTCACCGTGTTCAAACGCGGTGTCGATGCACGCAAGAAAACAGCCGTGGTGCTCACCTACACCATTGATTGCCAGGTGCGCGATGAGGTGGTGGTGTTGGCAAAACATGCGAGCGACGCCCACATCAAAGTCGCACCCGATACGCGCTACCAGTTTGTGGGCCAGGCACCCGACCACTACTTTGGGGACAGTGGGCGACGCCGCCCCGTGGTGATCGGATTCGGCCCTTGCGGCATTTTTGCGGCTCTGATCCTGGCGCAAATGGGCTTGCAACCCATCGTGCTGGAACGCGGCAAAAAAGTGCGCGAACGCACCAAAGACACCTGGGATTTGTGGCGGAAAAACGTGCTGCACCCCGAGTCCAATGTGCAGTTCGGCGAGGGCGGGGCAGGCACGTTTTCGGATGGCAAACTCTGGAGCCAGATCAGTGACCCGCGCCACCTCACCCGCAAGGTGCTGACTGAGTTTGTGAAGGCCGGGGCCCCCGAAGAAATCCTTTTCGTCAGCAAACCCCACATCGGCACCTTCCGCTTGGTGAGCATGGTGGAAAAAATGCGCACCGACATTGAAGCTTTGGGCGGCGAGATTCGCTTCGAGCAGCGGGTGACGGACTTGCTCGTTGAAGGTCGTGCTGACAAGCGCCGGGTTCGTGGTGTGGTGCTCGCTTCAAACGAAGAGATTCGCACCGACCATGTGGTGCTGGCCTTGGGCCACAGTGCCCGCGATACCTTTGCCATGCTGCATGAGCGCGGCGTGACCCTGGAGCCCAAGCCGTTTTCCATCGGCTTTCGCATCGAACACCCGCAAGGGTTGATCGACCAAGCGCGTTACGGTCCGAATGCCGGCCACCCGATACTTGGTGCCGCCGACTACAAACTCGTGCACCACGCCAGCAACGGCCGCAGCGTTTATAGCTTTTGCATGTGCCCTGGCGGCACCGTGGTGGCTGCCACCAGCGAGGAAGGCCGCGTGGTCACCAACGGCATGAGCCAGTATTCACGTAACGAACGCAACGCCAATGCCGGCATCGTGGTGGGCATCAACCCGCAAGACTACCGGCAAGACGGCAAAACCGACGGCCCCGTGAACCCACTCGATGGTTTGGCCTTCCAGCGCTTTTGGGAGTCGCGTGCTTATGTGCTCGGCGGCGGCACCTATGAGGCACCAGGGCAGTTGGTGGGCGACTTCATTGCGGGCCGTGCGTCTACTGCTTGGGGCAGCGTGCTGCCCTCTTACAAACCCGGCGTCTTGCTCACCGACTTGGGGCAAGCCGGTTTTGAAAGCCTGCCACCCTACGCAATTGCGGCTGTGCGTGAAGCCCTGCCCGCCTTCGAGCGCCAGATCAAGGGCTTTTCCATGCCGGACGCGGTGCTCACGGGTGTGGAAACGCGCACCTCCTCACCGCTTCGTATCACGCGGGGTCGTGACTATCAAAGCCTCAACACACAGGGCCTGTACCCTGCCGGTGAAGGCGCGGGTTATGCCGGCGGGATCATGTCGGCCGGGGTGGATGGCATTGAAGTGGCCGAGGCGGTGGGGCGTGACATGCTGGGGGACAACCCAAGCTCATCGTGACCGCAGCCCTGATCTTCATGCCCCTCGTGCACAGGGTGTGGTACCACGTTCACAGGAACGACAAGGTGCCGCGTGGACCTCAGTTCGGCACATAGTCCGTGGGGTACTTGAACGAATCCACCAGCAAATGCGGCATGCGCATTTCCAGGTTGATGCCTTTGGGTGGAATGGGGTTCGTGAACCATTTGTCGTACATGCGGCCCAGCTCTTTGCTGGCAATCAAGCGGCGCAGTTCCGCGTCGACCACGGCTTTGAACGAGGGGTTGTCGCGTTCAAATGCAACCGCATAAGGTTCGATCGTGATGGGTTTGCCGATGACCTTGAGGTCTTGTGGCTTCGGGGAATTGGCTCGCAAACCAAACAGCAACACATCGTCCATGGCGAACCCCTCCACCTTGCCTGAAACCACCCAACCAAAACCTTCGGCATGGTCTTTGGAAGGCTCCACCTTGATGTTGATGGTTTTCATGCGCGCTTCGCGTGCCAAGGAGTCGATGTTGGTGGTGCCCGTGGTGGATGCCACGGTCTTGCCGTCCAGGTCCTCAATTCGTTCGTAGGGCTTGCTGCTTTGGACCACGATACGCGACGAGGCAATGAAATGGGGAATGGTGAAAGCCACACGCTGGCGCCGGGCTGCTGTGTTGGTGGTGGAGCCGCATTCCATGTCGGCTTGCCCTTTCTCCAGCACGTCAAAACGTGTGGCGGAAGTGACCTGCACATACTCCACTCTTAAGTCTTTGATTTTTAAGTGGCGGCCTATGGCCTCGACAATTTTGTGGCACACATCCAAGCTGTAGCCCACTGGCTTGCCGTCGGCCACATAGGACATTGGGATCGACGCTTCGCGGTGCGCAATGATGACGCTGCCCCGGGCTTGAATGCGATCCAGCGTGGCCCGGGCGGGTGCCGGCGAAGGGGTGGCGATGGCGGGTGCTGCGGGCGGAGCTGCGGCGGGTGTCTGTGCCCACACCGCCGTACTGGCCGTGCTCCAAAAAATGCCACTAAAAATTCCAGCAGCGGCCAAACGACTCAGCGAGTTTTTCGACTTCATCATGAACTCCATTCTTCAGTCCCAACACCAGGAACATCGGTCAAGCCAGTCTAGACAGCACCTGCTGGGGTGTTCATGCCATTGCCTGACGGAGGTATCAGCTTTTGGCATGCCTGCACGGTGCCAGTCGTGGCCTATGCACGGCCTCGCTGTTTTACGCATGTCGCGCCCAGCACGCAGGGCCTTGCCGCACAGACATCGGTGCGTCGTCCCGTGCGCCAAGGTGGTTTGCTGAACACGAACACTGGTCTATCGGCAGCACAACAACCAAATTGAGATTCAGCTGCATGAAATTGCGCCACATCGAAGTCATCAACGCGGTTTTGCAAACCGGCAGCTTGAGTGCGGCTGCGCGGCTGCTGAACATCTCGCAGCCGTCGGCTACCAAACATTTGCAGCACGCCGAACAAACCATCGGTTATGCGCTCTTTCGCAGGCATGCCGGCCGACTCCACGCCACGCAAGAGCTGCTGCAGCTGGCGCCTTCGATCCGCCATGCATATGCTGGTTTTGACGATGTGCGGCGCACCGCCGTCAATCTGCGCAGCAAACCCCAAGCGCGGTTGCGGGTGGGTACCGTGCCGGCCATGGCGGGTTTGTTGCCCAACGCCTACGAGACCCTGCGCGCGCAGCACCCCGACTTACGCTGCGAGTTTTCCACTGGACACCACCACGAACTCATTCAGTGGTTGCTGCTGCGTGAGATCGATGTGGGCATTGCATTCGACCCCGCCAGCCACCCCGCCGTTGGTTTCGAAGACATCGCCAGTTGTCGTTTGGTGTGCGCCGCGCAGCCCGAGCTGCTGGGCAAATACCGCAAGGGTAAAGCCATCAACGCCTCGGCGCTGTCCAGCATGCCGGTGATTGAGCTGCTGGGTACCGACCCTGTGGGCCGCTTGGTGGCCACTTATGCGCAGCGATACGAGTGGGCTTTTCCCGCACCCCTGGTCGTGAAAACCCACCAGGTCGCGTTGCAGTTGGCAGCACGGGGTTTGGGTGTCGCGGTGGTTGATGAACTCAGCGCGCAAAAGTTTCAACCCGCCTTGCAAGTGCTTCCTATTGAACCAGAGGCACACATTGCAGTGCGCGCGATGTTTTTGCATCCTGGCGCGCTGTCGGCGGCAGCCAGTCACTTTATTACCGCCTGTCGGCAAGCGATTGAGGTTTAGTGGGTCGTGGGAAGCTTTTGTCCCGAGATATGCGGGCTAGCCCGCACATCTCACCAGGGACGCGCCCGAGTGGGCTGTGATGCGGTGCGCTGGCTAGGGCGAAGCAGGGCTTTCAAGCCGCATGCGGCTTGCCTGCGCAGCGACCCAAGCTTGCAAGCTTGGGTGCGCCCTGCAAGGGAGACGACGCTGCGGGCTCGTGCCCGCGAGGAGGAGCAACGCAGCCAGCGTGCCGCAGCACGGCTCAATCGGGTGTGTAGCGCTCGGACCAAATTGGATTTGGCACTTGAAGCCAAGAAAGGGAGCATTCATGCAGTGTTGTGACGCATAGAAGAGCGACCTGGTGAGATATGCGGGCTAGACTCAGTCTCTCTCGCAACGCTGTTTGTTAGCGCCGCATCCCCACTTCGCTCGAACTAAGCCCCACGGCTGTGCCCCGCCCCATGTCGTTCCAAACTCTTGGCTTGATGCCCAGTCTTGTTGATGCAGCGCAGCGCTGCGGTATGAAGCAACCCACGGACATCCAGCGTGCGTCGATGGCAGCGGTGATGGCCGGACAGGATGTTTGGGCGAATGCACCCACGGGTTCCGGCAAAACCGCAGCCTATGTGTTGCCTCTCGTGCAGCGTTTGTTGAAACAAAACATCAAGGCCAGTGCGCCTCGGCGGTCATCCAGAGCCACTCAGGTTTTGGTGCTGGTGCCTACACGAGAGCTCGCGGTGCAAGTTGGCCAGCTCGTGCAGGCTTTGGCACCGACTGGGCCCGAGGGCTTGAAGCTGGTGGTGGTTTTTGGCGGCGCCTCCATCAACCCACAAATGATGCGATTGCGCGGCGGTGCAGAGCTGGTGGTGGCCACGCCGGGGCGTTTGCTTGATTTGCTGGCGAGCAATGCCTTGTCGCTGGCGCAACTGAGCACCTTGGTTCTGGATGAGGCCGATCGTTTGTTGGATGCCGGTTTCGCTGACGAGGTGGATCGGGTCTTGGGACTTTTGCCGAAGTCACGCCAAACCTTGATGTTTTCCGCAACGGCACCTGCGGCCTTGAACGCTCGAGCGCATGCCTTGTTGCGTGAGCCACTGCGTATTGACTTGCATGCCCCCCCGGCGGCAGTGGACAACGCGGTTTTGGCCGCCATCCAACAGCGCGCTGTGCAGGTGGAGGACAAACGCCGTTTGCAACTGCTGCGTCACCTCATTGAACAAGGCCAGTGGTCGCGCACCTTGGTGTTTGTGGCCACACGTTATGCCGCTGTGCATGTGGCTGACAAACTGTGCCGCAACGGCATCAATGCCCGCTCACTGCACGGCGACTTGACCCAAGGGGCCAGGAACCAGGTGCTGTCCGACTTCAAAAGCAGCCAACTCAAAGTACTGGTGACCACCGATGTGGCCGCACGTGGCATCGACATCCCGCTGCTGCCCGTGGTGGTGAACTTTGATTTGCCGCGCTCGGCGAGCGACTACACGCACCGCATTGGCCGCACAGGCCGGGCCGGGCAAAGTGGCCTGGCGGTGAGTTTCATCACCGCCGACACCGCAGTGGCAGAAGCGCATTTCCGCTTGATAGAAAAACGCCAAGGCCAGCGGGTGGTGCGCGAGCAAATTGAAGGTTTCGAGCCTACTTGCATCGCTGCGCCCCTGGATGCAAACGGTGGCGTCAAGGGCTTGCGCAAGAGCAAGAAGGACAAATTGCGTGAGGCCAAAGCGGCGCTGTGAACACCACGCCTGCCGTTCGCCATTGAAACCCAGTGGGACCAGGCGTCATCAGCCCGCGTCGTTGGCGGCCTCATCCGTCGTTTCGTCTGCGCTCACCAGAGGCGCTTTGCCCTTCTTTTTCCCCGCCGCCTTCTTGGCTTGCCGCTCGGCTTCTAGGACCTGAGCCTCCAGGCACCACTGTTGGTATTGCTCCGGTGTCTCCAGCGTGATGCGCCCCCAGGCCCCGGCGCGAAAATCGTTCAGCGCGATCTCGGCCGCTTTTTGCATGTTCACCTGGCCACCGGCCATCAGGCCGCCGCGTTTGCGGCCGATGTCGGCCAACAAGGCCTCGTCACTGAGCGCCTCCAGGCTGCCAAGTTTGTAGCGCGCCTGCAGGCGTTCGGCATACAAAGGCCGCACGCTGTCCAGCAATACCAGGGCCACTTCTTCTTCGTCATAGGCATTGCGCCCAATGCCGCCGCTGGCGGCCAAGTGGTAGCCGCTTTGCTCCACCACAATGCGCGGCCACAGCATGCCGGGCGTGTCGAACAAATAGAAGTCGTTGGCCAGCACGATTTTTTGTTCAATCTTGGTGATGCCTGGCTCGTCCCCGGTTTTCGCTGCCACCTTGCCATGCAAGGTGTTGACCAAGGTGGATTTGCCCACATTCGGAATGCCGCAAATCAACACCCGCACCGGCTTGACCATGCCCCCGCGCCCCGGCACCAGGCTGCGGCAAGCGGCAATCAACGGTTTGGCCGGGCCCGCCATGCTGGCATCCAGCGCCAAGGCTTGTGTGCCCGGCTGCGCTTGGTAATGCGCCAGCCACAAGGCCGTGCGCTCGGGGTCGGCCAGGTCTTGTTTGGTGAGCACCTTCAGGGCAGACTTGCCCCGCGTCATCTCGGCCAACAGCGGGTTGCTGCTGGAGCCGGGCAAACGCGCATCCAGCAACTCAATCACCACATCAATATCAGGCAGCCGCTCTTTGATGGCCTTTTTGGTCGAGTTCATGTGACCGGGGAACCATTGGATGGGCATGGGGGGCTTTCTGGGGAACGGTCAGAGTGAAGCGGGAAGTCGGGGTAGGGTGGGCGCCGTGCGGAAAAGTAGATTGTCGGCTTGACGGTTTGATTGGCGCGGCAAAGTTGGTAAGCCCGGCTCTGCTTTTGACTACCCACCCCCCACCAACCACCCCTCAAACGCCTCCCTGGACACCTTGGTCAGCGCCCTGCTGAACTTGGTTTTGTCGCCCAGATAAAGGCAGTGGCGGATCACCGTATAGGCGTTGAATTTGGCGCTGGGGTTTTTTTCCTCGTAGGCCAGTTTGTACTTCTTCACGGTGGTGATGTTTTGTTGGAGCAGGTCGTTGAAGGACACGCGGCTGATGCCGGGTGACCACTCGCGGATGCCTTGCACAAAGCCGTCCACCTTGTGGGGCTCGAAGTCGAAGTCTTTGAAAAAATGATTGGCGATTTTCAGGAAGGTGAAGGCGTTGAGTTCGCTGCCGGCACTGGATGCACGCCCTTGTTTTTCGGGGCCTTGGGGTGGTTGCGCGGGGGAGGTTTCATCGGGCGCTTCGCGCAAGGCGGCTTCGGTGGCATCGCGAATTTGTTTGAATTCGCGGTCGGCGAGTTCAAACAAAGCGGACAGCACATTGATGCGGCGTTTCAGCGCGTTGGGGATGGATTTTTTGTACTTGATTTTGTGGTCCAGCACGCTCCAGGCGTCTTGAATCACGGTGCGCACTTGCAGCTCAAAACGGTAGGGCGCATAAGCCGCGTACTCGGGCAGCGGGGCGCGGGTGGCGTTCAGGCGCAGGTCCATGTGCAGGCCTTTGTAGCCAAAGGCGCTTTCGGTGCTTTCCACGTCGGCCACGCGGTTGGATATCTCAATCACTTCAAAGTGCGAGCGCACCACCTCGGCCACCAGGTCCAACTCGTCTTCATAGAGGCAAACAATACGAATGCCGATGAGGTCGGTGATGTAAGGCGCAATCTCGTAGGGCGTGCTGGATTCTTCCAGCGCTGCGCGGTATTTGCGTGAAAACTTGCGAATGCACTCCTCGCGGTCTTTGACGCGGCCATCGATCTTGGACACCTGAATGTTGCCCGCGTGGGTGACCAAGGCGGTCAACAGCGCAGTGAAGGAGGTGCGCGCTTCCTCCAGTCTTGGCAGGTCGCGGTCATAGCCGGCCAAGAAGGCGGCCTTTTCGGTATCAAAGTCGAGGCAGGGCATGGGTGGTGTCGGCTGGCTGGATTGCTTGAGTTGCATTCTCACGCACATGGGGTGCAGCAGGGTAACCCGAGGTGAACGCCCGCACAATTCATCGGTACTGACCTTATTTCGCTCCGCATGTTTAAAACCGTCCGAATCATTATTTTGTTGTTTGTGCTTGTTGCCGTGGCCTGGGGCGCCTGGCGCACACAGGTGAATTCCGTGAAGTGGAAGTACACCTTGCCAGTCAACATCTACCCCATCAACGCCGATGGCAGGGCGGCCACGCAGGCCTATATCGAAAGTCTGACGGTGGACGACTTCAAGCCTTTGGAGGCCTTCATGTTGGCCGAAGCAAAACGTTATGGCCGTGAATCGTTTGCGTCGGTGGAGGTGCGTTTGGCCCCCTCAATTGACAGCTTTCCGCCACTGGCCCCCCTGCGCGGTGGGCCGCTACAGGTGGCCTCATGGAGCTTAAAAATGCGCTGGTGGGCTTGGCACCATGGCGACACCACGGGGCCTGGGCCGCAGGTGAAGATGTACTTGCTGTACTTCGACCCCACGCAGCGGCAACGTTTGGACCACTCCACCGCGCTGCAAAAAGGGTTAATCGGCTTGGCTCAGGTGTTTGCCACACCTGCCATGGCGGGGCCGAACAACATCATCATTGCCCACGAGTTTTTGCACACCTTGGGGGCGACCGACAAATACGATTTGTCTACCAACCAGCCGCGTTTTCCGGACGGTTATGCGGACCCGAACAAAGAGCCGCGGTTTCCGCAAGATTTCGCAGAGATCATGGGCGGCCGCACGCCACTGTCGCCCACCCAGTCGGAACAACCCGCTCACTTGAAGCGGGCGTTGATTGGCGAAGAAACGGCGCGTGAGATCAACTGGTTGCCGCCAGTGCCGTGAGTTGCCAGTGGTTCGTTCCGTTGACGCTTCCAACACCTTGGCCACCCAAGCTTGCTGCGTTGTACTCGGCTTGACGCACGACATGATTGGACGCCTGCGCATCCTGGCAGAATCAACAGGCACTGGGCGCTGCGGCGACACAGGCCTTCTCGGATTGCAATAACCCTAGTGGAGTCCCCATGAAACCGGTTTCAGAACTGTTTAAACGTCACCCCGCCGGCGTCATACGTGTTGCCCCGAGCGACAACGTTTTCGATGCCTTGCACGTGTTGGCGCAGCACGAAGTGGGCGCCCTGGTGGTGATGGAAGGCGACAAACTTGTCGGCGTTTTTTCAGAGCGCGACTACACCCGCAAGATTGCGCTGCAAGGTCGCAACTCCAAAGACACCACGGTGGCCGAAATCATGACCCGAAATGTGTTCACCGTCAGTCCCAGCACCCGCACCCGCGAATGCATGGCACTGATGAGCCAGAAAAAAATTCGCCACCTGCCCGTGGTCGATGGCGACAAGGTGGTGGGCATGATCTCAATTCGCGACCTGATGGACGACATCATTGCCGACCACGAACTAACGATTTCTCAGTTGCAAAGTTATATCCAAAGCTGAGAGGCTGGACGCTTTCAACTCAGTGTGTGCTCAATTCGTTGAGTTGCAGGGTGTCCCGAATGAAACGTCGTTTGCTGGCCTTGCTGGTGCTCGTGGCCTTCATGCCGCCCGTCGCCGCTCAAGGTCAGGAGACGAGCACGCCACCGGTTACTGTCAGCGCCAAACGCAGCGCGGCAGAACCCGAAGCGGTCGAAGTGCAGGTGCATGCGGAGTTTGACGCGAACCTGGCTGTGGTTTGGGGCACGCTCACGGACTACAACCACCTGGAAGATTTTGTTCCCGGCATTCAATCCAGTCGACTGCTGGAGCGACGCGGCAACCAGGTGAGGGTGTCGCAAAAAGGCCAGGCCCGGCTTGCCTTCCTTTCATTTCCAATTGACCTCGTATTGGTTTGCACGGAGTTGGAGCCCTACCGGATCGACGCGAAGGCGGAGTCGGGCACCCTCAAGCGTATGCAAGGCAGCTACCTGATCACCCCGTTGCCAGACCAGGGCCCACAGCGGCACCGCTTGGAATGGAAAGGTTTGATCGAACCCAAAGAATCCTTGCCTCCCGTGGTTGGAATGTTGATGCTGCGCCGGAACATCGAAATCCAATTCGAAGGCATGGTGCGTGAAATTTTGAGACGTCAAGCCCTGCTTGCAAAAGCACCCATCGATTCAGGCAACCCTCCCAGGCCATGAGTTTGCTTCACTGCGGGCGGCGTTTTTTGCTTGGCGATGGAGACCATCTCGGAGCCCTGCGTCGTATCCCGGACAATGACTACTTGGGAAACTACGCATCTATCCGGAAGAACAACAGACATGACAGACACAACCACACGCCCTGACCTGCCCGACCACCTCTCGGTGGACCCACGCAGCCCGCACCATGTGGCGGCCGTTTTTCAACACGCCATCGGTATCCGTTTGAACGGCAAAGAGCGTTCCGACGTGGAGGAGTATTGCGTCAGCGAAGGTTGGGTCAAGGTGCCTGCGGGCCGGTCCCTAGACCGCAAAGGCCAGCCTTTGATGATCAAACTCAAAGGGCAGGTTGAAGCGTTTTACCGCTGACCCAGCTACCGCGTTTTTATTGACGGTTTGTTCAGGTGGCCGGTGGTGCGGTGTCAACGAAACTGGGCCGCGCCAACAGTTTTTCTGCCAGGCGCGCGAGGTTGGCGTGTTCTAGTCGCCAGTCCAGCGAGGGAAAGCGAAAGTCCAAGTAACCCAAGGCACAGCCCACGGCCACGTCGGCCAAGGTGATGTGCGTGCTGTTGCCGGCACACCAGGGTTTCTCACCCAGGCCTTTGCTCATGGCCGACAGTGCGGAGTGCACCTTGCCCATGTGGCGGTTGACCCAAGCGCTGCTTCGCTGTGCATCGCTGCGACCGGCCCAGGTTTGCTCCAGGCGAACGGCGATCGCAGCATCAAGCAGCCCATCGGCCAAGGCCTCCCAAGTGCGCACTTCAGCACGTTCGCGGCCGCGCTCAGGAATCAAGCGGCCTACGGGCGACAGGGTGTCCACGTACTCCACGATCACGCGGGAGTCGAACACCGCTTCGCCGCCCTCCATCACCAAACAGGGCACTTTGCCCAATGGGTTGGCGGACAAGATCGTGTCGCTTGCCCACACGTCCTCCAACTCCAAGCGGTAGTCGAGTTTTTTTTCGGCCATCACCACGCGCACTTTGCGCACGTAGGGGCTGGTCAGTGATCCGAGGAGTTTCATCATGTTGGCTTTTTTCTCTTCCCTGCAGCGGCGGATTCTAGTGTGGTGTTGCATGCTCGTGCGCAACACCACACCACGGCCTGCCCCGACCGCCGAATCGCGCAGGAGGGGGTGATAAAGTGATTTATGGAGGAGATCGTGTCCGCATTACAACCCCTCGCCCTGGACACCACACCAATGAACGAACCTACTTTGAACCCCATGGCGGCCTCAGGCCCTGGCCCTGCGCCGACTGACAAACCCAGCAACAGCATTCAAACCCTGCCCATTGAGTTCACCGGAACTGGCAGCGAGTACTTTCGGATCTGGATTGTCAATCTGTTACTCATTCTGGTGACTTTGAGTCTCTACACACCATGGGCCAGAGCGCGCAAGCTGCGTTACTTTCATGGCAATACTTTGGTGGATGGTCACCCGCTGGCCTTCCATGGCGACCCCAAAAAAATGTTTCGCGGTTATTTGTTGGTCGGCGCGATGGTGCTTGTTTATTCGGTGGCGGGGCAGTTCTCGCCCACAGCGGGCCTGATCGCATTTCTAATACTGGCTTTGGTGTGGCCTGCATTGCTGAAGTCCTCGCTGCAGTTTCGCCTGGCCAACACCAGTTGGCGTGGTTTGCGTTTTCGTTTTACCGGGTCCGTGCGTGGCGCCTACGAAACATTGCTCCCACTCTTTGTACCCAGTGCGATTATTTTGGGGCTGGTCAGCATGATCGATCCCGAACAACAACAAGCGCCACCAGCGTGGTTTGAGTGGGCCATGCTGTCAGTTTTTCCGCTGATGCTGTTGCTCGGGCCGTGGTTGTGGTGGAGGTTCAAGAAATACCAACACGACCACTACGCCTACGCCGGGTTGGAAACCCGCTTCAAGGCCAGCGTGGGCTCATTCTTTGCCGTCTTCTTGAAGACCGCTGGGGTCACGCTTGCATCCATGCTGGTGGGCGGCCTGTTGGTGGGCATCGGTGCTGCCGTCGTAGGTGCTATAGCGGCCGCCACGGGGTTGAGCGACGCCGGGTTCGGTGGCTTGATGCAGATCAAGGGGCTCTTCTTTTTGCTTGTGGCGCTGGCCGTGCCGATTTTTGCGCTCGGCATGATCGCAATTTATGGTGTGTGGGTTCCTTATTTCACGTCGCGCATGCAAAACCTGGTGTGGTCCAAAACTGGCAATCGTGAGTTTCGTTTTCAAAGCAACCTCACCTTCCGCAGCGCCCTCAAGCTCACCTTCAAGAACTGGTTCTTGATTGGCCTGACGTTGGGTCTGTACTGGCCTTTTGCGGCAGTAGCCATGGCGCGTTTGAAGTTGCAAGCCATGGCGGTGCTCACCCGTGTCGATCCGCAGACATTGATCAACCGCTCCAAGACCCATGAGGGTGAAGCTGCGGGTGATGCGGCTGGTGACTTGTTTGGTGTGGACATTGGCCTTTGATGACGAGCCCGAGCCGCGACCTGCTGGTTCTTTACTTCGATGGGCAGCATGCACGCCCGGTTCAAGGCTTGCTGCGCTGGAATGCGCAGTCATTGACCTTGCACGAAACACAGGAACCGAATGCACTGATCGCCCAGTGGACACACGGGCAGGTTCAATGGCCGGAGCGCACGCGCCATGGCCTGCCCACGGCGCACCTGCAAGGCGGGGGTTCTTTGCAAGCCGTCGATGGCGCGGTGTGGAATGCTTGGCAAGCGGAGTTCGTGGCAGCAGACTCACTGGTGGTTCGTCTTCAACAAAGCTGGCGCGGGGTGGCCGCTTCTTTGGTGGCAGTGGTGTTGTGTTTGTTTGTTTTGTGGCACTGGGGCTTGCCTTGGGGCAGCCAGGCGGTGTTGTCCGCCACGCCGCTGTCGGTGGACCGGGCCGCCGGAGAGATCGCCTTGCGGGCCATCGACGAACAATGGATGCGCCCGAGCGAACTACCCGCGGATCAACAGGCGGCCCTGCGTAAAGCGTTTGACCAATTGGTGCGTGAATCGCTCGGCGCGCAAGCGCCAGCCCATGAGCTGCTGTTTCGCAAAAGCAAGATAGGCCCGAATGCTTTTGCGCTGCCTGGCGGCAGCATGGTGATGACCGACGAGATGGTGGAGTTGGTTGACAACGACGAGGCCGTGCTTTTGGGTGTTCTCGCTCACGAATTGGGTCACGTGCAACATCGGCACGGCATGCGCATGTTGATCCAAGGCTCGGCGGTGGGTTTGATCGCGGGCCTGGTCTGGGGTGACGCCAGCAGTTTGTTGGCCACGGTGCCCATCGTATTGGGGCAGGCCAGTTATTCGCGCGATGCTGAGCGACAAGCGGATCAGTTTGCGGCCGATGTGTTGGTGGCGGCCGGGCGGCCGCCCTCGGCGATGGTGCGCTTGTTTGAACGCCTGGAAGAGAGCAAGCAAAAGGAACATGGCGGCGACAACCCGTGGTCCGCAGTGGGCATTGCTTTTTCGTCCCATCCGGCGGATGAAGAGCGGATTCGGTTTTTCAAAGACGCGGACGCAAGGCTGACCCAGCGGCGCTAGCCGCTCTGCGGCTTCGCGACAACCGCCTAAAATTCACTCCTCGCCTTTTCAGCGACACGCAAATTTTTGCGTGCGCTTGCCTTCCTAACTGGCACAGCCACCCAAGTACCATGTCTACCAACCTGCCTACACCCCTGACCGCCCTCAGCCCGCTTGATGGGCGTTACGCCAGCAAAGTGGCGGCGCTGCGCCCTTTGTTGTCGGAGTTCGGTTTGATGCACAGGCGGGTGCAGGTGGAGGTGGAGTGGTTCATTGCTTTGTCCGATGCGGGCCTGCAAGAGTTCAAGCCGCTCTCGGAAGCGGCGCGTGGTTTGTTGCGCGGGTTGGTGCTGCGGTTTTCTGAGGCTGATGCCCAGGCGATCAAAGACATTGAACGCACCACCAACCACGACGTGAAGGCGGTGGAGTATTGGCTCAAGCAGCGGTTTGAGGCGACGGCCGAGCTCAAATCCGCCAGCGAGTTTGTGCACTTTGCTTGTACCAGCGAAGACATCAACAACACCAGCCATGGTTTGATGCTCAAGGCGGCACGCAGTGAGGTGATGTTGCCCATGGTGGACCGCCTCATCGCCAAGCTGCAAACCATGGCCCATGAGTTCGCCGACGTGCCCATGCTCAGCCGCACCCACGGTCAAACCGCCAGCCCCACCACCTTGGGCAAAGAATGCGCCAATGTGGGTGCCCGGCTCCAGCACGCGCGCGAACGAATCGCCAGTGTCAAATTGCTGGCCAAAATGAATGGCGCGGTGGGGAACTACAACGCCCATTTGGCCGCTTACCCCGACATCAACTGGGAGGCTTTCAGCCAAGCCGTGATCGAAAAGCAGCTTGGGCTGCAATTCAACCCGTACACGATTCAAATCGAGCCGCACGATTACATGGCGGAGTTGTTTGATGCGCTGACCCGCACCAACACCATCCTCATCGACTGGTCGCGTGACGTGTGGGGCTACATCAGCTTGGGTTATTTCAAACAGCGTTTGAAGGCCGGTGAAATTGGCTCTAGCACCATGCCGCACAAGGTCAACCCGATTGATTTTGAAAACGCCGAGGGCAACTTTGGTTTGGCCAATGCCATGCTGGCCCACTTGAGCCAAAAGCTGCCCATCTCGCGCTGGCAGCGTGACCTGACCGACAGCACCGTGCTGCGCAACATGGGCGTGGCCTTGGGTTATGCCCTCTTGGGATACGACAGTTTGTTGCGTGGCATGGACAAGCTGGAAGTCAACCACGAGGCATTGGCCGCCGACCTCGACGCCGCCTGGGAAGTGCTGGCTGAACCGATTCAAACCGTGATGCGCCGCTACAGCCTGCCCAACCCCTACGAGCGTTTGAAAGAGCTGACACGCGGCAAAACCATCACCCGTGAAGCCATTCAAACCTTCATCGGCACCTTGGAAATTCCGCAGGCCGAGAAGGATCGCCTGATGGCCATGACACCAGCCAACTACATTGGCCAGGCAGCGGCTTTGGCCCGGCGATTGGCTTGACCTTCAGAGGTAGCGCAACGTGAACTTCACCGACCAACTCCGCCAAGCCGAAGCGCAAAACCAGTCTTTGTTGTGCGTGGGATTGGATCCTGACCCGGCCAAATTCCCGTTGCACTGGCGCGGCGACAGCAGCAAGATTTTTGAGTTTTGTGCCGCCATCGTCGATGCCACGCACGACCTGGTCAATTCATTCAAGCCGCAAATTGCCTATTTCGCGGCGCACCGCGCTGAAGACCAGTTGGAACGCTTGATCGCCCACATCAAAGCCGTGGCACCCCACGTGCCAGTCATTCTGGACGCCAAACGCGGTGACATCGGCTCCACCGCCGAGCAGTACGCCGTGGAAGCGTTTGAGCGCTACCAGGCCGACGCGCTCACACTCTCGCCTTTCATGGGTTTTGATTCGATCGAGCCCTATTTCAAATACGAAGGCAAAGGCTTGATCTTGTTGTGCCGCACGTCTAACCCCGGCGGTTCGGACTTACAAGCGCAGCCGCTGGTGGGCGCAGAGGGTGGCCTGTTGTTTGAGCACATTGCCCGCTTGGCGCAAGGCCCATGGAACCGCAATGGCCAACTCGGTTTGGTGGTGGGCGCCACCTTTCCCCAAGAGCTGGCACGTGTTCGTGAACTGGCACCGACCTTGCCATTGCTCGTGCCCGGTGTTGGGGCCCAAGGTGGCGATGCCGCCGCGACTGTGCGCGCTGCGTGGCGAGCGCAAGCGGGGCAAACCACGGGCCCTTTGATGGTGAACTCGTCGCGTGCGGTGCTCTATGCCAGCAGTGGGCAGGACTTTGCCAACGCGGCACGCCAAGTGGCCCAGGGCACGCGCCAATTGTTGCGGGATGCACAAACCTGACAGTAGTGTGCGATCACTGGCGGTGATATTCCTCGCGCGGTGTTGTTTCTTTCCTTGCCCTGTCGCCGAACAGGTTGATCTCTGGAAAACTACGGCTTTGCATTTCACGCTGCCACAGTTTTGAACCCACCGATACGCGCCGCTGCCGACCATGCTGCACTGAAGCAGATGAATCGCCTGAGCCTGCGTCTGCTGTTTGCAGTAGGCGCTGCCAGCGCTGCTTGCGGCGCCATCGTTTATGCCGCGTCTGCGCTGCCAGTCAATGATCCGGCGCTTTGGGCCAGCGCGGGCGCTTGTGGTGCTTTGATGCTGCTGCTCTTGTTCGCGGCGTGGCGGTCCCCCACGGTGAATTTGCGCTTGGCGGTGGGCGGCGCTGCAATCTCCGCCTTGGTGGTGTTGGGCGTACTGGCCGTAGTGTTGGGAGAAGGCATACACACGCCGGCTTTGGCCTACGCGGGTCTGCTCCTGTGTGGTGTGGCCGCTGTGGGTGGTCCGCGAATGGGATGGGGCTTGACGGTGGCCACCGTTGCGCTCGTTCTGGGTTTGTACCTGGCTGAACTGCACGGTTTGATCACTGGTGCGGCCTACCGGACCGACGTCTCCATCCTGTTGCGTTTGTTCACCGTGTTGGGGTGGCTGGCTGCGGGCCTCGGTGCTGGCCTGGTGTTGCACCATACGGTCCAACAGGTGCTGCTGGACGCTCGCCGCCGCGAGCAACGGTTTCGTGCCATGTTGCGAATTGCGGTGGATTGGTACTGGGAACAAGACGCCTCGTACCGCTACACCTACGTGTCGGAAAAAACCGGCCAAGGCTCTCTCTTGGCGTTGGCTCACCGGGTGGGCGAAGCACCTTGGGACATTGTGGAGTTCGGCCTCACCGCTGAACAAATGGATGCGCATCGCGCGCAACTGGAGTCACGCAAACCCTTCACCCGTTTGATCGCCAAACGCCGCGATGAAAGCGGCCAGGCGCACTTTGTGAGTTTGAGTGGCGAGCCGCATTTTGACGAGCGCCGTGTCTTTCAAGGCTACCGCGGCATTGGCCGTGATGTGACAAGCGAAGTTTCTGCTCAGATGGCGGTGGCCGCCAGCGAGGCTCGCTACCGCGAACTGTTTGCGCGTTCGCCCACGCCCTTGGTATTGCACCGACGGGGTTTGGTGCTGGAAGCCAACGCGGCTGCAGCCTACATGTTTGGTTTTGATGCGCCGCGAGAGATGTTGGGATTCAACCTGTTGGAAGTGGACGAAGAAGTCCCCAACCAGTCACCTTCAGGCGCCCTTGGTTCGGATTCACAGTCCAGCACCACCGCGAGCGCCTCCAAGGTTTTGTCGCGTGTGGCGGCACTGGACGCTGGCGCACCCGGCGACAGCATCCCCGTGACCGACTTCTGCATGCGTTCGCGCCGTGGCCAACGCATCTTGGCCCAGGTGACTGCCACGCGCGTGGAAACACCGCAAGGCGCTGCCACGCTGTCGCTCTATTTCGACAACACGGCACGCCAACAGATGACCAGCGCCTTGGCGGCCGCCCGTGATGCTGCCGAGGCCGCATCGCGGGCCAAAACCGCTTTTTTAGCCAATACCAGCCACGAGGTACGCACGCCGTTGCATGGCCTGTTGGGCCTGGCACGTTTAGCCCAAGCGCCCGACTTGGACGAGGCGCGCCGTCAGCGCTACTTGGAGCAAATTCTCGACAGTGCAGAAGGCCTCGCCCACATCATCACCGACGTGCTGGATCTGTCCAAAATTGAAGCGGGCAAGCTCAGCTTGGACACCACGGTATTCAGCCTGTACGACGAACTGGTGAACGTGCAGCGCAGCTACGAGCCCTTGGCCGATGCCAAAGGTCTGCGGTTTGAATTGCGCATTGCGTCCGATGTGCCCACCACGGTGTCGGGCGACCCCGTGCGGGTGCGCCAAATTCTCAGCAACTACATCAACAACGCGCTGAAGTTCACCGAAGAAGGTTGGGTGCAGTTGGATGCGCGAATGACCGATGCCGGATTGGTTCAACTCACCGTCACCGACACCGGCCCTGGCATCGACAGTGCGACACAGGTCCGCCTCTTCTCACCCTTTACCCAGGCCGATGAGTCCACCACGCGCCGTTATGGCGGCACGGGCTTGGGCCTGTCCATTTGTCGCGAGCTGGCCAGCCTGATGCAAGGCCGCGTCGGTGTCACCAGCCGCCTCGGTGAAGGCAGCAGTTTTTGGGCCGAGCTCAGTTTGCCGCCTGCGCAGAGTGCGCCGCAGGTGGTGGACATCAGTTTGGACGACACCGACAGCTTACGCGGCGCACGTGTGCTGCTGGTCGAAGACAACCCCGTCAACATGATGATTGGTGTGGCCCTGCTGGAGCAATGGGGTGTTGAAGTCAGTCAAGCGGAAGACGGACACCTCGCGGTGCAGGCCGTGCACGATGCGTTTGCCCAAGGCCATGGCCCCGATGTGGTGTTGATGGATGTGCAAATGCCCTCCATGAGCGGCCACGAAGCTGCTCGCCAACTTCGCCAGCGATACAGCGCGCAAACGCTGCCCATCATTGCGCTGACGGCAGCGGCTTTGGTGTCTGAACGTGAGGATGCTCTCGATGCAGGCATGAACGACTTCCTCACCAAACCCATCGACAACCAACGACTGCAGCAAACCTTGGTGCGCGTGCTCAAAGCCCGCCGATCCAAGCACAGCAATGGGCAGTCGGCGGCGCAAGAGTTCGGTGGTGAAGTCGAAGAGTCGGTCGCTGCTGGCTCTTCGTGAGTCATTGACACCCCCTGAGCCGCAGGGCCTGGCAACCCTGGCCCCACGGCTTTCATGACGCTGTCATGACCATGCCGCACAGTGCACACAACTTGTTTCCATCTGTGCACATCATGAATTCGAAAAGCAACCTGGCGCTGGCGTCCAAACCCACCTTGGCGGACACCTTGTCGCTGCACGCCCAGGAACTGCGCCATTTGGGCACCCTGCGCCGTTTCAAGCGTGCTTGCGACGAACAACCGCAGTTGGCTTTTTTCGCCCACGAACCCGACCGCCTGCGTTTTGACCTGCCCTACCGAAACGACCTGCTGACTGCCTTGTCCATGAGTGACGATGAGCTGGTGGTGGGCTGGCATGCGCGACTGAAGGCCGCCCTCGACGCCCTGGACGACATCCATGAGCACATGACGAACGAGGGCGAACGGCTCAAAGTGGTGACCCGGCCCATGGAGTTCTTGGACGACGCGCCCCCAAAATCCAAACGCGCTTCTGCGGGATGGAAGAACCCACGGTTGTGGCTGGTGGGTTCACTGGTGCTTGTGCTGCTGGGTGCGGCCGCTTGGTGGCAACAAAGTGGGCGCAACCCGTCGACTACCCCTTCGTCCCCAGACCGCGCGGGGTCGGCCTCGCCTGCGTTGACGGTGGCTCCGGCGCAAATCGCATTTCGCATGCATGGCTCCAACACCATTGGCGATGCCTTGGCACCTGCGTTGGTCCAGGCTTATTTGCAAACCAAAAACAGCGAAGCCGGTGAGGTGCGAAGCGACAAGGCCTTAGAGAAAGTGTTCACCTTCCGTGCCGGGGCTGCCACACCCTTGCAAGGCATTGAGGTTCACGCCCACGGCAGCGGCACGGCTTACACGGGACTGAAGGAGGGCGTTGCTGACATTGGCATGTCCTCCAGGCCCATCAAAGACGCTGAAAACCAAACCCTCATGCCGCTCTTTGGCGACATGCGCCTGCCGGGTGCTGAGCATGTGATTGGCCTGGACGGTTTGGCCGTCATCGTTCACCCTAGCAACAGGATTGCAAAGCTGACCGTCGAACAAGTGGCTGATATTTTCTCGGGCAAGGTTGTGAATTGGCAGCAACTTGGCGGCGAGAACCGCCCCATCACATTGCATGCACGCGACACCAAGTCGGGCACCTGGGATACGTTCAAGTCTTTGGTACTGGACCGCCAGAAACAAAATCTGGCCGACGGCGCGGCGCGTTATGAGTCCAGCAACGTACTATCGGATCAAGTGTCGTCCGACGCCGGGGCGATTGGTTTCATTGGTCTGCCCTATGTGCGCCAGGCCCGCGCGGTGCCGGTGGCTGAGACGCTTGGCTCCGCCGCGTTTTTGCCTACCTTCTTCACCGTTTCCACCGAGGACTATCCGCTGTCCCGGCGCTTGTTTTTGTACACCCCGGCGCAGCAACTCAGTCCGCAAGCCAAAGACTTCGTCGAGTTTGTGCAAAGCGACGCTGGACAAAACGTGGTGCGGCAAACGGGTTTTGTGCCACAGCTGATTTCGGCAGAAGCAGTTCAGGCACCTGCCAATGCGCCCAAAGAATACGCGCTGCTCGCCGCGCAGGGCCAGCGTTTGTCCTTCGCCTTTCGCTTCCGTTCAGGATCAGATGAACTGGACAGCAAAGCGACGCGCGACATGGGCCGCTTGGTGAGCCACCTGTCGCGCCACCCCAACCAAAACGTATCACTCTTGGGTTTCACCGATGCACTTGGATCGGTGCAGCAGAACGTTTTGCTGTCTAAAGCGCGTGCAGAAAGTGTGGCGCGTTTGTTGCGCGCGTCTGGCGTGAACCCAGCGCAGGTGCTGGGCTTGGGTGGCGCGCTGCCTGTCGCATCCAACAACGACGATTTAGGCCGCAACAAAAATCGGCGCGTTGAGGTGTGGGTGAAGTAACGCGGGCGGTCAAGCTGCCTGCAGGTTCGCGTTTCTGATAAAACTGTGGTGAACCTTATTGCATTGCCCTGATGCGAATTCAAAAAAAAGGAGACCCCGCATGTTAAAAAAAATCGCTCTGATTCTCGGCGTGTTGATCGTTGGCTTGATCATTGCAGCCGCCACGCGGCCTGACCACTTCCGCATGGAACGAAGCATCGTCATCAACGCGCCTGCCGAGAAAATTTTCCCCATGGTCAATGACCTGGGCCAGTGGTCGGCCTGGTCGCCGTGGGAGAAAAAAGATGCAGCCATGAAACGCAAACTCAGCAACCCGTCCGCAGGTGTGGGGGCGAGTTACGACTGGCAAGGCAACAAAGAAGTGGGCACCGGCCGCATGCTTATCACTGAATCAACCGCGCCGGCAAAACTCGTGATTCAATTGGATTTCATTGAGCCCTTTGCTGCGCGTAATACATCCGCACTCAACTTGAAACCCGAAGGCAACGGCACGCGAGTGACTTGGTCGCTTGAAGGTCCCAACAACTTTGTGTCCAAGCTGATGCAGGTCTTCGTCAGCATGGACAGCATGGTGGGCCCGGACTACGAAACGGGGCTGACGAACCTCAAAGCCCTGGCGGAAAAGTAAACGCCTTTCAGCCGCGTTCAAACAACAAACGCATCCAGCTCTTGAGGTTGACCAAGTTGCTGGGCAAATGCGTTTCTTCCAGCACGCCGCTCATGCGCTGTAGGCGGCGCGGGCTGCGTTTGGCGCTCCACACCAGCAAGTCCACCAGCCAGGGGTGGGCGTTCACCGTGTTGGCTTTTTCGTAGACCGCATACCGTGGCCGCAAGGTCAGCAGCTGACGCGGCCATGCGGCCACCACCTGGGCAGTGCTCCACGCTTGGGCTTGGGCGTCGATCAACAACTGCGCTGCCAAGATGCCCGTCTCCAGCGCCTTGCCTATGCCTTCGCCCGTGAAGGCATAGGTGCTGCCTGCTGCTTCACCCGTGACCAACAGCCCAGGACGCGCCATGCGGGCGCCTTCCAGTGAGCAGCGCAGCGGTGCACCTTTGAGCGCAGCTTTTTCGTCGCAAGGCTCGACGCCCTGTGCCTCCTTCAACCATTGGCCACCGCGAACCAGCTCGCCTGCCGTGGGGTAGACCTGCTTGAATGTGTTCAACATCTCACGCAGGTTCACCTCACCCATGTTCTTGCGGCTTGAGCCCAAGTGCCAGAAGTTGCGCCAGCCACGTGCCCCAGCTTTGGCGTGGCTGTGCGCCACACCCACGCCGATGTTGAACACGCCGTGGCCACAAGGAAATACCCAGCCATACCCCGGCTTGAGTTTCGGATGCCACACCACCTCCAGTTCGGTGATGCGCGAGGCCATGGTGTCGTTCTTCACATAACCGCGCAAGGCCACACCGCTGGGCGTACGCCGATCACACATGTTGGCGGCGATCAAAGCTTGCGGCACGGCGCCCGTGGCCAGCACCAACCACTTCGCGCGAATCTCACGCGACTCGTTGCTGTGCTGCCCCACCCCTTGCAGGCGTGCCCCCACCACGGTCACCTGCCCGTTGATCTCTTCTTCAATGGCGCCTACAAACCGCGCCGGTGCCACCATTTGCGCCCCCGCCTGCACCGCCGCACGGCAGACGATGTCGTCGAGTTGCTTGCGCGGCAGCACCGCCAAGCGCCCCGGAACATCCACCCGCCCCCCGCGCGGCCCAATGCAAGCCACATGGCCCGCGCGGTTGGCCGCCAGCATGACCTCGTGCAACACACCCAGCTGGCGCAGCGCGTTGTGGGCATCTGGAATCAAACCATCACCACACACTTTGTCGCGAGGGAAGGTGTGCTGATCGACCAGCACCACCTGCCATCCGGCCAGCGCCAACATGCGTGCAGCGGCACTGCCTGCAGGGCCTGCGCCGATGATGAGCACGTCGCAGGTGGGTGGAAGGTCAGACAGGGACTGGTTCAAGTGCATTTTCGTGGGGGTGGGATTCAGGGCTCATTCTAGAAAACGTCGGGAGACCCTTTTGGTGGGTGGAACCAGACCGCTCGCCTTGTTTCACTAGCGCGATAAACCGGTCAAACCAGCGCGAAACCGCACCACCTGTTCGCGCATCCCCTGCGAGATCAACCGCCAGGTACGCTGCGGAAAATTTGACGGCAGGCTTTGTTCCACAGCGGTCAGTGCGGGCTCGACGCGCTCCACATGATTGAGCATCCGCTGCCACACGGCCGGACCACCGTATTGCATCGCCAGGCCGTGCCAGTGCCGGGTCTGGATGTCGTAAAGGCGGTAGTGGGCATTCTTTGCGCGCAGTGCCAGCGCCAGTTCCGCTTTGCGCCAGTTGATTTGATTCGGCCCTGTGCCGACATAAGGAAACACCGACAGCACGTCGTACAAAGGCGTGGTGATGTAGGCATCCCCCGGCTGCAAAAAGACGGAGTAGTTCTTGGCGTGTCCGTCCGTCGCGGCCATCAACCAGAAGGTGAGTTGGGTGATGGCAAAGGACGCGCGGTCGCCTTCGTCGCTGCTTCCTGCAAGCAGCCGCATGCAGTCTTTGATGCCAGGACCGCCGTCCTTCTCGTACTTCTTGCTCGGCGGGCAACCCAGCGCTTGGCAGAAATCTTCTTGAGGTAAACGAGCAATCCAATCACGCCCATCTGGGTGCTTTTGCCAAGAACGGTCAAAGCGTGTCACCACCAGTACTTGTTGATCCTCAAAACGCCACATCTCGGTGGGGGCGACGGGCAGGCCAAGGTGGTAAAGAATCTGCGCGCACAACCACTCGTTGGCAACAGAATCGCTAAGGTCCACGCGCCGTGAGCCACCGATCAATCCAATCGGCAGCTTCAGAATGTGGGTGGTTGGTGTGGCCCCGTGGGGGCGGTGCCAACGCCCTTTGTGATGCAGCAGCGCGGTCTTTTCTTGTGCACCGGCCAACGAGATACGGAAGGGCTCGTCTTCCAATCCGTGACCCAGTATTTTTTCTGAGGGCACGGTCCGCAAAATATGGGCGACCTGCGACTCGTTCAGCGCTTGGCTGTCCATGCGATCCCAGCCTTCAGGCTGCGCCCCTTCAGGCAACAGTTGCACGGCGCCCACGCAGTCACGGCCAATGGCTTCTAGCAATGAAAAAGCGTCGATGGATGCGGTTTTGTGACGTCTTGCCAGCCGCTCCCGGATCGTTTTGTTGTCGGGCAGCAGGTTGTCGAAGTAGTTTTCCACCGTCGCACCGCGTACTTCTCGTGCTGGTGTGATTGGCAGCGATAGCGACAGCGCACGGCGCTGCGGTGATTGCAGCCAACTCTCGTGGTAGGTGAAGCGGTGTACGCCGCGATCAACCACCCACGTTCCGACGAGCTGGCCGTTCATCCACGCAGCGAGACTGCTCACCAGCTGCCTTTCTTGGCGTTCTCGTTGACGGTATGAACTGTTGGTGCCCCCCGGAGCTCGTTCGAATAGCTCGTGTCGGCGGCGCGAATCACCAAGCTGGCTCCTAGAGCGTTAAGCACTTGCATGACTTGTTGCAAGCTGACGGCCCCGGGGTTGGCTTCAATCTCAACGACGCGGGCCTGGGTGACGCCAATCGTTTTCCCGAGTTGGGCCTGCGTCAAGCCTCGCTGCTTGCGCAGGCCTTGTAGTTGTGGGCGCAACTGCTCAGCAATCTTGAGGGGGTAGTCCACGGCTGTTGTCTCCAGCAATGAGGTATGCCAGAGCATGATACAAGTTAAAACTTGTATATGCAATAAAAAAGTCATAGCTTGTTTTTACAAAAAACAAGCTATGACTTGTTAAGCGCGGGAGCAAACCAAGGAGTGTCCCCACGCGCAAGCCGGCGCCTGGTTACGCTTCAAATCTCTTCGTACAGCGGCAGCGTCAAAAACTCCGCAAACGCGTCCTGCGTGCTCATCTGCTCAAAGATGATGGCCGCGCGGTCGAAGTGGCCTTCAAACCCACCGGCTTTGATCTTGGCCAGTTCTTCGGGAACCAGGGCCTTGACCATGTCGGCGGTGACTTTGCGGCCGTCTTCCAGCACGCCTTTGGGTGAGCGTATCCACTGCCACACTTGGCTGCGGCTGATTTCTGCTGTTGCTGCGTCTTCCATCAGGTTGTGGATCGGCACGCAGCCGTTGCCCGCCAGCCAAGCGCCTAAGTAGTGAATGCCAACGTTGATGTTCATGCGCAAACCCGCTTCTGTGATGGGGGTTTCCGGCTGGAAATTCAGCAGGTCGGCGGCGGTGACTTGCACATCGTCGCGTTGTTTGTCGAACTGGTTTTGGCGGTCTCCCAGCACCGCCATGAACTCCTTCATTGCGGGCTCAACCAAGCCGGGGTGAGCGACCCAGCCACCGTCGTAGCCATCGGTTGCATCGCGCTTTTTGTCGGCAATGATGCCGCCCATGGCGACGGCGTTTTTCTCGGGATCGTTTTTAATCGGGATGAGGGCGCTCATGCCACCAATCGCAGGTGCGCCGCGCTTGTGGCAAGTTTTGAGCAGCAACAAGGCGTAGGCGCGCATGAAGGGCGCTGTCATGGTGACTTTGGCGCGGTCGGCCAGGCAGAAGTTGCGATCCACCTTGAATTTTTTGATGCAGCTGAAGATGTAGTCCCAACGCCCGGCATTCAATCCAGCGCTGTGCTCGCGCAACTCGTACAGGATTTCGTCCATCTCGAAAGCGGCGAGGATGGTTTCGATGAGCACCGTGGCTTTGATGGTGCCCTGGGGCAGGCCGAGTTCGTTTTGTGTCATCACGAACACGTCGTTCCACAGCCGCGCTTCCAAGTGGCTCTCCATCTTGGGCAAGTAAAAGTAGGGGCCTGCGCCGCGCGCGATCAGCTCTTTGGCGTTGTGAAACATGAACAGCGCAAAGTCAAAGATGCCGCCATGCACACGTTGGCCATCCACGGTGACGTGTTTTTCATCCAAGTGCCAACCGCGCGGGCGCACTTGCAAGGTGGCGATCTTGTCGTTGAGCTGGTAGACCTTGCCCTTGGATTCGAGCTTCAAGGTGCGGCGGATGGCTTGGCCCAGGTTGATTTGGCCTTGGATCTGGTTGCTCCACACCGGGCTGTTGCTGTCTTCAAAGTCGGTCATGTAGCTGTCAGCGCCCGAGTTGAAGGCGTTGATCACCATCTTGGCCTCGACCGGGCCGGTGATTTCCACGCGGCGGCAGTGCAGGGCTTTGGGGATGGGCGCCACCTTCCAGTCGCCAGCGCGGATGGCGGCGGTTTCGGGCAAGAAGTCGGGGCGCTCACCAGCATCCAGGCGTTTGGTGCGCTCCACGCGGGCGGCCAGCAGTTGCTGGCGGCGGGGCTCGAAAGCACGGTGCAGCTTGGCGACGAGTTCCAGTGCGGGTGGGGTCAGGATGGTTTCAAAGCCCGGCAGGATGGGGGCGTTGATTTGCATGCCGGTGGGCAAAACGAGGGTCGAGGTGGTCATGGGGGTTCTCCGTTGCCAGTCAAAACAGGGTGTACCAACACGTTGATGATGCATTGCGAAAACGACGCTGCTGGCATCTAGGTGCGTACTGACTTGAATTTATTGCATACTGCGGGCGGCATTAAGTAAATGTTTTGCGATTGATTTGTGTTTTTTTTGAATGCAATCAAGAATGGGGTGAGCAGACATGGACAAACTCAAACAACTGGAGTCCTTTGTGGCCGTGGCCACCAAAGGCAGCCTCACCGCCTCGGCCGTGGCGGAAGGGGTGGCACCGGCCGTCATTGGTCGGCGCATTGATGCGCTAGAAGAACGGTTGGGTGTCAAGCTGCTGGTGCGTACCACTCGGAAGATCACCCTCACCCACGAAGGCAGTGCTTTCTTGGAAGACTGCCAACGGTTGTTGGCCGATCTCAGCAACGCGGAAGCCAGCGTCAGTGCGGGCGGCGTGAAAGCTAGTGGTTACTTGCGCGTCACCGCACCTGCGGGTTTTGGCCGCCGCCATGTGGCACCTTTGGTTCCGAAATTCCTGGCCTTGCATCCTGATGTGAGCATGTCGCTGAACTTGTCGGACCGGGTGGTCGACATCGTCAACGAGAGTTTTGACTGCGCCGTGAGGGTGGGTGATTTGCCTGATTCCAGCTTGGTGAGTGTGCGCTTGGCCGACAACCGCCGCCTGTGCGTGGCAGCGCCAAGCTACCTCAAACGCGCTGGAACGCCCCGAGCCCCCCAGGAACTGACGCGGCATGAATGCCTCACTCTGTCCAGCGAAGCCAGCCAAACCCGAGGCTGGGCGTTCAGCATCGACGGTGTTGTGAATCACATGCGTCCCAGCGGGCGGCTCAACTGCAGCGACGGCCAGGTGTTGCACGACTGGTGCGTGGCGGGCTTGGGGATCGCTTGGCGGTCGACCTGGGAGGTAGAACGGGAGGTCAAAGCCGGTTTGTTGGTCAGTGTGCTCGACGAGTTCAGCGCACCTGCCAACGGCATTTACGCGGTCTTTCCTCAGCGCAAGCACCTTCCGCTGAGGGTCCGGTTGTGGATCGATTTCCTGAAGCAGACCTATGGAGAGGCGAACTACTGGGCTGGCGGTGTTTGACAGTCTATGGCTTGGATGAAGTCATTTTTCATTTGGCAGTTCGACTCGAACCACGTTAAACGACATGGCCCTGGTTTGTTTGAATCACGCTGTAGCTGACATCCCATGCTTCGCGCTTCAAGATTGATGGGACCTGCGATGCAGGGGGCGGCAGTTTTGCGTGGGATGGCGCACAGTGGTTGGCCGCATGGATTCGTAACGCTTAGATGCCATTTGGACCCGACACCCTTTGTTCAAAGCTCATGAAAAAGCCCCAGCGAAGGGGCTTTTTTTTGGTGCGCTAGTGCGAGTTACTGCACCGACCGAACCCGCTCAATCGCAGCAGCGCCGAAACGTTTTTCGTACTGCGGATAGGCACCGCGCACGATCAGTGCTTGGAAGCTTTCACGGTCGACTTCGGTCACCACTTGCACGCCTTGGGCGCGCAGTTCTTCGACCCCGGACTTTTCCACCTCATTGACACGCTTGCGCATGGCCCTGGCACCTGCGAGGGCGGCAGTTCGGAAGGCTTGTTTGTCGGCATCAGACAGTTTGCTGAATGTGGCCGGCGCCACGATGATGGGCGCTGGTGAATAGACATGCGATGTCAACGTGAGGTGCTTTTGAACCAAGCCAAACTTTGACGATGTGATCACCGGGATCGGATTCTCTTGGCCATCCACGGTCTTGTTTTCTAAGGCGCCATACAACTCGGAGAAAGCCATGGGTGCAGGAAACGCACCGAGCGCGCGAAAGGCTTGCATGTGCACTGAGTTTTCCATGGTGCGCAGCTTCAAACCCTTCATGTCCGCAGACGTCGTCACCGCGCGTTGGCTGTTGGTCAAGTGGCGAAAACCGTTCTCGCCCCAGGCCAAGATGGTGAAACCTTTGGCTTCGCACTTGTCAATCATCTCTTGGCCAATCGGACCGTCCATCACCTTGCGAGCATGGGCATAGTCGCGAAAGATAAACGGTATGTCGGTGATCAACACATCGGGCACGAAACCACCCAGCGGACCGGTGGAGGTCACCACCAAATCGACAGTGCCTGCAATTGCTTTTTCAACCAGCTCCTTCTCTGCACCGAGCGCGGCGGCAGGCACCACTTCGACTTTGTAGCGACCTTTGGTGAGTTTGGCGACCTCATCGGCAAAGGTTTGCGCGCCCACTTGAAACGCCGAGGTGGCCGATTGGGCATGGCCCATGCTTCAGTGTGGTTTGCGACCACGTGCTGCTCGCCCCCACACTCAAGAGCAAGGCGGCAAGGATGTGGCGAAAGGTGAATCGCAACATGGGAGTCTTCAACGAACCACAGGTGTTTGGGTTGCCGCCAAAGGCAATTTGAAACTGATGGCGACCCAGGGTTTACGCGAGAAAAACAAGCCAGTTTGCGCCGCAAAAGGCCACTTCCACGTGCCGCATTTCACGTGTGCAGTGCAGCATTCCTGGTCCGCATGTGCGCATGAAGATTGACCATTGGATACAAGTTCAGCGCATCCCTAGAGTCCGCCCCATCGGTGCCAGAAGCGCCGAGCCTTTGAACAGACCTTTAGGAGACTTCCATGCGCTTGAATCGTTTCTTCACCGCCCTGGCCCTGGTGGCCACTGCCGCCAGCACCATGGCCCAAACCACGCTGAAGCTGGGCCATCCCCAGTCCAGCACCTCGGCCTTCCACGTGGGCGCGCAGGCCTTTGCCGACGAGTTCGCCAAACTCACCAACAACCGCTACAAGATTGCGCTGTTTCCATCGGGTTCGCTGGGCGGCGAGCGCGAAATGGTGGAAAGCGTGCAACTCGGCACCTTGGACTTGGTCGTCACGTCCACCGGCCCCGTCGGCAACTTTGTGCCCGAGACCTTGATCACCGACATTCCTTTCCTGTTTCGCGACTACGACCACGCTCGCAGAACGCTGGACGGCCCCATTGGTCAAGACTTGTTGTCCAAGTTCCCCGCCAAGGGCATCGTGGCACTGGCTTGGGCCGAGAACGGTTTCCGTCACTTGACCAACAGCAAACGTGCGGTGAACACACCCGAGGACATGAAGGGCTTGAAACTGCGCACCATGGAAAACCCCGTGCACATGACGGCCTTCCGCGCACTCGGTGCATCGCCTGCCCCCATGGCCTTCACTGAACTGTTCACTGCCTTGCAACAAGGCACTGTGGACGGTCAAGAAAACCCAATCCCTGTCATCACGTCGTCCGAGTTCGGCCAGGTGCAAAAGAACCTGTCACTCACAGGTCATGTGTATTCACCTGCGCTGATTCTGGCCTCGATGCAAATGGTCAACGGCCTCTCGGCTGCTGACAAAAAGGCGCTGCAAGACGCCGCCAAGTTTGGTGCCCAAGCCATGCGCAAACGCGTGAATGAAGTAGAGAGCTCAGGCGTTGCTGAACTCAAAGCCATGGGTGTGAATGTGATCACCGATGTGGACAAGTCGAAGTTCCAATCCGCCTTGGCCCCGGCCTATGTTGAATACGCCAAACGTTTTGGCGAAGCCAACATCCAGCGCATTCGCGACGTCAAGTAACCACACGCTTTTGAATCGAGATTCACCATGAGCTCCGCTGCCATTGCCACCAAACCCGCCCCCTCGGGCTGGGTGAACGCCCTGATTGCTTTGGACAAACGCACCACCGGCTTTGCCATGAACACCGCTGTGGCGATGTTGGTTTTGGCTGTGTTTTGCGGCCTGTTTCAAGTGTTCGCCCGTTTCATCATGGACACACCCTCCGATTGGACCGAGGTGCTCACGCGCTTCGCTTTGATCTGGATGGTGTACATGGGTGCGGGCGTGGCGCTGCGCAATGGAGCCATGGTGTCGGTTGATTTGATGCACCGCAAGTTGCCCCCGGTGTGGCGCAAGAAGTTGGAGTGGTTCATTGCCACTGTGACCTTGTCGATGCTGGGCGTGATGATTTACTGGGGTGCCTTCATTGCCTGGCGCATTCGTTTTCAGAATGTGGCTGGCTTGGAAATCTCCATTGCTTGGGCGTATTTGGCCATTCCCATCGGCGCGCTCTTTGCGGTGATCGCGGTCTTCGCCCACTTGTTTGATCCACTGCGCAACGAGTTGGACACCGCGCTTTGATCTGCCGCCAGCGCAGCCTGCGCTGGCTCTCGAATTCAGCTTCTGTCTCGGGGTTATCTATGCCCCCGGGCGGAGCACATCTCTAAAGGAAAAATCATGGGCTCAATGATGTTGACCGCGATGCTGGTGCTGTTTGCATGCAGCGTGCCCGTCGCCATTGCCATTGGTCTGGCCAGTGTGGTTGCCGTGGGCACCACCCCCAACTTATCCATGGTCGTCATCCCGCAGCAGCTGTTTATCTCGATTGATAAATACCCGCTGGCGGCCATTCCCTTCTTCATTTTGGCCGGTAACCTGATGGAAACCGGCGGCATCTCGCGCCGTTTGGTGGACTTTGCCAAGTCCATCGTCGGCGGTGTGCAGGGCGGTTTGCCCATGACTTGCGTGCTGACCTGCATGATCTTCGCGGCGGTGTCGGGCTCGTCGGTGGCCACCACCTTTGCGATTGGCGCCATCTTGATTCCCGCCATGGTCAAACACGGTTATCCAACGCCAGTCGCCGCGTCCATTCAAGCCTCATCGGCTGAACTCGGCGTGATCATTCCGCCGTCGATCCCGTTGATTCTGTATGGCGTGTCGGCCGAGGTGTCGATTGGTGAGCTCTTCATCGCCGGCTTTGGCCCTGGCCTTCTGATCTCGGGCGCTTTGCTGCTGTTTGTTTACATCTACTGCAAGATCAGAGGCCTCGGCAAAAACGACGGCGATGGTCGCCTGGGGTTTGTCGAAGCCACGCAAAAAGCCACGCTGGCTTTGCTGATGCCCGTCATCATCCTGGGCGGCATTTATGGCGGCATCTTCACGCCGACCGAAGCCTCGGTGGTGGCTGTGGGTTATGCCTTGGTGGTGGGCTTGTTCATCTACCGTGAAATGAACCTCGGCACCGTGCTCGCCGCGTTCAAAAAGTCGGTGATCTCCTCCGCAGTGATCATGTTCATCATCGCTTGCGCTGGCCTCTTCTCCTTCCTCATCAGCCGTGCGGGCATCCCTGATGCGCTCGGTGCTTGGTTGGCTGAGGTGCTGCAAACCCCAACATGGTTCTTGTTGGGTGTGAACGTGGCGCTGTTCATCATCGGCATGTTCATTGAGACCTCGGCTTCCATCATCATCTTGGCTCCGATCCTGGTGCCGATTGCGATTCACTACGGCATTGACCCGGTGCACTTCGGCATGATCATGGTGGTGAACCTGGCCCTCGGGATGATCACCCCGCCTTTCGGTGTGAACCTGTTCGCGGCGTGCGCGGTGGCGAAGATATCGCTGGATCGAATGATTGCCTCGCTGCTTCCGTTTGTGGGCGTGATCATCTTCTGCCTGATGCTGATCACCTACTTCCCGCCGATCTCGCTCTTCTTGCGCGACATGGTTTACGGAATACCGAAGTGAACCCAGCCACCCCTGACAAATTGAACTTGCCCTCGGAGTGATGTCATGAGTGCCTTGCCTAAAGCCGATCCCATGGAGATGGCGCCACGCGTCTTGTTGCGCTCCTTGTTTGACACGGCCTTGACCGCTGTGGATCCCCTGCACTGCGTGCCGGCATTTTTGCCACCGCGTCCCAAGGGCCGTACCTTGGTTCTGGGCGCGGGCAAAGCATCAGCCCGGATGGCCCGAGCCGTGGAGGCGGCGTGGGACGGGCCGTTGTCGGGTTTGGTGGTCACGCGTTATGGCCACGGGGAACGCTGCGAGCGCATCAAGATTGTGGAGTCTGGCCACCCGGTGCCCGATGAGGCCGGAGCAGATGCAGCCGAACAAATGCTCGCCATGGCCCGAGAGATGGGGCCGGACGATTTGGTGCTGGCCTTGGTGTCGGGCGGTGGCTCGTCCCTGATCACCTTGCCTGCCGAAGGTTTGTCGATGACGGAGCTGCGAGCCGTGAACGTGGCCTTGCTGCGCAGCGGCGCTCACATCAGCGACATGAACATGGTGCGCCGCCACCTGTCCCGCATCAAAGGCGGCCGTTTGGCGCAGGCTTGCGGTGCAGCAGCGGTGCACACCTTGGTGGTGTCGGATGTGCCGGGTGACGACCCTGCGGTGGTGGCTTCTGGCCCCACCCTGGCCGACCACAGCAGCCCCTTGGAGGCGCTGGCGGTGTTGCAGCGCCACCGAATTGAGGTCTCGCCTGCGGTGCTGGAGGTACTGCGCCGCCCACCCGCCACGCAAAAACGCAGCGACGGGCCACGCCATGTGCAAGTGATTGCCACGGCCGAACTGGCCCTGAATGCGGCTGTGGCGGAAGCGCAGCGCCAACGTTTGGCCGTCATCAACTTGGGCGGCGCGGTGGAAGGCGAGTCGCGTGAGGTTGCAGCCGCACAAGCCGCCATGGCCAAGGGCTTGCGCGAAGCCGGTGCCCCCGGTGGGCGGCCACGGATCATGATCTCCGGCGGCGAGACCACCGTCACCGTCAAGGGTAATGGCCGAGGTGGGCGCAACAGCGAATTTTTGTTGTCGCTGGCCTTACAAGGGCAAGAGGGCATACACGCCATTGCCTGCGATACCGACGGCATCGACGGCGTGGAAGACAACGCTGGTGGCCTCATCGACCCCAACTCTTTGCGCCGCGCAGGCAAGCTGGGGCTCAACCCCCAGGCCTTGCTCGACAACAACGATGCCTATGCCTTTCTTTCCGCCTTGGGTGACCTCATCACCACGGGCCCTACCCGCACGAATGTCAACGACTTCCGCGCTTTGCTCATCACCTGAGGTGACCCCATGCTGACCCTTCACGCTGCTGTGCCGCCATTGAAAGACATGACTCAACGCCAGCCACCGCGACCCTGGCGTGGCACCAAAATTGTGGCCACCCTGGGCCCCGCCAGCCACGGCCTGGCCGATGTGGTGGCCTTGGCCCGCGCTGGTGTGGACGTGTTCCGCCTCAATTTCAGCCACGGCAGCCATGCCGACCACCAGCAGCGCTTGTCGTGGGTGCGTGACGCCGAAAAAGAAGTGGACCGTCCCTTGGGTGCTTTGCTCGACCTGCAAGGCCCCAAGCTGCGCGTGGGTCGCCTGGCTGCGCCCATGGAGCTTCAAGAGGGCAGCGAGTTCGACTTGGTGTTTGGCACCCAACAAGGCCACGTCAACGACCCGGTGCCGGTGCCGCATGAGGAAGTGATTCGCTCGCTGGCCGTGGGCCACCAACTTTTGGTGGACGACGGAAAACTGCGTTTCACTGTGCTTGCCACCTCCGGTGAACAAGCGGCCCCCCGCGTTCGTGTGCGCAGCGAGGTGGCAGGCCGCTTGCAAGAGCGCAAAGGCCTGAACCTGCCCGACACCGTGTTGCCCATGCCAGCTCTCACGCCGAAAGACCTGGAAGACCTTGCTTTTGGTTTGGCCCTGGGTGTCGATTGGATTGCCCTGAGTTTTGTGCAAACCGCTGCCGATGTGCTGCAACTGCGCGACTTGGTGCAAGGCCGCGCCGGACTCATCTCCAAAATTGAAAAGCCCTCGGCGGTGGAGCACCTGGAAGCGATTCTGGAAGCGTCCGACGCAGTCATGATTGCGCGTGGCGACCTGGGCGTGGAGCTTCCCCCCGAAGACGTGCCCGGCGTGCAGCGCCGCATCGCACAACTGGCGCGTGAGATGGGCAAACCCGTCATCGTCGCCACACAAATGCTCGAATCCATGATTGAAAGCCCGTCGCCCACACGGGCCGAAGCGTCCGACGTGGCCACCGCTGTTTACGACGGCGTGGACGCGGTGATGCTGTCGGCTGAATCGGCCTCGGGCCGTTATCCCATTGAAGCGGTGAGCATGATGGCCCGCATCATTGAACGGGTTGAAAGCGACCCGCGCCAACAGCGCCTGATGGCCTCAGTGACGGCCCGCACCCAAGCCAACGCCACCGATGCAATAGGTGCGGCGGTGCGCGTGGTGGCGCAAACCGTGCCACTCTCGGCCACGGTCACCTACACCTCCTCCGGTGCCAGTGCGCTTCGCGTGGCCCATGAGCGGCCTCGCACCCCCTTGATCGGTCTCACGCCCAATCCCGGCACCGCCCGCCGATTGGCCTTGGTGTGGGGCGTGCGGCCGGTGGTGTCGCGTGATGCAGCCGATGTAGACGACATGGTGGCTTTGGCGACCGGTGCGGTGAACAAACTCTGCCCCGACACACCCGACCGCGCCATCGCCATCGTTGCTGGCATGCCCTTTGGTACCCCAGGGGCCACCAACATGCTGCGTTTGGTCACACCGCTGGTGGCGCAGGAGTCGGTAGCCAATCCGTCCGTCGTGCTGCGCAAAGCGTACTTTGCTGCCCCCGGCGAATCGGGTTGAGGCGCTGTCCGCCGCCCACCTCACAGACATGAAGCCAACCGTTCCATCCGCAAGAGTCGACCGCATCGGTGCAGGCGGCTGGGCGGCATTTTGGAGTCGGCTCGGTTTTGGCGGCGATCTCAAGCGTGTGATCGGTTTGGTGCGGGCGGCTGCCATTTGGATGGCGGTCAAGTGCGCCCTTTTGGTCAAATCGATACGCGCCACAGCTGAGTCAGCCAAACAGCAAACTGCCTTGTCGCAAGCAGTGGCTGAGCACCAGCGCCACGCGTCTGCGTTGATCGATGGCGTGTTGAATCAAAGCAAGCTCATTCCCCGCTTGAGCACCGAGCATTTGCAAACCAGCCAAGCGACTTCTGAGCAACTCACCACCACGTCCAGTTCCATGCGCGAGCTCAGAACCGAGATCGATGGTGTGGCCTCGGAAATCCATAACCTGCAACATCAAACCCAAAAAATTGAAGAGGTGATGCGGCTGATTTCTGACGTGGCACGGCAAACCAGTTTGTTGTCGGTGAACGCATCCATAGAAGCGGCTCGGGCGGGTGAGGCGGGACGCGGATTTTCAGTGGTGGCGAGCGAGGTCAAAAAGCTGGCCGAGCAAGTCAACCAATCGGTGCAATCCATTGATGGAACGGTGATCCAGGTACTCAAGGCCATGGCCAGCACCAACCAAAAAATGGTCCATATGCTGCAAGGTGTGCACGAGGCTGACCATGCCGTCACACAGGTGGCTGGCAATGTGGCGCAACAGGTGGCGCATTTTGAAGCCATCCAGCGTGCAGCGGCCGCGATCAGCCATTCGGTCCAAGGCGTGGCCGCAGCCGCACAGGAGTCCAGCGCCATCGTGAATCAGATTGGCTTGCTGAGCCAGCAAATAGATGCCGACAGCGAAGCGGCGGTGCTGGAGGTGGTGTTGTTGTCAGACCGGGCCGAGTCTTTGCAGTCCACCGCCGTCAATGTGGCCATTGGCGACAAACTCGACGCTGTCATCCAAAAGGCCACGCGCCACCACCAGCAGGCACTAGAGAAGATGGCAAAGTTGCAGTCGCGTGGCGTGGATGTTTTTGACCTCCAGTACCAAGACGTTGCCCACACCAACCCGCCCAAATACAAAACCCGCTACGACACCGAGTTTGCGCGGGTCATGACGCCGTTTTACGACCACATCGTGGCTGATATTGGCATCTTGTTCTATTGCAATGCCCTGGACGTGAATGGTTATGTGCCAGCCCACAACGCCATTTACTCGCAGCCGCCCACGGGAGACTATGAACATGACCTCAAACACAGCCGCGACAAACGCAAGATGGTGGACGCGGCCTCGCAAAGGGCTGTGAAAAACCGCACCGATCGTTACCTGCTGGTGACCTACCTGCGCGACAACGGCGATGTGGTCTCGGATCTGTCCTTTCCAATCAGGCTGGGCGGAAAACACTGGGGTGCGATGCGATTTGGAGTAGACGCCAGCCGACTTTGAAAACCGTTTTTTTTTGAGAAGGCTACAAAGAAGAGCCTGCCTGCTGATAAAACGTACTGGGTCTTCATGACCATTCATTCGGAGACAAACGATGACAACACGTCAAACACGGCTAACCCGCCGCCACCTGCTTGGGGGCTTCACAGGGTTGGCACTGGCACCTTGGGCCACAGGCAGCTCCGCTGCGGGTAAAGAACACGTGGTGGGCCAAGTGGCGTCGCTGTCCGGCAGCAACGGGGCCGATTTGGGGCAGGGCCTCAAAGCCGGCGTCGAGGCGTGTTTTCTGGCGGTGAACAGCAGCGGAGGCATTCGCGGCCAAGCGCTGCGTTTGATCAGCAAGGACGACCGTTACCTGCCCGAGGAGACGGTCAAACTCACGCAAGAGTTGATCGCACAGGATCGGCCTGTCGCGTTGATTGCCTACCGAGGCACCGCCAATACGCTCGCCGTGATCAAGTCCGATGTGCTGGTCAAACAAGGCATCACCTTGGTGGGCACGCTGACAGGGGCCAAAGAAGTTCAAGGTGCGGCAGGCGTGCTGAATTTGCGCACCTCCTATGAACGTGAACTCTCAGAGCTGGTGGGCCAAGTGCAGCGCATGGCGCTGGACAGCGTCGCCGTGCTCTATGTGGATGATGCGTTTGGTCGCACGGGCCTCGCGGCCATTGAACAAGCGGCAACGGCCAATAGCAGCAAACTGCTTGCCAAAGTAGCCTATGACAAAACCCCGGCCAAAGTAGATGCCTCTTTGAGCGACGCCGCCAAACAACTCGCTGCGGTGGGTGCAAAAGCGGTGATCCTCGTGGCGGTGGGCGATCCGGTGTATGCCTTCATCAAAGCCTTCCGTCCTCTGAACACGGCCAGCCGCGTGTTTTGCATGTCGGTGGTTGATCCGGCTGCCGTGGTGAAACGCTGCGGTGTAGAGGTCGCTTCTGGTATTGGCTTTTCTCAGGTTTATCCCTTTCCCTATTCGGAAAAAACCAACCTGGTGCGCGACTACCGCCGCGCCTTGGCGAAACTGCCAAACGCGCCCGAACCCAATTACTTCAGTTTGGAGGGTTATGTTTATGCGCGGGTTTTGGTGGAAGCCCTCAAACGTGCGCCCGATTCACCGAGCGACGTGCAGGTCAGCAACGCACTGATCAACCTGCCCGCCATGGACCTCGGTGGCTTGCGCATGCAAATCGATCCGCGCACCCGCAATGGCATGCGCTACACCGACCTGACGGTGCTCACCCGTGAAGGTAAGCTGGTCGGCTGAACCTGCACACCATGGAAATCTACCAACTGCGCACCTTCCTCGCCGTGGCCCGTTTGGGCCACCTCACGCGTGCGGCAGAGCAGTTGCACCTCACGCAGCCTGCGGTCTCTAAACAAGTCAAAGCGCTGGAGCAAGAACTCGGCGTGCTGCTGTTTGAGCGCCAACCCACCGGCATGGTGCTGACCAGCGAAGGACGTGCTTTGTTTCCACTGGCCGAACGCACGTTGTTCGATGCCATGGAGCTGCTCAACCATGCGCGGGTGTTGCGCGGTGAGGTGGCGGGTGATGTGGTGATTGGCACCGTGATTGACCCCGACACCTTGCGGCTCGGCTCTTTCCTCGGCGCACTCTTGGCCTACTTCCCCAAGGTGCAAGCGCGGCTGCAGCACGGCATTTCCGGTTGGGTGCTGGAACGCGTGCGCTCGGGTGAGATTGACGGCGGCTTTTACATCGGCCCCGTGCTGGACCCTGAGGTCACCAGCCTGCCCATGCGCACCTTGCAGTACGTGGTCATTGCACCGCCCGAATGGAGCGAAAAAATGGCCCATGCAGACTGGGCTGCTGTGGCCGCCATGCCCTGGATCGGCACGCCCGCCCACAGCTCACAACACCGGTTGGTGCGCACCATGTTTGCCGAACGCGGGTTGAGCGTCACGCCCGTGATTGAAGCCGACCAAGAAGCCTCGATGGTGAGTTTGGTGCGCACCGGGGTGGGCCTGGCCACCATGCGCGACGACTTGGCGCGTGAAGCGCAGCGCCGCGGTGAAGTCTGCATTTGGCCGGGCACGGTGCAAGACTGCCCGCTGTCCTTCATCTTCAAAACCACGCGCCGCGACGACGTGCTGGTGGCGGCTTGCCGCAAGGCATTGGCCGAGGTCTGGCCGAGCGATTGACATGCGCACTGCGGGCGGTCACAGGAAGACATCTCGCCAAGGCGCTCAAAAAAAAAAGTTCCAGCAGGAGTCAAACAACCATGTTGAAAAAATCCCACTCGTCTACACGCCATGCGCCTGCGGCCCCTTGGTGGGCCTTGCTCACACGCTTGAGAATGGCTCAGCGCCTGGGCCTGGTGCTTGGCGTGATCTTGTTGCTTTTTTTGCTGGTCGCGGCAGTGGGCTATTGGGGCACTTCCTCCACGCGCACCCAGGCTTTGACGTTTGTGGACACGAATTTGGGCTTGTCGCAACAAGTGGCCCAGGTGCGCTTGAACCTGGCGCGCAGTCGCGGTTTTGAGAAAGACGTGATTTTGTTTCTGGGCGACACCGTCTCGGTGGGAAAAGCCAAAGCCCTGTGGTTGGCCGAACAAAAACAACTCGACGAAGGCCTGCAAGCATTGAGCAACATGCTGGCGGGCAACGAAGCGGCGACTCAAATAGATGGCATCAAGCAGAAGATCAAAGCCTACCAAACGCGTTTTTCAGGCATCACCACCCAGGTAGAAATGGGCGCACTGGACAACCCGATGGCGGCCAACCGTTTGATGCGTGCGGTGAACGCCGATGTGGACGCAGCCAATGCAGCCATGAATGACATCGTGCAAGCCGTGTCACAACAAGCCGATGCGGCCAAGTCGCAACTCGACACCCGATACAGCAGCCTGCTCAAAGCGGGCTCTGTCATTGTGTTGTTGGCTTTGGCCTTGGCGGCAGTCTTGGGGTGGGCCATCACCTTGAGTGTGGTCACCCCGCTCAAAGAGGGCATTCGTGTGGCGCAAGGGATTGCCGACGGGCGTTTGCACGAACACATCGACGTGCGCGGCCGCGATGAAATGGCGGCACTGCTGGGGGCGCTGCGCAACATGCAAAGCAGCTTGAAGGCCACGGTCTCGGGTGTGCAAGCCAGCATTTCAGAGATTTCCACTGCCTCCAGCGAAATCGCCATGGGCAATCAAGACCTGAGTGTGCGCACCGAACACCAGGCGGGCAATTTGCAAGAAACTGCCTCCAATTTGGCACGCCTGACCGACACCGTGTTGCAAAACGCGGCGTCTGCCAACCAAGCTAAAAACTTGGCGCAAGACGCCACCCAAGTGGCTGAAGACGGGGGTCGCGTGATGGGCGAGGTGGTCAGCACCATGGCCGATATCAAGCAGGCCTCGGACAAGATCACCGACATCATTGCCGTCATCAACGACATTGCATTTCAAACCAACATCCTGGCGCTCAATGCGGCGGTGGAAGCTGCCCGTGCGGGCGAACAAGGCAGGGGTTTTGCGGTGGTGGCGGGCGAGGTGCGTGTGCTGGCGCAGCGTTCGGGCAGTGCAGCCAAGGAAATTGCCGGTTTGATTGGCACCTCGGTGGAGCAAGTAGGCCAAGGCGAGCGCCGGGTGCAAGCGGCCGGCGACACCATGCAGCGTGTCGTGCTTGCCATTCGCGAAGTCGCCGACATTGTGGTGGGCATTGCCAGCGCCTCGTCTGCCCAAAGCGCGTCGATTGAACAGGTGAGCAAAGCTGTTGGTCAACTCGATCAGATGACGCAGCAAAACTCCGCTTTGGTAGAAGAAAGCGCCGCCGCCGCTGAGAGCCTGCGTGAACAAACCGTTCGTTTGACGCAAGCCATGCAGGTGTTCAAGACGGCGGCGAGCTAGGCCCTGTTGCGATCAGAAATTGCGTTTGATCACATTGGTCTTGGCCGTCACCACGTTGCCGGTGTACAGGTTCTTTAAGCGCAGGCGGCCATACACCTCGTCGGTGCCAAAGTCTTCGTTCAGCAAGTTGGTGCCCAGGGTGGCGGTGAAGGTGGCCACTTCGGGGCTGGTCGGGGTGGCGTCGGGGAAATGTTTGGACGCGTAGCTGAAGATGAAATCGTCTGGGTTGATGAGCGCACCCAGGCCATTGTCCTCACCCCACAGGGCGCAGTGCAGGGCGAACTTCAAGCCCTCTTTCATTTCGTTTTGTTCGTACTTGGTGAAGGTGACGCGACAGGTCACGGTGCAGTTGGACGTGCCCGTGCTGGCATTGCTGCCGATTTCAAGTTTTGCGCCGGTGATGGTGGTCATGGTGGATCTCCAATCGAATAAGAGTGAACGTACAAGGCAGCAAACAAGGCAGGCGTGTCGGTGGCCGCTGCCCGAAAGCCCGCCCGCGTGTTGAAAACACGGGGCCAATGTCTCTCTTGTGCGCTTGTTCGGCGATCCCTAGCAGGCGTGGTTAGAGCCTCGTTTTTAGGGGGGATGAAACCCCCTTGTTTGAACCTAGTTCCGGCAGCAACCGCTGGTGAATGGCGGCGCGGCCTGCGGCCACAGGCGCCCTATGACGCCGAAGGCGCCACCGGCATGTGCTCGGCTTCTTGCTGCAACCACTGGCAAAAAAGCGCCGCTTGTGTGTGGTCGGCACGGCAACGTGCGGTGTATTGCAAACCAGTGGACACAAAACCCAGCGGCGCAAGCAGCCGCCCGCTCGCCACATCGGCCGCGACCAAGTGCCAAGGCGCAACGCACAACCCCAAACCACCCAGAGCGGCTTCGAGTGTGTAGGTGTAGTGCGCGAACTCCTGTTGAGGTACGGCAGGCAATTTCGCGCGACAAGCCGCAGCCCATTCTTGCCAGGCCCGTGGTCGTGTGCGGGTTTGCAGGCGTGGGCACTGGCGTAACAACTCCAGGCGATGGCGGCTGCTAGTGCTGCTGCCACCACGGGCGAGTTTGACCATCAATTCGGGCGACAGCACGGGCCCGAGCCACTCGCCGAACAGCAGCGTGCAGGTGGAACGCTGCGAGACCGCTGATGCAGCCGCTGATGTAGCAGAGGCCTCGGGCTGATCCACATTGATCACCACGTCGTAGCGTTCACGTTCAATCTGCACCGCATGTGAGGTGGTGCTCAAGCGCACGTCGATGCCCGGGTGCGTTTCATGAAAACGATGCAAACGCGGAATCAACCATCGCATGGTGAAGGTGCTCAGGCACGACACATTGAGCACCTGCTCGGCACTGTGCGACACCACCGTCACGGCAGCGGCCATCTGATCAAACGCTTGCGTCAGGATGGGCAGCAGCGTCTGCCCTGCAGGCGTGAGCCGCAGTGCATGTTTGGGGCCTTCAAACAGGGCCACGCCCAGTTCTTCTTGCAAAGCACGCACCTGGCGACTGACCGCGCCGTGCGTGACGCACAACTCGTCAGCGGCTGCCGTCATGCGCCCGAGCCGCGCCGTGGCTTCGAAAGTGCGCAAAGCATTGAGGGAGGGCAGGCGGCGTGGCATTGTGTGAGTTTATGTCACATGCGAGCGGTCCAAAACTCGTTTGCCAGTTGGCATGGTCAATGAAATCATGCCAACCATTCCTTCACGACCACTCAATCACGGAGTAAATATCACATGCCATTCATACGAACCGAAGTCCCTGACAGCATGCCCTTCGAGCGCCGCCAGAAGGTGGTGATGGGCATCCACCAGGCCTTGGTGGACAGCATCGGCATGCCTGCCGACGAACTCTTCAATCGCGTGAGCAGCTACGGCCCGCAAGACTTCTTTTACAGCCGCACCTTCAATGGCATGCGCCGCTCAGACCAGACCGTGGTGGTGGAAATCACCCTGCGCCGTGGCCGCAGCGATGCGATGAAAAAAGCGCTCTATGCACAAATTGCCAGAGAGCTGGCAGCAGCCGATGTCGCGCCGGACGATGTCTTCATCTTTATGCACGAGAGCGACTATTCCGACTGGTCAGTTGGCCAAGGTCGTTTTGCCATGGCTTTGGTGCAGCAGCCGGGCCACGCCGGTTGACCATTGCACGGTCAAATTCCTTACTTTATAGTAAGGAAAAGGAGATCCCTATGACCGCCGCCACCCTCACCAGCAAAGGCCAGATCACCATTCCAAGTGACGTTCGGCGCACCATGAACGTCGACACGGGTGACCGCATTGAGTTTGTCGAAGTGCGGCCAGGTTGTTTTGAAATCGTGGTCGCTACGCAACCCGTGCAGGCACTCAAGGGCATGTTTGGCAAGCCCACCCGGCGCGTGTCCATTGATGACATGAACCAAGCGATCGCGGCGCAGGGGTCCGGAGCCGCCTCCGGTTCCCGACCTGCAACGAAAAGGGGCAAGCGGTGATTGGTCTCGACACCAATGTCGTCGTGCGTTACATCATGCAAGACGACCCGAAACAATCGCCCAAGGCCAACAAGCTGATGGAGTCCCTGACACCAGACGAGCCCGGCTTTTTTGCCTTGGTTTCGGTGGTGGAATTGGTGTGGGTGCTGAGCGCCTGTTATGGCCTGACCCGCGAGCAAGTGGCGCAGTCCCTCGGCGCTTTGCTTCGCACCAAAGAACTGGTGGTTGATCGTGCGGCTCTGGTGAGCCAAGCTTTGCGCGTGTACATGACCACCTCAGCCGACTTTGCCGACGCCTTGATCGAACGCACATCCCAGCAGGCTGGTTGCAGCCAGACCATGACGTTTGACGTGGGTGCCGCCAAGGTGGCGGGCATGACGCTGTTGAAATGAGCGCCTCCGCAAATCTACTGTTTCAGTAGATTGCCCCCGGTGCCGGTGATCATCAATTCGCGCTAGCGCGAGCTGCCGCTGGCAGCGAAATCCGCGTTTCCATCTTGGCCCGGTGCACGCTGAAAAAACTCTTCACATTGCGCACATTGGCGTCTTGCGTGAAAAGCCGCTGCACCACCTGGTGCCAGGCTGCCATGTCGATGACTTGCAGTTGCAGCATGAAGTCGGGCCCGGGGGAGACACGGTGGCATTGCTGCACCGCGGCGTCTTGCACCGCACGCGCTTCAAACGCGGCCAGGTGTTCAGCGCCTTGCCTGTCCAGGGTGACTTCGGTGAATACCGTCAGCCCCGCCCCCACAACTCCGGGCGACAACAAGGCTACGCGGCGCACGATCACCCCCTCATCTTCCAACCGTTTCACCCGCCGCAAGCAGGTGGCGGGCGAGATGTGTGCGGCCTGGGCCAAAGCCTGGTTGGTGAGTGAGGCGTCGGTTTGCAAGAGGTCGAGCAAGCGCCAATCGGTGGCGTCGCAGGCGATAGGGGCGGATGAATGTTCCATTAAATAATTATTAATGAAATAAAATTCAAGTACCATGCATTGGTGAAGGAAAATTCCATAAAACAATGAATTAAGCACGCATATTTCTCGCTGCCTTGCCTACCATCGCGGCTCTCGCTCGGTGTGCGTCGTCGAATTCGCCCGGGCCCAACCGCAAAAAGGAGACTTCACCATGTGTGGCATCGTCGGCAGCGTCAGCACCCGCAACATCGTTCCCATCCTGGTAGAGGGCTTGAAGCGCTTGGAGTACCGGGGCTACGACTCCTGCGGCGTGGCCGTGCATCAAGGCGGCGAACTCAAACGCGCCCGCAGCACCGCCCGCGTGGCCGAGCTGCAAACCCATGTGGATGAAGACGGCATCGCCTCCGGCACCGGCATCGCCCACACCCGCTGGGCCACCCACGGCGTGCCGGCCGTGCACAACGCCCACCCACATTTTTCGCACGGCCCTCACTCGGGCACCTCATCCAGCGGCCGCATTGCCCTGGTACATAACGGCATCATTGAAAACCACGACGAGCTGCGCGCCTCCCTCGTGGCCAAGGGCTACACCTTCACCAGCCAGACCGACACCGAGGTCATCGCCCACCTGGTGGACCACCTGTACGACGGCGACCTGCTCGACGCCGTGCAGCGCACCGTGCGCCAGCTCAAAGGTGCTTACGCCATTGCCGTGTTCTGCCGCGACGAACCCCACCGCGTGATCGGCGCCCGTGAGGGCTCGCCCTTGGTGCTGGGTGTGGGCGATGCCGCCAGCGGCGAACACTTTTTAGCTTCCGACGCCATGGCCCTGGCCGGCGTCACCGACCAAATCGTCTACCTGGAAGAAGGCGACGTGGTGGACCTGCAGTTGGGCAAGATGTGGATCAGCCACCTGACGGATGACAAAAACGCGGCTGGCCGCTTCGAAGCCGTGCAGCGCCCCGTGCGCACCGTGCATGCCCACACCGGCGCGGCTGAACTCGGCCCCTACCGCCACTACATGCAAAAGGAAATTTTCGAGCAGCCCAAGGCCATTGCCGACACGCTCGACGCGGTGGTGTCCATCACCCCTGAACTCTTTGGTGACGGCGCACACAGCATCTTCAAAGACGTGGACTCCGTGCTCATCCTGGCCTGTGGCACCAGCTACTACAGCGGTTCTGTGGCCAAGTACTGGCTGGAGAGTATCGCCAAAATCCCCACCAGCGTCGAAATTGCCAGCGAATACCGCTACCGCGACAGCGTGCCCAACCCACGCACCTTGGTCGTCACCATCAGCCAAAGCGGCGAAACCGCCGACACCCTGGCCGCCCTCAAACACGCCCGCAGTTTGGGCATGCAACACACCCTCACCGTGTGCAACGTCAGTACCAGCGCCATGGTGCGCGAATGCCGCCTGGCCTACATCACCCGCGCGGGCGTCGAGGTGGGCGTGGCCTCCACCAAAGCCTTCACCACCCAGCTCGTGGGCCTGTTCCTGCTGACCCTGGCCCTGGCCAAAACATGCGGCCACCTGAGCGAATCCAGCGAAGCAGAACACCTCAAAGCCCTGCGCCACCTGCCCGTCGCCGTGCAAGCCGTGCTGGCGCTGGAGCCGCAAATCATCGCCTGGGCCGAAGAATTCGCAGGCAAAGAAAACGCCCTCTTCTTAGGGCGCGGCCTGCACTACCCGATTGCGCTGGAAGGCGCACTCAAACTCAAAGAAATCAGCTACATCCACGCCGAGGCCTACCCCGCCGGTGAACTCAAACACGGCCCGCTCGCTTTGGTGACCGCCGAGATGCCCGTGGTCACCATCGCCCCCAACGACGCGTTGCTTGAAAAACTCAAAAGCAACCTGCAAGAAGTGCGCGCAAGGGGCGGCCAGCTCTACGTCTTCGCCGACGGCGACAGCCACATCACCAGCAGCGAAGGCTTGCACGTCATCCGCATGCCCGAACACTACGGTGCCCTCTCCGCCATCCTGCACGTGGTGCCGCTGCAATTGCTGGCGTATCACACGGCGTGTGCGCGGGGGACGGATGTGGACAAGCCCAGAAACTTGGCCAAGAGCGTGACGGTCGAATGACCGTCACGTGCTTGGGCGGCGAAGCCGCGAGCCGCAGGCGCCCAAGTTTCTGGGCTTGCGGCGCAGGCTCACTTGTCGCAGACAAGTGAAGGCGCGACAGCGCCGGCCGCAGCCACAACCGCGCAACCTGGCCAAAAGCGTGACCGTCGAATGACGGGCATGCGCTTGTGCGGCGACTGCTCCTAAACCAAGTCGATCAATGAACACCACAGTTTCACTGAATGCTCAACCCCATGACGCTTTGGCGTCAGTGGGGGTTTTTTGCCAGCTTGGTTAGGCCGCACAGTCTATGTCCCTCCTTGCCGAGTCGCTTGTTGAAGAATGGCTCAACCGGGCTGGATACTTCACCATCAGAGGTGCCCGTTTCGGGGTCAGCGAAATGGACCTGCTTGCAGTCCGACAAGGACCGTCTGGCCTAGAAGCTCGACACATCGAAGCTCAGGTGAGTACCAATCCAATCGCCTACATCTCGCCGCTCACCGAGGCGCAGGCAAAGCAGATTGGAAAGTCCAGAACGTCTGCTTGGGCAAGGCCGCCAGAAATACTTCAAGTCTCGGTCGCAGCGTGGGTCGAGAAGAAGTTTCAGTCATCTGGCAAGGTTGCTGCGCGAAACAAAGCATGGCCAGGGTTGCAATGGTCACTTGAGTTCGTCCATGGCGTCGTGCGTCACCCGGAAGAGCTGAAACTCATTCGCGCTCACGGAATCCAGACGTACACGTTCCACTCAGTTCTATCTTCACTGTGCAATGACCCGGCACTCACCCACAAAGGCGGGGCGGGCACAGACATAGCTGAAATGCTCGCCTACTATGTCAAGCACGGTGCTGGGGCCTCGGATGTTCCTTCCCCTGGCTCAACAACCGGCAAGAACGCGGGAGTTGAACAGGCGGGTCTTGATGATCCGGGTGAGGCGTAGGCTTGAGTGCCACGTAGCGCACAAAACCGCATATGAAGAGGGCCTGGTCCGGTAGGCGCGCCCTCTTGAAGAACTGTCACCCAGCATCAACTACCATCCCGCCGGGGATGGTCCCCGGAGGATGTTGAACATGTTGCGAAAAATCCTGATTTCCACGCTGGCTGTATTGAGCCTGGCGCTCAGTGGCTGTGGCTACAACGAATTTCAAAAGTTGGACGAAGAAGTCAAAGCCGGTTGGTCAGAGGTGCTCAACCAGTACCAGCGCCGTGCCGACTTGATCCCCAACATCGTGGCCACCGTCAAAGGTGAGGCCAACTTTGAGCAAGAAACACTCACCAAGGTGGTTGAAGCCCGCGCCAAAGCCACCAGCATCCAGGCCACGCCCGAGTTGGTGAACAACCCAGAAGCGTTTGAGAAGTTTCAAAAAGCACAGGGCGAACTCAGCGGTGCCTTGAGCCGTTTGTTGGTGGTGAGTGAGCAGTACCCCAACCTCAAAGCCAACCAAGGGTTTCAAGACCTGCGGGTGCAACTGGAAGGCACGGAGAACCGAATCACCGTGGCCCGCAACCGTTACATCAAAACGGTGGCTGACTACAACGTGTTGGTGCGCAGCCTGCCGAGCAACCTCACCGCCATGGTGATGGGTTACAAAACAAAGCCCAGCTTCACCGTGCAAAACGAAGCGCAGATCTCGGCCCCACCGACGGTGAGTTTTGACAAACCCGCCAAACAATGAGCGCTTCATGACGCGTGCATGGCGGTTTTGGCGCAGCAGTTCTGCCGCCTGGCGCCTGGCGGTGGCCGCGCTGTGTTTGCTCATCGGCGCCACCACCACCTGGGCACAAGACGTGCTGCCAGTGCCGCCGTTGTCTGGGCGGGTGGTGGATCAAACCGGCACGCTGACAACAGCGCAGAGCAGCGCCCTGAGCGCCAAGCTGGCGGCCATCGAACAGTCCCAGGGCAGTCAGCTGGTGGTGTTGTTGGTTCCAAGCACGCAACCTGAGGACATCACCTCATACGCTCAGCGGGTCGCTGATGCGTGGAAGATTGGGCGGCGTGAAGTGGGTGACGGACTGTTGATCGTCGTTGCGAAGAACGACCGAAAAGTGCGCATCGAGGTTGCTAAAACGCTAGAAGGTGCCATCCCCGACCTGATGGCCAAACGCATCATCAACGAGCAAATCACCCCAGCTTTTAAGGCCGGTGATTTCGCTGGGGGATTGAATGCGGCTGTGGATGCGGCTGCAACCCGCATACGCGGAGAAAACCTGCCGGCGCCAACCCACCAGAGCCAAACCGCACCTGATCCATTTTGGGGTGGCGACCTGGACAGTTTGTTGATGTTTTTGTTTGTGGGGGTGCCGATTGCTGGCGCGATGCTCACGGCCATGCTCGGTCGCAAGTTAGGTGCCTTGGCAACCGGAGTGGGTGCCGGTGGTTTGGGCTGGTGGGTCACTGCCAGCCTTTGGTCCGCTGGCGCGATTGGCGTGGTGGCGGTTGTGATCGTTGGGGTGTTGGGTTTGGGGGCGGTGCGTCGTGGTGTGGGCCGCCAAAGTGGTCCCGTCATTTGGACGGGGGGCGCAGGTGGCTGGAGTTCAGGCGGCGGCGGTGGAGGAGGGGGTTTCAGTTCGGGCGGTGGCGGTGACTTTGGCGGCGGTGGTGCCTCGGGGGACTGGTGATGAACAAGTGGCTTCGATTTTTTAAACACCGCTTATTCGATGAGACCGACGCCGCACGCGCTTTGGGAGTCGCTGCGATGAAACGCATTGAAGAGCGGGTGCAGCTCAGCGAACAACACCATGCGGGCGAGATTTGCGTTTGTATTGAAGCCAGTCTTCCGATGAGTTATTTATGGCGCAACGCCACGGCACGCGAGCGCGCTGTCACGCAGTTTGGAAAACTTCGCGTGTGGGACACCGCTGGCAACAACGGCGTACTCATCTACTTGCTGCTGGCGGAAAAACGTGTGGAGGTCTTGGCCGACCGCGGACTGAACGACAAAGTGTCAACCGCCACATGGCAGACGCTGTTGAACACGCTCAGGGTGGATTTTCAAGGGGGTCATTTTGAGTCAGGCTTGCTCAAAGCGGTGACTGAGGTTGACGCCTTGTTGCGCTTGCACTGCCCGTTGACAGACGGGCAAGCCGCAAAAAATGAAATGCCAGACGCGCCCGTTCGTCGCTAGCCTCACCTCAAAGGCGCACAAACAGGCGCCGCAATCCGCGTTTCATCACCCTGCCAAAACGCCAAACCCAAGTGGCGCGCACTTGGCTTAGAAGATTGTCTTTCCATGTTGTCCAGTGGCCATACGCTTTGGCGAACCAGGCCAATTGCATCAAGGCAGGGCGGGTTAAGTTGAACAGGCGGGCCACGATGGCGGTGCCGACCAGTTTGGCACCGATGATGACAGCCGCACCTAGCACCGCGTGGCCATGCGAGAGCGTCCACAGGGCCACCAACTTCACTGGCAACAGCAGCACGGACGGCAGCGCGAAGGTGGCCAATGCTGCATAAGGCGACAGGGCGCGGATGCGTGCCTCCATCCAAGCCCACAGCCGCCAACGCGCACAGCGGGCCAGCAGCGTTTGCAGCGGCACCCAGCCCCATTCTTCAAACAGAATCAGCAGCGCCAGCGGAATGCTGAATAGATTTTTGATGCCGCGCAGCAGCGTTTTCATGGGTGTGTCAACTAGGGCCTGTTAACCCTAAAGATGCCAGTGCGAACGCGGTCATTGGGGCGCAGAGCAAGGCGCACGGCGCTGCCAAGGCTATTCGCCTTGGCGAGACGTGCAACGCCGCGCTGCGCCCCAATGGCCACGTTCCCGAAGGGTTGTTCCCCAAAAGGCCTTGCGCGGCGTTGCAAAGCCTCGCCGGGGGCCGAGCCCGGACATCAACAGTCCAGTGGACTGTTGATGCCTGGGGAGGAACCTTCGCCACGCGAAGGTGCGGCCTGCAAGGCCCACCCCGGCTTCGTTTTGCGCCTTGCTCAAGGCCTTTTGAAGAACAACGCATCTGGCATCTTTAGGGTTAACAGGCCCTAGGCCAGATGATTCCATCCAGCCTGTCGTACACACCATCTAGATCTAGGCCGTGTACCGGCTCGCCATGGTTGTAGCCATAACTCATCAACACCACGGGGCAGCCCGCAGCGCGGGCGGCTTGAGCGTCGTTGCTGCTGTCGCCCACCATCAAGGTTTGCGCGGGTGTGGTGCCTAGCACTGCGCAGGTGTTGAGCAGGGGTTCGGGGTGGGGTTTTTTGTGGACGAAAGCGTCGCCACCGAAGACCACCTCAAAGTAACCGCGCAGCCCTTTACGTTCGAGCAGCGGCTCGGCCAAGGCGGTCGGTTTGTTGGTGACGCAGGCCAACCGCAGGCCGCGTTCTTTCATGGCCAGCAGGCCCTCTGGTACCCCGGGGTAGACAGTGGCGTAACGGCCATTGATGTCGAGGTAGTGCTGCATGTACAGCGCAAGGGCCTGGTCAAAGCGCCCCGCATCCGCATTCACTTGCGCCAGCGTGCAACGTATCAAATGTTCAGTGCCTTTACCCACCGTGTTCTGAATGAAGGCACGCTCGATGGTTGGCAGACGCAAGTCGCGCAACATCGCACCCAGTGCCGCCTCGAAATCGCCCACGGTGTCGATCAAGGTGCCATCCAGGTCAATGATGGCGGCTTGCAGCCCGGCGGGAAGTGGCATGCGGCTAAGCCACCTTGGCCAGTTCGCCACGCATGGCTTGCACCACCTGGGCATAGTCTGCCTGGCCAAAAATGGCGCTGCCCGCGACAAAGGTGTCGGCACCGGCGGCCGCTACTTGGGCAATGTTGTCTACCTTGATGCCGCCGTCAACTTCGAGCCGGATGTCACGCCCACTGGCATCAATGATGCGGCGGGCTTGTTCAATCTTCTTGAGGCTGCTGGGAATGAAACTTTGGCCGCCAAAGCCGGGGTTCACACTCATGATCAGTACGAGGTCCACTTTGTCGATCACCCACTCCAGCACGTCCAGTGGTGTGGCCGGGTTGAACACCAAACCGGCCTGGCAGCCCTCGGCGCGTATCAATTGCAAGGTGCGGTCCACATGGGTGCTGGCATCGGGATGAAAACTCACGAGGTCGGCGCCCGCTTTGCAAAAGGCTTGCGCCAATGCGTCCACCGGTTGAACCATGAGGTGGACATCAATCGGCACCGCACGGCCATCGGCCCGCTTCGCATGGGGTTTCAGTGCCTGGCACACCATGGGGCCGAAGGTGAGGTTGGGCACATAGTGGTTGTCCATCACATCAAAGTGAATCCAGTCGGCACCTGCTGCGATGACGGAGCGAAGCTCTTCACCCAGGCGGGCAAAGTCGGCGGACAAAATGCTGGGGGCGATGCGGTAAGTGATGGGTTGTTGGTTCATGAGCTGGCCTTGAGGTTGTTCGGATTCTAGGGAACGTCGACACTGGGGTCAGGGGACGCGCGAGGCAGGGGCAAGGCAAAGCGACAAGCGCAGCGATATCCAAAGGGGTATTGCGAGCGTTCGCAACGACGCATGGGCTCCAAACACACGGGTCCATGGCGGCGTATTTTTGCGACCGGACAGGGATCTCCTATGCCGCGTATTTCATCAAGGCCCCGCTCATGCGGCGGTGCATGCGCGACGCCCGTCGCCGCCTTGCGCGCATTCAGAGGCCGGGCTGCAGGCCTGTGCCCCACAGGCGCACGGAATGCGAACCTTTCTGGTGCCGTCGCCTGAACCCAGTACGGTTTCAGTCTGAAAACCGCGTTGATGCGCACCAAATGAAAGCGCATTTTCACGAAATAGCTGGCATGAAAATGGCTTACCGCAAAGGCGTGATCGGAAATCACCGGCGTTTCACCCAGCAAAGGACTACACCATGTTCGACTCCCAGCACGACTCCCTTCTTGATGCAGATGCGCTTGCCCGTGGCCCCGCCAGGCGTTTTGTCATGGCTTCGAGCGGGCCTTTGCGGTCCTCCTTAAGACGGCTCCCAGTCTGGGTGGCGGGGGTTTTGCTTTCTGTGTCCCTGGGTGCCGCCCATGCGGCGGGCACGCTGCGTGTGGCGATGACGGCTTCTGACATCCCCTTGCCCAATGGCCAGACCGACCAGGGCGCCGAAGGCATGCGTTTCATGGGCTACACGGTGTTCGAAGCGCTGGTGGCCTATGACCTGTCGTCTGCCGACAAGCCCACTTCGCTGGTTCCGGGCCTGGCCACCGAGTGGAAAGCCGAAGCCGACAAGTTGCGCTGGACCTTCAAGCTGCGTCCGGGCGTGAAGTTTCACGACGGCTCGGCCTTCAACGCCGACGCGGTGGTTTGGAACCTGGACAAGATCCTCAACAACAAGGCCGAGCAGTTCGACACCAAGCAGGCAGCGCAGGGACGCGGACGCATTCCCACGGTGGCCAGTTACAAGGCCATCAACGACCTGACGGTGGAAATCACCACCAGCGAGGTCAACGCGCTGCTGCCCTTCCAGATGGCGTGGATCGTGATGTCCAGCCCCGCGCAGTGGCAGGCAGTGGGCAAGAACTGGGATGCCTTCATCAAGAGCCCTTCCGGCACGGGCCCCTTCAAGCTCGAGAGTTATGTGCCGCGCGAGAGAGCCGTGCTGGCGCGCAACGCTGCGTACTGGAACAAGGCCCGAGTGCCCAAACTCGACAAGCTGGTGCTGCTGCCGGTGCCGGACGCATCGGCCCGCGTGGCCGCACTGCGCTCAGGCCAGGTTGACTGGATCGAAGCGCCGCCGCCCGATGCCCTCGACAGCATCAAGGCCGCCGGCTTCGCGATCACGAGCAACGTTTACCCGCATGTGTGGCCGTGGCATTTCTCCCGCTTGGAAGGCTCGCCGTGGAACGACATCCGTATCCGCAAGGCGGCCAACTTGGCAATCGACCGTGAAGGCATGAAGCAGCTGCTGGGTGGCATGATGGTTTCGGCCAAGGGCATGGTGCCGCCGAACAGTCCGTGGTTTGGCAAGCCGGCGTTCGAGGTCAAGTACGACGTGGCTGCAGCTAAGGCGCTGATGGCGCAGGCCGACTACTCCAAGGACAAGCCGCTGCAAGTGAAGTCCATCATGTCGCCCTCGGGTTCTGGCCAAATGCAGCCGCAGCTGATGAATGAATTGATCCAGCAGAACCTCGCCGAGATCGGCATCCAGGTGGAATTTGATGTGCGCGACTGGAACGCTCTGCTGGCCAACTGGCGCGCGGGGGCCAAAGACCCTGGAACCAAGGGTGCCACCACCACCAACAGCTCGTACTTCAGCCAGGACCCGTTCACTGCGCTGATCCGCCATGTGGACAGTGGCCTGATGCCGCCCAAGGGCACCAACTGGGGCTACTACAGCGACCCGGAGATGGACAAGATCTTTGACGGTGTGCGCACCGAGTTCGACACCCGCGCCCAGCTCGCGCTGATCCAGAAGGCGCATGAGAAGTATGTGAACGACGCGCTGTTCCTGTTTGTGGCGCATGACGTGGCACCGCGCGCGATGAGCCGCAAGGTCAAGGGTTTCGCGCAGCCGCAAAACTGGTTCCTCGACTTCTCGTCGATCTCGATGGACTGATGGCCCAGCATGTGGTACTACCTCGTCAAGCGCCTGCTGCACGCGCTGCCCATCGCGCTGGCGGTGACCGTGCTGTGCTTCTCGCTGGTGCACCTGGCACCGGGCGATCCACTGTCGGCGGTGCTGCCGTCTGACGCTACGCAAGAGATGGTGGACAGCGTCAAGGCGCAGTACGGGCTGGACCAACCGCTGCCGGCGCAGTACCTGCGCTGGCTCGGGCGGGCGTTGGGCGGTGACCTGGGCCGGTCCATCAGCAGTGGCCGGGCAGTGAGCGAAGAGATCGGCAAGGCGATCGGCAATTCACTGCTGTTGGCCGCGCTGGCCGCCGCGTTGGCTTTCACCGTTGGTGCGGCGCTGGGCATCGTGGCCGGTTACCGACAGGGTTCGGCCCTGGACCGCATGTTGTCGTCGCTGGCGATCGCGGGCGTTTCCGTGCCGCACTACTGGCTGGGCATTGTGTTGGTGGCGGTGTTTTCCGCTCGCCTGAACTGGTTGCCTGCCATGGGTGCCGGGCCGGACGGCTCGGGCGACTGGTCGCTGGATCAACTGCCCTACATCGTCCTGCCCGTGATCACGCTGGCGGCCATGCCGGCCGGGATCGTGATGCGTTCGGTGCGGGCCCTGGTGGCCGATGCGCTGGGCAAGGAGTTCATCGTCGGGCTGGTGGCCAAGGGCATGGGGCGGGGCGCGGTGTTCCGCCACCTGGCCAAGAACATCGCGCCCACTGCGCTGGCCGTCATGGGCGTACAGCTGGGTTACCTGATGGCCGGGTCCATCCTGGTGGAGACGGTGTTTGCCTGGCCCGGCACCGGGCTGCTGCTCAACACCGCCATCTTGCAGCGCGACATTCCGCTGCTGCAGGGCACGATCTTCGTGCTGGCGCTGTTTTTCGTTGGCCTCAACCTGCTGGTCGATCTGGTGCAGCCGCTGCTGGACCCGAGGATGAAACGCTCATGAACACCGCTGCTCTGACCGGTCAGGCGTCGGTGGTGGTGTCGCCCGCCAGCGCTTCCCAAGGTTACTGGCGCGGGGTGCTGCAACGCCTGTTGCGCGACAAGGTGTCGGTGGTCTGCATGGTGGTGCTCGCGCTCATCATCCTGGCCGCGCTGCTGGCGCCCTGGTTGGCACCGGGCGACCCGGCGGTGGGCAGCGTGCTCAAGCGCCTCAAGCCGATTGGCACGCCCGGGCACCTGCTGGGCACCGACGAGCTGGGCCGCGACATGCTGACCCGCCTGATGCACGGCGGACGGGTCTCGCTGCTGATGGGCATGGTCCCGGTGGGCCTGGCGCTGCTGATCGGCGGAACGCTGGGCATGGTGGCGGGCTTCCTGGGCGGGCGCGTCAATGCGGTGATCATGCGCAGCGTCGACGTGGTGTTCGCTTTCCCCTCGATCCTGCTGGCCGTGGCCATCGCAGGTGCGCTGGGCGCTGGCATCGGTAATACGCTGCTGGCGCTGACCATCGTGCTGATTCCGCCGCTGACGCGGGTGACGGAAAGCGCCACCACCCAGGTGCGCTCGGTCGAGTTCATTGAGGCTGCCCGCGCCAGCGGCGCGGGCAGTGCGGTGATCATGCGGGTGCACGTGCTGGGCAATGTGATCGGGCCAGTGCTGGTGTACGCCACCAGCTTGCTCTCGGTCGCCATCATCATGGCCGCCGGCCTGTCCTTCATTGGTCTCGGGGCCAAGCCGCCCACGCCTGAATGGGGCCTGATGCTCAACACGCTGCGCAATGCGATCTACACCCAGCCACTGCTGGCAGCCTTGCCAGGCGTGCTGATTTTTGTGGTGTCGCTGGCGTTCAACCTGTTGGCCGACGGCCTGCGCAGCGCGATGGAGGTGAAGTGATGGACGCGCCAGCCTATGCGGTGGATGTGGCGGGTCTGCGCAAACAGTTCCGGGTGCGGTCGCAGGGTCTGTGGGCCCCTGCGCAGGTGGTGCACGCGGTGTCCGATATTTCTTTCCGGCTGGCCCGGGGCCGAACGCTGGGCATTGTGGGCGAGTCGGGTTGTGGCAAGTCCACGCTGGCGCGGATGCTCATGGGGTTGATCGAGGCGGACGACGGCTCGGTGCAGCTCGCCGGGCAGGAGCTCGGCCAGCGTTCCGAGCAGCTCGCGGCGGTGCGCCGCAAGGTGCAGATGGTGTTCCAGGATTCGTTCGCCTCGCTCAACCCGCGCCTGAGCATCGAAGCGTCGCTGATGTTCGGCCCGATGGTGCATGGCGTGCCCCGCGCCCAAGCGCGGCGCACCGCACACGACCTGTTGGCGCGTGTGGGCTTGGAGCCGGATCGATTTGCCGGGCGTTATCCGCACGAAGTCTCGGGTGGCCAGCGCCAGCGCGTCAACATCGCCCGCACATTGGCCTTGAAGCCCGAGATCGTGATCTTTGACGAGGCGGTGTCGGCGCTGGACAAGTCGGTCGAGCTGCAGGTGCTCAACCTCTTGCTCGATCTGAAGGCCTAGCTGGACCTCACCTACCTGTTCATCTCGCACGACCTCAACGTGGTGCAGTACATCAGCGACGAGGTGATGGTGATGTACCTGGGCAAGGTGGTGGAAATGGGGCCCGTGCAGTCGGTCTACGAAAACCCCGCCCACCCCTACACGCGAGCCTTGCTGGCTTCCATGCCCAGCATGGATCCAAGGCAACGCACGCTGGCCGCACCCATCGCCGGCGACCCGCCCAGCCCCATCGATCCGCCCTCGGGTTGCCGCTTTCGCACCCGCTGCCCGCATGCGGTGCCGGCCTGCGCCGCGACCGAGCCGTTGCTGCGCGCGGCGGGCGCCGAGGCGCACCGGGTGGCCTGTCACCTCGCGTTGACCGAAGGAGGCTTGCGATGAGCCCTCAACCCTTGGCCTCGGTGCGCGATCTCAGCGTGCGCTTTCGTTCGCCACGCGGCGAGGTGCACGCCGTCAACGGCGTGAGCTTCGAGGTGCAGCCGGGTGAGGTGCTGGGCCTGATCGGTGAATCGGGCTGCGGCAAGAGTGTGACCCTGCGTGCGCTCATGCGGCTGTTGCCCGCCGGGCGCACCGCACTCTCAGGCGGCATCACCGTGGACGGCCTGGACGTGTCCACACTCGACGACCGCGCCCTCAGCGCTTACCGGGGCGGCACCGCCGCGATGATCTTTCAGGACCCTGGGCTCGCACTCGACCCGGTCTACACCATCGGCCAGCAGATCGGCGAAGCCGTCCAGCGCCACCGAGGCTGCTCGAAGGCCGAAGCCCGCGCGCAGGCGCAGCAGTGGCTGGAGCAGGTCAAGGTGCCGTCGGCCCGGGCGCGGCTGGACAACTACCCGCACGAGCTCTCCGGCGGCATGCGCCAGCGCGCCATGATCGCGCTGGCCCTGTCGTGCGGCCCGAAGCTGGTGCTGGCCGACGAGCCCACCACCGCGCTGGACGCCACGGTGCAGATGCAGGTGCTGCTGATCCTGCGCGAGCTGCAGCAGCGACTGGGCATGGGCGCGGTCTTCGTCACGCACGACCTCGGCGTGGCGGCCGAAATTTGCGACCGCATCGCGGTGATGTACGCCGGCCGCATCGTGGAGATCGGCAGCGCAGAAGACGTGCTGCTGCGCCCCCAACACCCCTACACCCAGGCCTTGCTGGCGTCCACCCTGCACGGATCCATGCGCGGCACGCGCCGCACCGGCCTGCCGGGCGCACCGCCCGACTTCGTGGCCTTGCCCGCCGGTTGCGCATTCGCTGCACGTTGCCCGCACGCCAGCGACGACTGTGCAAAGGCGGTGCCCGAACTGCTTCTACAGCCTGGCGCCTCGTCGGCAGCCTGCTGGCACCTGCAGCCAGTCCACGCCGCGCCCGTGGGAGCGCTCGAATGACGCAGTTGGCATCCGGCCCGCAGCAGATGGCCATGGACAGCGGCCGCACCACACGGCCCTACCGTATCGCGCTGCTCAACCCGAACACCAGCGAACGCTCCACCGGGCTGATGATGGCCAGCGCAATGGCGGTGGCGCCTGCCGGGGTGCACATCGAGGGGCGAACTGTGTCGCGTGGCCAGGACTTCATTGCCGATGCCGCTGCGTTGCATCAGGCAGCGCAAGCGGTTCTGGAGGCAGCGCCTGCGCTGGTGGCCGAGGGCTTTGACGCCCTCATCGTCGCAGGCTTTGGCGACCCGGGTGCGGCTGAGTTGCGCCAGCATTTGGCGCTGCCTGTGACCGGGCTGGGCGAGGCCGGCATCGCGGAGGCCGCCGCCGGTGGCCTGCGCTACGCCATCGTCACCGTCACGCCGGGGCTGCACGACAGCCTGGTGGCCGCCGCGCATGCAGTGGCGCCCGCAGCGCAGTTTGCCGGTGTTCGCTACACCCGGGGCGACATGAACACCCTGATGGCGAGCCCCGAACTGCTCCAGCAAGCATTGCTGCAGGCCTGCCGCGAAGCGGTCGAACAGGATGGTGTGCGTGCCATCGTGATCGGCGGCGGCCCGCTGGCCCACGCCGCTCAAGACATTGCAGCGCAGCTGCAGCTGCGTGTGGTCGATCCCGTGTGCGCCGCAGTGCGGCTGACCTGCGCTCGCGCCGGGCTGACAACTTGATGTTGCCGTTGTTCCTCGTCCGGGCCTGCCTTGCCGCTGCCATGGATGACGTGCCGTGCGGCATGGGGGTCTGAACGGTGGCGATGACAATGCTCGCAAAAGACGCCTGACCCACACGCCATGCCCCACAACCATCCGACCTCGTTCTTGTCGCGGGTTCGCCAGAACCTCGGCGCTTTCCACCCCATGGAGCGCCAACTGGCCGAGTTCGTGCTGGATTTCCCCGGGGATCTGCCCAGCTACGCCGCGAGCGAACTGGCCACGCTGGCGGGTGTGTCCAATGCGACCGTCACGCGCTTCATCAAGCGCTTGGGCTATCTGCACTATGAGGACGCCCGCCGGCAGGTGCGCGAAGAACGCGGCGCGGGCTCACCGCTGCTGTTGGCCAGCCGCAGCGCGGCGGTGGAAAACCGATTCAACGCCAGTCTGGCGCGAAGCCAGTCCAACCTGCAATCCACCTTCGCCCGACTCGATGCCCAGCGCATCGACCAGATTGCCAAGGCCTTGCTGTCGGCACGCAAGGTTTGGGTGTGCGGCCTGCGTTCCAGTCAGTCGTTCGCCAGCTATTTCCGCTGGCAGATGTTCCAGCTCAAGGAAGACACCCACCTCATCCCGCACGCGGGCGACACGCTGGGGCAGTACACGGCGAGCATGGGGCCAAAGGACGTGGTCGTGGTGTTTGCGGTTCGACGCCGACCTGCCGGTTTGAGTTTGATGGTGGAGCAGATGGTCGCCTCAGGGGCCCGGGTGCTCTACCTCTCGGACGAGCAGGTCTCACGACAGGAGGGGCTCACCTGGCACCTGTACTGCGCCTGCGATTCGGACAGTCCGCTGGATGACCACGTGGCGGTGACCGGCCTGTGCCACTTGTTGGCCTCCCGAGTCATGGAGTTGGCCGGTCCGCGCGAGCGCGAGCGGCTGACTGCCATCGAAGCGAACCACGATGCGATGCGTGAGCTGTGATGTGGGTGCCAGCGTGTCCACCTATCGATGAACGTCTAACCCCAAGGTCAAGTATCCAGCCTGATCGATACCTTGTTGCCGGGTGAATGGCAGAGGGTCTGGCTTGAGGGCGAAGGCCCTTTTGTTTGTGTCCCCTTGGCGCCCTCCTAGAATGCCTCCATGCCCAAACCCGAATTCACTTGCACCGTCGAAGTTCAGTACCTGGCTGAACAATCCAAACCCGAAGCCGATCAGCACGCGTTTTCGTACACGGTGCACATCACCAACACGGGCGATATCACCGCTCAACTGGTTGCACGTCATTGGGTCATCACCGACGCGACGGGCCTGGTCCACGAGGTGCGCGGTTTGGCCGTGGTGGGGCACCAACCTGTGCTCAAGCCCGGCGAGAAATTCGAGTACACCAGCTGGACGCCATTGACCACACCCCAAGGCACCATGCGCGGGACGTTTTTTTGTATGACCGAAGACGCCAAGTGGTTTGATGCGGTGGTGCCCGAGTTTTTGTTATCGAGACCCCAGCTGTTGCATTGACATGACGCTCAACATGCGGTCAGCCGTGGCGCCTAGTGTGGTGTTGCACTCTTGATGGAACAAATAAAAACGATGCGTTTTGGGTCAGGGCAAGGCCTTGCGCAGGTTAGCCCTGCGCTTTGCTTGGGCTGCCACAGCGATACCCCGTGGTATCGCGCGGATTTGCAACGCCGCCATGGCCCAAAAGGCGCGTTTTTATGTTCCAGATAGAGTGAAACACCACACTAGCCCTTGGGACCTGACCGCGCTGCTCAACGCAGCCGATCCCAAATCGCCTCGCGCAGAGCGCCATTTGTGGTTGGTGCGTTTGATGGAGTGGCTGCGCCACGCCCCGCTTAAAAAAAATGAGCTGATGGTCAACGCGGCGCCGGCAACGCCGCGCGCCATCCTGCGCTTGCGTCATTTGCTCAGGGTATTGGCACAACATCCCGAGCACCGCGAGCGGGTGCGCGGTGTTTGGCAAGCGTTTTGGTCGCAGATTGATGCCTCCGCCCTGTTCGCCGATTTTGGGTTTGCGCCCCGAGTGGCGCTGTTCAGTGAGATTGCAAACCGCTTGCGCGAAAGGCTGTTGCCTGGCACGCCGGACACCTCGGATTTCGCCGAACTGTTTCAGTTGCTTTTTGTGCCCGACGACGCGCTGTGGCTGCAAGCCCTGGACGACAACACCCTGGGTGAGTTGTCGCAGCTCATGGCTTTGAGTGGCGACTCGGACGCTCAGGCAGTCACCGCGGCGCCGACAACCACGTGGCGCAGCAGCATGTCGGATGCGATGTCCCTCTTGGTTGCGGCCATTCAAGGCCAAGGCCTGTCGGGGCCGCTACGTAAACGCATGAGCACCGAGCTGCTGGCCGACGAACCCTTTCGCCAATTGCCCCGTGTGGTTCAGCGTTTGCGGCTGGCCTTGCAAGAGGGTGATCAGGCGGTGGTTTTGCAAGAAGCCGCCTATTTGCGCGCTTTGCTCGACCGCTGCCGCGAGGCCACGAGCAGCATCACTCAGCACCTGGAAGAACATGGCGTGTCGGTGGATATTGTGTTTGCCATGGAGCAACTGCGGGCACGCACGGTGAGGGTGGAGCAGCTGCTGGAGTGTCTGTTGTCACCCCAAGCGCAACCCGACTTGCTGAGGCTGTTGCTGAGTTTGCTGCAAAGTCAGGCCCAGCTGCGCAGCGTGCGCAGTCTGCTGGCACGGCAGTACTCGCTGCTCGCGCGCCACGTGGCCGAACGCAACGCCGAAACCGGCGAGCACTACATCACCCGCGACCGCAGCGAATGGCGCGACATGTTGCGTCGAGCCGCTGGCGGTGGTGCGGTGATCGCAGGCACCACCTTCATCAAGTTCGCGATCATGGCCTTGGGGCTGTCGGCGTTTTGGGCAGGCGCTTGGTCAGGCGTGAACTACGCCATCAGTTTTGTCGTGGTCATGCTGTTGCATTGGACGGTGGCCACCAAACAACCCGCCATGACGGCACCCGCCATGGCCGCATCCTTGGGAGACTTGAGCAACGATGAGGCGCTGTCTCGGTTTGTGGACAAAGTCGCCCAGCTCACCCGCTCTCAGTTCGCAGGCATCTTGGGCAACCTCATGCTTTGCGCGCCTTTGGTATTGGCTGTTCAGTTGTTGTCCCACCTGCTGTTTGGCTCAACACCCGTGGGTTTGAAGGAGGCGGCTTATGTGAAACACAGCATCACCTTGCTCGGCCCCACCGCACTCTTTGCCGCTTTCACGGGGGTGCTGCTTTTTGCCAGCTCTCTTTTCGCAGGTTGGGTAGAAAACTGGTTTGTATTTCATCGCCTGGACAGTGCCATCGCGTGGAACCCGCGTTTCGTGGCGCGTTTAGGCTCTGTGCGCGCGCAGCGCTGGTCACTTTGGTGGCGGCAGAACATCTCCGGTTTGGCAGCCAATGTGTCGCTGGGTTTGATGTTGGGCTTGGTGCCTGCACTCCTTGGGTTTGTGGGGTTGCCTTTGGATGTGCGCCACGTGACCTTGTCCGCGGGGCAACTTGCGGCCGCGGTGGGCGCGGAACTGCCTGTGCTGGGCTGGCGTGCGTTGTTGGATCCTGCGGTGGGCTGGTGTGTGGCCGGCATCGCCGTGATTGGGGTACTCAATCTCACCGTGAGTTTTTTGCTCGCCTTCCACGTGGCCCTGCGTTCCCGTGGTTTGAAGTTGGGTGACCGCAAACGCATTTACGCTGCGGTGATGCGCAGGCTGTTGCATGCACCGCTGTCTTTCGTATGGCCCCCAAAGTAGACGTCGCACCCATGCGGCTGACTCGCGTATTGACCTGGATGACCGCACTGCTGTTTGCGGCGATGGCGTGGCATTCATGGCCCTTGCAACCAGGCATTCCATTGTTGCAGCTGACCTTCACCGAGGGTGCTTTCAGGGCGGTAGCCGATCAGTGGTCCAGCGCGGAGCTGGCCCGTTTTCATGATCATTTCTTTTGGGACTTCCCCTTCTTGGTTTGTTATGGCGTGTGGGGCTGGGTGCTCGTTCAACAAACGACTTGGTTCAGCCGTGAAAGCGCCTCAAAGTTTTTGCCTTGGGCTTGGTGCACACCCTTGGCCAGCGGCTTGGATGCGCTGGAGAACATCATGCACCTGCACTTGGTTTTTACACCCGGTCCGTTTCATGCCGCTGAATACGCGGTGGCGGGGGGTGTTTCCTGCGCCAAATGGATGTTGTTGATCGCTTTTGGAATCAAGTTGGCACTGGTCTTCTTTCGCAGGCACCGCTCAACCCATCGGTGAACATAACTCCACCAGCAAGCCATCGGGGCAGCGAACATAAGAGACGGTTTGACCCCACGGTTTTTCTTCTGGTGCGGCCAACTCCAATGCACCACAGGCCAGGGCATGCGCATGGGCTTGAATGACGTTGTCAGCGATCAAAGCCAACTCCAAACCCAAGGGCGTACTGGACTGGCTGGCCTTGACGAAGCCAGCGGGAAAATGCAGCTCTCCCATCGCATGCGAAGCGAAAGCCAAAGTGGTGCTGCCCGTGTTCAGTTCGCCATACAAACCCGATTCATGCAGAAACTTGCGCTGCAAACCGAAGGCCTGCTCAAAGAAGTCGAGCGAGGCTGAAACATCAGGGACGTAGGCAATCGTGTAGCCAAAACGTAAGCTGGGCGTGCTCATGGGTTCTCTTTGTCATCGTTCGCCCGGTTGCGCTCACCGTTTTTTCGCCCCGAAAACATCGTCCACCAGACGATGAAAATGAGCACCAGCAGCGCGGCCAAGGCTTCTAGCAAAATCAACCACATGACGAAACTTCCTTTGTTGGGGCGAATGGCCCCTGTTGCGCGTTTGCGCCCATCATTTCGACCCGCATTGCTGGCCTTGATTCTAGGAATGCTCGCCGCCTGCGCCAGTCGCCCTGTTCAATCCCCTGCACCCGCCCAGGACAAACCACCACCGACCACCGCCCCTGTGAGTCCGCCTCCGGTGGCGGCGCCGCCACCGGTCAACACCAATAGCCCCACGCCGGCACGTTGGCTGGCCGCCGATTGGGCTGAGCTGCCTGGTTGGTCAAAAGACCGCGCCGCCGAGTTTTGGCCGGTTTTCATGCGAAGCTGCAAGCGTCCCACGGTGGCTTGGCGGTCCACGTGCCAACTGGCGCTTGCCAGCCCCCCCAAAGAGGAGGCGGCCATCCGCCAGTGGTTGCAACAGCATTTGCGCCCCTACCGCATAGAAGCAGCCGACAGCAACCGCAGCGGTTTGATCACCGGTTATTTTGAGCCCCTCATCGAGGCCAGTCGCCAGCCGCAAGGGGCCATGCGCACACCGCTGCATGCGCCACCAGCCGACTTGGCCACGCGTCGTCCTTACTGGACGCGCAAACAATTGGAAACGGTGCCCGCCGCGCAAGCCAGCCTGCGTGGCAAAGAGATCGCTTATGTGGCCGATCCGTTGGACGTCTTGTTGCTGCAAATCCAAGGTTCTGGTCGCCTGCGTGTGACCGAGCGCAGCGGACAGGTCAAGTTGGTGCGTTTGGCCTTTGCAGGCCACAACAACCAGCCTTACCAATCTGTGGGGCGTTGGCTGCTGGACCAAGGCGAGCTGCAGCCGAACCAAGCCTCCTGGCCGGGTATCAAGGCCTGGGCGCAGCGAAATCCGAAACGCATCAACGAGATGCTCTGGGTGAACCCCCGAGTGGTTTTTTTCAAAGAAGAAGCCATCACCGATCCACAACAAGGGCCTCGCGGCGCCCAAGGGGTTGCGCTCACCCCGGGTCGTTCCATTGCCATTGATCCGTTGGTCATGCCCTACGGCACCCCGGTGTGGTTGGACACCACGGAACCGCTCTCCAGCACACCGCTGCAACGTTTGGTGGTGGCGCAGGACACTGGCAGTGCGATTGTGGGTGCCGTGCGGGCGGACTATTTTTGGGGCTTGGGCGATGAAGCGCTGGCACAGGCGGGGCGCATGAAACAAGGGCTGCGGTACTGGGTGTTGTGGCCCAAACTCTCAGCCACTCCTCGGCCTTGATGCATCACCTGTGGTCAACGAACTCATATGCCCCGCTTCGGGGGCGACAAGGTGGTCATGTCAATCATCGTGCGCGCGTCGTCATCGCTCGTTGTCGTGGCAGGCGGCAGCAGCACCAAGCCCAAGGCACCCGCGAGTTGAATTCGGGCACCTGGTTTGACCAGCACGTCTTCGCCTTTCGGCGCGGGTGTTCCGTTCACTTGCGTGACCGTGTCCGAGAGTGATCGCAAGCAATACCCCTGCGGACCTCGGCGCAACTCAAAATGCCAGCGGCTGATGTGACGCGCGAGTTGTGGGTCGGGGTGGGTGAGCACCACGTCGTTGGCAGGTGCGCCTTCGTGTTCACGCAAACGGCCGAAACTGATGATGTCTTGAGCGGGCAGGTCGATGACCTCGCCACTGGGCTCCAAGCGCAATTGGGTGGGAAATTGGCTGCGGTCGCGCCACTCCAAACGCAAGACCTCCACTGCCCGCGTCACGCCTTTGAGTTCTACGCCGCCAACAGGCTGGCACAACACCCTTGCGGCCGAGCCGAGCTCATGGAACAGCTCACGCGTCAGTCGAATTTCACCGATCTCGCTGCTAGAAGCAACGCGGGCGCACAGATTCACCGAGTCGCCGCTGACCGCCGTGCCGTCGGTGAGCACCGGCCCCCAATGCAACCCCATGCGCAGTTGCAATTGGTGGGGGCGTGATCGTCCTAAATTGGCTTGTGACACCGCACGCTGTACCGCCACCACCCCCTGCACGGCAGCCGTGGCATTGTCAAAAACGATGAAGGCGCCGTCGCCTGCCGTGTCCACCACACGTCCCCCGTGGGGTGCTAGGCCTTGCAGCAACAAGTCGTAGTGAAGTTGCTGCAACTGCCGCCCTGCAGCGTCACCGAAACGAGCGAAATAAGGCGTGGAGCCGACGATGTCTGAGAACACCAGCACCAGCTGGCGTTCAAAGCGACGCGTGAGTTCTTGCTGCAACAAACCTTGGTAGCGAATGATTTCCGTCATGCTGAGTTGACTCAGGTCGGGCAGGATTTTGGGGTTGTCGCTCATGGGGCCGTCGTTCGTTGGTCGCGCCCGCATTTTGCGCCAGCCTTCACCAACTCGGGCAGGGGGTTCACCCCTGCAAGCCCTCTTGGGCGACTGCCCGACAAGGTGTATGGTGACGATCAAAGAAAAGACAGCGCCCATCCGTGTGCAGACCCGCAGCACCCGGATGCGACACCGAGACAACCGCGATGCGACCCGATCAAATCCCTGGGGTCGATCCGAAGCTGGAGCGTTTCAATGAACGCGTTAGACAACACACATCCATCACAAGACGTCAGGTCTGGACTCGCCATAGACGACACCTCGGTCAACGAGCCACCACCGACCACGCCCTGGTTGCCCGAGCTGCGTCGCCTTCACTGGCGTGATCCTGTGCACTGGCTGCAGGCAGGTTGGTCGGATTTTCGGGCCCAGCCCGGCATCGGTTTGTTCTACGGCACATGCTTTGTCCTGATGGGCTGGGCTTTGGTTGCGATGGCGACCTATCAACCCGCCTATGTGCTCGCGCTGGCAGGCGGCTTCATGCTGATGAGTCCTTTTTTGTGTTTGGGTTTGTACGAGGCCAGCCGCTTGCGCGAGGTGGGCCAGCCCACCACCTTGTGGCGCTCCCTCACCACTTGGCGACGCAACCTCAGTGCATTGGCCATTTTTTGCGGTGTGCTCTTGGTGCTGGAAATGTTGTGGAGCCGTTCGGCCTTGGTGATTTTTGCGGTGTCCTTCACCACCATTCCTGAAATCACCAACTGGGCGGCCATGCTGCTCGACCCCGAGAACCTGGGTTTCGTGATCACTTACCTGAGCGTTGGAGCGCTTTTCGCCAGCTTGATTTTTGCCACCAGCGTGGTCTCCATGCCCATGCTGATCGACCACGACGACAACACCAAAGCCGACGCCATCACCGCAGGCCTGACCAGCATTCGCGTCTGCCTCGACCAACCCTTGGTGATGTTGTGGTGGGCGGCATTGATCGCCACCAGCATCGGCCTTGCCATGCTGCCCGCTTTCCTCGGCCTGTTGGTGGTGGCCCCCGTCATCGGGCACGCTTCTTGGCATGCCTACCGAGGCATCGTGGCGCGAGGCGGCGCATCGCCTGGAACGCCTTCTGGCGATGCGGCATGACGGTAAATCATGTCCTGCAGGTCAACGCCGCCGAACGTTTGGCCGGGCTGCACCATCAAGGCAGTCGCCAAGGCAAAGTGGTCAGCGCCGAAGACGCCCTGCGTTTGGTGCGTGATGGCGACACCCTGGCCAGCAGCGGTTTTGTCGGCATTGGTTTTGCAGAAAACTTGGCCGTCGCGCTGGAGCAGCGGTTTTTGGAAACGGGTTTTCCCCGCGACCTCACCTTGGTGTACGCGGCGGGCCAGGGGGATGGCAAAACGCGCGGCTTGAACCACCTCGGTCACGAAGGTTTGGTCAAACGTGTGATTGGTGGGCATTGGGGTTTGGTTCCGTCTTTGCAACAACTCGCCGTCAACAACCGCATTGAGGCGTGGAACTTGCCGCAGGGTGTGATCTCACATTTATTCCGCGACATTGCAGCAGGGCGGCCTGGCCATGTGTCGCGTGTGGGCCTGGGCACCTTCGTGGACCCGCGCCACGGCGGCGGCAAGATTAACGCCCGCAGCACCGAAGACCTGGTGCGTTTGATCGAGATTGATGGTGAGACGTTTCTGTTCTACAAAACCTTCCCCATCCACGTAGGCCTGATCCGCGCCACCACCGCCGACCTCGACGGCAACTTGACCATGGAACGGGAGGCGCTGACGTTGGAGACCTTGGCACTGGCCATGGCCGTGCACAACTCAGGCGGGGTTGTGATCGCTCAGGTGGAGCGGTTGGCGGACCGGCACAGCCTGAGCCCCAGGCAAGTCAAGGTGCCGGGCACGCTGGTGGACTGTGTGGTGTTGGCCGAAAAGCCCGAATACCACCAACAAACCTTCGCCGAACCCTACAGCGCCGCCTTTGCGGGCGAGATTCGTGTGCCCGCCACCAGCGTGGCGCCCGTGGCCATGGGCGAGCGCAAACAAATTGCCCGCCGCGCCGCTCTGGAGCTGGTGCCCAACAGCGTGGTCAACCTCGGCATCGGCATGCCCGAAGGCATTGCCGCTGTGGCGGCTGAAGAGCGTGTGATTGACCTCATCACCCTCACCGCTGAACCTGGCGTGATTGGTGGCATTCCCGCCGGCGGACTGAACTTCGGCGCGGCGGTGAACACCCAAGCGGTGATCGACCAGCCCTACCAGTTTGATTTTTACGATGGGGGCGGCCTGGACATCGCATTTTTAGGGCTGGCCCAGGCAGACGCTGAGGGCAATTTGAACGTGAGCAAATTCGGCACCCGGCTGGCGGGCGCAGGTGGGTTCATCAACATCAGCCAAAACGCCAAGAAGGTGGTTTTTGTAGGCACCTTCCTCACCAACGGCGCACCGAAGTTTGTGCAGCAAGTGGAGCACCGCACCTTCTCTGGGCGCGAAGCCTGGCGGCGTGGGCAACAGGTGCTTTATGTGACGGAGCGCTGCGTGTTGGGCCTGCATGCGCAGGGCATTGAGCTCTTGGAAGTGGCACCAGGGCTGGATGTACAAAACGACATCCTCGGCCACATGCTTTTTTCGCCGGTGATCGAGCGCCCACCGCGATTGATGGACGCAGCCATCTTTGACGACACCCCGATGGGTTTGCGTGCACGTCTCTTGATGTTGCCGCTGGCGGATCGTTTCACTTGGGACGAGGCCAGCAACACCCTCTTCATCAACTTTGAACGCCTGTCAATTCAAACCCAGGACGATGTGGACGCGGTGCGGCAGGAAGTGGAGCGCCGCCTCGAACCCCTACAGCGCAAGGTGTTTGGCGTGATCAACTACGACCACTTTGTGCTCGACCCACAAGTTGAAGACGCCTGGGCCACCGCAGTGCGCGATTTGGTGGCTACGTACTACCTCAATGTCACCCGCTACACCAGCTCTGGCTTTTTGCGCGCCAAACTCGGCCCCGCGCTGTCGGCGCGTGGCGTGGCACCGCATTTGTTTGCCAACTCAGAGGAAGCGCAGCGCCACTTGATGGAGTGAGCGCAGGGCGGCCCTATTGACGGCCAGGTTTTATTGATCTTTACTTTATTCATGACACTTGGCGTACCTCGAACGCCCCCCTCACCCTACCCTCTCCCCCGAGGACGGGGTAGAGGGAAGAAAACCCCCTCTCCCGCTCGCGGGAGAGGGTTGGGGTGAGGGCGGTGGCGTGTCATGTATTTGGTAAAGCTCAATCAGTCACGGCACCAGCACCCGAATTTGCATCAGTTGGCGTTGTTGGCTTGTTGCGGACATGGTGGACACCACACCACGTTGCTCCGAAGTGGTCTCGCCACCTGTGCGTGCAATCGTCACCCACTGTCCCAGCGGAGCCAACACCGTGGTCACGGTTTGGCTGCGTGTTTGCACGGGCAATGCGGCTCCGCCACTGTTCATGGCGGCGACGGTGGGGCGCTCATTCTCCAGCGTCGCGTTGTCCACTTGAATGTCCACCACGGCGGGCAACTCGCCGCCAGGCCAGCGCGGTTGCAGGGAAATCTGGCGGCCCGCGTCCAACCAAGTGAGGCCCTGAACCACGGCAGCGCCTGAGGTGCGCGGCGTGTTCGCACCACCGTAGCCGCCCACCGTGTTCGCCGTGGTTTGAGCGGCCTCCACCCACATGACAGGAATACTTTGGTTCAGGCGTACCGTGACGCGCCCACCGTTGAGCACGCGCATTTGTTGACTGAACGCCTGACTGCTCGACCGTTGTTGGGTACTGACAGTGACGCCGCCCGAAACACTCGATGGAGCCCCGCTGGTGGTCACGGTGCTACTCCAGCGGGCCGCAGGTTGGCTGCTTGTTTCGTGGTCGTCAATTTGCCGCCAGTCAATGACGAGGTTGCGCTGCGGCAAAGATGGCGGCGCGCTGTACGCGAGCGAGGCGCACAGGCTCAGAGTGAGCGCGGACCAACTGGTAATCCTACGGAAGCAGGTCATCAGGAACCCTCTCAACAGTCTGACGCGACGAATACAAACGCCCCCGGACCTCTGTTTTTTCGACTAACCCACCCAGGGGGCGAAAAAACAAAAGTGGCTTGCGGTCAACGGCAAGGGCATGTCCTTCGTTGTCGGGAAACCCATGGCGTGATGCCGCATCGTCAGTGTGACGGTGGCGCGGCGCGACCAAGGGTGGAGAAACACCATGCAAAGCATCTATTTCTTGGCAACTCGTTTGCTCTCGGCCCGCTCCGCCAGCGCGGTATTGGTTGCGGCCAGTGCGCTGGTCAGTGGTTGCGCCACAGCACAACAAAACACCGAATATGGCACCGTGGTGTCATCGACCCCCGTGCTGGCCCCGGTGAACGTGCCGCAGCAACAGTGTTATGACGAGCCCCAGGCCGTGGCTCCTCGCAGCAGCGGGGGCGGTGCCTTGGCCGGTGCAGTGATTGGCGGTTTGATTGGTTCCACCATGGGCAGCGGCTCAGGCCGCGGTGCTGCAACCGGTGCTGGCGTGGTGCTGGGCGCGGTGATTGGTGACCGTGTGGAGGCCCATCAACAACCCCAAGGCGTGGGCATGGTGCGCCGCTGCCAAACGGTGAACGTGACCGAGTCGCGTGTCGTGGCCTACGACGTGGTGTATGACTATGCGGGCCGCCGCTTCAGCACCCGTTTGAACCAAGACCCAGGCGCGCCCGGCAGCTTGCTGCCGCTGAGCGTGAATGTTGCGGTGGGCACCAACAGCGCGGGTTACAGCAGCGACGGCGTCACGGTCACCTCACCCCAAGTGGGCACGCCCCCCAACGTCACCTATATTCAAACGCAACCCCCGCACAACTACAACCAACCGCCCACCACGGTGTACTACACCGAACCCGTGCGGCCTGTGTACGTTGCACCGCCCGTGTATTACGCCCCACCGCCCCCCGTGTTTTTCCGGCCCCCACCCCGCTTCATCGGCGGCGGCACGATTTACTACCGCGACGGTCGCCGAGATGATCGACGTGATGACAGACGAGACAACCGTCCCATCGACCCGCCTCGGCCGGAAGATGGGCGGCGCTGGAGGCATTGAGTGCAGCGCCACGCGCTGCGTTGATAGCATCAGGGCTGGGTGGCGCGGACATAGTCAACGCATGCTGGGGATTTGATTCGATCCAATGCCCTGTAGCCGCCCGCCTTACCGCTGTCACCAGCGCCACGGTTCAGTTCAACACGTTTTATCTGCCGCGATGCATAGCGGCGCAGATTCAGGTTTTGGTGGCGCGGCAGATCGACGCCATTAAAGTGGCAAGAATGAAAAAACTGCTTCTGCTGCTTGGGCTAATGCTCAGCATTTCCTCAAATGCTGAACCGATGCTTTCATCGGCCGATTCCGCTCGGATCGTTCGTTCCGCTACGCGCCTTGTGTCGGCCGATACAAACGTTTGGACGTTCGCAGTCGTTACTGAGATGCCATCCAAACGATATGTTCAGTTCGCCGCTGAAAGTAAGGTGATCACCTTTGACTTTCCTGTACTTGCAGCATCAAAACCTGACGCTAAAGGTCCAATGCGCGATGCAGCGTGCTCTGCATCTGCGCCTGCTAAGGGTGCAGACGAAATCGAAAAGAGATACCTTTCGGTCGCGGAGGAAGCTCGACTGAAAGCCTTTCTCAGCAATGCAGGACACAGGTGGAGAGCCAGGTACTGCATAAGTCAAACGGAAGACGGGCAACGCACGGGTTACAACCTTTCCCTATTCGGAAGTCTGGCCGCTCCGAAGGCCGTTCCACCGTTCGTCGAGCTCGTTTTCAAGCATGTATACCTACTCCCAGAAATCCGATCAATCGAGATCGAAACTGATGAGTAACCCCAAGAATGGGCCGATTACTTCCCATCCAGATGCGACAAGGTCAAGGCCCCCTCCGCCTCGACCTCACCCAGCGGAAAACTGGTGTACAGGTCTTTCACGTGGGCCAGGTTCATAGAGATCAACGCACTGGTGGCGCTGCTGTAGCCGGCGGCTTGCTCGCCGCTAGGTCGGCCTTGCGCTGGTCGGCCATCTCGCGCTGCTTTTCGGCCAAGGGCGGGTAGGGGCCGTAGCGGTACTGATCGGCGGGGGCGCCCAGCATGTAGGGCGGGAACGCGGCGTCGATGGGCTTGTTCCACCGTGCGGGGAAGTCGGCTTCCAGGTGCGCTTTTAATGGGCGCGGCTTGGACAATATGAAAGCCGCCACGTCGTAGGCCTCGTCGTCGTTCAATACCGTGGCGGTGTGGCTGGCACCGAGCGGTATGTTCTGGCGGATGAAGCGTGTGGTCGTGAGCAGGCGGTTCATGCCGGCACCGTTGTTGAAACTGTCCGGGCCCCACAGCGGCGGAAAGGTGTAGCCCTGTGCGTCGCCACGCCGGCCCACGCGTTTGCCCATGCCATCGGCACCGTGGCAGAGCGCGCATTGGGCGGCGTAGACAACGCTGCCGACTTCGGGGTTGGCACGCCGGTTGGGCACCGCGCTTTGCAGCACGGCCGCGCCTTCAAGCTGCGCGCCCACGGGCACGCCCCGGGACAGGAAGGCGATGTAGGTGGTGATGGCTTTCATCTCGGGCGCATCGAACGGCAATGGCTTGCCGTTCATGCTGCGCTCCATGCAGCCATTGATGCGTTCTTCTACCGTGCTGACTCGGTCCTCGCGTCCTCGGTATTGCGGAAAGGTGGCCGTCACACCCACCCAGGGGATCGCAAACGGCTTGCTGCCGCCTTCCTGGTGACACGAGGTGCAGGCCAGGTTGTTGCCAGCGTACCGCTGGCGAGGATTCTTCACCTCCGGGCCGATCACCGCAAACGTGCGTGTGCTCAGTTCATGGCCGCGCACGACGAGTTCGCGGTAAGGGCCTTCGGGCAGGCTGTCGATCTGCGGCACCGGGCGCCCCACCAGGTTGACGGGGGGCAACACCTCTGCGGCCCATGCGGTGGCGTGCAACAACAGCAAGCCGCCGATCAGGACGTAGCCGACCTTGCCGATCAAGATCGACCCGTACGGATCCGGCGTATTGCGCGGCGTCATTCCGATGTCTTGCCGTCGAAGTGCTCGGTGTCGGCCTGCGCGTCGGCCCGCGTGGTGTGGACCACCCCGTCCCGGTGGTTGGGCGGCGCATACAGCGTGTACAGCTTCAGCGGCTCAGACCCTGTGTTGATGATGTTGTGCCTGGCACCGGCAGGAACGATCACGGCAAAGCCCGCTCGGATCACCGTGCGAACGCCGTCGATTTCCGCTACCCCGTGCCCGGCCTCGACGCGGAAGAACTGGTCGAGCTGGTGGACCTCTGCGCCAATGTCTTCCTGCGGCTTCAGCGACATGACCACCAACTGGCAGTTTCGCGCTGTGTAAAGAACACGCCGAAAGTCGTTGCTGCCGGTGGCGATGGACTCGATGTCTTGTGCGTAACCTTTCATGCCTGCTCCTGTGGGTTCGCCGGATGGGTCAGCTTGCAGTTCCCGTGATGGTCACGGCGGTGTGATCCTGCGAGATGCCGACCTCGTGCCGACCACGGTAGGTTCGCTGCGGGCAACCGTCTGTTCGATGGCGAACGGAACAAAGCGGTTGATGGGCCACTGGAGTGTGGGAAGCCCGTGCCGGATCACAGCTTGCGTGGGCTGCGCGTAGCCTGTTGGTTTGCCCGCCCCCAGCCGTTGTGCAGGTTTTGATGGCCCCTCACTCAGGTGGCAGGCGTCGGGCCGCCGCCCAGGGCTTCGCAGGCGCGGCGAAGTCGCTACTCGGCGGCGTCGGCCACGGCGGGAATTTCCGGCTGGCTGACCAGCTTCGACAGCTCACCCATGCCGATCGGAGGCACGGCCAGCCAGGGCAGTGCGTAGAGCCGTTGGGCCAGCCCTGCCGACATGCGCTCGATCTGCCGGCGTTCACCAGCGAGCCGGGCCTGCAGCAAAGGATCGTGGGTGCCGGCCGCCAGCACGCTCTTGTTGAGCACCCAGGCATAGGGTTCGATGCGGGCGCGCCGCAGGTCGTCCTGCAATGCGGCCGCCTGCGACACCGGCGTGACTTCGGGCAGTGTCACCAGGATGATCTTCGTATACGCACCGTCCTGCAGCCGCATCAGCGGTGTGACGACGTGCGCGGGGCCACGACCTTCGAACTCGCGCGTCATTTGCCGGTGGTAGGCACCGGTCGCGTCCGTCAGCAGCATGGAGTGCCCGGTCGGCGCGGTGTCCAGCACCACGAAGGCACTGCGGCCTTCGCTGACGATGCGCGAGAAGGCGTGGAACACCGCCACCTCTTCAGTGCACGGCGACTGCAGGTCTTCCAGCAGCAGCGCCTGCTCCTGCGCATCAAGCAGGGGCGACTTCGCGGCCATGATTTTGTCGATGTAACGCTGCGTCTCGACCTTCGGGTCGATGCGGCTCACCTTCAAGCCCGGCAGGTCGCCGACCAGCGTACCGGCCAGGTGGGCTGCGGGGTCGGTGGTGCTCAGGTGCACGGTCTGGCCCCGCTGCACGAGCCCGATCGCCAGGGCGGCGGCGATGGTGGTTTTGCCGACACCCCCTTTGCCCATCACCATGATCAGGCCGTGGCCAGCAGCGGCCAGCTCGTCGGCCAGCGCGGCCAGGCCAGGGAGCGGGTGGTTTTGTGTCAACTGCTGATCGGTGCGCGGGGCCGGTGGTGCGGCATCTGGAACCAGCAGAGCGCGCAGGGCCGGCAGGCCGACGGTATCAAAGGCGCGCAGCGGCACCCGGTCCTGCGGCAGTTCGCGCAGCGATGCGGGCAGGGCGGCTAAGGCCTGCTGTCCCAGATCCTCAATGGCGCAGGCCACGGCGTCGCTGCGGTCGCTGGCGTGGAAGACACCATTGATGGCCAGTCGCTGGTTGCTCAGTCCCAGCGCTCGCAACTCCACCGAGGTGCGCGCCGCTTCGGCGATGGCCCCGCGTTCGGGCCGGGTGACGAGCACCACGGTGGTCCTGGCCGGGTCGGCCAAGGCGTCGAGCGCGGCCTTGAACCGCTCTTCTTGCATCTGCAGGCCCGAGTGCGGCCCGAGGCAGGAGGCCCCCCGGTCGTTGCCGCTCAGAAAACCCACCCAGGCCTTGGGCAGGCTGAGCAGCCGCAGGGTGTGCCCGGTCGGCGCCGTGTCGAACACGATGTGGTCCCAGGGCTTGGCACCATCGGCAAGCAACGCGGCGAACTCGTCGAAGGAGGCGATCTCGGTCGTGCACGCGCCCGACAGTTGCTCGCGCACCGTGGACAGCTCCTGCGCACTCGCACCCGACCCCATCTGTGCCAACACGCGCAGGCGGTACGACTCGGCCGCCTGGTCGGGGTCGATGTTGAGCACCGACAGGCCAGGCGCACCGGGCACCGGTACCGGCGTATTGCGCAATACGATGCCCAGCATCTCGTCGAGATTCGACGCGGCATCGGTGCTCACCAGCAGCACCTTCCTGCCGGCATCGGCCAGCATCAGCGCCGCAGCGGTCGACAGCGAGGTCTTGCCCACGCCGCCTTTGCCAGTGAAGAACAGATGCCGCGTGGCCTTGGCAATGAACCCCATGCCGCCGTCGCGGGCGGTGGGTTCGATGATGCCAACTGTGCTGCCGCCCGTACCCAGAACTTTTCTACTCATAGACTGAACCTCCGGCCTTGACTGTGCGCCTTCTGACGCCAGCCAGCTTGATCTCGATCAGTCTGGACGCTGATCGACATCACGTCCGTTCGATCCCGCACTGAAGCGCGCCGAGCGAATGCGCGCTGGATTCAGGCTTGCGCTTGCCCAGGACTGCTTTTGGCCCGGATGGGTCCGCCCACCAGTGGCTTGTCACTTCCCATCCAGGTGCTGCAGTGGCAAAGCACTTTCGCCTTTGACCTCACCCAACGAAAAACTGGTGTGCAGGTCTTTCACATGGGGCAGGTTCATCAGCACGTCCAGTGACAGGTGGGAGAAAGCGTCGAGGTCGGTCGTCATCACCTGCAGCTCGAACGTGCCCGAGCCTGAGACGTAGTGGCAGCACGGACTCGGGCAGTCTACGGCGTTGCTTTTCTTGCCAATAGCCCAA